>NZ_JBXAFA010000003.1:0-389321 GCF_058792515.1 Pseudomonas sp. MT92
ATTTTTGCATCCAGCCTGCAGGTCGTCCCATAAACACCTCGATCAGAGGTGTTGCGACGACCGGTTGAATCCGCCCAGTACACCAGCCATAAATTCAGAAATGAACTGCTGGAACATGGACTCCGGCAGAGCATGAACCGTAAAGGCGAATGCTGGGACAACGCTCCAATGGAGCGTTTCTTTGGAAGTTTGAAATCAGAGTGGGTGCCAGAAGCAGGCTACGGATCGGAACATGAGGCCCGAGCGGATGTGCAGCGCTATGTATCGCGCTACAACATCACCAGGCCGCATAGCTACAACGACTATCGGTCACCAGTCTCCAGGGAGAAGTTGGCGGCGTGAAACCTTAATCGGTGTCCAGGATTACTTGACCAGTTCAGCCTGCTGGCGATGAAGCTGATGCGGTGTAGCTGATGGGCTACCAAGGTTCAACCTGGTGGTGTCACGCGACCCGACTGAGCCCGCTCAATGGGGATTATTATCGACAGTACTTTTTCCTATGAACAGAAGACATTTATAAGTTCAATTTTGAATGTATACGAACAGCCTGTCGAGTTTACGCCCTCTGAACAACTTCCACAGCTAACAGAACTGTTAGTGGTCCACCCCCCGCAACTGCTCTAATGTCACACCTGCACTAACCACATACAAACCAGGCAGGTTAAGACAATGGATAAGAATTTCATCAAGCTCGCCTCTGAATTCAACGATAAATTCAGAGAACTCCCTGAAGACAAAGCAGCAAAAGGATCGATGACTGTCACTGTCAAAAGGGAGCACAACGTTATAAAGCAAGAAGCCAAAAGCTTCTACTTTGGTGCTACTGACTCTGCGTTTTTTCTTTACGCCTACCTCGGAGATACATCGAAGAATCATCAATACATTCAAATTCTAGGAGATGAACAGCTAAGGGAAAAAACCTATGAGCTTGCACCTGAAGGTACCAAGGGGGCGTACGCTTGGTACAACTTCGTCGATGGAGGTACCCACATGAAAATTGGCAGCGGGAAGTTGGTAATCTGGGAAGTTTCCATTGATCCAAACGACCCGTTTCGCGGTTTCGTGAAGGGCTCAATTGACTTCGAGTGCGAGGATAGACACCCGACAGATAGCAAGCTTAAAGTTGTGAGCAAGGACTTTTGGATTGAGGGTAAGGGCTCCCAATAAGCAGGCTAATCCAAGCCAACTTTGGATCTTTTGAATGGAGGGCTTTGGCGGGTGCACAGATCGCTGTAGGAGCCTGCTGGCGATGAAGTTGATGCGGTGTCGCTGATGGCCCCATCGCGAGCAGGCTCGCTCCTACAGTGGGTTTGAGTGGGTCACACATGCTGTAGAGCATGTAAAACCTGTAGATACTCTGTTCCCGGTCAAGCTTTCAGCAGGTGCTTATCGCTGAAAAGCTTGGCCGTGTCGAAATCCTCTCCCGAGCGCATGCACGCCCACAAACTTGCTCAGGCGACCGGGTTTGTCGATGCTCGTTCCAGCGTGATCAACATCCTGACCATGGATCACGCCATCGCCGCCGCTGTTTGCACCCATAAGGCCGTGGGGCTGATCCCCCTGACCGGTAGCGTCAACGCCGGTCGCATCGTGCTCGACTACTGCAAGGCCAACATCGCCAAACCTTCCCGGGAACTGGGCGGTAAGACCCCGGCCATCATCGAAGTCGACGCCGACCTTGAAACGGCTGCCACCGCCATCGTCGCCTCCAAGACCACCTACTGCGGCCAGTTGTGCACGGCGGTAGAGCGGGTCTACGTGCAGGAAAGCGTCCACGACCAATTCCTCGCGTTGCTCAAGGCGAAAATCAGCGCCGTGGCATTCGGCGACCGCGCCAGGGAGCCAGGCTTTATGGGGCCACTGGTCAACGCCAGTTCGCAGCAGAACATTCATGCCATGGTCCAGCGCGCCGTCGCTGACGGTGCCGTGCTGGAAACCGGCGGTGTGCTGCCTGAAGGCAAGGGGAATTTCTACCCGCCGACCCTGCTCAGCCACTGCCGCCAGGACATGGAAATCATCCAGGAAGAAATCTTCGGTCCAGTGCCGCCGGTGCTCAAGTACCGCGACATCGACGAAGCCCTGGCCATGGCCAACGACCATCAGTTCGGCCTGGCCTCGGTGCTCTATACCGAGAACTACCGCACCACCATGAAAGTTGCCAACGCCATCGAGGCGGGCGAGCTGTACGTCAATCGCACCCCGGCTGACCCTTGCCAGGGCTTCCACGCCGGCTGGAAACGTTCCGGCCTGGGCGGTGATGACGGCAAGCACGGCATGCTCGAATTCACCCAGACCCGTCTTGTGGTCATGAATACTGATTCACCGGTAACACGCCTCACGCTGCATCTATAAAAGCAATTAACTGGGACGCCCGGACCAACCGGGCGCCCGAGGTCTACTCGATGTCCAAGCATGCATCCACTGCTGCCGCTATTCAGTGTTCGAGCGCGAGTTCAAAAAGCCACAGTGACAAGGAAAGTCGCTATTTCCAACTGATGCTGCTGGTACTGGCCGCCGGTGCGATCTACCCGATCCTGTACCTGCGTCAGGTTTACCAGACCACCATGCTCGAAGTGTTCCATATCAATCACAGCGAGCTGGGTTACCTGTACTCGATGCTCGGCACGATCTTCCTGCTCAGCTATTTGCCCAGTGGCTGGCTGGCCGACCGTATCGCACCGCGCTTTCTGATTTTCTTCTCGCTGGTCGCCACCGACGCCCTGGGCCTGTGGTACTCCACCGCGCCGTCGATGACCGGTCTGATGATCATCTTCGGTTGCTGGGGCCTGACCACCGGCCTGACCTTCTGGGCCTCGGTGCTCAGCGAGTGAAGATGATTGCCCATCACTCCGAGCAGGGCCGTTTCTTCGGCATCCTCGATGGTGGTCGCGGCCTGGTGGAAGCCTTGCTGGCAACCGTAGCCCCGGGACTGTTCGCCTTTGCCACCGAAACCCGTGGCGAGTCGGCAGCCGAAGGCTTCAATCCACTGTCGTACCAGATCCCGAAAAACAACAAGGCGAGCCTCAAGCCGAGCCGTATTCCGGCTTCCTGTTGTGCTTCAACCCCTGCCGGCCGACCAGCCGCGGGCACATCGAGATCGCCTCGAAAAAACCCGAGGATGCGGCGTTAATCGACCCTAACTACCTGAGCACGCAAAAGGACATCGACGAGGTGATCCAGGGCAGTCGCCTGATGCGCAAGATCATGCAGGCACCGGCCCTCAGGGGCATCACGGTCGAGCAAATGTTGCAGTACTTCTGCGACAACAGCGGGTCGATTTATCACCTGTGTGGTTCCTGTGCCATGGGTGCTGACACTCAGAAGTCGGTGGTGGACAAGCGTCTGAAAGTGCATGGCCTGGAGGGGTTGCGGGTCGTCGATGCGTCGATTTTCCCCAACGTGACCTCCGGCAACACCCATGCCGCCGTGTTGATGGTGGCGGAGAAGGGCGCTGATCTCATCCTGCAGGACGCCCGACTTCACTATTCGCCTGTATCAAAAATGAATTTCCGCCCACTCCGCTGCTCCTACCTGTAGGCAGCGGCGTTGAGCCCGCGAATTCATTGAAGCAATCAGGGAGCGGCACGGTCATGAGTCGAGTACCGACAGCGGGCGAACACCTTCCTGGCGAGTTGATCCTGGTGGTTGAGGATGACCCGCTGATTCTGGAGTTTCTCTGTGAAATCCTGCAGGACGAAGGCTTTGTGGTGCAGCCGCAGATCAGTGCGGACGCTGCATCGCAGTATCTGGAGCAGCATGCGCAGGATGTGCGGATGTTGCTGACCGACATCACCATGCCGGGCAAGCTCAATGGCGCGGACCTGGCCAACCTGTTCGGTGATCGCTGGCCGGACAAGCCGATCATGATCATGTCCGGCTTTGAGACCCCCGAAAGCTCGGGCGTGCGGCATGCGGTTTCATTCATCAAGAAACCCTGGGCCCTCGGGCAGTTGCTCGACTGCGTACAAAACGCATTGCAGGCTAATCCGCCGCCGCATTGATCCTGTACATTGGCCATCACACCCGCCAGCTCCGTTAGACAGGAAGGTCCGCCTTGTCCGCTCAAACCTGCGTTTTCCATCACCCGTACCGTGCCTTTCTGTTTGATATGGACGGCACCGTACTGACGTCCATTGCCGCCGCCGAGCGCGTCTGGGCGACCTGGGCCAAGCGTCACGGCGTCGATGTCGAGACCTTCCTGCCGACCATCCACGGCGCCCGCGCCATCGACACGATCAGCCGCCTGGCGTTGCCCGGCGTCGATGCCGAAGCCGAAGCGGCATGGATCACCCAGGCGGAACTCGAGGATGTCGACGGGGTGGCAGAGGTGGTGGGTGCGGCGGGGTTCCTCAAGTCATTGCCGGCCCATCGATGGGCTATCGTCACCTCTGCTCCCAGAGCGTTGGCGTTGCGCCGCATGGCCGCCGCCGGGATTCCCGAGCCGCAGGTGATGGTCACGGCCGAAGACGTCAGCGCCGGCAAACCTGATCCGGCCGGTTATCGATTGGCGGCCCGGCGACTGGGTGTCGAGATCACCGAGTGCCTGGTGTTCGAAGATGCCACCGTTGGCATTCTTGCGGCCGAAGCGGCGGGGGCGGATTTGCTGATCGTCACGGCCACCCATGATCAGCCGATTCAGACGGCGCACGCGACCCTGGCCGGTTATGACCGGATTGTGGCCAGACTGAACGGCGACCTGATCCAGCTGCAGCTTTTGTGAGTGATAGCGCCTTCCAATGAAGAAAGGCCCGCCAGCAGGTTCTGCTGAAGGGCCGTCAGGTGAGCGTTCGCGCCGCTGCCGGCGTCGCCTCGCCAGTCGGGTTGCGGGTGCTGGCCTTGAGCTACTTCTGCGCAACGCCTTGCTTGATGTCCCCACAGAAAATATCGACATTGCCGTCGGTCGCCGCAGTGCGCACGACGATGGAGTATTCACCGGCCAGCAGCACGGACAATTCGACGGGGGCGCTTCGGCTGAACGCCCAGCCGCGTACGGCCTGGCGTTCAGTGTTGACTTTGTCGTTCATGGCGTAGGCGACAGGCCCGGGTTTTGCGCAACTGCCCTTGTTGATGAACGAATAGAGGCGCAAGGGCAGCACCGCTCCGGTTGGCACACCACTGATGAAGAAGCTGAGGCCGGTTTGTTTGTCCCAGTCGGACAAGGCGACATTGCCGATCTGACCAGTGTTTTGCCGGGTGGCAACCAACGTAACAGACACGCTCTGGTTTGATGAAGTGGCGCAGCCGAACAGACTGGTCATGACCATGAGCGCGGTAAGTGAGTTTCTGAGTTTCATTGCCAACCTCCTGCATAGAAGAACCGCAATGGGTGATTAAGGGGTATAGCTCATTAATCGCTGCCCGGGGCTGCAATGCTGTCCACTCAAGGTCGAGCACTGACTTGTGGCGAGGGAGCAAGCTCCCTCGCCACAGATTAGTGATTACGACGCTTGCTTCAGCACCGGCGTGCGCTTGCCCAGTTTCATCAGCCAGAAGTAGCTCAAGGCCGGCACCAGCAACCCCACCAGCCAGGCCAGGTCGACGCCGTCGAGCGCCGTGGCCACTGGGCCGACGTAGAGCGTGGTGTTCATGAACGGAATCTCCAGCGCAATCGCCAGCACAAAACTGCCGCAGGCGATCCAGTTGACCCGGCCATAGATCCCGTTGACGTCAAAGATGTCATCGATCCGGTACTGACCTTTGCGCAGGCAGTAGTAATCCACCAGATTGATCGCCGTCCACGGGATCAGGAAGTAGCTCATGAAGAAAATGAAGTTGAGGAAGAAGGTGATGAAGTCGTCCTGACTGATGGTGCACAAGGCTGTGGCCACCAGGCTGATCACCAGCATGAACAGGCCGCGCACCCGGGGCGTCACTTTCAGGCGGGCGAAGGGTTCAATCACGGTGATGGTCGACATGAAGGCGCCATACAGGTTGAAGACGTTGATCGACACCTGGCCGTAGACGATGAAGGCGAACAGCAGCAGCGCGCCGCTGCCGAACAGCCCGGCGACATGGCCGCCGACGTTGCTGGAAAAGTCGCCGATGCCGACACTCAGGATCGCCCCGAGAATCATCATCCACGCACCGCCACTGACCGTCCCGGCGTAGCTGTACCAGAACACCTTGGCGGTCGGCGTTTGACTGGGCAGGTAGCGCGAATAGTCGGCGACATACGGCGCATACGACAGCTGCCAGGTGACGGCAATGCTCACGGCCACCAAAAATTTCGACAGCGAGAACCCGGTCGGCAGCCACTGCTCGGGCGGAATCGACAGTTGCAGGGCGAAGAGCGTGGCAGCGACGAACACCAGCAGCGAAAGGATCGACAACAGCTTTTGCAAGCGGTGAATCAAGCGGTAGCCGTAGAGCGCGACGACGAAGCACAAGGCGCCGATCAGGTAGATGTTGCCGTTGGCGGGCAACGGGCTCACCGACTCCAGCGCCTGGGCGGCGAGCAGGGTGTTGCTGACGAAGAATCCCAGGTAGATCAGCATCACGAACAACAGCGGCAACACCGCCCCGAGCACGCCGAACTGGGCCCGGCTCTGGATCATCTGCGGGATGCCCAGTTTCGGTCCCTGGGCAGAGTGGGAGGCCATGAATATCGCCCCGATCAGCGAGCCGATGATGATCGCCAGCGCGCTCCAGAACAGGTTGAGCCCCATCACCACCGGCAGCACACCCGAGGCGATGGTGGTGATGTTCATGTTGGCGCCGAACCAGATGAAAAACAGTGAACCCGGCTGGCCATGACGTTCGGCTTCGGGGATGAAATCGATGCTTCTTTTTTCAACTTGCATGGCTATCACTCCTGAGTCCGGACGAGGTGGGTGTGCAGGCGGGCGATGGTGCTTTGCAGTTCGTGGGGCTGGTGGGCGAACAGGTCCGGGTGCTCGGGACTCAGGCTCACGTAGTCACGGCTTTCCAGGGCGCGCCGGCATTCGCCGGTGGTGAGGATTTCCAGGGAGTAGACCCAGTTGGCCATGATCAACAGCGCCGAATAGTGCCCGGCCTGGGTGGTCGTGGTGCAGGCGTCGCTGACCAGGCGAATGTGATAGCCGAGGGCAAAGGCATCGAACACCGTGGTCAGCACGCAGACATCGGTCAGCACGCCGCCGATGATCAGCGTGTCGACGTCCAGTGCCTTGAGCCGGGCATCGAGGTCGGTACGGTGGAAAGCGCTGTAGCGGCCTTTATCGACGACGGCTTCATCGGGTCGCGGGGCGAGGCTTTGGATGATCTCCACTTGCCGCGTGCCGGCGCGATAGCCGCTCGGGCCGCCATCGGCCTCGCGGGGTTCGCCCGGTGGCAGATCACTGCCGTCGGCCTGGTTGATATGACGGGTATAGATCACGGGGACCCGCTGCTGGCGGGCGCTTTCGAGCAGTGTGGCGGTGTTGGCCAGCACCGAATCGAAGTGTTCGAGGACGAAACCGTCCTCCTGTTGCATGTCGATGATCAACAGTGCGTTTTTATTGTTCATAGAGCAAACCTGATCATGGGCCGGACACTGTTGCGTCCAGCCAGCCCGATAACCACCGGGCCGAAGCACAATGCACCGCAAACGCGAGGCTACCGCCTGACGCCGAGGTACGTGGATTCCTGTTGGGGAGTGCTCAGTGAACTATTTGCCAGAAGCCGTTCTGCTTGGCCGAAACACTGGCGCGCAGACGCTTGAAATGCAGGTGCGAAGCGGTCCATTCACCGCGCAGGTAAGCCCGCGCGGCGCCGGAGGGAAGGGCGAGTGACTGGAGACGACCATTGAACATGGAAATCGACCCTGTAGGAGCGAGCCCGCTCGCGATAAACCTGAGAACACTGCTGGGTGTCAGGCCCCCAGCGTTATCGTTGACGAACATCGCGAGCAAGCTCGCTCCTACACACAGCAACTCAGAGGACTCAGCGGAACGCCGGGACCACGTGCTTGATAAACAGCTCCAGGGATTTCTTCTTCTCGGCGTGCGGCAAGCTGTTGTCGCACCAGAAGCTGAACTCGTCGACGCCCAGTTCCTGATAGTACTTGATGCGTGGAATGATCTCTTGCGGGGTACCGATCATGGCGGTCTTGTGCAGGCTGTCCAGTTCAAACTCCGGACGACCGGCGAATTTCTCTTCCGGGCTTGGCGCCAGGAAGCCGTTGACCGGGGTTTCCTTGTTGCCGAACCAGGCATCGAAAGTGCGATAGAACCTGGCGATCGCCTTGGCCCCGACCTTCCAGCCTTCGGGATCATCGACGGCGTGAACATGGGTGTGACGCAGCACCATCAGTTGCGGGCGTGGCACGTCCGGGTTGTTGTCCAGCGCGGTCTGGAACTTGTTCTTCAGGTCCAGGACTTCTTCGTCGCCTTTCATCAACGGCGTCACCATGACGTTGCAGCCGTTGGCCACGGCGAAGTTGTGCGAGTCCGGGTCACGGGCGGCGATCCACATCGGCGGGTTCGGTTTCTGAACCGGCTTGGGCACGCTGGTGGAGGTCGGGAATTTCCAGATGTCGCCGTCATGGGCGTAGTCGCCTTGCCACAGGGCACGAACCACCGGAACCATTTCCCGTAGCGCCTGGCCGCCGCTTGAGGCGGGCATGCCACCGGCCATGCGGTCGAATTCAACCTGGTAAGCACCACGGGCCAGGCCCACTTCCATGCGCCCGTTGCTGATCACGTCCAGCAATGCGCATTCGCCGGCGACCCGGATCGGGTGCCAGAACGGCGCGATGATAGTGCCGGCGCCGAGGTGGATGGTGGTGGTCTTGGCCGCCAGGTAGGCCAGCAGCGGCATCGGGCTCGGCGAGATGGTGTATTCCATGGCGTGGTGTTCACCGATCCAGACGGTGCTGAAACCACCGGCCTCGGCCATCAGGGTCAGCTCGGTCAAATCTTCGAACAGCTGGCGATGGCTGATGCTTTCGTCCCAACGTTCCATGTGTACGAACAGGGAAAATTTCATGACGCTTACCTCGGATCTTTTGTTGTCGGCCTGTCGACTGCGGGCCTGTTGCCTGGAATGAGCGCAGGGCTCCCCGGTGTTCTCGCCAGTGTAAAGCGCGTTCCTGAGCACGGCTGTTCGGCTGATTGATTATTGGTATACCATAATACGGAATATCTGCAAAATATTTCTCTCAGACGGTCACATACCAAGAGTCATCCGGCTTATGCCTATCTGTCCCTGGGCACGCAGGAGGGCGGTTATGTGTTCCGGCGCGGACAACACGGGCATTCAGACGACCCGCGTTATCGTTGGCGTCCATCGCGAGCAGGCTCGCTCCTACAGGGATTTGCGTAGATCTGTAGGAGCGAGCCCGCTCGCGAAAAACGCGCGGACAACACGGGCATTCAGACGACCCGCGTTATCGTTGACGTCCATCGCGAGCAGGCTCGCTCCTACATGGATTGTGGAGTCAGGCGAGAACAGGCAGGGCGCCCATCTTGCCGTGGCAATACACCAGTGGTCCGGCGTTCTGCCGGGGCACGATCAGGTTCTTCACCGCGCCGACCATGATCGCGTGGTCGCCCCCTTCATATTCGCGCCACAGTTCGCATTCGATGACCGCCGTGGCGTTGGCCAGGATCGGATTGCCCAGCTCGCTCAATGTCCACTCGATGCCTTGTGCCTTGTCTTTGCCCTTGCGCGCGAAGGCATAGGCTTCGCTTTGCTGACCGCCGGAAAGCACATGAATGGCAAAGCGTTTGTTCTTGATCAGAACCGGGTAGGAGTCGGAACTGTAGTTGGGGCAGAACAGCACCAGGGCCGGGTCCATGGACAGTGAACTGAACGCACTGGCCGTCAGGCCGACGATGTGCCCGTCGTCATCGAGCGTGGTGATCACGGTTACGCCGGACGGGAACGAGCCCATGACTTGTTTGTAGATGGCGGCATCGATCATTGGACTGTCCTCGGGTGTGGTGCGTGGTTTTTATGAGTTTGTAGGTCTGATGGTATACCGTAATACAGCGTTTGCAAGGGCTTTTTCTACCGGCCGATAAACGTACACCTCCGGTCTTTAGGTCAATAAATACGGGGCTTTAAGCTAGGCGGAGAGTGGTTTTTTGCGGCAGGATTGCAGATCAGATGGGCTTGCAAAGACCGGATCAGTCTTGTGAAAAGCTTGGAATACCATAATATGGTGTTCATCTGAGGGGCGGCCAGAGAGTCCCCCCGGTTTGGCTTCATACAAAGATAAGAACAGACAAACTCGAGTTCATGCATATGTCCCAGATGTCCCGGCAAGACCCGTTGATCGAGAATCACACGGTCGATTACGTTCCACTCGCAGAGCGCCACGGGAAGGCCCGCGATCTGTTCACCCTATGGTTCAGCACCAACATTGCACCACTGCCTATCGTCACCGGTGCCATGGTGGTTCAAGTGTTCCATCTCAATGTGTACTGGGGGCTGTTGGCGATTGCCCTGGGGCACATGGTCGGCGGGCTGGTGATTGCCCTCGCGTCGGCCCAGGGCCCGCGCATGGGCATTCCGCAAATGGTGCAGAGCCGGGGTCAGTTCGGTCGCTATGGTGCGCTGCTGATCGTGTTCTTTGCCGCCCTGATTTACGTCGGTTTTTTCATTTCCAACATCGTGTTGGCCGGCAAATCGATCGTCGGCATCGTGCCTTCGGTCCCGGTGCCCGCCAGTATCCTGATCGGTGCCCTCAGCGCCACCGCCATCGGGGTGATCGGTTACCGCTTCATCCATACCCTCAATCGTATTGGTACCTGGGTGATGGGCAGCGCGCTGCTCGCCGGTTTCCTCTACATCTTCGCCCATGACTTGCCGGCGGACTTCTTCACCCGTGGCGGTTTCAACCTGTCCGGCTGGTTGGCCACGGTATCCCTGGGCATCATCTGGCAGATCAGCTTCTCGCCCTATGTATCGGACTACTCGCGCTACCTGCCGGCGGATATCGGCATCAAGCGTCCATTCTTCGCCACCTACCTGGGCGCGACCCTGGGCACGATCCTCTCGTTCACTTTCGGCGCGGTGGCGGTCCTGGCAACCCCTGAAGGCACTGAAGCGATGGCTGCGGTCAAGCAATCCACCGGTTGGCTGGGGCCGATTCTGATGGTGCTGTTCCTGCTCAACATCATCAGTCACAACGCCTTGAATCTGTACGGCGCGGTGCTGTCGATCATCACTTCGATCCAGACGTTCGCCAGTCAGTGGACGCCGAGCATCAAGGTGCGCGTGGTGTTGTCGAGCGTGGTGCTGGCAGGGTGCTGCGTGGTCGCGCTCGGCGCTTCGGCGGACTTCATCTCACAGTTCATCGGGCTGATCCTGGCGCTGCTGTTGGTACTGGTGCCGTGGGCCTCGATCAACCTGATCGATTTCTATGTGATCAAGCGTGGGTGCTACGACATTGCCTCGATTTTCCGTGCGGATGGCGGGGTCTATGGGCGGTTCAATCTGCATGCGATCGTGGCGTATTTCATCGGGATCATCGTGCAGTTGCCGTTCGCCAATACATCGCTGTATGTCGGGCCTTATGCCAATCTGGTTGAGGGCGCGGATCTGTCGTGGCTGGTGGGGTTGGTGGTGACGTGTCCGCTGTATTACTGCCTGGCGACCCGTGGGCAGGTTCGGCAGCGCGAGGTGGCGCGGTTTGGTTTTACTGACTGATTGTTGATTGGCGGTGTTTGTCTGGAATGCCCGGCTTTTGGCCGGGCATTTTTGTTCTGGTGATTCGTGAATACAGGCAGCCTGGTGCCGACCTGTTGTTTGTTTTCGGAGTACCTACCCATTCCTGCGGTAACGGCCACTAATGGTTTTGCCCTGATGGCGAGTCTCTTTTTCAAAAGCCAAAGCGAGGCGGCCTGACAGCCGATCTGATTTTCGCGGATACCGCCAATCCCCTGTGGGAGCCAGCCTGCTGGCGATGGACGTCAACGATAACGCGCCCTGTCTGAAGGATCGCGTTATCCGGGGGTTCATCGCCAGCAGGCTGGCTCCCACAAGGGGATCGCAGACAGACCTGTAATCAGGTCGGCTGTCAGGCCGCCTCGCGTTGCTCTGGCTATTGAGGATCTTGCCCCATCGCGGCGGGCCCACCGAACGCCAGGGTTTGATTACTTGGCCCCGGGTGGCATTGCGCTTTTCAAAGTGACCCGCTGTAAGAGCGGAACCCCAAGTGGCCGTTACCGAAGGAATGGACAGGTACACACACTGAAAAAAAAGGTCACCACAACCCGACGTTGTGGTGACCCGAGGGTGACAAATATCTAGCGCTCCACTGGCATGGAGCTCAAAACATCAATGCGCCCCAGCCGCCTTGTTCAGGTCGCTCTCAGCCCATTCGGTATAGACACAAGCATCCGCCGTCGCCCAGCGCACACGCACCGGATCGCCCGCCTTCATGGGCATTCCGGCCGCAGACAACGCCTTGACGGTCATCGAGGTGCCGCCCGAGGTCACTACGCTGCAGGTCTGGCTTTCGCCCAGGAACAACACTTCCACGACCTTGGCCGAGACTTCATTCCAGCCGGCGGCCAGTGGCTCCCGGGCTGCTTGCTCAACGCTCAAGGCCAATGCTTTTTCCGGACGCACCATCAGCAGCACATCCTGATGGGTTTGCAGCCCGGCGGTCAGGCGGATCGACAGCGACTGCCCTTCAAACGAAGCCGCCGCATTGCCCTGGGCCTTGAGCTTGAGGAAGTTCGAGTTGCCGAGGAACGAGGCGACGAAGGCATTCGGCGGGTTCTGGTACAGGTCATAGCCGCTGCCCAGGCCAACGATCTTGCCGTGGCTGAAGATCGCGATGCGCTGGGACAAACGCATGGCTTCTTCCTGGTCGTGGGTCACGTAGACGATGGTGATGCCCAGGCGTCGATGCAGCTGGCGCAGTTCATCCTGCAAATCTTCACGCAGTTTTTTGTCCAGTGCGCCGAGGGGTTCGTCCATCAGCAGGATGCGTGGCTCATAGACCAGTGCCCGTGCGATGGCGACCCGTTGCTGCTGGCCGCCGGACAATTGCGAAGGCCGGCGGTGGGCGAATTGCTCCAGCTGCACCAGCTTGAGCATGGCATCGACCCGGCGTTCGCGTTCGGCCGTGGCCAGTTTGCGAATCGTCAGCGGGAAGGCAATGTTGTCGCGCACCGACAGATGCGGGAACAGCGAGTAGCGCTGGAACACCATGCCGATGTCGCGCTTGTGCGGCGGTACATTGACCAGTGACTGGCCGTTGACCAGGATCTCGCCGCTGCTCGGCGTTTCGAAGCCGGCGAGCATCGACAGGGTGGTGCTTTTGCCGGAGCCGCTGGAGCCGAGGAAGGTCAGGAACTCACCGTCCTTGATGTCCAGCGAGATGTTGTCCACGGCGGCGAAGTCGCCGTAGTACTTGTTCAGGTTGCGCAGGCTGACCAGCGGCTGGTCGTTTTGCTGGGCGCTATCTTTGATCACTGCACTCATGTCGTTCTCCTGCGCGCTCAGGCGCTGATTTCGTTGCGCCGGCGCAGTGCGGCGGCGATCACCATGACCAATACCGAGAGGCCGATCAGCAGCGTCGAGGCGACGGCGATCACGGGCGTCAGGTCCTGGCGCAGGGTGGTCCACATTTTCACGGGGAGGGTTTGCAGGGTCGGGCTGGCCATCATCACGCTCAACACCACTTCATCCCACGAGACGAGGAAGGCGAAGAGGGCGCCGGCCACCATGCCGGGACGAATCGCCGGGAAGGTCACCTTGAACACCGCTTGCAGGCGCGAGGCACCGCAGATCACCGCGGCATCCTCGATCGACTGGTCGAACAGCTTCAGCGAGTTGATGATCGAGATGATGGTGAACGGCAACGCGACGATCACATGGCTGACCACGAACGCGAACATCGTGCCGGTGTAGCCCAGTTTCAGGAACAGCGCGTACACCGCCACGGCGATGATCACCAGCGGCACGATCATCGGCAGGGTGAACAGGCCGTAGAGCATTTCCCGGCCAGGGAAGCGGCCGCGCACCAGGGCGAACGCCGTCGGCAAACCCAGGGCCACGGCGAAGAACGTGGTCAGCACCGCGACCTTGAGGCTGGCCATGGCCGCGTTCATCCAGTCGGCGTTGGAGAAGAACTGGACGTACCATTTGAGCGTCCAGCCCGGTGGCGGGAACACCAGCCATTGCGACGATCCGAACGACAGCAGCACGATGAACACGATCGGCAGCAACAGGAACAGACCGATCAGCCCGGTGGTGGCGTACAGGCCGAAGCGCATCCGGCGGCTCATGGCATTGGGGGTCAGGAGCATGACGGCTTACCTCGCGTTACTGGCGCCAACCGGGGATTCCGGCTGAAGCTTCAGGTAGAAGTAGAACAGCACCAGCGTAATGACGATCAGCAACGCGGCGCCGGCGCTCGCCAGGCCCCAGTTGAGGAACGACTGCACCTGCTGAATGATGAACTCGGGCAGCATCATGTTCTGCGCACCGCCCAGCAGGGCCGGGGTGACGTAGTAACCGAGCGACATCACGAACACCATCAGGCCCCCGGAGAACAGGCCCGGCCGGCACAGCGGCAGGAACACCCGGAAGAAGTTGGTCCACGGACTGGCACCGCAGATCGAACCGGCCTGCAGAATCATCGGGTCGATGGCCTGCATGGTCGCCTGCAGCGGCAGCACGATGAACGGGATCATGATGTAGCTCATGCCGATCACCACGCCGGTCAGGTTGTGCACCATTTCCAGGGGCTGGTCGATGATGCCCATGGCCATCAGCGCCTTGTTGATCACCCCGGAGGCTTGCAGCAGCACCAGCCAGGAGTAGGTGCGGGCGAGGAGGCTGGTCCACATCGACAGCAGCACGATGTTGAGGATCCAGCGACCCCAGCCGCGCGGTACCAGGGTGATCGCCCAGGCCAGCGGGAAGCCCAGCAGCAGGCTGAACAGCGTGACCAGGCCGGCCACCGAGAAGGTGTTGAGCAACACCCGGGCGTACGCCGAGTTGGCGAACAACTGTTCGTAATTGCCCAGGCCCGGCACCGGTTCAAGCACGCCACGCAACAGCAGGCCAATCAACGGCGCGAGAAAGAACAGGCCCAGGAACAACAGCGCCGGGATCAGGTTGCTTGCACCACGCCAGCGCTGCGCCAGGGTCGGGGATTGCGTCATCGCAGCGGCCTTGCCGGCAGCGCCGGAGGCGCTCCCGACGGGCGTGGATGGACGGGACGCGGTTACCGTCATTTTCATTTGACCAGCCATTCGTTCCACCGTGTCGCGATGGCCGGACCGTTCTTGGCCCAGTACGCGAAATCAAGAGTGATCTGATCCTTAACGTAGGCCGTCGGCAGGTTAGGGGCGAGCACCGAATCCAGGCGCGCGACGCTGTCGACGTTGACCGGGGCGTAGGCGGTCAGGTTGGAGAAGTCGGCCTGGCCCTTGGCACTGCTGGCGTTGGCCAGGAACTTCATCGCCGCGTCCTTGTTTTTCGAACCTTTTGGGATGACCAGGATGTCGGCCATGACCAGGTTCTGCTTCCAGCTTACGCCCACCGGGGCGCCGTCTTCCTGCAGGGCGTGAATCCGGCCGTTCCAGAACTGACCCATGCTCGCTTCACCGGAGGCCAGCAACTGTTGCGACTGCGCGCCACCGCCCCACCAGACGATGTCTTTCTTGATGGTGTCGAGTTTCTTGAAGGCGCGATCCAGGTCCAGCGGGTAGAGCTTGTCGGCCGGCACGCCGTCGGCCAGCAGTGCCAGTTCGAGGACGCCTGGGCTTGGCCATTTGTAGAGGGCGCGTTTGCCGGGGTAGGTCTTGGTGTCGAACAGTGCGGACCAGTCCTGGGGTTTGGCGGCGCCGAGCTTGCCTTCGTTGTAGCCGAGGACGAAGGAGAAGAAGAACGAGCCGACACCATGATCGGAGACGAAACGCGGGTCGATCTTGGTGCGATCGATGACTTTGAAATCGAGGGGTTCGAGCAAGCCTTCAGAGGCGGCGCGCAAGGCGAAGTCAGCTTCGACATCGACCACGTCCCATTGCACGTTGCCGCTTTCGACCATGGCTTTGAGCTTGCCGTAGTCGGTCGGGCCATCCTGGACCACGGTGATGCCGCTGGCCTTGCTGAACGGATCGGCCCAGGCCTGCTTCTGCGCATCCTGGGTGCTGCCGCCCCAGCTGACGAAGTTGACGCTTTCAGCCGCCATTGCCACGTGACTGGCCGTGGCCAGCAAACCCGCGAACAGTACTGCGGTTGCACGTTTGTTCAACACCATTTTCACGCCCTCATTTGTTGTGTTTTTGAGCGGGCTTTGTATTGCCCGCCTATCGGGAGCAGTAGGTCCATCTGGCCTCTAAAGGCGACCGTGCCAAGGGCTGTTATTGGTGCTTTCCCTGGCGGGCGCACTTGGCCAAATCGTTCGGTCTATGGAATATCATATTATGGTATTCCAAACTTTGTGCAAGCATTTTGCCTTACCGGCTATCTGCCGAAGCGGTTTTTTTTAGAAAACTTCGGTGCCTCTGATCGGCACAATCCCATGGGGGAGCGAGCTTGCTCGCGATGAGGGCAGGGCAGTCGATTTCAATATCGATTGGCCTACCGCTATCGCGAGCAAGCTGCTCCCACCGGGGCAAATTCCGCTCGGGTCACTGGGTAAACGCAATACTCTCCACCACCTCCAGGTCGTACCCGGTCAAACCGGCGTATTTCAACGGCGGCCCCAGATGCCGCAGCTTGCCCACGCCAAGGTTCTGCAAGATCTGCGCCCCGGTGCCGACTTCCGAATAGATCCGTGACTGCGAACGGCTGAACTGCCGTGGCGGTTGGGTCAATTGTGGTACGCGCTCGAGCAACGCTTGCGAGGATTCGTGATTGGCCAACACCACGACCACGCCACATCCTTCTTCAGCCACTCGCTGTAACGCCGCCCACAACGTCCAGTTGGACGGCCCGCTGTACTCGGCGCCGACCAGGTCGCGCAACGGGTCGATCACATGCACGCGCACCAGCGTCGGTTGTTCGCGACGCACGTCACCCATGACCATTGCCATGTGCACACCGCCTTCGATGCGATCCTCAAAGGTGATCAGACGGAAGGTGCCATGCACCGTTGGCAGTTCGCGCTCGCCGATGCGTACGACCGTGTGCTCGGTACTTAAACGATAGTGGATCAAATCGGCGATGGTGCCGATCTTGATCCCGTGTTTGCGCGCGAACACTTCCAGATCCGGGCGACGGGCCATGGTGCCATCGTCGTTCATGACTTCAACGATCACCGAGGCCGGTGTGAAACCTGCCAGGCGTGCCAGGTCGCAACCGGCCTCGGTATGCCCGGCGCGGGTCAGGACGCCGCCTTCCCGGGCGCGCAACGGGAAGATGTGACCCGGCTGCACGATATCGGCGGCACTCGCACCCTGGGCGACGGCGGCGGCGACGGTACGCGCCCGATCAGCGGCGGAGATGCCGGTGGTCACGCCGACGGCGGCTTCAATCGACACGGTGAACGCGGTGCTGAACACGCTGCCATTGCTCGGCACCATCTGTTCCAGGCCAAGGCGCTGGCAGTGCTCGTCGGTCAAGGTCAGGCAGATCAGCCCGCGTGCTTCCCGGGCCATGAAGCTGATGGCTTCGGCGCTGCAACGGTCGGCGGCGAGCAACAGGTCGCCTTCGTTTTCCCGGTCTTCGTCGTCAACCAGGAGCACCATCTTGCCTTGGCGGTAGTCTTCGATGATTTCTTCGATGCTGTTGAAGGCCATGTGAGGATTCTCGGTGTTTGTTGGAAATATATTGTGGTATACCATAATACAAAACAACCGGAGAGGTCACTATGAAGGCGTACTGGATTGCTCACGTGGATATCACCGATCCCGTTCAATACAGCCAATACACCCAGCGGGCGCCGAAGGCGTTTGCCGAATACGGCGGACGGATATTGGCGCGTGGTGGGCGCAGCGAGGCGATGGAAGGGCGGCCGACGCCGCAACGCAGCGTGGTGATCGAGTTCGATTCCTATGACCAGGCCGTGGCCTGTTATCGGTCGGATCTTTATCAGGAGGCCAGGGGGCACCGCGAGGGTGTGGCTCTGGCCGAGGTGATTATTGTCGAGGGGGTGGTGCCGGTTTGATGGGTGGACACCCTTCAGCTGTCCCCCGGATCGACTGTAGGAGCGAGCTTGCTCCTACAAGGGCGCTAGCGAATGAAGTGAATCTTGCCGGTATCGTCGTTGCCGATGTAGATGCCGTAGACCCCGGCCTGCCGCTCTTCGATATAGCGCTCGAGAATCTGCCGGATCGCCGGGTAATAGATGCTGTCCCAGGGAATGTCCTCGGGCGCGAAGAATTTATAGTCGAGGGTTTCCGGCCCGTACTGGCCGGTGATTTCCAGGGCGATGGCGCGGAAGATGATGTACACCTCGCTGATCTTCGGCACGCTGAAGATCGAGTACGGCGAAAGGATTTCCGCGCGTACGCCGCTTTCCTCCCAGACCTCGCGCAACGCCGCCTGCTCGGTGGTTTCGCCGGCTTCCATGAAGCCCGCCGGTAGCGTCCAGGTGCCCGGACGCGGCGGGATTGCGCGTTGGCACAGCAAATACTTGCCGTCCTGCTCGATGATGCAGCCGGCGATGATTTTCGGATTGACGTAGTGGATGTAGCCGCAGCCGCGGCACATCAGGCGCTCGTGCGTATCGCCCGGCGGCAGCTGTTGACCCAGGTCAGGGCTGCCACACTTCGGACAAAAGCTCGGGCTGAACATGATCAACGACCTATGCGGGGTTCTTTGAGGGCGATGGGCTGGGTGATCTCGGGGATCGCCCCGGTCTCTTCCTGCTTGCGCTTGAGGTAGTCGAGGGCCACGGTGGCGGCGGCGCGGACGTGGTCGACGCAGGCCTGGTGAGCGGCCAGCGGATCGCCGCTCTTGATCGCCTCGACCATGCGTTCCATTTCCTGGTTACTGGCGCCACGACGGTTTTCCTGAGACACCGAGGTCGCGCGCAAGTAGCTGATGCGCGCCTGCAACTGGCGCAACTGGGTGGCCGCGACGTGGTTGCCAGAGCCTTCGAGCAACACGTCGTAGAAGCCTTGCACGGAGTCGATGACCTGTTGCAGTTCACCTTCCTTCAGGGCTTGGCGGTTTTCTTCCAGGGCTTTTTCCAGGGCCTTGATGTCCTTGGCCTTGGCACGCAGGGTGAACAGCTGGACGATCAGGCCTTCGAGCACGCAACGCAGCTCGTAGATATCGACCGCGTCGGCCAGGGTGATGATCGCCACGCGTGGGCCCTTGGCGTCGGCGAATTCCACCAGGCCTTCGGATTCCAGGTGACGCAAGGCTTCGCGCACGGAGGTACGGCTGACGCCCAGGCGATCGCACAGATCGCGTTCGACCAGACGGTCTCCCGGCAGAAGCTGGAAGTTCATGATGGCGCTTCGCAATTTATCCAGCACGATTTCGCGCAGGGTAACGGGGTTGCGATTGACCTTGAAGCTGTCGTCGAGTGGCAGGCGTTTCATGGGGTCCGCTCTGATTGTGGCTGTCCATGCAAAAAAAGCACTTCGATTGCAGCAATCTCCGTGCTCGTCAGATCAAACAGCCAAGGGGTTAACTGGAGGCCTCGGCATCGGCTTCGGCGAAGGCTTCTCGGGCGAGCCGGAAACTGTCGACGGCGGCGGGAACACCACAATATATGCCGACCTGAAGCAGAATTTCGCGTATTTGCTCACGACTCAAGCCGTTACGCAAGGCGCCGCGCACATGCAGCTTGAGTTCGTGAGGCCGGTTGAGCGCCGAGATCATCGCCAGGTTGATCATGCTGCGCTCCTTGAGGGACAGACCCTCGCGACCCCAGACATGACCCCAGCAGTATTCGGTGACCATTTCCTGCAGGGGGCGGGTGAAGTCGTCGGCGTTCTCGATGGAGCGATTGACATAGGCTTCGCCCAGCACCTGGGTACGGATCTGCAAGCCTTTCTCGTACTTCTCGTTGCTCATTGCATGTGTCTCCTGTGGGGCTCAGATCTCGAGGCTGTGCTGTTGGCCGCAGCGCGGCTCCTGCCGTTTGGCCAACATGACTTAGAGCCCACCCATCAGGGTGTATTTAAGTTCAAGGTAGTCCTCGATGCCGTACCTGGAGCCTTCACGGCCCAGGCCTGAGGACTTGATTCCGCCAAACGGCGCGACTTCGGTGGAGATCAGCCCTTCGTTGATCCCGACCATGCCGTACTCCAGCGCTTCGCTCATGCGCCAGGCACGACCCAGATCGCGGGTGTAGCAGTAGGCGGCCAGGCCGAATTCGGTGTCGTTGGCCATGTGCACGGCCTCGGCTTCGCTGTCGAAGCGGAACACCGCCGCCAGCGGGCCGAAGATTTCTTCCCGGGCGACTTTCATCTGCGTGGTGACGCCGGCCAGCACGGTCGGCTGGAAGAAGCCGTTGCCCAGCGCATGGCGTTCGCCGCCGCACAGCAGGCGGGCGCCTTGGGCCAGTGCGTCCTGCACGTGGTCCTCGACCTTGGCCACGGCGCGTTCGTTGATCAACGGACCTTGAGTGATGCCCGCCTCGAAACCGCTGCCGACCTTGAGCTGCGATACGCGCTCGGCCAGCCGCGCGACAAAGGCGTCATGAACGCCGTCCTGCACCAGGAAGCGGTTGACGCAGACGCAGGTCTGCCCGGCATTGCGGAACTTGGCAATCAGCGCGCCTTCCACGGCACGTTCCAGGTCGGCATCGTCGAAGACGATGAACGGCGCGTTCCCGCCCAGTTCCAGCGAGACCTTTTTCAGCGTCGGCGCGCACTGCGCCATGAGCAATTTGCCAATCGCCGTGGAGCCGGTGAACGACAGTTTGCGCACCAGGGGGCTGGCGGTCAGTTCGCCACCGATGGCAATGGCGTCGCCGGTGATTACGTTGAAGATGCCCGCAGGAATACCAGCCTGTTCGGCCAGCGCGGCCATGGCCAGGGCCGAGAACGGCGTTTCCGGCGCTGGCTTGACGATGCACGGGCAGCCAGCGGCCAGTGCCGGGCCGGCCTTGCGGGTGATCATCGCCGCCGGGAAGTTCCACGGTGTAATGGCCGCGACCACGCCAATCGGTTCTTTGCTGACGACAATGCGCGCGTCGCCCTTGTGGCTGGGAATGGTGTCGCCGTAGATGCGTTTGGCTTCTTCAGCGAACCACTCGATAAAGCTGGCGGCGTAGAGGATTTCGCCCTTGGCTTCGGCCAATGGCTTGCCCTGTTCGAGGGTGAGGATTTCGGACAGGGCGTCGGCGTTTTCCAGCATCAGGGCGTGCCAGCGCTTGAGTGTGTTGCTGCGTTCCTTGGCGGTCAGTGCACGCCAGGCCGGCCAGGCATTATTGGCAGCGTCGATGGCCTGGCGTGCATGTTCGGCGCCGAGGTTCGGCACGCGGCCGATGAGTTCACCGGTGGCCGGGTTGAAGATGTCCTGTTGCGCGCCGTCGGGTGCATCCAGCCATTGGCCGTTGATGTACGCCTGCTGGCGGAACAGTGATGAGGCTGCTGGGCTCATGCCGGCTCCTGACAAAATTAAAAGATCTGCGCGGCCCCTTGTAGGAGCGAGCCTGCTCGCGAAAAACCCGAGAACGCCAAGGGCTGTCAGGCAGCACGCGTTATCGTTCTCGACCATCGTCGGAGCGCCGCCCGGAGAAGGCTCGCTCCTACAGGGGGGGGTGTGAAGCATCAGCCCAGCGCGGGCAGCGGCCCCAGCTTGCCTTTGTGGTAGACCATCGGCGTCACCGGTTGCGCGGGCAAAATCAGGTTCTTCACCGCGCCGACGATGATGGCGTGATCGCCGCCGTCGTATTCGCGCCACAGTTCGCACTCGATGATTGCCGTGGCCTTGGCCAGTAGCGGGTTGCCAAGTTCGCTCAGGTGCCAGTCGATGCCTTTGGCCTTGTCCTTGCCTTTGCCGGCAAAGGCATAGGCTTCGGCGGTCTGGTCGGCGGACAGCAAGTGAATCGCGAATTGCTTGCTGTCGCGCAGCACCGGGTAGGTGTCCGAGGCATAGTTGGGGCAGAACAGCACCAGCGCCGGATCGATCGACAGCGCACTGAACGCGCTGGCGGTGATGCCGACGATGCCACCGTCGGGGTCCAGGGTGGTGACCACCGTGACGCCGGACGGAAACGAACTCATCACGTCTTTGTAAATGCCGGGTTCGATCATTTCTCTGGACTCCTAGCGCATCACGAACGGGTCAGGCATTGGCGCCTGGGAAAGGTTGATCCACACCGTTTTCAGCTCGGTGTAGGCCAGCACCGAATCGATGCCGCTTTCGCGTCCATAGCCACTGTTCTTGAACCCGCCGATCGGCGCCATGGCCGAAACCGCGCGGTAGGTGTTGACCCAGATGATCCCCGAACGCACGTCACGGGCCAGGCGATGGGCACGGCCCAGGTCGCGGGTCCAGATGCCGGCGGCGAGGCCGAACTGCGAGTCGTTGGCGATCGCCAGGGCTTCGGCTTCGTCCTTGAAACGGATGACCGAAGCCACCGGGCCAAAGACTTCTTCCTGCATGATCTTCATCGAGTTGCGGTCGCATTCGAACAAGGTCGGCTCATAGAACCAGCCGTCTCCGAGATTCTGCGGACGCTTGCCGCCCAGGCGCAGCTTTGCACCTTCGGCAATGGCATCGGCGACCAGGCCTTCAACCACCGCCAGTTGCTGCGCCGTGGCCATCGGGCCCATTTCGCTGCTGTCTTCCTGCGGGTTGCCGATGCGGATGCGCTGGGCGCGCTCCACCAGGCGCCCGACGAATTCGTCGTAGATCTCGTCCTGCACCAACAGGCGCGAACCCGATACGCAGCTCTGTCCGGAGGCGGCGTAGATCCCGGCGATGGCACCGTTGATCGCGCTGTCGAGGTCGGCGTCGGCGAAAATGATGTTCGGGGATTTGCCGCCCAGTTCCAGGGACAGCTTGGCGAAGTTCTCCGCGCTGCTGCGCACCACATGCCGCGCCGTCGCCGCACCGCCGGTGAAGGCGATTTTACGGATCAGCGGATGGCGGGTGAGGGCGGCGCCGGTGCTTGGGCCATAACCGGTGACGACGTTGACCACGCCCGGCGGAATCCCGGCTTCGAGGGCCAGGCGCGCCAGCTCCAGAATGGTCGCCGAGGCATGTTCGGACGGCTTGATCACGATGGTGTTGCCCGCCGCCAGGGCCGGGGCGAGTTTGATCGCGGTCAGGTACAGCGGGCTGTTCCACGGAATGATCGCGGCGACCACGCCCATGGCTTCATGCACGGTGTAGGCAAACAGGTCCGGCTTGTCCAGCGGCAGGGTGCCGCCTTCGAGCTTGTCGGCCAGGCCTGCAGTGTAGTGGAAGAACTCCGGCAGATAGCCGACCTGACCGCGGGTTTCGCGGATCAGCTTGCCGTTGTCGCGGCTTTCCAGCTGCGCCAGTTGTTCCTTGTTTTCGGCGATCAAGTCGCCCAGGCGCCGCAGCAGTTTGCCGCGGGCGGTGGCGGTCAGGCCACGCCAGGCCGGGCTGTCGAAAGCACTCTGCGCGGCCTGCACGGCGCGCTCGACGTCGGCTTCGTCGGCATCGGGCAGTTCGGCCCAGGGTTCGGCCAGGGCCGGGTTCAGGCTTTCGAAGGTCTTGCCGGACAGGGCATCGACCCATTCACCGCCGATGCACATCTGGAAGCGTGCGAGTGTCATGCAACGATCCCCTTGATTTGGTTTGGTCGGGAGTGCGCTTTATCGAGAAACTCCAGCAACAGCTGGTTGACCAGGCGCGGCGATTCTACGGGCATCATATGCCGCTGCTCGGCGAGGACGGCAACTGCCGCGCCGGGAATGCGCTCGGCCAGTTGCCGGGCCATTTCCGGCGTCGAGCCAGGGTCCAGTTCTCCGGTGGCGATCAGGGTCGGCACCTGGATGCCGGGCAGGTCCTCGGCGCGGTACATGTCCTGGGTTGCAAACAGCTCATAGGTGGTCAGGTAGCCCTGGGGGTCATTGCCTGCCAGCGTCTGGCGAATCGCGGCGATCTGCGCCGGATTGGCCGCCTGGTATTCGCGGCTGAACCAGCGCGACAACGCCGCTTCGGCGTTGGCGTCCGGTCCATGCTCGGCGGCCTGGCTGGTGCGGGCGATCACCCCGGCGCGCTGTTCAGCGCTGCGGTTGAACACGCTGTTGAGCACCACCAGGCTTTGCAAGCGTTGCGGGTAATGCAGGGCAAAGGCCCGTGCCACCAGCCCGCCCATGGAAAAACCGATCACCGCCGCCTTGGGCAATTGCAGGTGATCGAGCAGCTCCAGCAACTGGTCGGCATAGCCGAGCAGGGGCGTGCCGCTTTCCGGGCGCGGGCTGGCGCCATGACCGAGCATGTCGTAGGCGATGACCCGGTACTGGGAGGCCAGGCCAACGATCTGGCCGCCCCACATTTCTTTATTCAGGCCCACGCCGTGGATCAAGACCACGGGCTGGCCTTGGCCGGTCGCCAGGTAACTGGTGCCAGCCGGGGTGAGTTCAGCGGTGAGCCGAATCATGGAGCGCTCCTGCAAACCTTCTTGTTGTAGTGACCGACCGTCTTACTGGGCTTTTTCGGCCGCCAGTTCTTCCAGGTCGATGTAACGGTTGCCGATGCGTGGGTGCAGGCGGCCGCCATCGGCGCAACCCAGGACGACGACTATTTCGTCGGCACGCGGCGCGTCTTCGATCTGCATTTCCAGGGTGATGTAGTGCGAACGCAGGCCTTCATCGTCCTTGTGCATCATCGGGATCTGGATCGAGGTGCCCGGGCCGCCGCGCTTGTTGGTGAAGCTCAGGTAGCTCTTGGCTTTCACGGCTTCGCGGTAATGGTTGCCAAAGCGCAGGGTGTGGATCACGGCCGAGGCGTGTTCGATTTCGCCGTCGGCGCCGACCACGGCAGCCTTGCCGTAGGCTTCGATCTTCTCGGCACCGCCGATCAGGCCCACCAGGCGTTCAACCATCATGGCGCCAAGGTCGGAGCAGTTGGCGCGAATTTGCGGTTTCAGGTCTTCGACAAAACCGTTGCCCACCCAAGGGTTTTTCATCACCACGGCCAGCCCGACCATGGTCACAGGCTTATCACTGGCCTTGCCGCCTTCGATAAAGGTTTCTTCGATGTAGCTGACGATCTTGCGGATTTCAAAACTCATGAGCGGCTCCATTTCAGAGTGAAAAGTGTCTGTGCGTCTGATGGTATACCATAATACCGTAAGCGCAAGACCCTGAATGGAGTTTCTGGTCGGAAGGTGCGCAAACCCGCCAGCCATTGATCGGATGCCGGTCTTGAACAGTTGAAAAAGGGGAGCAGCCATATCCTTGCCATGCCGATCGGTGGCAGGCGATTGCGGCGCTGCGTTGGGCAATGCGTTGAAGTTAACGGTGACGTTACGCGACGAAGCCTGAGCGCGGCGTCGAAGGGCCCGCGTCAGGCTTCAATGTATGGCCGGTCAGTGATCAGGCCGCCATGCCGTCGCCGAGCGACTTCTTATAAGAAGCCTTCATCGACTCCATTTGTGCCCCCAGTTCATCCAGTTGCGCTTTGCCCAAGAGTTTTTTGGCCTGAGGAAACATCTCCGTTTCTTCTTCTTCGATGTGATGCTCAAGCAACTCCTTGACCACCTTGGCGCGTCCGGAAAACTCCACGCTGGCCGGGTCTGTGGCCTTCAGGTCAGGCAGCACCAGGGAGTCGACCGTGCGGTGCTCTTCCTTCGCCTCGTAGTACATTTTTTCCTGTTCTTTACCGCCGGCTTTTTTGTAGGCCGGGTAGAGAATTTCTTCTTCAAGCTTGGTGTGGAGGGTGATCTCCATTTCCAGCTTGCCAATCAGCTCGGCGCGTTTTTTTACCGCGCGCTCGGTGGAGTCGTTCAGCTGGGTCAGGATGGCTTTTACTCGTTCATGGTCGGCTTTCAGAATGTCGATGGCGTTCATGGTTCAGCCTCTGCTGTCACGGGAAGTCAGGACCGGTCGTTGCCGGCAATCTCTGTGGTTGCCCCAGGACAGGAGCATGAGCTGTGCCAATCTGGTTGCGCGAAAAACGCCATTGAGATCAATGATTTGGCGCAGGAAGTGGCGAAAAGCCTCATGCAGCTTGCCCGAGCGCTGTCGTGCCGGCATTGCAAATCGCGGACAGGTGCACTGGGGCGAAGGTGTTGGCGCAGCTTTCTGTATTGCCACCGGTCCATGGCCTGGGAAAGCCGATGGGATTTTTCGTAGCCGGACAAATCTCCTGTTCAACGAGCAGCGTTTCGTTTAATCGCCACTGGATGTCAGGGGCAGTCGAAATGCATGGCCCAGGAGAATGACCTCATGACCGTGTTCACACTTTTGTCCGGCACATCCTCGACACTGACTGATTCAAGTCATGAACGGTGCCGCGACCTCTACGGCGTGTTGTACAGCAAGGCTTCCGATGCCGAATCAAGGGCGGAAACCTTACTGCACCAACAACTGGCCCGCGCCGCTGAGCTGCCTTGTGACTTGCCCGAAACGCCGGAGCAATTGTCGGCATGGGCCGAACGGCATTGTGCCGAGGTGGCACGCGACTATGCCCGGTACATCGAGGAGCGCCAGCAGGGCGGCGCACGGCGCTATTTTCAGAATAAGGCTCACGCGCTGTATTTCCTGCAACGGGTAGCGCCGACCAAAGAGGTCGATGGCGCCTGGCTGGAGGGGGTGGTGGATGGCTGGCAGGACCAACGGTTCGACGGTCCGGTCAGCACATGCATTCCGATTACTGTCGGATCGAGGGCAGGACCGTGAACGAGTGGCTGTCGGCGGCCGGGCAGGTGGAGGACTTTCTCGGCGCACTGGAGCGCAAGGGTTGGATCAAGCGCCATTGTCCACCACAGGAAAGTCGCTTCTGGAATTTGATCGAAGGCAGCACCGCCGCCATGTTCGGCGTGTTCAGTGGATACGAGAAGCAACTGCTGCGCGACTGGATGGCCGGTGACTGGCAAGACCCGAAACGTCAGCCATCACTGCGTCGCAAGCACGACGAGAACCACACCGACGCCGGGTGGGCAGATGATCCGGAACTCAAGGCATTGCAGGACACCCTGAGCGAGCAATCGCCACGGCAACAGCTTGAGTCGTTGATTCCGTGGCCCTCGGCGCAACGTCATTGCCGTCCGGCCGGGCTCTACGCCTCTCGACGCTTCATTGAATTGCGTACCCGTCTGCGCTGACCCCTTTGCACTGACTCAAGGAGCGCCACATGTCAGCACAACAAAACGCCGATCAAGGCTTACTGGAGTGGGGCAGGCGCCTGCTCGCCGAGCATTATCGTTTCGTCACCCCGACCCCGTTGACCCACCAAAGGGTTCTTCAGCGCCTGGCGACACCGCTGGCAAAAGACCTGCGCGATGTTTTCGGTGGGTCGATGCCGTTCGATCACCGGTTGTTTGCGACGGAGGCACTGGCGGCGCTGGAGCAGGCAGGCATCGTCGAAAGGGAGGGCTCGCTATGGCGCAGTACTGTGCGCTGGTCAACCCTGGAAGGATTGCTGTTCGCCCATTCGGCGTACCCGACGACCCAGGCCGACTCGGTGTTTTTCGGTCCCGACAGCTACCGCTTTGCCCGGTTGATCGAAGCGCATTTGCAGCAGTGTTTCGAGCCTGTGCGGCGCGTGGTGGACATCGGTTGTGGTGCCGGCGTCGGCGCGTTGATCGTCGCCCGCGCCCGACGCGACGCGTGACCATGAGCCGCCTCGGGGGGGAGGCGGTCAGCAGATCAATGCATCTTGCTGTGGTCCATCATCTTGTTGTGATCCATGGTGCCCAGCGCCCTGGCTTCAGCTTCGACGTTGATCGTTTCTTTCTCGCCCTTGGCGTTTTCCACGACCAGGGTCAGCGGCACTTTGCTGCCTTCCTGAACCTGGGCATTCAAGTCCATCAACATGACGTGGTAGCCGCCCGGATCGAGGCTCACCGGTTTGCCGGCCGGCAGCTCGACGGACTCGACCTGACCCATTTTCATCACGTCGTCTTTCATGCTCATCTGGTGGATTTGCACGGTCCTGGCGACGGGCGACTGTACGCTCAGCAGTTTGCTATCGGTGTCCGCCTGCAGGGTCATGAAGGCCCCGGTCGATGGCTGGCCGGCCACCGTCGCGCGAACCCAGGCGTCGTTGACCAGGGTTTGCGCCGACGCTTGCCAGGCCATGCCGATCAGGGACAGGCCGAGGGCCAGTTGTTTAAAACGCTTTGCGTACAACGAAGTCATCAGCAGACCTCCATGACGGTGAGCAGGTCTTCTGCGCACTCTTTTGCGGTAAGGGACGCGGACAGCCCGAGGCGCAAGTTGCCCCTGGAGTCGAAGACGTAGCTGGTCGCGGTGTGGGAGAGGGTGTAGGTGTCGCCGCTCGGGACTTTTTCATAAAACACGCCGAACTCCTTGGCGGTGGCGGCGGTTTCTTCCAGGCTGCCATAGAGCGCCTCGAAACTCGGGTCGAAGGCCTTGACGTATTTGTCGAGCATTTGCGGGGTATCGCGCTCGGGGTCCAGGGTGATGAAGATCACTTGCAGGCGTTCGCCGTCGCGGCCCATCAGCTTCTTGGCCTGGGCGGCGCGGGCCAGTGTCGTCGGGCACACCGCAGGGCATTGGGTGAAACCGAAGAAGATCATCGGCATCAGGCCACGGTAGCTGCCGAGCATCCGGGTCTCGCCCTGGGCGTCCTTGAGCTTGAAGTTACGCCCCATGATCTTGTCGCTCAGATCCTTGCCGTACTTGAACGACAGCTTGTTGCTGTCATCACAGCCGGCGAGCAGGCCAAGGCTCAGCAGGCCCATGCCTTGCAGGACGGTGCGACGGGTATACAACGTACTCATGGAAAAAAGCTTCCTGTGTCACCACTGAAAAACCACAGTGCCTGACGTATCAGGCGAAAAAAAGCGCGTGGATGTTAACAAACTGTTGCCCTGTGGCGCTCAATCGGTCGCCCGCCGGTCATGCGCCAAATGGTCGCGGTCAGCCGTTCACAACCCGGCTAAACGCGCCTTTGGGGGCACAGTGCAGATGCACCACCGTGCACGATTGATGGTCGGAGATCCCGATGACGACAACGACTCAACAGTTTTAACGGGCGGGTACTAGCCGATGGATTCGGCGTGTTTGTCTACTTCTTTTTCGCGGTGCCTTCAGTGTTGGATATTTGAGTCAAGCTCAAATGCCGGGCCGTTTCGGCTATATAACGAGCCCGCTCAAAGCGACTAAGGCATCTGCTTGTAATAAGCCTGAATTGTTGCAGGAATTGATAATTACTTTCACGGGAAACCGGATCAATGTTTCGGCGCGAAAGTGTTATAAGTTTTTCGCCTTAGGGCCTGCCATGTAATAAAAAATAAACCGTTATAAAACGGTGTATCACTCTGCGCGATCAAAAGATTGCGACTTAGAGCTTTTTTCTTATCTGCCATTGACTTACGACTGTTCGCTTTTGACCGCCCGACTTCAGGGGATGCCCTGCTTTCTGCGCATTGAGAGACGAGGCAGTTCTATTAAAAAACAGGGGAACGAACAATGTCTTTGAAGTGGAATTTGGTGGCGCTGGCTGTCTCACTGGGTGTTACTCAACTAGCGTCGGCCGCTGGTGTGGAAGACCAGGCGACTGCCAAGGGGTTTGTTGAAGGCAGCAGTTTGAACCTCCTACTTCGCAACTTTTATTTTGATCGTGACGGTAAGAATACGGCGGGCGACAAACAGGACTGGTTGCAAGTGACACAAGGCAACTTCACCTCCGGCTTCACCCAAGGCACCGTCGGCTTTGGGGTGGATGCCTACGGGTACTGGGGGGTGAAGCTGGACGGTGGCAAAGGCAATGCGGACTCCGGCAACTTGCCGGTCGACAGCAACGGCCGGCCGAAGGATGACTTCAGCAGCGCAGGCGCGTCGATCAAGGCCCGGTTCTCCAAGACTGAACTGCACTATGGCAACTTGCAGCCAAACAACCCGGTCCTGGCCACGGCGGGCACTCGTGCCACGCCTCAAACGGCGACCGGTTTCAACTTGTTGAGCAGCGAAATCGAAGGGTTGAACCTCGACGCCGGGCATTTCACCGCCAGTAACGGTTCGACCACAACCAACAATAGCCATGACCTGTATGCCGGTTATGCAAACGTGGCGGCCAAGAGTATTGACTACCTCGGCGGCAAGTACACGCTGACCGACAACTTGTCCATGAGCTTGTTTGCGTCGGACCTCAAAGACGTCTGGCACCAATACTATGGCAATGCCAACTACACGATCCCGTTCACTGCCGATCAGTCACTGAACCTGGACTTCAATATCTACCGCACCCTCGATTCCGGCCAATCCAAAGCCGGCGCCATCGACAACACCACCTGGTCGATGGCTGCGGCGTACTCTTTCCTGAGTGCTCACACCGTTACACTGGCGTTCCAGAAAGTTCACGGCGACACGCCGTTTGACTATGTGGCCGTTGGCAATAACAAGTCGGGTGATTTGGCCGACTCCATCTTCCTGGCCAACTCGGTTCAGTACTCTGACTTTAACGGTCCTGGCGAAAAATCCTGGCAGGCCCGTTACGACCTGAACATGGCGGCCTATGGCGTGCCGGGGCTGAGCTTTATGACGCGCTACCTGAACGGCGACAATATCGACGGCACCCACATGCCGGTCGGCAGCGCCTACCAGGCCTATGGTTATGGCTCTGACGGCAAGCACCACGAAACCAACTTCGAAGCCAAATACGTGGTGCAGACCGGTCCAGCCAAAGACTTGTCGATGCGGGTGCGTCAAGCCTGGCACCGCGGTAACGCCGATCAGGCGGAAGGGGATTACAACGAAACCCGTCTGATCGTGGATTACCCGATCTCGATTTTCTAAGCGCAAGACCGCCGGTCAGGCCCGAAGGGCGCACCGCGTTGACGGCCAGTTTCAGCCCTGCTGAAGCTGGCCGTTTTGTTTGTACAAGCGCTTCCCTGGGTGCACTTTTAAAGCGCCGTGGCTGACGACGTGCACCAGTGCGAGGCGATTTTCCAGGTGTTCCAGCGTCATGTGTCACCCGCCGTCGGAACGCTTCCATCCTGCCGGGAACGCCTCTGGCCCACCCTTACAAGGCCATTTCCAGCGCGTGATGGACCCGTTTCGCCTGTCGCGCACAGCATCCGTCACCCACTGGCACAAAGGCTGCATTAATCCCCTCAAGTCCATCTGAAAAAGAGGGACAGCCCTCTCGGTCAACGACGATCGACTGGCCGCACAGGTCGTGGGCTACATCGGTGGATCAGGCATAGCCGTCTGGTTTCAACACCGCAAAAGAACAGGCAAAGACGCCTGGAACCGCAAGGTTTCAGGCGTTTTTTTTTGCTTTTTTTTACCGTGATTGGCTTTGGCAGGTGTCGTTTATGAATTCCAATGTAGCCACGTTGAACAAGCTGCAAACGCTGGTCGTGATCGGCAACGGCATGGTCGGACATCATTGTGTGGAACAGTTGATCGAGCGCGGAGCCCTTGATCGCTATCGCTTGCACGTCTTCAGCGAAGAGCCGATGCGCGCTTACGACCGTGTGCACCTTTCCGAATACTTCTCCGGCCGCGACGCCGAGTCGTTGGCGCTGAGCGATGCATCGTTGTACCAGACGCCCGGCGTCACCCTGCACCTGGGTGTGCCGGTGCTGGAAATCGACCGCGAGCGTCGTCAGGTCATCACCGCGCAAGGGTGTGTCAGCTACGACAAACTGGTCCTGGGCACCGGCTCCTACCCCTTTGTGCCGCCGATTGAAGGCGCTGAAGGCGATTCGCGCCTGGTCTATCGCACCCTCGAAGACCTCGATGCCATTCGAGCGGCGGCGGCCAATGCCCGGCGCGGCGTCGTGGTCGGCGGTGGCCTGCTCGGTCTGGAAGCGGCCAACGCGCTCAAGCGCCTGGGCCTTGAAGCCCACGTCGTGGAGTTCGCCCCGCGCCTGATGCCGGTGCAACTGGACGATCTGGGTGGCCTGGCGCTCAAGGCACAAATCGAACGCCTGGGCGTCGGCGTGCACCTGTCCCGCGCCACGCAATCGATCAGCGCCGGTGAGGACTACCGCTATCGGATGAATTTTGCCAACGACGAATTTCTCGAAACCGACCTGGTGGTGTTCTCCGCCGGTATTCGCGCCCAGGATGCGCTGGCTCGCCAATGTGCGCTGGAGATCGGCCCCCGCGGTGGCGTGGTGATCGACGACACCTGCTTGAGCTGCGACCCGAACATCTATGCCATCGGCGAGTGCGCATCCTGGAATGGCAGCCTGTTCGGTCTGGTCGCGCCCGGCTATCAAATGGCGCGCAGCGTCGCCGCGCGGCTGTGCGATGACGTGGCCGAGCCGTTCCAGGGCGCCGACATGTCGACCAAGCTCAAACTGCTGGGCGTCGACGTCGGCTCCATCGGCGATGCCCACGCCCATACGCCGGGTGCCCGCAGCTATCAGTTCATTGACGAGACGAGCGCCGGCTACCGGCGCCTGGTGGTGGACGCCACCGGCAAGCGCGTGCTGGGTGCGGTGCTGATCGGCGACAACAGCTACTACGACACCCTGCTGCAATACATGCAGAACGCGATTGCCTTGCCGTCCGAACCGGCCGCGCTGATTCTGCCGTCGTCCGAAGGCGCGCCGACCCTGGGGCCGGGCGCCTTGCCGGAAGCGGCGACGATCTGCTCTTGCCACAACGTGACCAAGGGCGCCATCTGCTCGGCCATCGACGGCGGTTGCACCGACCTCGGCCTGCTCAAGTCACAGACCAAGGCCTGTACCGGCTGCGGCGGTTGCGCCGGTCTGCTCAAGCAAGTGTTCGAGCATGAGTTGACCGCCCGGGGCGTCAGTGTCGACAAGAGCCTGTGCGAACACTTCGCCTACACCCGCCAGGAGCTGTATGCGCTGGTTCGGGTGGAAGGGGTGATCACCTTCGAAGAACTGCTGGCCAAACATGGCCGGGGTCACACCGGTTGCGACGTGTGCAAGCCGGCCGTGGGCTCGATCCTCGCCTCGTGCTGGAACCAGCCGATCATGGACCCGTCGCTGGTGCCGTTGCAGGACACCAACGACACCTTCATGGCCAACATGCAGAAGAACGGCACGTACTCGGTGGTGCCGCGCATTCCCGGCGGCGAGATCACCGCCGACAAGCTAATTGCCATAGGCGTCGTCGCGAAGAAATACGACCTCTACACCAAGATCACCGGTGGCCAGCGCATCGACCTGTTCGGCGCCCAGTTGCATGAGTTGCCGGACATCTGGGCCGAGTTGATCGAAGCCGGTTTCGAAACTGGCCACGCCTACGGCAAATCGACCCGTACGGTGAAATCTTGCGTCGGCAGCACCTGGTGCCGCTACGGCGTGCAGGACAGTGTGCAAATGGCCCTGACCCTCGAGGATCGCTACAAGGGCCTGCGTTCGCCGCACAAGCTCAAGTTCGCCGTCTCCGGTTGCACCCGCGAGTGCGCCGAGGCGCAAAGCAAGGACGTCGGCGTGATTGCCACCGAGAAAGGCTGGAACCTCTACATCGCCGGTAACGGAGGCATGCGTCCACGTCACGCCGAGTTGTTCGCCACCGACCTGGACGACGCGACCCTGATCCGCTACATCGACCGCTTCCTGATGTTCTACATCCGCACCGCCGACAAACTGCAGCGCACCTCGGTCTGGCGCGAAAGCCTGGAGGGCGGCCTGGATTACCTCAAGGATGTGATCCTCCACGACAGCCTGGGCCTGGGCGCTGAACTGGAGTCGCAGATGCAGTTGGTGGTCAACCGCTATGAATGTGAGTGGGCCAACGCCCTCAAGGACCCGGAAAAGCTCAAGCGCTTCCGCACCTTCGTCAACGATAAACGCCCGGACCCGGACATTCACTTTGTCCAGGAACGTGGTCAACGCCGGCCGATCATGGCGGCCGAACTCAACCTGATCCCTGTTACCGAGGAGACTGTCTGATGACTCAGTCCAATACCCAACGCGTTGAAACCGGTGCGTCAGCTGTCTGGCAATCGGTGTGCAGCCAACAGGATCTGGTGAATGACTCCGGTGTGGTGGTGTGGCTGGACGGCGCGCAAGTGGCGCTGTTCTACCTGCCGGGCGTCGAGGGCAAAAACCTCTACGCCATTGACAATCACGACCCGCAATCGGGGGCCAATGTCATCGGTCGCGGCCTGGTCGGCAGCCTCAAGGGCGATCTGGTGGTGGCGTCGCCGATCTACAAGCAGCATTTCCGCCTGGAGGACGGCACCTGCCTGGAGTACCCGCAACAGCGTCTGCGGGTCTGGCCGGTGCGGTTGAATGATGGGGTCGTGGAGGTCGGGGTGGCCTGACAACACACTTTTGTGAGCGTTGCGGCGCGGCGATCCGACTTGCCAGCGTTAGAGGTATTTGTCCGTGACGGCGCCTTCAGAGGCGCTGGACACGGTCTTCGCGTATTTGGCCAACACCCCGCGTTTGTACTTCGGCTCCGGCCGCACCCAACGGCTCTTGCGTTCGGCCAGTTCGGCATCCGGCACATCGACCGTGATCTGTCGGGTTTCGGCGTCGATGGTGATGTTGTCACCGTTTTCGACCAGCGCAATCGGCCCGCCGTCAAACGCCTCGGGCGTGATATGCCCCACGACAAAACCGTGTGAGCCGCCGGAGAAACGGCCGTCGGTGATCAACGCCACCTCCTTGCCCAATCCCTTGCCCATCACCGCCGAGGTCGGCGAGAGCATTTCGCGCATGCCCGGCCCGCCCTTGGGGCCTTCGTAACGGATCACGATCACTTCGCCAGGTTGCACTTCACCGTTGAGGATGCCCGCCAGCGCATCTTCTTCGCCGTGGTAGACCCGTGCCGTGCCCTCAAAGCGCAGGCCTTCCTTGCCGGTGATCTTGGCCACGGCACCGGTGGGCGAGAGATTGCCGTGCAGGATCACCAGGTGCGAGTCCTTCTTGACCGGTTGGTCGAAGGGCAGGATCACGTCCTGGCCGGCCGGGTAGTCGGGGACGTGCGCGAGGTTTTCGGCCAGGGTCTTGCCGGTGACGGTCAGCACATCGCCATGCAGCATCCCGGCTGCCAGCATGCGTTTCATCAAGGGTTGAATGCCGCCGATGGCCACCAGTTCGCTCATCATGTATTTGCCGCTGGGGCGCAGGTCGGCGACCACGGGAGAAACCTTGCCCAGCTCGACGAAGTCATCGAGGGTCAGTTCGACATCGACCGCATGGGCCATGGCCAACAGGTGCAACACGGCGTTGGTCGAGCCGGCGAGGGCGATCACCACGCGGATGGCATTTTCGAAGGCCTTGCGGGTCATGATGTCGCGCGGTTTGAGGTCAAGCTTGAGCAGTTCCATGACCTGCTGGCCGGCCCGGAAACTGTCCGACGCCTTGTCGCTGCCGATGGCGTCCTGGGAGCTGGAACCGGGCAGGCTCATGCCCAGCGCCTCGATGGCCGACGCCATGGTATTGGCGGTGTACATGCCGCCGCACGACCCGGGGCCGGGAATGGCCACTTCCTCGATCTGTTTGACCTGGATCTCGCTGATATCGCCGCGCGCGTGCTGGCCCACGGCCTCGAACACGGAAATGATGTCGGTGTGCCCGGCACCGGGGCGGATGGTGCCGCCATAGACGAAGATCGACGGCCGGTTCAGCCGCGCCATGCCGATCAGGCAGCCCGGCATGTTCTTGTCGCAACCGCCCAGGGTCACCAGTCCGTCGAAGCCTTCGCAACCGGCCACCACCTCGATGGAGTCGGCAATCACCTCACGGGACACCAGCGAATATTTCATGCCTTCGGTGCCGTTGGCGATGCCGTCGGAAATGGTGATGGTGTTGAAAATCACGCCCTTGGCACCGGCGGCATTCGCGCCTTTTTCGGCTTCGATCGCGAGTTTGTCGATGTGCATGTTGCAAGGTGTGACCATGGCCCAGGTGGAGGCAATGCCGATTTGCGGTTTCTTGAAGTCTTCGTCGGTGAAGCCCACTGCACGCAGCATGGCGCGGGCGGGTGCGGCCTCCACGCCGTCGATGACTTGAGAGGAGTGTTTGCGCAGATCGTCTTTATCGCTCATGGGCGGTTCCTCACAGGCTCAACGGATGACCAGTGAGTATAGTCGCCCCTGCACCGCAAGCCTGGCGCCTGCTGATCCATCAACCGCGGGTTTGCCGTGTCGTGATATTCTTCGCGCCAACTTGGTTTGACCTATTCGGTTTTCCTGTCCTTGAGACGGGCGAACGGAATCACTGTCGCTCAAGTAGCTGAAGCCAAAAAAGATAAAAAGTCAGTTCAGAAGGGACATATAACTGGGGTCGATACAGTCGGCCTTGTGTGCCCACCCTCCGGATGTCATGCGCGAGAACCTGCGGCAGCCTGCCTGAATGCCGTAAATCAAGGCTCGTGAGTGAAGCTGGAAGGGCGGATTGCGTTTTATCATAGGTGCTACAGATGTTTAAAAAAGTGAACACGGCCCTGCTGGGGCTGGCCCTGTCGTTGGGGATGACGACGGCCCAGGCCGAAGAAGCCAGGAAAGTCGACGTGCTGCTGATTGGTGGCGGCATCATGAGTGCGACCCTTGGCGTCTGGCTCAATGAGCTGGAACCCGGTACCTCGATGGAAATGATCGAGCGTCTCGATGGCGTCGCCCTGGAGAGCTCCAACGGCTGGAACAACGCCGGTACCGGTCACTCCGCCCTGGCTGAATTGAACTACACCCCGGAAGACGAGAACGGCAAAGTCTCGATCCCGAAAGCCGTTGAAATCAACGAAGCTTTCCAGATCTCCCGTCAGTTCTGGGCCTGGCAGGTTCAGCAAGGCGTGCTGAAAAACCCGCGTTCGTTCATCAACTCCACGCCGCACATGAGCTTTGTGTGGGGCGATGACAACATCAAGTTCCTGAAAAAGCGCTACGAAGCCCTGCAAGCGAGCCCGCTGTTCGCCGGCATGCAGTACTCCGAAGACCCGGCGGTGATCAAGAAGTGGGTTCCGCTGATGATGGAAGGGCGCGACCCGAACCAGAAAGTCGCGGCCACCTGGTCTCCGATCGGCACCGACGTGAACTTCGGCGAAATCACGCGTCAATTCGTGGCTCACCTGCAAACCACGCCGAAATTCGACTTGAAGCTGTCCAGCGAAGTGCAGGACATCACCAAGAACGCAGACGGCAGCTGGCGCGTCAGCTACAAAAACCTCAAAGACGGCAGCCAATCCGAAACCGACGCCAAGTTCGTGTTCATCGGCGCTGGCGGCGGTGCCCTGCACCTGCTGCAGAAGTCCGGCATTCCTGAAGCCAGGGAATACGCAGGCTTCCCGGTGGGTGGCTCGTTCCTGGTGACCGAAAACCCGGCCATCGCCGAGCAACACCTGGCCAAGGCCTACGGCAAAGCCTCCGTTGGCGCACCGCCGATGTCGGTTCCGCACCTGGACACCCGCGTCCTGGACGGCAAGCGCGTGATCCTGTTTGGCCCGTTCGCGACCTTCTCGACCAAGTTCCTCAAGGAAGGTTCGTACCTGGACCTGCTGACCACCACGACCACGCACAACGTGTGGCCAATGACCAAGGTCGGCATCAAGGAATACCCGCTGGTCGAGTACCTGGCCGGTCAGTTGATGCTGTCGGATGAAGACCGCCTCAATGCCCTGAAGGAATACTTCCCGAACGCCAAGGCCGAAGACTGGCGCCTGTGGCAAGCGGGCCAGCGCGTGCAGATCATCAAGCGTGATGAAGCCGCCGGTGGCGTGCTGAAGCTGGGCACCGAGATCGTCGCTTCCCAGGACGGCACCATCGCCGGCCTGCTGGGCGCATCGCCAGGCGCTTCGACCGCTGCACCGATCATGCTGTCGGTACTGCAGAAAGTCTTCAAGGACAAGGTCGCGACCCCGGCCTGGCAAGAGAAGCTGCACCAGATCGTGCCGAGCTACGGCACCGCGCTCAATGCCAGCCCCGAGAAAGTGGCGCAAGAGTGGGCCTACACCGCCAAGGTGCTGGAACTGACTCCGCCACCGGTGATCGGTCAGGTTGCTGCTCCGGCTGTCGAGGCTGAAAAGCCGAAGGCGCCAAAGGAGAACGCCTCGACGGATATGGCGTTGTGATCCGCAGGTCCCGTCGTTGTGAACGGGACGCCCGGATGAGCTGATCCGCGATAAAGAAAGCCCGCTGAACCGGTGACGGTCAGCGGGCTTTTCTTTGGGTTTTTAATGGCATTGCGGCAGGGCAATACCTGTAGGAGCTGGCCTGTCGGGTCGCCGCATCGCAGCGATGATCGTTAACGATAACGCGTGTGGCCTGGTTAAACGCGGCGCACTGGAGTCCATCGCCACCCGCAGGTTGTGCGTTTACCGGGCTCGCGTGCAGAGCCTTGTTCTGGGCGGACTTTGATCTGATCCGTATTTTTCTGCGCTTTCTGCCTCTGTAACGTACTCAGCTGGCGCGCCACAATAACGGTACGGTCGGCAGTCGCCGCCGTGATTGCACCGTACTTTCAAGCTGGAGGAAGACTTATGGGCAAGATGGCATTTTTTCTCGGTGGCTTTCTGATACTGACGATCCTGATCGGCGTGCTGGCCACTATTTCACCGGTTTAACGCTGCCAGGTCATGACCCCCTGCCTTGATCTTGAATATCGCAATATAAAAATGTATACAGCGATCACGTGCGCGGTCTTAAACAAGGAATGACTCATGACCATGGCCCTGAGTGGTAAAGAAGCGGTAGGCGAACGTTACGACCTGGAATCGATGCGCCATGCGCAGCAAATGACCTGGAAGGCGATCGATCAGATTGCCCGCGTCATCACTCCGGGCATGCGCGAGTCCGAGGCGCAGTTGCTCGGCAAGCAGGTGTTGTCCGAACTGGGCATGGATCGAATCTGGCATCCACTGCTGGTGCGCTTCGGTGCCAATACGCTCAAGACGTTCAAGCAGCGTTCCGATGGCGACCCGCAATTGGGCGAAGAGGACATTTTCTTCATCGACATGGGCGTGGTCTGGCAGGGCCACGAAGGGGATGCCGGCGCAACATTCACCACCGGTTCCGATCCGCAAATGATCGCCTGTGCGGCGGCGGCCAAGGATCTGTTTGACCGGGTCGAAAGCTTTTGGCGCAGCGAGCGGGTGTCCGGCGTGGCGCTTTATGACTATGCCGCCGCTCAGGCAACGGCCATGGGCTGGAGGCTCAATCTGGACATCAAGGGTCACCGGGTCAGCGATTTTCCCCATGCGATCTACCGGGGTGGCGACCTCGGGGATCTGGATCAATGCCCGAATACCGGCCTGTGGATTCTGGAAATCCAGATCGCCCATCCCGAGCGTCCCTTCGGCGCGTTCTATGAGGATTTGCTGATTTGACCGTCGAGTGAAGCGGCGTCCCGGGAAATTGCGCTATTGTCGCTGGCCAGCACTGGAGCGATTTACAAGGGACGAAGCACATGACATTGACTGTCGAAAGCCTGGTCAGCATTGCAATGACCAACCCCATCAACGCTGAATTGACCGCACGTTTGCCTGCACTGGGTTTGTCCGAGTGCATGCTCACGGCCGGTTGCCTGTTCCAGGCTGTATGGAACCATCAGGCGCAGTGGCCGGCCGCATGGGGCGTGAAGGACTACGACGTTTTCTACTTCGACGAGGATCTGTCCTGGGAGGCCGAGAATGAGGTCATTCAGTGCGCGCAGCGTCTGTTCCGGGACCTGGACGCCAACGTCGAGATCAGGAACCAGGCTCGCGTGCACCTGTGGTATGGCCAGCGGTTTGGCGGTGCCTATCCTCAGCTTCAGTCGGCCAGGGACGGAATCGATCGTTACCTGATCGCCGGCACCTGCATCGGTCTGGATGTTGAAACCGGCGAGCTCTATGCACCCAACGGCCTGGCCGACACCGAGCACGGCCTGCTGCGTATCAATCGCAAGAATCCCAAGCCGGAGCTGTTCGCGCAGAAGGCGAAAAGTTATCAGGCGCGCTGGCCCTGGCTCAGGATCGTTGAACCTGATAGTCCGTGACCCGTTGCGCAGGCGAGAAGCACTGGCAGCGCCTCCATCGAACCTCTGCCGGCGACTTCAGATCCGCGCCAGCGCCTGAGCCAGATCCCCACGCAGGTCTTCGACATCTTCGACCCCCACGGACAAGCGCACCAGCGCATCGCCGATACCCAACTGTGCACGGGTGTCGGCGGGGATGGTGGCGTGGGTCATGATCGCCGGGTGCTCGATCAGGCTTTCCACACCCCCCAGGCTTTCGGCCAGGGCAAAGATCCGCACGTTTTCGAGGAACCGCCTGGAACCGGCCAGGTCGGTGTTGAGGTCGAGCGAAATCATCCCGCCGTAACCGCGCATTTGTCGCCGCGCCAGCTCGTGCTGCGGGTGCGACGCCAGGCCCGGATAGTAGACGCGCGCCACCTGTGGCTGGCGCTCCAGCCATTGCGCCAGCTCCAGCGCATTGCTGCAGTGACGTTCCATGCGCAGCGCCAGGGTCTTGACCCCGCGCAGGGTGAGAAAGGCGTCGAACGGGCCGGCAATCGCGCCCACTGCGTTCTGCAAAAAGCCCAGGCGCTCGGCCAGTTCGGCGTTCTGCCCGACCACGGCGATACCACCAATCACGTCGGAGTGGCCGTTGAGGTACTTGGTCGTCGAGTGCAGCACGATGTCGAAACCCAGCTCCAGCGGGCGCTGGATATACGGGCTGGCAAAGGTGTTGTCGGCCACGCAGATAATGCCCCGTGCATGGCAGATTCGGGCGATGGCGGCGAGGTCGGACAGGCGCAGCAGGGGATTGCTCGGCGTCTCGACCATGACCATCCGGGTATCGTCTTGCAGTGCCGCTTCGAACGCCGCCAGGTCGGTCAAGTCGACGAAGCTGAAACGATGCCCGGCGCTGCGCTGGCGCACCTTGTCGAACAGGCGGAAGGTCCCGCCGTACAAATCATTGCCCGAGACCACGTGCGAGCCGGCGTCGAGCAGCTCCAGTACGGTGGAGATCGTTGCCAGCCCGGACGCGAAAGCGAAGGCCTGGGTGCCCCCTTCGAGATCGGCCACGCAACGCTCCAGTGCCCAGCGCGTCGGGTTGTGCGAGCGTCCGTAGTCGAGGCCTTTGTGCACGCCGGGGCTTTGCTGCAAATAGGTGGAGTTGGCATAAATGGGTGGCATCAGCGCCCCGGTGGAAGGGTCCGGCGCCTGTCCCGCGTGGATCACCCGGGTGGCGAAGCCCTGTGGCGCGGCGTCTTTATCGTGCTGACTCATGCTAGGGATCTCCGTAAGTGATTGAGCATGTCGAACCGGGTAATCAGGCCATGAAAGCCCGACGCGTCGGCGATGATGGCCACCAGGCCGCGGTCGAGCTCTGCCTGCAGCTCGGCCAGGCTGGCGCCGGGCGGCAGGGTTTGCAGTTTGTCGGTCATCGCGCCGGCCACGGTCAGGCGAAATTGCGAGGCGTCCTGGTGCACACGCAACAGAATGTCGGACTCGTCGATCACCCCGATCAGCCGCTGGCCATCGACCAGCACCGGCAGTTGCGACACATCCGCCAGGCGCATGCGCTGGAAGGCGGTGAGCAGGGTGTCATCGGGGCCGACGCTGATCACCCGGCCATCTTCGAAACGCCGCGCGATCACGTCGCGCAGGTCGCCGTAGCGCTTGCTCTGCAGCAGGCCCTGATCGGACATCCACTGGTCGTTGTAGACCTTCGACAGGTAGCGGGTGCCGGTGTCACAGACGAAGCTGACCACCCGTTTCGGCTCGGTCTGCTCGCGGCAGTATCGCAGCGCCGCGGCCAGCAACGTACCGGTCGAGGAGCCGCCGAGGATGCCTTCGGCGCGCAGCAGTTGCCGGGCATGATCGAAGCTTTCCTCGTCGCTGATCGAGTAGGCGTGGCGCACACTGGAAAGGTCGGCAATCGAAGGAATGAAGTCCTCCCCGATGCCTTCCACCGCCCAGGAGCCGGGCGTCGGCAGGGTGCCATCGCGGCTGTATTGGGCCATCACTGAACCGACCGGGTCAGCCAGCACCATCTCCAGGTCCGGCTGTACCCGCTTGAAGAAACGCGTCAGCCCGGTCAGCGTGCCGGCCGAACCGACGCCGACCACAATGGCGTCCACATCATGCTGGGTCTGCGCCCAGATCTCCGGGGCGGTGCTGCACTCGTGGGCCAGTGGGTTGGCGGGGTTGTTGAACTGGTCGGCGAAGAAGGCGTCGGGGATGTCCTGTGCCAGCCGCGCGGCGACGTCCTGGTAGTACTCGGGATGGCCCTTGCCGACGTCGGAGCGGGTGATGTGCACTTCGGCGCCCATGGCCTTGAGGTGCAGGACTTTTTCCGTGGACATTTTGTCCGGCACCACCAGCACCACCCTATATCCCTTGGCGCGACCGACCAGGGCCAGGCCGAGACCGGTATTGCCGGCGGTGGCTTCAACGATGGTGCCACCGGGCTGCAGGCGACCATCGCGTTCGGCGGTATCGATCATCGCCAGCCCGATACGGTCCTTGATCGACCCACCGGGGTTCTGCGATTCAAGCTTGAGGAACAGGGTGCACGGGCCGGTATCGAAACGGCTGACACGCACCAGCGGCGTGTTGCCGATCAGTTCGAGTACGGCGGGGCGGGAGTCGTTTGGCATGTCGTCACCTCCTGTGGAAATTCGCACTGGAAAGACAGAAACCAGCGGCGCGTCATCGCACCATTTGCGGCAAATCTTCGTTTGGACCATAGGCCGGGATTGCCTCTGCCGCAACCTGAGGCGGCCAGTCGGTCATGTCGTCTGCGCGTGTCAACGGTCCCCGACTGTGGGGGAAATTCCTGTGTTTGGGCGGTTTTTGGGGGGAGAGGGGAACTGCGCTCGGGCGTTGGTTTTACCGCAGGATTCGTCGTCTACAGGGTTGCCGCGATCATGACCAGGTTCAACGCCTGCATGAACGGCGTGATCGTCGCCAGGCCTGTGGCCTGTAGGGCGATCATGATTATCGTCTGCGCCGGATTCAGCGCCAGAGCGGCCAGCAGCTGAATGTCCGTGGCGACCTGCTCGGCAATGCCGATGACCGTGGACGTTGTCGAGCTCAGCAATGACGTGGCCGACAACGTCGCCAGGACGATCACCCCTGCCACGGCAAGGATGAATACTGCCACCCATGCTTGCGCCCCCATGTCTACCTCCGCTGCCGATTGTGCCGATGCGCACCATCAGCCAAAGCAAGGGGCGGGCCAATGCCCGGCAGCGGCTAGCGAAACCGCTCCGGGATGGCCTCGGCAAACGGATAGAGCGAAAAGTAAGGCCGGGCTTCGTCGATGACCCGCTGGAACGACGGCCGCTGGGTCAACCGTTCGAAATACCCCTGCAAGTGCCGGCAGTCCGCGGGAAACGGCAGCAAGGTGCTGGCATAGAAAAGGGCCGGGCAGGCGGCGCAGTCGGCCAGGCTGAAGTCCGGGCTGGCCACCCAGGTGCGACCGGTCAACTGGCGCTCGAGCATGCCATAGGCGGTCATCAGCGCGGCGCGCTCGCGGGTCAGGTCGCCATGGGTCCCACGCAGGCGATCGGCTACGATCTGTTGCATCGGGGTCTGCACATGAAGGTCGAAGAAGCGGTCCCACAGGCGCACTTCCAGCGCGGTGTCCCAATCAACGGGAATCAGCGGGTGCCGGCCAGCATGGAAGTGGTCCAGGTACTCGATGATGACACTCGACTCCGCCAGGTTGCGCTGGCGCGCGTGATCGCGGATGACCGGGAACTTGCACGGCGGCCAGAGCGCCTGGAGCACTGAGCGGTCCGCCTCGCTGGTGAGGTCGATGATTTTCTTTTCGAATTCGATGGCCTGTTCGTAGAGCGCGACCAGCACTTTGTGGCAGTACGACGACAGCGGATGGTAGTAAAGAGTCAGCGGCATCTTTCAGCTCCGGCTTGCAGGGCGACCCTTGCAGTATTGGCCAGGGTCCGGCAACACGCCTCTGTCACGCCTTGAAATGTTTTAAGCGTTTCGCCGAGCGCCAGCCGCCAACAGCGCCATCCGTCACTTCCCAACCTTGATACCCATGGCCATTCATCGGGCGCGCCCTCGTGCGTGCGGAAGTTGGCGGCGAAAAAACCGAATAACGATAAGAAATCACCGGGAACACCCCCAGGGCAGCGGACACGTTCAGGAACGTCGGTTTCTCGCTGCGCAATGGCCAGTCGAACACCGAAGGCGGCCTCGACGTTGATCAGAGCCGCTTCTTCGTCAACGACACGCGGTCGCTGTTGTAAGTCTAGGGGGACTTTTTCAGGCGGTACGCCAGCGCGGGCCGGGTCAGGCCCAGCAGGCGGGCCGCCTCCGAGACGTTGTGCTGGCTGCGTTCCATGGCTGCCTGAATCAACGCATCCTCCACGCCGTCCAGGCCGATACCGCTGTCGATGATGGTGTCGATCCAGTCCTGGTCGCTGGCAAGCGCCGATTTGACCAGGCGTCCATCGCTGGCCAGGCCAATGCTTTCGGCCAGTTGCGGTGAATGCGGGAAGAGGGCGTCGACGGTGATGCTCTGGTTCTCATCGGTGATGATCACGCCGCGCTCCATCAGGTTTTCCAGCTCGCGGATATTGCCGGGCCAGTCGTAGTGCAGGCACACCTGCAGCGCCCGGTCCGACAGGCCCAGGGTTTTTTTCTTGTAGCTGGCATGGAGTTTTTCCAGGAAGTGATCGATCAGCAGCGGGATGTCTTCGCGGCGTTCGCGCAAGGCCGGAATGCGCACCGGGAACACGTTCAGACGGTAGAACAGGTCCGCCCGGAAACGCCCTTGCTTGACCGCGTTTTCCAGGTCTTCGTGGGTCGCGGTGATGACCCGCACGTCGACCTTGCGGGTCTGCGAATCACCGACCCGTTCCAGCTCCTCTTCCTGCAAGACCCGCAGTAGCGTGGCTTGCGCACGCGGGGTCAATTCGACGATTTCATCGAGGAACAGCGAGCCGCCGTTGGCCCGCTCGAAACGCCCCATGCGCGATTGCTGGGCACCGGTGTAGGCGCCTTTTTCCACGCCGAACAGTTCGGCTTCGATCAGGTCGGGCGGGATGGCGGCGCAGTTCAGCGCGACAAAGGGCCCGCCGGCCCGTTCGCTGCGCAAGTGCAGGCTGCGGGCGATGACTTCCTTGCCCACGCCGGTCTCGCCCAACAGCAGCACCGAGGCCTTGCCCAGGGCCACCTTGTCGATCAGTGCGCAGGTCCTGCGGTACACCGCCGACTGGCCGATGCCGTAGAACTTGCCGGCTTCAATCTGCAAGCGCTGGCGCATGTTGGCCACTTGCACCTGCAGCGCTTGCAGTTCATCGATGATCGGGTCGCTCTGGAAGTAGCGCATGATCTCTTCGGCGTCATCCCACTGCTCGGCGGGCTTGCCGATGATCCGGCAATGCGTGTCGCCGCAACCGCGGCAACTGACCTCCTTGTAGATGATTTGCCGGCCGAGGAAAAACGAGCTGTAGCTGATGGCATAACCGAGCAGCATCCAGCACACCGGCTGATCGGAGTGGAGGTTCTCGGTCCGGCAGTTTTCCACTTCAAAGGAGTCCTGCCATTCGATATCGGCGTAGAACTGGCCGTTCTCCAGATCGATGTCGATGGTCTGCGGGCGCACGTTGACCATGCCCTTGAGCGAGTGCAGTTGGGGGCCGGTGAAGAACATGTCCACATCACTGCCCTGGGGCCGCAACTTGCGCGCCAGCTCCGCATCCTTGAGCCCGGACTGATAGCCCAGGCGCAGGAAAAATCCCTTGGCGCGCTCGACGCCGAGCATCTCGATCAACTCGCGTCTGCACGATGCCATCATCGAAACCTGGATCAACAACATGCGTTGTTCATCCAGCCAGATTTTCCCTTCGCTGCCGAGAAAGCGAACCTGGTCGCTCAGGTCCTTGAGCGACGGCGGGTGCTGGGTAGCCTTGTACGTGGTGATCATTCAGTGCGCCCCTGATTTGTAGTTATTGGGGTGGCGATGCGGTCCGCTCAGGCTTTTGGCGGATTGTTCCAGGCATCGTAGCGACCTCGGTTTTTCAGGCAAGGCAAGGTCGCTTTTTCTTTTTCTAAGCGGCCTGAAAGCGGACCAAAAGTCAATCGCCGGATGATCGCTCATTTGCTCGAAGGGGCCGGGGACGATTGATCAAATGATCAATTTGCCGCTGCCGAGGTCTTGTCCGGCAGCCGCTCTTGAACTCTGCCTGGTGGTCGGTGCGTGCGTTTAACTGTTTGTTTTTAAACAAATAAAAAATCGATTTCGAACGATTTTTCGTCGCTGGCACCCTTGTTGCTCCGTACCCCGACCATAACAAGGGAGTACCCGAGCATGAGCCAACCTGGCAGCACTTTCGATCAGATGCCGCGTTACATCCGTGTACGCAGCGAGCCTGACGCCACCTTCGTCGAATTCGATTTCGCCATCGGCTATCCCGACCTGTTTGTCGAGTTGGTAATGCCGCATCAGGCGTTCCGGCAGTTTTGCGAAAACAACCGGGTGCAGCACATGGACGCCCAGATGTCCGAGGCCCTCGACGCCGATGCGCAGAAGTGGCGCTACGGCGAAACCCGCGACGCTGATCAGGTCGCCGCCCCCCCAACACAACAAAAACCACAGGAGTCCACTCCATGAGTGTCGAGATCAAGACGACGACCGTCGAGACGATCCGCAACACCTTCAGCCACACCCGTCGCCGCTTTGGCGACAAGGTGGCCAGCCGTTATCAGGAAGCCAGTTTCGACCTGGAGTCGGCGACCAACTTCCATTACCGGCCGCTGTGGCAGCCAGACAAGTTGCTCAACGACGCCACCCGCACGGCGGTGGTCATGGCCGACTGGTACGCCGTCAGCGACCCGCGCCAGTACTACTACGGGGCCTACGTCCAGGCCCGGGCCAAGATGCAGGAAAACGCCGAGCACGATTACGCGTTCTGCGAAAAGCGCGACATGCTCGCCGGTCTGTCCGGCGCCAATGTCCAGTTGATCAGCACGCTGTTGTTGCCGCTGCGCCACGCCGAGATGGGCGCCAACATGAACAACAGCAACATCGCCGCCGATGGCTTTGGCACCAGCGTGACCCAGATGCACATGTTCCAGGCCATGGACCGCCTGGGCATCGCCCAGTACCTGTCGCGCATCGGCCTGATGCTCGACGACGGCGATGTCCTGCTGCTGGCCCAGGCCAAGCAACAGTGGCTCAAAGACCCGGCATGGCAAGGCATGCGCCGCTACGTCGAGGACACCCTGGTGGTGCGCGACTGGTTCGAATTGACCGTGGCGCAAAACCTGGTCAGCGACGGCCTGGTGTACCCGCTGCTGTTCCACAAACTCGACGAACAGCTGACGGCCAACGGCGCCGGCCAGGTCGGCATGCTGACCGAATTCATGCGCCTGTGGTTCGCCGAGAGCCAGCGTTGGGTCGATGCCCTGCTCAAGACCGTGGTCAACGAAAGCGCCGCCAACAAGGTGCTGGTGCAAGGCTGGGTCGATCACTGGAGCCATCGCTCGGTCGAGGCGCTGCAAGCGCTGGCGGCCCTGGGGCTCGATCCATCGGCGCTGGATACGGTGTGCAGCGAATTCGACTCGCGCCTGAAAAAACTCGGCCTGACAGGAGCCCAAGCATGACTTCCCTCGTTTACATGAACCTGCAGGACACCGACTACGCGCGCTCGATCGTCGACGCCATCGTCCAGGACAACCCCCATGCCGAGATCCAGCACCAGCCTTCGATGATCCGCATTGAAGCCCAGGGCCGGCTGGATATCCGCCGCGAGACGGTCGAGGCGCTGACCGGCAGCGTCTGGGACATTCAGGAAATGCTGATGTACGTGATCACCCTGGGCGGCAACGTCGTGGAAGAGGACGACAGTTTTTCCCTGTACTGGAACAACTGATCCATCGCCAACAGCCGTTTGATCCATAACAAGAATTCGGGAGTGCCATCATGGCCGTGAAAAAACGCCTTAATGCCAAAGAAAAATACCGCTGCATGACCCGTGACCTGGACTGGGAGCCGAGCTACCAGACCCACGAGGACATCTACCCCCATGAGCGTTTCGAAGGGATCAAGATCACCGACTGGGACAAGTGGGAAGACCCGTTCCGCCTGACCATGGACACCTACTGGAAGTACCAGGCCGAGAAAGAGAAAAAACTCTACGCGATCTTCGACGCCTTCTCGCAAAACAACGGCCATACCACGCTGTCGGACGCCCGTTACGTCAACGCGCTGAAGCTGTTCCTGTCCGGTGTCACGCCGCTGGAATACCAGGCCTATCAAGGTTTCGCCCGGGTCGGCCGGCAGTTCAGCGGTGCCGGTGCACGGATCGCCTGCCAGATGCAGGCCATCGACGAACTGCGCCACGTGCAGACGCAGATCCACGCCATGAGCCACTACAACAAGCACTTCAACGGCCTGCATGACTTCGCTCACATGCACGACCGCGTGTGGTTCCTCTCGGTGCCCAAGTCGTTCTTCGAAGATGCGCGCACGGCCGGTCCGTTCGAGTTCCTGACGGCGATTTCGTTTTCGTTCGAGTACGTGCTGACCAACCTGCTGTTCGTGCCGTTCATGTCAGGCGCGGCGTTCAATGGCGACATGGCCACGGTGACCTTCGGCTTCTCCGCGCAGTCCGACGAGGCGCGGCACATGACCCTCGGTCTTGAGGTGATCAAGTTCCTGCTCGAGCAACACGAAGACAACGTGCCGATCATCCAGCGCTGGATCGACAAGTGGTTCTGGCGCGGCTACCGCCTGCTGACACTGGTGGGGATGATGATGGACTACATGCTGCCGAACAAAGTCATGTCCTGGTCCGAAGCCTGGGGCGTGTATTTCGAAGAGGCCGGCGGTGCATTGTTCAAGGACCTGGAGCGCTATGGCATCCGTCCACCCAAGCACGTCGAAGAAGCCAACATCGCCAAGGATCACGTCAGCCATCAGGCCTGGTCGATCTTCTATCAGTACAGCCAGGCGACCAACTTCCACACCTGGATGCCCACCGACGAGGAACTGGACTGGCTCTCGGAAAAGTACCCGGACACCTTCGACAAGATCTACCGCCCACGTTTCGAACACTGGCGCGCATTGCAGGAAAAGGGCGAGCGCTTCTACAACCCGACCTTGCCGATGCTCTGCCAGATCTGCCAGATCCCGCTGTCGTTCGGCGAGCCGGATGACCAGACCACCCTCAGCCATCGCAGCGCCGAGCACGAGGGCGAGCGCTATCACTTCTGCTCCCAGGGTTGCTGCGACATCTTCGAATACGAGCCGACCAAGTACATCCAGGCCTGGTTGCCGGTGCATCAGATTCTGCAGGGCAACTGCGGTGGTGCGGACGTCGAGTCGGTGGTGCGCGATTACTACAACATCAATCCCGGCCAGGACAACTTCGAATACCTGGGCTCCACCGAGCATCGGCGCTGGCAGGACTGGCACCCGAACGATCGCAACAGCGCGCCGGCCACCTCGAAACCCTAACCCTTGTGGGAGCGAGCCTGCTCGCGATGGCGGTTGAACATCCACCTGTATCGGTGGCCGTCAGATCGCTTCGCCGGCAAGCCGGCTCCTACAGATAACTGACAATAAGAAGGAAAACGATCATGCCTGTGACTGCCATCGGCGCCTACGACGCCCAACCCCTGGACCGCCAGGAAAATTTCCATGGCCTGCAGCTGGTGTACCTGTGCTGGGAACGACACCTGATGTTCTGCGCCCCGTTTACCTTTCCGTTGCCCCCGGCGATGCCGTTCAGCGATTTCATCGAGCAGGTGGTCAAGCCTTCGATTGCCCGGCACCCGGATGCGCCTCGGGTCGATTTCGCCCAGGCCCTGTGGCGCCTCAACGATCAGCCGTTCACCCCTGACCTTGGGGCGAGCCTGATCGCCAACGGCATCGATCACAAGAGCCTGCTGCACCTCGACACCCCTGGCTTGAACGGCCTTGCCGGCAGCTTCAACTGAGGACATAGCGATGAGCTATCAAGTAACCATCGAACCCACGGGTGAGCAGATCGAAGTGGAAGAGGGCCAGACCATCCTGCAGGCCGCCCTGCGCCAGGGCGTCTGGCTGCCGTTTGCCTGCGGTCATGGCACCTGCGCCACCTGCAAGGTCCAGGTGCTCGAAGGCGAAGCGGACCTCGGCGCAGCCTCGTCTTTCGCGCTGATGGACATGGAGCGCGATGAGGGCAAGGTGTTGGCGTGCTGTGCCATTCCGCAGAGCGACATGGTGATCGAGGCCGACATCGATGCCGACCCGGATTTCCTCGGGCATCCGGTCGAGGACTACCGCGCGGTGGTCAGTGCGCTGGTGGACCTGTCACCGACCATCAAGGGCGTGCACCTCAAGCTTGACCGGCCCATGGCCTTTCAGGCGGGGCAGTACATCAACCTGCAATTGCCCGGCATCGAAGGCACGCGGGCTTTTTCCCTGGCCAATCCACCGAGCCGTGCCGATGAAGTTGAACTCCATATACGGCGGGTCGACGGCGGCCTGGCCACGGGCAAGATTCACGACGACTTGAAGGTCGGCGATACGGTGGATCTGTCCGGGCCGTACGGCCAGTTTTTTGTGCGCACCTCGCAAAGTGGCGACCTGATCTTCATCGCCGGCGGCTCCGGTTTATCGAGCCCGCAGTCGATGATTCTCGACCTGCTGGAAGCCGGCGACAGCCGCCAGATCGTGCTGTTTCAGGGCGCGCGCAACCGTGCCGAACTCTACAACCGCGAACTGTTCGAGGCGCTGGCCCGGGAGCACGCCAACTTCACCTATGTGCCGGCGCTCAGTCAGGCGGTCGAGGATTCCGACTGGACGGGGTTCAAGGGCTACGTGCATGACGCCGCGAAGCAGCATTTCGACGGTCGCTTCAACAACCGCAAGGCTTACCTGTGCGGGCCGCCGGTGATGATCGATTCGGCCATTACCTGCCTGATGCAGGGGCGGTTGTTCGAGCGCGACATATTCATGGAGCGCTTCTACAGCGCCGCCGACGGCAGTGAGCAAACCCAGCGTTCGGCTTTGTTCAAACGCATCTGACACAGCCCTTGACCCACTGTGGGAGCGAGCCTGCTCGCTCCAACCAGTAATGGAACCTGCCTTCTCGACACCCCGCGAGCGGGCAGGGCGTGCCTGACCGATAACAACAATAAAGGTTGAAACGAATGACTCGCAGAACAAACAAGCTGCTCTTGATCTCCACCCTGGCCAGCGTCAGCGCGGCGCTCGCTGTCCCGGTGCACGCCACCGAAGGCGGAGGAACGTCTTACCCCTTGGGCGCGGAAAACTACATGTCCGGGGCGATGCCCCCACCGGGCTTCTACGGGCAACTGTTCGTCAATCACTATGAAGCCGACAACCTGCGCGGCAACGACGGCAAGAAACTCCCGGTGGATTTTCGCGTGCGCGCCAACGCCATCACCCCACGGCTGATCTGGGTCAGCGATTACACCCTGTTTGGCGCCAGCGTGGCGCTGCACGCGATCGTCCCGCTGGTGGACCTCAAGGTCGATCTCAACGGTCAGTCGCAAAGCAAACAGGGTCTTGGGGATGTGATCTTCGGACCGGCACTGGGCTTTCACCACAGCGAGAAATTCCACAGCATCCTCGCCCTGGACATGATCGCCCCCACCGGTCGTTATGACAAAGGCGACCTGGCCAACATCGGGCGTAACTACTGGGTGATCGAGCCGGTCTACGCCCTGTCCTACGTCGACCCGAACGGGCTCAACCTCGATGCCAAGGTGATGTACGACTTCAACCGCGAGAACCCGGCCACCGACTACCGATCGGGGCAGGAGTTTCACGTCGACTATGCCGTCGGCTGGGGGCTGGGTAATGGTTGGGTGCTGGGCGTGGGTGGCTACTACTACCGACAGACCACCGATGACCGCCAGAACGGCGAGACGATCGAAGACAACAAGGGCCGGGCGCTGGCCATCGGGCCGTCGATCAAATACACCAGCAAGGAGGGCTGGTTCGTCACCGGGAAGTGGGAGCAGGAAACCGAAGTGCGCAACCGGGCGCAGGGTAACGCGTACTGGATGAAACTGACCGTGCCGTTCTGACAGGGTACAACCCTGTAGGAGCGAGCCTGCTCGCGAAGCGGTGTATCAGACGCTATTTAAGTCGTCTGACACCCTGTATTCGCGAGCAAGCTCTCCCACACCCTTTATCGGCCGCCAGACAGCGGCGGGGTGCGCGGCGGGATCAGGCGCTTGGACCCGGTCGATTCGAACGCCGAAGCAAAACGCAGCAGCGCCGAATCGTCATAGGCACGACCGGCGAAGGTCAGGCCGACGGGCATGCCGATGTCGGGCATCACACCCATTGGGACGGTAACCGTCGGCACGCCCAGGTGGCGGATGGCGAGGTTGCCGTTGGCCACCCAAACGCCGTTGCTCCAGGCGATATCCGCTGACTGCGGGTCGACATCGGCGTTGGCCGGCGCCACGTCGGCGACGGTCGGGAACAGCACCGCGTCGAGCCCCAGGCGATCCATCCATTCTTCCAGGTCGATGCGCCGGGTCTGTTCAAGACCACGCAGGCCGTCAGGCACCGTGCTGATCTGGTCCCACGGCGTAATGCCGCGTTCTGCCATCTTCACGTATTCGTCCATGCCGGCGGCCAGGTCGCCCTCACGGTTAGGCAGCGTGCCCGGGTCGTGCGGGAAAATCAGCGGCCCGTCGACGTCGACCAGACGGTTGAGTTTCGGATCGCCGTTGGCCTGCAGGAAATCATCGAAGGCCCAGGCCGTCAGGTCCCACAATTCGTGGTGCAGGAACTCTTTGGAGACAATGCCGCGGTTGAACACGGTCGGCGCACCGGGACGATCACCTTCGCAATTGGAAACCAGCGGGAAATCGACTTCGAGCACTTCGGCGCCAGCGGCTTCCAGGGCCTTGCGTGCTTGCTGCCACAGCCCGATCACCGAATCACGGGTAATGATGCGTTGCCCGGTCGGTCCGCCGATACCCGGTGCCTCGCTGGTGCCGGCTTCGGCATCGGCGTTGATGTACATGCGCGGAACGCCGAAGCGCTTGCCCGCCAGTGAGTCGGACGTAACCGCAAGTTCCTGATAGGAAGCCGGGCGCACCGAGGCAACGCTCGGAATCGGCACCCAGGGTTGCAGGCGCCACAGATCGCCGCGAGTGTCGGTATCTTCCGCTACCACCACGTCGAGGACCTCAAGCAGGTCGGCCATGGTCCGCGCGAATGGCACGACCACGTCCATGGTCGGCGTCAACGGCCAGTTGCCGCGCACCGAAATCACCCCGCGTGAAGGCGTATAGGCGCACAAACCGTTGTTCGACGCCGGGCCACGGCCACTCGACCAGGTTTCTTCGGCCAGGCCGAAGGCGGCGAAGCTGGCAGCGGTGGCCGTGCCGGCGCCGTTCGACGAACCCGAGGCGAACGGCGCGGTGAGGTAGTTGGCGTTGTACGGGCTCTCGGCACGGCCATAGACGCCCCGCTGCATGCCGCCATTGGCCATCGGAGGCATGTTGGTCTTGCCCAGGCAGATCGCCCCGGCACCGCGCAGGCGTTCGATGGTGAACGCGTCGCGATAGGCAATCAGGTCCTTGAAGGCCGGGCTGCCCGAAGCCGCCGTGAGTCCCTTGACCAGGTAACTGTCCTTGGCCGTATAGGGGATGCCATCAAGCGGACCCAGCGTCTGGCCCTTGGCCCGACGGGCATCGGAGGCCTGCGCTTCAGCGAGTGCTTCGGGGTTGCGCACCACGACCGCATTGAGGGCAGTGGGCGTGTCGGTGCCGTCGTACGCATCGATCCGGGCGAGATAGGCCTGGACCAGCTCAACCGCCGTGGTCTGGCCGGACTCCAGCGCAGCGCGCAGTTGGGCGATGGAAACTTCAGTGACCTCGATCATGCCGCCACCGCCGCTTGCTGATGGGCGACACGGTGATGGCGGCCATCGCACAAGGTCCTGGAAACAGCGACATCGCTTTTCTGAAAATGGGTGTTCATATCGGTTCTCGTTGCACGGCGTTCCGCGACGCGGGCTGTTTTTAGGGCTGAGCGCAGTATTTTGCACCAAGTCGGGAGGAGGGCAATCGCTGTGATGGGGTCTGAGCCCTGGCTGGGGGCTGAACGAGGATTTGTAATCGCCCTGGGAGCTGGTCATTTTTGCACATCGCAGCTACCTGAAAACTGCAAATGGTCAGGCAAGAAGTTATCGCGAAACCTCGGGAAACACATTAGGTGGAGGGGGGAGTGAAGGGAGGATGTGATTATTTAATTCATTTTTTCGATTGGTAATGCCAGGTGGTTGCACCTATTCCTGGGCGTTGAGTACTGATTTTTGGTCATTTTGTAGCTTGCGTCTGTACATGATGTAGGAGAATTCCTAACGTTGCTTTGGGGTGTGGAAAGATGGTGTGGGATAGTTCAATGTTGTCGGGATGTTAACGGGGCGTGACTTTTAAGGGCGTCGCGCTTGTTCGAAATTAAATGGAATTTATGCTTTATGGTTGGCGCTTTATTGTGTCGGGCTATTTAGAGTCATGAGTTTCATTCTTGCATGAGTTGTAGCGGATTTTACTATTTGCTACTTAGGTCTGGAGGAATTATGGCTTCAAACAGTTTTCAAAATGAAGTGCCCAAGGCTCGGGTCAACATAAAACTCGATTTGCATACTGGCGGCGCACAGAAAACAGTCGAATTGCCCCTCAAATTGATGGTCATGGGTGACTACAGCAACGGCAAGGAGCAGCGCCCTTTGTCGGAGCGAACCAAAGTCAGCGTGAACAAGAACAACTTCGACAATGTATTGGCTGATTTTTCCCCCGCGTTGAAAGTGGCAGTGGAAAACGTTCTGGCGGATGACGCCACCGATACATCGGTCGAATTGAATTTCCAGAGCATGAAGGATTTCGAACCAGAGCAAGTCGCACGGCAAATACCACAGCTGCGTGCCTTGCTGGCGATGCGCAACCTCTTGCGCGATCTCAAGTCCAACCTGTTGGACAACGCCACCTTTCGTTATGAGCTGGAGCGTATCCTCAAGGATGATGCGCTGAGTGATGAGCTACGAGCCGAATTGGCCGCCCTGGCTCCGGCAGAAGTTAATTAATTTAATTCGGTTCGTCTAAAGGGAAGTTTTCTCAATGTCCTTAGAAAGTTCTAACGTGCAATCGCGCGGCGCTACAGTGTTGTCCGAAGAAAATGCAGGCGTGTATGGCGCGCTGTTTGGAAAAATAAATCTTAGCCCCGTTGAAACATTGGCGGATATTGAAGCGTTCCAGAATTCCGAGGCGCTTTCGGAGGCCACCGCCGATGAGCGGGTAACCGCCGCCGTCAGTGTGTTTCTGAACTTGCTAAAACAATCGTCGCAGAAAGTCGAACGCCTGGATAAAACGCTGCTGGACGAGCACATTGCATCGCTGGATGCGCAGATCAGTCGCCAGCTCGACGCGGTCATGCATCACCCTGATTTCCAGCGGGTAGAGTCAACCTGGCGCGGCGTCAAATCGCTGATCGATCAGACCGATTTCCGCCAGAATGTGCGGATCGAACTCCTGGATATCAGCAAGGATCACCTGGTACAGGATTTCGAAGATGCGCCTGAGATCGCTCAAAGTGGTCTGTATGTGCATACCTACACCCAGGAATACGACACGCCGGGTGGCGAACCGATTGCCGCGGCCATTTCCAACTTCGAGTTCGATCGCAGTCCGCAGGACATTGCCCTGCTGCGCAATATTTCCAAAGTGTCTGCCGCCGCGCACATGCCATTCATTGGTTCAGTCGGCCCGGCCTTTTTCGGCAAGCAGTCGATGGAAGAGGTCGCCGCCATCAAGGATATCGGCAACTACTTTGACCGTGCCGAATACATCAAGTGGAAGTCATTCCGCGACAGCGACGATGCCCGCTACATCGGCTTGCTCATGCCGCGAGTGCTCGGCCGCCTGCCTTATGGCCCGGACACCATTCCAGTGCGCAGCTTCAACTACGTCGAAAGTGTCAAAGGGACTGACCACGATAAATACCTGTGGACCAACGCTTCGTTCGCCTTCGCGGCAAACATGGTCAAGAGTTTCATCGCCAACGGCTGGTGCGTGCAGATTCGCGGGCCGCAGTCGGGTGGCGCGGTCACCGATCTGCCGATCCATCTGTACGATCTCGGCACCGGCAACCAGGTGAAGATCCCTTCGGAAGTGATGATCCCAGAGACTCGCGAATTCGAGTTCGCCAACCTCGGCTTCATCCCGCTCTCGTATTACAAGAATCGTGACTACGCGTGCTTCTTCTCGGCCAACTCCGCTCAGAAGCCGGCGTTGTATGACACGGCTGACGCCACCGCCAACAGCCGGATCAATGCGCGCCTGCCTTATATCTTCCTGCTGTCGCGCATTGCGCATTACCTGAAGCTGATTCAGCGCGAGAACATCGGTACGACCAAGGACCGTCGTGTGCTGGAGCTGGAGCTGAACAAGTGGATCAGTGGATTGGTCACCGAAATGACCGATCCAGGGGACGACCTGCAGGCTTCGCATCCACTGCGAGAGGCGAAGGTGACAGTCGAGGACATCGAGGACAACCCCGGCTTTTTCCGCGTCAAGTTGTACGCCGTGCCGCATTTCCAGGTGGAAGGCATGGACGTCAATTTGTCGCTCGTTTCGCAGATGCCCAAGGCGAAAGCCTGAGTCTGTTCAAAACCAAGCCATTTCGTAGGGAAACGTCCTCATGAAAATCGACCGCCCCTTGTGGGCCGCGGGGGCTCTCTTGTCTCCGCAGCAGTTCCAGCAGCAGGCGCGCTGGGAATCCTGGGCCAATGAGCGATTGGCTCATTTGTCTCTGGTGCACCCTTGGGGCATCCAGGCCGTGGGCTTTGATATGGAAGCCCTGCGCCTGGGCAAACTCAAGGTGACCTTGCTGCGTTTGCGTATGCCTGACGGCACCCTGATCGATTCCGATCATGTAGATCGGTTGCCTGACGGGCTGGAGCTGGGTCGATTACTGCCCGATGAGGTTCAGGTCGCAACGTTGGTCCTGGCCTTGCCGCTGGAGCAGGCCAACGGTAACAACTGCCTGTTCGACGCAGCCAGCGCTGATCGACCGACCCGCTATCGCCAGGATTGGCGACAGGTCCAGGACATCTACGCCGATGAGGTGCAATCGATCGGCGTGCTGGAACATGTCCTGAGCCTGCGTTTTGATCACGACGAGAACGGCGATTACCTGACTTGCCCGATCGCGCGCCTGGTGCGCGACGGGCAGGGCGCCTGGAGCGTTGATAGCAGCTACGTGCCGCCTCTGCTGCATTTCGCGGCGCATCCGGGTCTGCTGACGCAACTGGATAATCTGTTGACCCAGTTGTCTGCCAAACGCCAGCGATTGATGGGCATGCGGCGTGAGAGCAACCAGCGGATGGCCGATTTCGCCGTGGCCGACGTTTCGTTGTTCTGGCTACTCAATGCCTTGAACACCTACCAACCGGTGCTGGCTGACCTCAAGGCCTGGCCTGCACGGCATCCCGAGCAGGTCTATCAGGAACTGACAAAGCTGGCCGGCAGCCTGCTGACGTTCTCGCTCGAACACGATATCGAACAGATCCCGCCTTACAGCCACGAACAGCTGGAAAGCGTATTCCCACCGCTCTTACGATTGATTTCGACGTTGCTGGAAGCCAGCCTGCCATCGCGGGTCATTGCCTTGCAGCTGGAAGAAATGGGTGTGAACCGTTGGCAGGTCACCCTCAACGATGCGCGTCTGCGCGAGCGGGGTGGTGCCGATTTTTACCTGTCGGTGCGCAGTCGTTTGCCAGCCGTGCAGTTGCAGGATCAGTTCCCGCGCCTGTGCAAGATCGGTACGCCGGATGAGGTCAATCGTTTGGTCAATGCCGCGCTTAACGGCGTGCCTTTGCAGTCGCTCAGTCATGTGCCGGCTGCTATTCCCCTGCGCCTGGAAAACCAGTATTTCGCCCTTGATCTCAACGATGCCAAAGGGCAGGCCGTGCTGGCCGAAGGTGTCTGTGCTTTCTACGTTCCGAGCACGCTGACCGAAGTCAAACTTGAACTATTCGCGGTGTTACGCGCATGAACCTGAATACTTCCAAAAAACGCACGGCAGCGGCGGTGGATATCGACGCGCTGTTGCAGGACAGCTTCCTGCTGGTGGTCCAGTTGCGCCAAGGGGCGTCGGCGCACAACGGCGAGCAACTGAAAGCGCTTTGCGTGAAACAGGTCGAGTACGTCAGTCACTCGCTCAAGGAGGCTGGCCTGAATCAGCGCAGCATCGACCACATCAGTCACGCACAGTGCGCGTTGCTGGACGAAACCATGCTCAATTGTGTCAAGGACGATGCGGGTGCCCATGCCCAATGGGCCAGCGAGCCGTTGCAAGCGAAGTTTTTCAATCGTCACCAGGCCGGTGAGTTTCTGTACGAGGACATGCGTGAGGTACTACGAGAACCCGCGCCGGACCTGCAGGTGCTGACCGCATTCCAGCGAGTATTGATGCTGGGTTTCCAGGGCCGCTATCGCAACGCCAATGACCCTGAGCGGTTGCAGCTGTTGGCTGAGCTGAATACCCGGGTCACCCCTCTGAAACTGCGTCACACATTAACCGGGCAGGTCAGCGGCGGTCAGGCGGTGATGGGACTCGATTGGTTGCACTCACCGTTGTTCCAATTATTGGCGGTCAGCTTGCTGCTGGTCGGCGTGTGGTGGGGGCTGGATCATCTCTTGGGTGGTCTGGTCGCTACGTTGTTGCCCGCAGGCGACTGAGGTGGGGCCTATGACGCTCAATCTCAAACAAGGCCTCTGGCTATGGGCCGCCACTCTGGCGCTGGTATTGTTGGCCATTGTCCCGCTGGCAGGATGGCTGCGCGCTGTCATGGCGTTGATCGTGGCGTACGGCGTCGCGGTGGCCTGTATCCGGACAGCGCGCCGGGCTGCGTATCAGCGTGAGCAATTGAATCTGGCCGACCAGATGGCCTGGCCTCCAGTAGCCTACCGGCAACCGGTGGTACTGGTGTGCGGCGACGGCCTGGCAGGGCTGTTTGGTGAAATTCCTGCTGATCAGCCTGCGCTGCGGGTGACCGACCACGGCTGCTATCTGCGGGTATCGCGTGTGGATCAGTTGCCGGGTTTGATCGAACGCGTCATGTCCTTGCGTCCGCAGTGGTGCGGCCAGCTCAGCGTGATGTTCGTCGTCAACCCGGGTGAGCATGCCGATGCCGCGGTGCTCGCCGGACAGATTCGTTCCCTTGACTATCAGATCGCGTTGATTCGCAAGCGGGGCATGGCGCTGCCGTTGATCCTGGTGAGCTACCAGCAGGCGTCGCGGGGCGAAGGTCCCTGGTTCAGTTGGGAAACGGGCCAGGACCACTGCAACGTTCGCGAAAATGGCGCCTGCTTCAGCATCGATGATTGGCAACGGCTGAGCACCGACAATGCCATGCACGCCGGGCGGATGCAGGCCAGCGTCCAACTCAATAGTGCAGCGGCCTGGCTGGCCGAAAACATCGTGCCGCACTTCACAGCCCGTGGAACCCGTCATGCCATAGGCATGCCGGTGATCTGCGCCGTTACCTTCGTTCCGCAACTTCACGGGGTCGCGTCCAGCCTTTGGCAACGATGGTTGCGCGACAAGACCGGGTTACTGGAGGCCAACAGAGTCGAGCAAGCGGCGGATGCGCCCTTGCCATTCCCTGATCCGTTGCTGCACCTGCTGCCAATCCAGGTTCAGCGCTCCCCGATGCGGCGCGCGAGCGTGGTCGCCCTGTGGCTGTTCGCGGTCGCCGGCGTCGTCGCTCTGGGCAATTCGGCCTGGCAGAACAGGCTGCTGTTGCGCGAGGTCAGTGATGACCTGCGCCGTTATACGGCCATTGCCGCTCACAAGCGCATCGACCAGTCCCGGTTCGCTGAGCGGGAAGAGGCGTTGAGTGTGCTGCGTCAGGACGCCGAACGTCTGGACCGCTACTACCGAAAGGGTGAACCCCTGGCGCTGGGCCTGGGCCTGTATCGCGGCGAAGTATTGCGCGCGCAGTTGCTGTCGACGATCGCCGGCCACAGCCAACCGTCGACGGGGCCGAAGGTGGCCAGGACAGTGCGCTTGGACAGCCTGTCGTTGTTTGGCAGCGGAAGCGCCGAGCTCAAGCCAGAGTCAACCAAAGTGCTGATCGAGGCCCTTGTTGGCATCAAGGCCCAGCCCGGCTGGCTGATTGTGATTGCCGGGCATACCGATGCCGTTGGCAGTGACGAACACAACATCCAATTGTCCCGTGCCCGCGCTGCGGCAGTGCGCGAATGGATGCAACGCATGGGCGACATTCCCGACAGCTGTTTCGCGGTGCAGGGCTTTGGCAAAAGCCAGCCGATCGCCAGCAATGACACCGAGGCGGGGCGCAAAGCCAACCGTCGCGTCGATATCCGTCTGGTGCCGGAAGCGGGGGCGTGCGCGTTCCCGCTGGCCGGAGCAGACGTACAACCCCCTGTCGCGTAAGCGGCACATGTGTTTTGAGAAAAGGAGATTCAAATGGCAAATCCCATTCACCTTTGGCTGAAAGATGATGGCGGCGCGGACATCAAGGGTTCGGTGACCGTGGAAGGGCGTGAAGGCAGCATTGAGGTGATCGCCCAGGATCACAGCGTGCACATCCCCACAGACAATAACACCGGCAAGTTGACCGGTGCGCGGGTGCACGCTCCGTTTACGTTCGTCAAGGAAATCGATTCCGCCAGTCCGTACCTTTACAAGGCGGTGACCACCGGTCAGTCCTTCCAAAGCGCCGAGTTCAAGTATTACCGCATCGACGAGTCCGGTCATGAAGTCGTGTACTTCGTCACCACGCTTGAGGGCGTCAAGGTTGTGAAAGTCGCGCCAAAAATGCATGACATTAAAGACTCGTCCAAGGAGAAGTACTCCCATCTAGAGCAGATCGAGTTGCGCTACGAAAAGGTCAGCTGGTCCTACGTGGACGGCAACATCAAACATGACGACTCCTGGGATAAGCGCCCGACCGCATAACGCTGAATAACCAGCAGGCAGGCTTCTGCCTGCTGGTTCCGGTGCGCTGGGTTGAGCGTCTGTTCGCGGACTTTCAACCCAGCACATCGCCACGCTTCTCTAATGACCCACCCGACCACCCGCTGAACTTCCCGCTCAAGGACGTCACCGCATGACACACAATTCCACGCGTTTGCTGCGTCGCCTCAACCCTTATTGCGCCCAGGCGCTGAGTGCGGCGGCGTCGCTGTGTCAAAGCCGCGCCCATGCCCGGATCAGTATCGAGCACTGGTTACTCAAGTTGCTGGAGCAGGGTGAGGGCGACCTGACGCTCATCGCACGCCGCTACGAATGGGACATGGACGCACTCTGGCGAGGGCTGCTCGACCACCTCGACACGCTGCCGCGCACTGTGCAAGGCAAACCGCAGTTGTGCGGCAAGTTGCAGAAACTGATCGAGCACGCCTGGCTGCGTGCGTCGCTGGACGGTGATGAAAACCTGCGTTCGGCGCACCTGCTCGGTGCCTTGCTGGCAAGCCCGAACCTTCTGGCTTGCGAAGCGGCCTGGCCGCTGCTGAGCCTCGGCGAAAGCCAGTTGCAGGCATTGATGGCGATGCTCGATCAACATTCCGAAGAACGACCTCAGGTGCAGCAAGAAGCGGCCCTTGACTCAACCACTCCAGCCTCCGGCACCGGTCCCCGCGATGCCCTGCAAGCGGTGCTGGATAAGTTCACCCAGGACGTGACCGCCAAGGCGAGGGCAGGGCAGATCGACCCCGTGTTCGGCCGTGATGATGAAATCCGCCAGGTCATCGACATCCTCAGTCGCCGGCGCAAGAACAACCCGATTCTGGTTGGCGAACCCGGGGTGGGCAAGACCGCGCTGGTCGAAGGCCTGGCCTTGCGCATCGCTGAAGGCAATGTTCCGGACAGCCTCAAGTCGGTCAGCGTACGCAACCTCGACCTGGGCCTGTTGCAAGCGGGCGCCGGGGTCAAGGGTGAATTCGAGCAACGTCTGAAAAATGTCATCGACGCCGTGCAGCAATCCACCGATCCGGTGCTGCTGTTCATTGACGAAGCCCATACCCTGATCGGCGCCGGCAATCAGGCGGGCGGGGCGGACGCCGCCAATTTGCTCAAGCCGGCCCTGGCCCGTGGTGAGTTGCGCACCATCGCCGCGACCACCTGGAGCGAGTACAAGCAGTACTTTGAGCGCGATGCCGCGTTGGAGCGTCGCTTCCAGATGGTCAAGGTCGACGAGCCGGACGATGCCAGCGCCTGCCTCATGCTGCGAGGACTCAAGGCGCGCTATGCCAGCCATCATGGCGTGCACATTCAGGATGCGGCGGTGCAGGCCGCGGTCAGCCTGTCGCGACGCTACCTGACCGGTCGACAATTGCCGGACAAGGCCGTCGACCTGCTCGACACCGCCAGCGCACGCGTGCGCATGAGCCTCGATTGCGAGCCCCAGGCACTGGTCCGGCTCAAGGCCCGGCAAGCGGCGCTGGATATGGAGCGTCAGGCCTTGCAAACCGATCAGCAACTCATCGGCCGTCGTGCTGAAGAACGTCTGGCGACGATCGCCGCGCAACATGCCGAACTGGAACGCCAGCAAATTGAACTTGCGCGGCAATACCGCCTTGAGCTGGACCTGACCCGGCAACTGCTCGACGAACGTCAAGCCGAACCACCCAGGCTGGACAATTGCGCGCTGCTGCAACAACGCTTGTGCGAAGTCCAGAGCGACCAGCCATTGCTTTCCCTCGACGTCTGCGCGCGCAGTGTGGCCGAAGTGATCGCCGACTGGACCGGTGTGCCCCTCGGCAGTCTGCTCAAGGACGAACAAGCCAGCCTGCTGGCGCTCGAACAGCAATTGGCTGAACGGGTGATTGGCCAGGAGCATGCCCTGACTGCGCTGGCCCAGCGCCTGCGCGCGGCCAAGACCGGTCTGACTGAAGAGCAAGCACCGCTGGGTGTGTTCCTGTTGGTGGGCACCAGCGGCGTTGGCAAAACCGAAACGGCCTTGGCGTTGGCGGACTGTCTGTTCGGTGGCGAAAAGTCGCTGATCACGCTCAACCTGTCCGAGTATCAGGAAGCCCATACCGTCAGCCAACTCAAGGGTTCGCCGCCTGGCTATGTCGGTTACGGCCAGGGTGGCGTGCTTACTGAAGCGGTGCGTCAGCGACCTTATAGCGTGGTGCTGCTCGATGAGGTGGAGAAAGCCCATCGCGATGTGCTCAACCCGTTTTATCAGGTATTCGATCGTGGCTTCATGCGCGATGGTGAAGGGCGCGAAATCGATTTTCGCAACACCGTCATTCTGATGACCTCCAACCTCGGCAGCGATGAACTGCAAACCGGGCTGCAGCAGCAACCCGAAGCGGCCGACAGTGCCCTGCACGAATGGCTGCGACCGATCCTGCGCGAGCATTTCCAGCCTGCCTTGCTGGCCCGTTTTCAAACCCTGATCTATCGCCCGCTGCAAGCTGACGCCCTCAAGCGCATCGTTGTGCTCAAACTGGCCCGGGTCGCCCAGCGCCTGCAGCGTCACTACGGCCTGTCCTGCCAGATCGACGACGCGCTCAGCGATGCCGTGGTTGCAGCCTGCCTGCTATTCGAGTGGGCGGTGATCCGCGTGGGTTCGCCGAGTTTGTGGCGTTGAATGAGGAGCTGACCAAGTTGAGTCACCCGGCCTGTCCAGACGTGGACTGGGCCAGGGTCGAACAGTGGTGTCAGGGATTGTTCGAGCAGAACGGCGCGGATCTGCAAACGGCGGCCGCGTTTGCCCTGGCACGCAGCCAGCGCCGTGGCCTGGAGGGCATGGCCCAGGGGGTGGCGCTGATCGATGCGCTGGGCGGGCAATGGACAAGCCTGTGGCCCGCCTTGTCATCCGTTCGTTTGGACATCCTCGCCTGGTTGTTCATGCAGTGGCAGCCGTTACTGCGCGGCATGGCGCTGAATGTGCAGCACGTACCGGCCCTCGCCCAATTGGATGCCGCCCTGTTGCGCTTGCAACGGCGTCTGGACGATCAGGTGCAAATACCACTGGTCCCGTTACAGGTCCTGCGCCAGCAGCTGCAAAACCTGATACTGCGTCTGCAGCACACCACCACAATGGTCGAACCGCTGCAGCTGTCGCATAGGGAGCCGGCGTCACCGCTCGCGATGCCGATGATCATTTGGCCAGCGAGCACGCCGCTTGAAACGCAGCGAAGCAAGCCGCGTACCGTCAAATGGGCGTGCGCAGCGGCGGCCACGATCATGCTGGCCGGTGGGGTCTGGTGGGGTGTCGGGGAGAACATCGAGGGCATGCAGCGCGTTGCCAGCGTTTTCCAGCAGGCGCAGCCGGTGCCCGCGCCTGTGCGTCTGGACAGCCTGTTACTGTTCGGTCCGGGCAGTGCCGAGCTCAGGCCTGAATCGACCAAGGTGCTGATCAACGCCTTGATCGATATCAAAGCCCGGCCAGGCTGGCTGATCGTCATCAGCGCGCATACCGATAACTCCGGCGACGCCGAGCGAAACCTTCAGTTGTCCCACGCCCGTGCTTCCGCCGTGCGTGACTGGATGCAGCGCATGGGCGACATCCCCACCAGCTGCTTTGCCGTCCAGGGCTTTGGCGCCAACCAGCCGGTCGCGAACAATGACACCGAGACCGGGCGCATCGAGAATCGTCGGGTGGATATTCGCCTCGTTCCCGAGTCAAATGCCTGCCCGGTTTCGACGTTGGCTCCGGTCGCGTAACGCCCTCCATGGCTGATCGATTCCCTGCCTTTACGCGTGGGTATAGCGCTGCTGCAAACCTCGATCTCAATACACCTGAGGCACGATGATTTCCGAAGGCGTGGGATTGCGCGAGTAGTCTTCCTGGCGCACGCGTTCAGGCAGTTCGATGGCCGGCATTTCCACTTCTTCATAGGGCATTTGCCCGAGCAGGTGGTGGATGCAGTTGAGTCGGGCCTTTTTCTTGTCGTCGGCTTGCACCACCCACCAGGGCGCTTCGGCGATGTGGGTGCGTTCGAGCATGATTTCCTTGGCCTTGGTGTAGGCCTCCCAGCGCCGGCGGGACTCCAGGTCCATGGGACTGAGTTTCCATTGCTTGAGCGGGTCGTGAATGCGGCTGAGAAAGCGCAGGTGCTGTTCCTGATCGGAGATCGAGAACCAGTATTTGATCAGCTGGATCCCGGAGCGGGCGAGCATGCGTTCGAACTCCGGCACGGTGCGGAAGAACTCTTCGTACTGGTCGGCGTTGCAAAAGCCCATGACCTGTTCTACCCCGGCGCGGTTGTACCAGCTGCGGTCGAACAGGACGATTTCACCCGCGGCCGGCAGGTGTGAGACGTAACGCTGAAAGTACCACTGGGTGCGTTCGCGGTCGTTGGGGGCGGGCAGGGCGGCCACCCGGCACACGCGAGGGTTGAGCCGCTGGGTAATGCGCTTGATCACGCCCCCTTTGCCGGCGGCGTCGCGGCCTTCGAACAGGATCACCACCTTGTGGCCGGTTTTCACGACCCAGCTCTGCAACTTCACCAGTTCGCCCTGCAGGCGGAACAGCTCGCTGAAATAGCGTCGCCGCTCTTGCTTTTCGGGGGTGTCGCTGAGGTGATCGTCAAACAGCGCATTAAGGTCGTGTCCGTCCTCCATCAGTTCCAGTTCCAGTTCTTCGTCACTGTGATCGAGCAGCTCGCGATGAATGCGTTGCATCAAGGTGTCGTTGGTCAAAAGCATGATGGGAACTCCCGACGAAGGTGGAAGTGCCGATGCTAGCCCTGGGGATGTGACGGCCTGGTGACGATGGGATTCAGCAGAAAATGATCCCGGTGTCATCTGACTGTCACCGAGCCCATGGCAACATCTTCGCACTCCGCGTTGAGCGGCCCACGGGCTGTCGAATTTGCCAGGGAACCCCCACCATGAAAGGCGATGCCTCACTCTTTGCCGCTATTGATCTGGGCTCCAATGCGTTTCGCCTGATGATCGGCCAGTCGGTCAAGCGCAATCAGCAATTGATGATCCAGGAAGTGAAAACCCTGCGCGAGCCTGTTCGTTTGGCCGAGGGTTTCCAGGGCGGCGCGCTGGACGAACTGGCGCTGGACCGAGGCTGGCAGGCGCTCGCGCGCTTCGGCAAAAAACTGCGGGGTTTCGAGGCCGGGCGAGTGCGGGCGGTGGCGACCAGCGCGGTTCGCCAAGCCGATAACGCCCCCTTGTTTCTGGCCAGCGCAGAGCGGCACCTCGGGTTTCGCATTGATGTCATTTCCGGGCACGAAGAGGCCCAACTGGTGTACGCCGGCGTTGCCCATACCCTTCCTGATACCCAGCGCATGCGCCTGGTGGTGGATATCGGCGGCGGTTCGACCGAACTGATCCTGGGCCAGGGCGCACAGCCATTACTCACCGAGAGCGTTGCCGTTGGCAGCGGCACCGTGGGCGCGCGTTACTTTCCGGGAGGCGCGATCAGCGCACGGGCGTTGCTGGAAGCCGAGCGTGTCGCCACCCTGCAATTCGAAAGGGTGGCGCGCCGTTACCGTGCCAAGGGTTGGCAGCAGGTCATCGGCTCTTCAGGCACGGCACGGATGCTGGCCAAAGTGCTCAAGGCCAACGGGCTGAACGACGACGGTCAAAGCGGCGTGACCTATGGCGGTCTCTTGCGCCTGTCGTTGCGCCTGCTGGAAGTCGGACATGTCAAGCAGCTCAAGCTGGCAGGTTTACAGGCTCATCGCTTGAGCATTCTGCCGGGTGGTCTGGTGGTCATGCTGGCGGCGTTCAAGGTGTTTGGCGTCTCACACATGACGCCGTCCGAGCCAGGGTTGAGGTTGGGTGTGCTGCATGGGCTGATGTCGAAACACTGATCCCCTCGGTCCCCCTGTAGGGGCTGGCTTGTCGGGTCGCCGCATCGCAGCGATGGTCGTCAACGATGACGCGTATGGCCTGGATGAATGCGGCGTCCTGGAGTCCATCGCCAGCAGGCGGGCCCCTACAGGTCTCGATCATCAAAGATGATCGGCATCGATCACGGCCTTGGCGAACGCTTGCGGATCCTCCTGCGGCAGGTTGTGGCCGATGCCGCCGTTGATCAGGCGAAATTCGTACTTGCCGGTAAAGCGCTTGGCGTAATCCTCGGGGGCAGGGTGGGGCGCGCCGTTGGCATCGCCTTCCAGGGTGATGGTCGGCACTCCGATGGACGGCGCGGTGGCCAGTTTTTGCTCCAGGGCTTCGTAACGGGATTCACCCTTTAGCAGCCCCAGGCGCCAGCGGTAGTTGAACACGGTGATGTCGACATGGTCCGGGTTTTCCAGCGCCTTGGCGCTGCGGTCGAACGTGGCGTCATCGAACGCCCATTTCGGCGAAGCCGTTTGCCAGATCAACCTGGCGAAATCGTGGGTGTTTTTCTCATAACCGGCACGGCCGCGATCAGTGGCGAAGTAAAACTGGTACCACCACTGCAATTCAGCCTTGGGCGGTAGCGGGTTCTTGCCGGCCGCCTGGTTACCGATCAGATAACCACTGACCGACACCAATGCCTTGACCCGTTCCGGCCACAGCGCCGAGACGATGTCGGCCGAGCGCGCGCCCCAATCATAGCCACCGAGCACGGCTTGCTTGATCTTCAGCGCATCCATGAAGTCGATGACGTCGCTGGCCAGCGCGGCCGGTTGACCATTGCGCAGGGTTTTATCGGAGAGGAAATGCGTATCGCCATAACCCCGCGCATAGGGCATCAACACGCGATAGCCCTTGGCGGCCAGCAAAGGGGCGACCTCGTCATAGCTGTGAATGTCGTATGGCCAGCCGTGCAGGAGAATCACCACCGGTCCGTTGGCCGGGCCCGTTTCGGCATACGCGACATTCAGCAGCCCGGCGGTGACATGCTTGAGCGGGCCGAACGGAGAGGGCGTCGTATAAGTCGCACCGGCTTCGGTCTGAGCGGCGACGGTCGATTGCGCGTGGGCCGTACCGAGCGTGCCGAACAGGCTGAGGGCGAGGAGCGACGCGCCGACCAGGTGACGGCGGGTTTTCCCGTTTTCGTGGTTCCGCAGTGCCATCGTCATGTGGATGTCTCCGTTGCAAGCCATTGGTCAGGGGTTCTGGATGATCCCCTTCAAACCTTGCCTGCATTTGAGCGCGGCGATGTATCTGGCCTGTGTCGGTGGGCAGGCCAGATGCAAGCGGATGTATCGCGATGTCACCCGGATACACTGTGATACATCATTGCGCAGGCGGGCCGACGTTGTATTCCTCGTCCGTGACTTTTTCCATCCAGACCACACTCACACCGTCCAGCGCTTCCTGGACGCCGATGTGGGTCATTGCGGTGGTGGCGCTGGCACCGTGCCAGTGCTTGTGGTCAGGCGGGCACCAGATGACATCGCCGGCGCGGATTTCCACGATCGGTTCACCTTCACACTGGGTCCAGCCGCAACCGGCGGTGACAATCAGGGTCTGCCCCAGGGGATGGGTATGCCAGGCGCTGCGAGCGCCGGGTTCAAAGGTGACGCTGACGACGGAAACCCGGGCGGGTGCCGGTGGAGCGTTGAGCGGGTCCATGCGCACGCTGCCGGTGAAGCAGGCTTCAGGGGCTTTTATCGAGGGCTGCGAACCTACGCGCTTGAGGATCATGATCGGGTCCTATTGATAAATGAACAGGTGCGCCCGGGTTCAGTCATCCGCAGGGGTGATCGACGCTTTGATGACGACCCGAGGGGGCATTCAGCACAGCCGTATCAATCTGCGCCTGCCTGCGCGCGAGCGCAACGTGCGCACCCGGTCATTCTGTCTGGAATGGCAAAAAAAACCGTCGAGGGTGTTGCGTTTAACCTTGTTTAATAATAACTGGCTGTTTTCAAACAAATATTTTCTGTTTGGGCTTCACAGCTGCAAAGAAAGTTGATAAATTTCCGCCCACTCTCGCACAGGGCCTCACGGGCCTTTAAGTTGCAGATACAGGGGCGTCGCCAAGCGGTAAGGCAGCAGGTTTTGATCCTGCCATGCGTTGGTTCGAATCCAGCCGCCCCTGCCATATTCCTTGCTCATCCAGGTTCAACTCAGTCGGCAGCCAAGACGCGGGTTGAGGATGATCATGAAAAAACGCCAGTCCGAATCGGTCTGGCGTTTTTTTTGCCCGCGACAAAAGCCTCCTCTGACGATCCTTCGTTTCCCCGCGGCCACCGATAATGGCCATTACGATCCCCTTTTGGCCAATGCCACGCTATGAAGCGTCCAGCCTGTCAGCAAGAATCGGAGCCAGGCTACCGACCCGGCGCCCCTCGAATCCATAACCAGAATCTTTGATCTTCCTTGCCCTTGGCTATTTGCGGGCCACTGCCGTCTCAAAACACAAAAACCAGAGCTGACATTGGGGAACTGATCCATGGACACTATGAAACGCATTTTGGGCGCCACGGTTTGTGGGCTGACGTTGCTGGCCAGCGCCGTGCACGCCGAACAGCGCGAGTTGAGGGTGTACAACTGGGCGGACTACATCCTGCCTTCCGTGCCCAAGGACTTTGCCGCGCAAAGCGGCATCAAAGTCACCTGGGACACCTTCGACACCAACGAGTCCCTGGAAGCCAAGCTGCTGACCGGCAACTCCGGGTACGACCTGGTGGTGCCGTCGAACCAGTTCATCGAAACCCAGATCAAGGCCGGGGTGTTCCAGAAGCTGGACAAGTCCAAGCTGCCCAATTGGAGCCATCAGGACCCGGCATTGCTCAAGCTGTTGGACAAGAACGACCCCGGCAACCAGTACGGCGTGCCCTACATGTACGGCACCGTGCTGATTGGTTTCAACCCGGCCAAGGTCAAGGCCGCGTTGGGCGAGAACGCGCCGGTGGACAGCTGGGATCTGGTGTTCAAGCCCGAGAACATGAAAAAACTCAAATCCTGCGGCGTGGCGATGCTCGACTCGCCGTCGGAAATCCTGCCCCTGGCCCTGCATTACCTGGGGCTGGACCCGAACAGCCAGAACCCGGATGACTACGAAAAAGCCAAGGCCCTCATGTTGAAGATCCGGCCTTACGTCACCTACTTCAACTCCGCCAAGTACATGACCGACATCGCCAACGGCGACATTTGCGTGGCCATCGGATACTCCGGCAGCTTCTATCAGTTCGGTAATCGTGCCAAGGAGGCGGGCAACGGCGTGGTCGTCGATTGGCGCTTGCCGAAGGAGGGCGCGCCGATCTGGTTCGATACCTTCGCCATTCCTAAAAGCGCGAAGAACGTCGAGGAAGCCCACGAATTTCTAAACACCTTGCTGGACCCGAAAGTCATCGCCCCGATCAGCGACTTCCTCGGCTATCCAAATGCCAACAAAGATTCGATTGCCCTGATCAACAAGGACATCACCGGCAACCCCAACCTGACGCCCACCTCCGAAGCCCTGAAAACCTTGTATGTCGTGCAACCACTGCCGCAAAAGCTTGAGCGGGTGCGCACTCGGGTCTGGACCAGCATCAAGTCGGACAAGTAGCCGAGCCACGGTGGGAGCGAGCCGGCGCGCTCCCACATTTACCTGCCGGCGTGGGGCGTTCGAGTCAGGTGACGTGTGGTGTGTGTTCAGCGCGGAAACAGCAAGGTCACCGCCGCGCGAAAGCCCCAGCCTTGAGCCCCGTCTTCCGGACTGTCGAGCCAATAACGTGGCCCGGCCTGGATCGTCAGTGGCTGGCCGCCGATTCTCAGCAGTTGAGTGACGGTCAAGTTGATCGGTACCGACCACTGCCGGGTTTGCCAGTCGTAGGTCGATTCGGTGTTCACCCCGAACGTGGTGTAGGTGTGGGTGGTGTAAGAAAGGAAGGGCTGGAGGAAGGTCTGGTTGACCTTGTCCTTGTTATCCGGCGGACTGTCTTCCAGGCCCCAGATATGGTTGGCGAGAATGCCACGGGTCCAGCCATTCGACTGTTTGAGCGCGACGGCTGTCGGCCCGAGGCCCCATTGCTTGCTGCTCAGCAGCTTGTCGCTGCCGGTGGGAATCAGCAGTGCAGGCCCCACGCCCAGTATCCAGCCGCTGTCGGTGGGTTTCTTCGGCGAAAAGAAAAAACTCTGGGTCACATCACCGACACCCGACTGGTCTGCCGCGCCGTTGGGTGCCAGGCCATGCTGGTCGATGACGGGCAGGATCGTGCGCGAGATCAGGTTCCAGTCATCATTCAGACTGAAGGGCAGCACCGGCTGAATATTGGTGACACTGTGCATGCCATCGCCCGTCGGGCCCAGCTTCTGATCCCAGTTGTATTGCACGGGAAGGCTGTACATCGCCGCGACCGGGTTGAGTGCCTTTTTGGCCAGCTCTGCCGAATCGTCGGCCAGGCTCAAGCCGCTGTGCGTCGAGGCCACCAAGGTCCAGAACAGCGTGAGTTGTACTCGTGACATGTTCATTCCTTGTTGGCAATTTTCCGGGAGCCTGGCTCAAGCCTTTTTGGCCGCCTGAAGCCAGCGCTTGTCGCTTGCAGCGATTCAACTCTAGAACGTGCAGACGGCTTCGGAAAACACCACTCGTCCGAACTGCGCATTGGCATCGAGGGGGGTGACGGCCAGCAGTTGATCCAGGCGAATCTCCTGTTGACCGTCATCCGTCTCGAGGAGGATGAACTCTTCCTTCTCGCTCGAGGTGCGCGTGGTCAGCGCCCTGGCCACCAGGCGTGCGCCGTCCTTCAACTCGATATCCAGTCGATAACCGCGCATGCAGGCGATTTCCAGATAGTCATAGAGGTCGCAACTCATGGGCTGGTATTTGTTCATGTGGGTTCTCCTGAGAGCGCTGCGGTTCGATTGAGCATAGACAGGCTGCGTCCGTCTTGTCTCGGCCGGCGTCATCGTCGGTACAAGTACCAAAAAGCCTGCCTGTTAAAAAGTGCCCGGCAAGACAAACCGACACCGGCTCAAGGTTTTCCCGGTGCCTGATCGGGGGCGCTGTGGTGAGCGATCGTGAGATAGACTCAACGCGGGTCTTCTGAGCGCAGGAGTGACACGCGTGGCAGGATTGCAATGGATTCGCTGATCACCGCCGCGGCGCAGGCGCTGGCGGCAGGCGACCCGCTTGGCGCGCTGGACCGGGTGGCGTTGCGCGACGATGCACCGGCGCTTGCACTGCGGGGTATCGCCATGGCGCAACTGGGCGATCTGCTGCGGGCCAAGGCACTGGTACGCAGGGCGGCGCGGGCCTTCGGGCCGAAAGAGGCCGTAGCGCGGGCGCGTTGCGTGGTCGCTGAAGCCGAAATTGCACTGGCCTCGCGGGAGCTTGGCTGGCCGGTGAAGGCGCTCGACGCCGCGCGGGTCACGCTGATGTCCCACGGAGACGCCATCAACGCCGCCCATGCGCGCTATCTGCAGATCCGCCGCTTGCTGTTGATCGGGCAGCTCGATGAGGCGCAGGCGCTGCTCGCCGATCTCGATCCGGCGACCCTGCCTCCAGCGTTGCGGGCCACCCATGAACTGGTGGTGGCGGGGATTGCGATGCGGTGCCTGCAATCCCAAGTGGCACGGGCGGCGCTCGTCAGGGCCGAACTCGCCGCGCGCCAGTCCGGCATTGCGGCGCTGTGCGCTGAAGTCGACAGTGCGGCACGGATGCTCGACAGCCCGGCCGCACGCCTGATCTGCCAGGGCGAAGCACGACCCCTGTTGCTTGACGACGTGCAAGTGCTGCTCGCCTCCGCATCGCTGGTGGTCGACGGCTGCCGCTCTGTCGTGCGCGGTGCGGGCATGTCGGTGTCCCTGGCCACGCGCCCGATCCTCTTCACCCTGGTGCGAACCCTCGCGGAAGCCTGGCCGACAGACGTGTCGCGGGAAACGCTGATCGCCAAGGCCTTTCGCCTGAAGCTCAGCGATGAATCCCACCGCGCCCGTTTGCGCGTGGAAATCGGGCGCCTGCGCGCGGCACTCAAACCCCTGGCCAGCGTGAGCGCCAGCAAACGGGGATTTGCCCTGGTCACCCGGGTTTCTACCGATGTGGTGCTGCTGATGCCACCGGTCGAAGCGCGCCATGCCGCGGTGTTCGCCTTGCTCGCCGACGGTGAGTCCTGGTCGAGCTCGGCCCTGGCCCTGGCGCTGGGCAACAGTCAGCGCAGCGTGCAAAGGGCACTCGACACCCTGGCAACGGCGGGCAAGGTGCAGTCGTTTGGTCACGGCCGGGCACGGCGCTGGGTGACTGCGCCGGTGCCCGGTTTCGCGACGACCTTGTTACTCCCCGGTCCGCTGCCCGGTGGCTAGGATGAACGCCACAACCCCTAGCGAGGAACACCCTCATGAAACAGTCAGCCGCCGAAATTCTCCGTGAATATGGTCCTTTTGCCGATGTCGACAAGGTGCACGGCCTGACCTGGGACGGTCAGCGGGTATGGTTTGCCAGCGGAGAAAAAATCAACGCCCTGGACCCCGACACCGGCAAGACCCTGCGCTCGATCGACGTCGCCGCCCATGCCGGCACCGCCTTCGATGGTCAGCACCTGTTCCAGATTGCCGAGGACCGTATCCAGAAAATCGACCCGCGTACCGGTCGGATACTCGGCACCATCCCGGCCCCCGGTGGCGGCAACGATTCAGGCCTGACCTGGGCCGAAGGCACGTTGTGGGTGGGGCAGTATCAGGCGAGGAAAATCCATCAGATCGACCCTGAGACCGGGGCGATTCTGCGCACCATCGAATCCAACCGGTTTGTCACCGGCGTGACCTGGGTTGAAGGCGACCTGTGGCACGGCACCTGGGAAGCCGAAGAGAGTGAACTGCGCCGCGTCGATCCACACTCGGGCGAAGTCCTCGAAAGCCTGAAGATGCCGGCCGGTATCGGCGTGTCGGGGCTGGAGTCCGATGGTGGCGCGCGGTTTTTCTGCGGCGGTGGCACGAGCGGGAAGGTGAGGGTGGTGCGACGGCCTTCATGAGGGTCGAGTCTGCGATTCGGGCTTGATGATCCTGGGAAAAGATCATCAAGCCGAATCCGTCCACCCAGCACTCAACGCCCCACTGTCCTGAAAATGTACGCCTGTGTACGGACCGTGTACGCCATGGATCCCGAGGTGTACAGTTGAATGGAATTCTCAGGTAAAGGCGCCAGCCAAGATGTCGCAGACAGGAAAGGTGAAAACCAAGGCTCAGGACGCAGGATGGCGGGGCTCCGTCGATGGCTGGCTGGACGCTGCCTACGATGCGTTGAAGGAGTCCGGTGTCGACGCGGTGCGGGTGATGCCGCTGGCCAAGCGCCTGAATTTGTCGCGCACCAGCTTTTATTGGTTCTACGAAGATCGCGAGCAGTTGCTCGCGGCGCTGCTGGCCCGTTGGCGGGACAAGAACAGTGGCGGCCTGATCGCTCAGTGCGAGGGTTATGCCGAGAGCATTTGCGAGGCGATCCTCAACGTCTTCGAGTGCTGGTTGAACCCCGAACTGTTTGACTCGCAGTTCGAATTCGCCGTGCGCAGCTGGGCGCTGCAATCGGCTGAAGTCGCTGCGGAAATTGCCTTGGCCGATGAGGCGCGCATCAATGCCCTGGCCGCGATGTTCCGTCGTTTTGGCTACGAAACCGAGGCCGCCGACGCGAGGGCCCGGACGATCTACCTGACGCAGATCGGCTACATCTCGATGAAAACCAATGAGGACATCGTGGTGCGTTTTCGCCGCATCCCGCAGTACGTCACCGTGTTTACCGGCAAGGCACCGAAGCGGCGTGAACTGGATCGTTTCTTTGGCAAGTTCGGTTACGCGGAAAAAGAGCCCGGTGTGTTCGGTCCGCTGGTTGAAACTTTCGAGGAGCCGGCGGCCGATGAACAATAGAACCCTGGGCATCATTGGCGGCACTGGCTGGCTGGGCCGCGCAATTGCCGAGGCGCTGCTCGACAGCGGCTTCATCGAGCCTGCCAGGTTGCTTGTTTCCAACCGCTCGGGCCGCAGCACGTTGCGACCGGACGTGCGGGTGCTGGCCGACAACCAACCGTTGGTGGCGCTCAGCGATGTGCTGGTGCTGTCGATTCGTCCGGAGCAGTTTCGTGATCTGCGGATAGACGCCAGCGGCAAACAGGTGATTTCCCTGATGGCCGGGATCCCGGCCGCCGTCATCAGCGCCGCTACCGGTGCGCAGATGGTGGTGCGGGCCATGCCGAATGCGGCGGTGGAGATCAGGCAGTCGTATACCCCGTGGTACAGCAGCGGCAAGCTTGGCGACAGGGATCGTCAGTGGCTGCAGCAGTTGTTCGAATGCGTCGGCGCGGCGGATGAAGTGCCGAACGAAGACTGTATCGATTACCTCAGTGCGCTGTCCGGTACCGGGCCAGCGTTCCCCGCGATGCTGCACCAGGCGCTGGCGAGTCAGGCGGTGGCGGCGGGTATTCCCCATGACATTGCCCAACGTGCTGCCCAAGGGGTGGTGGTCGGAGGCGGACAGATGCTTGCCAGTCGTGATCCGGGGCAAATGATCGAGGCACTGATGGCTTACCGGGGTGTGACGGCGGCGGCTTTGCAGTCGATGACCGAGCAGGGCATCGATGCCATCGTCGGGCGCGCATTGCAGGCCGGTGCGGAGGTTGCGCGGCGGGGGATGTAGCGAATTCCGATATCGGTTCTGTGGCGAGAAAGCAAGCTCTCTCGCCACAAGTGAATCGCAGGGTCAGAGATCCTTCACCAGTCGCAACGCATCGTAGATCGCCGCGTGGGTGTTGCGCGCGGCGACGGCATCACCAATCCGGAACAGCTGGAATTGCCCCTGGGGGTGGGTGACGATGTTTTGCGCCTTGCCGGCGATGAGGTCGTGCTGTTCCACCGCGCCGCCGTTGCTCGAATGCGGGCGAAGTTCGAAGTACAGATCGTCCAGGGGTAGGGTGCCGTGGTTGATCACCACCTGATCGACGATCCGCTGCTTGTGCACCTGGCCGTAATCGCTGCCAAAGGTCGCGAGCAGGCGGCCGTCGCGTTTCTCAACCGTCTCGACGCGGTAAGTCACGGTGAAGGTGACGTCCAGGTCCTGCAGGCTGCGCATGTACGGCACCAGGTTCATGGCCATGACTTCCGGCGCGAACGAACGGTCAGGCGTCACGATCTCCACGGTCGCGCCGCTTTTGGCGATGACTTCGGCCGCCTGCAACGCGGCATGGTCACCGGCATCGTCGAAGATCAACACGTGGCGGCCGGGCTTGATGTCACCGGAAATGATGTCCCAGGTCGACACCACCAACTCGTTGCCCTGGGTCAGCACCTCGGTGTGGGGCAGGCCGCCGGTGGCGACAATCACCACGTCCGGCTCGTGGGCCAATACCGTGTCGGCTTCGGCCCAGGTGTTGAAGTGGAACTTGACCCCCAGACGCTCGCACTGGGTCATGCGCCAATCGATGATGCCGATCATTTCCCGGCGTCGCTCATTGAGAGCCGTCAGGCGGATTTGCCCACCGGGTTGGTCGGCGGCCTCCAGCACTGTCACTTCATGCCCGCGCTCGCCCGCGACCCGCGCCGCTTCCAGGCCCGCAGGGCCGCTGCCGATCACCAGGACTTTGCGCTTGACCGCCGCCTTGGGAATCTCGTGGGGCATGGTGGTTTCCCGGCCGGTCGCCGGGTTGTGGATGCAATAGGCCGCGCCGCCCTGATAGATGCGATCCAGGCAGTAGTTGGCGCCGACGCAGGGGCGAATGTCTTCCTCACGTTTTTCGATGATCTTGCGCACGATGTGCGGGTCGGTCATGTGCGCCCGGGTCATGCCCACCATGTCGACCTTGCCCGAGGCAATCGCATAGCGCGCAGTGGCCACGTCCGGAATCTTCGCCGCATGGAAGGTCGGAAACCCGGTGGCCGAGCGAATTTCCCCGGCGAAGTCCAGGTGCGGTGAATTGCGCATGCCCTGGATCGGGATGACATCGGTCAAACCGGCGTCGGTGTCGATATGGCCGCGCACCACATTGAGGAAGTCCACCAGTCCGCTGTCCTTGAGCAGGTGCGAAACCTGCAAGCCTTCGCTGGCATTGAAGCCTCCCGGCAGTTGCTCGTCGCCGGTGTAACGCACGCCGAGCAGGAAGTCTTCGCCCACCCGCTGGCGAATGCCCCGCAGGATGTCGAAGGTAAAACGCATGCGGTTTTCCAGCGAACCGCCGTAGGGGCCGTCGAGTTCGTTGGTCAGCGGTGACCAGAACTGGTCCATCAAATGCCCGTAGGCCTGCAGCTCCAGGCCATCCATACCGGCCGCTTTCATACGTTCGGCCGCGTCCACGTAGTCCTTGATGATTCGCTCGATGTCCCAGTCTTCCATTTTTTTCGGGAAGGAGCGGTGCGCCGCCTCGCGGTGGTGGGAAGGCGACACCACGGGCAGCCAGTCGGCCTTGTCCCAGCGGGTGCGCCGGCCCAGGTGGGTCAACTGGATCATCACCGCCGCGCCGTGTTCATGGCACTCGTCGGTCAGGTCCTTGAGCCATCCGACCACTTCGTCCTTGTAGGCCAGCACATTGTTGAACACCGGCGGGCTGTCGCGCGAGACCGCTGCGGAGCCGGCGGTCATGGTCAAGGCAACACCGGCCTTGGCACGTTCGACGTGATAGGCGCGATACAAGTCCTTGGGCATGCCGTCCACCGGATAGGCCGGTTCGTGGGAGGTGGTGATGATGCGGTTTCTGAGGGTCAGGTGCTTGATCGTGTACGGCTGCAGCAAGGGATCGCTGGACATGGTGGTGCGCTCCAAAGTGGGCTTCATCAGGCTCGGCGACTTGAAATTAGGATAACTGTACAGGTGTGTCAATGCTTCATGACACTGGTGTACATTTTACTTGCGCGGGGTAAAAGTCGTGGCTAAGATCGGCCCACAAGGAGAAGGGATCGATTGAACCGACCTGCCGCGCAAGGCTGCATTTTTCACGACCGTAAGGCCGTTCTGATTAAGACAAACCTGCCAATGACAACCAAAACAGGAAGACGCTTGATGAACGCTCATTCGCCGTATCGAAAAACACTCTGTGCCGGATTGATCAGTGTTGCGCTCGCCGCCGGCGCTGCGCTGGCGCAAGCCGCGGAACCTGCACCGGTGCGTATTGGCTGGGTCAACTGGTCGGACACCGAGATCACCGTGAAGCTGGCCACCACGGCCCTGGAGGACCATCTCAAGCAACCGGTGAAACTGGTCATGGCCGACATCGGCATCCAGTTCCAGGCGTTGGCCAACGGCAATATCGACATGATCCCGATGGTCTGGCTGCCGAGCACCCACAAGGCGTTCTACGACAAGTACAAGGACAGGCTCGAAGACCTCGGTGTGCTTTACGAAGGGCGAATCGGCATGGCCGTGCCCACCTCGATACCGGTCAGCGAGGTGGCAAGCGTCGAGGACTTGAACAAGCCCGAGGTCAGGGCGAAATTCGACGGCAAGATCCTCACTTCAGAGGTGGGCAATGGCCAATACAAGCTCACGGTCAAGGCCATCGACGAATACAAGCTCGACGGCTACAAGCTGGTGGCGTCCTCGGAAACCGGCATGCTTAACGAGCTGGACCGCAACCTCAAGCGAGACAAATGGTCGTTGGTCAATGCCTGGAGCCCGCACTGGATGTTCTCCAAGTGGTCGCTGCGTTACCTGGATGACCCCAAGCAGATCTTTGGTGGCGCCGAACAGATCCACGCCATGGCCCGCAAGGGTTTCAGCCAGGAATATCCCGAGGTGGCGTACTTCTTCGCCCACTACTCGATTCCCCGGGCCGACCTGGAAGCACTCATGATGCAGTCGCGGCAGAGTTCTCCCGACAAGGTCGTTGCCGACTACTACGCCGCCAACAAACCGCGCTTCGAAGCGATGTTCGAGAGCAGCGAGCAGCGGGTTAGCAGTCGGCAGCCTTGATGGCGCTTTCGTCGCCACGCCGGCTCCGGCACTCCTTTACGGCGCCCCGAACATCATCGTCCAGTAAACCCCTTCGTCACTGCGCGCGTCCGTGGCGTAGGCCGCGCCGACCTGGGTGAACATCGGGTTCATCAGGTTGGCGCAATGGCCGGGACTGGCCAGCCAGCCGGCCATGGCTTTGCCCGGTGAGCCCTGGCCGGCGGCGATGTTTTCGCCGATCTGCCGGCCACGGTAACCGGCGGCTCTTGCCCGGTCGGCGGGCATGTCGCCATCGGGGTCCTTGTGCGCGAAGTAGTTACCGTAGGCCATGGCCTTGCTGTGGCCTTGCGCCGCCGCGCCAAGGCTGGCATTCCACGACAGTGGCCGTACGGCGGCAAAGCGCTGGCGCCCGCAGAGGCGTGGTTTTGCGCGGGCGGCATTGACCTGCGCGAGCAAGGCTTTGCTGACCGATCGCGTATCGTTCAACTGACGGTCCAGCACGGGTTGCGCCATCACCACTTGCCATTCGCTGCGGCTGCGACTCACACCGATGTCGGCGTACTGGCTGTCCAGCAGCGCCGAGCAATGCTCGCTCTGAAACAGATCGAACGCCTCTTCGGCATCCTGCGCACCGACCACACGGATGGAGCGCACGGCCACCGCTTGATAGCCATTGGATTTCAACCGGTCGCGCAAGCCACCACCATAGCCCACGGGCAGGGCCAGGCTGGATTTCAGCGCCAGTGGCGACAGGCGTTGAGCGGGACGTCGCTCACAGCGCTGGGGGTGGGCTCGATAATCGTTGATCGCTTCCACCAATTCTCGCTCGGCACTGGCGTGGGCGGGACTGGCGATCAGGGGAAGCAAGGTAAACAGGCACAGCGAAGAAAAGCGCAAGACAAGGGCGGTTTGGCGCATGGTGCGGACAGCTCTGATGAGATGACAACGATGAGAGGAGGATTTGGCGCCGCTCTAAGACTGGCGCCCCGGGACTTGGTTCACGGGGCGGGCGGGCATTTTGGCGGATGGGGAGGAGCATCCGACGGACGTAGCGGATGATGTTTTTTTGCCTGTACGGGGTTCAGACGGCCTGGGGATCGGCGTTCTGCGCAGCCCCGGTCGGCCGAAGCTTGAAGCGGCAGACATGACCGCCCCGGACCATGCATTCGCTGTGTTCGACTTCACCACCGCCCAGTGCCCCGATCAAGGCCAGGTCCAGCTCGCAAACCACAGGATGTGCGGCGGCCAAACGGTGGAACACGCAGTTATGCGCGACGATTTCCGGTTCGCCGGATGAGCGAAAAAACACCTCGGCTTCATAACCCGCCTGGTTCATGTGCTGCACGATCGTTGATTCTTCAACCACGTGCTGTTCACGGTCCCGGGCCAGTTTGTGGCCCAGGCTGCGCATCAACGCAGCCAGAGCCTCGGGGCCGATGAGGTCGGCCACTTCATCGATCAGTACGCTGGCCAGCATCTGATACTGGCGGGGGAATTGCTCCCTGGCATAGTCGGTGAGTCGATACAGCTGCTCGGGGCGCCGTCCCGTCGGGCGGGTGGCGCCGCGCAGCACCAGGCCGTCACGTTCCAGCGCCGCCAGGTGTTGGCGAATCGCCGTGCGGGTGACCGCCAGATGCTCGGCCAACTCGTCAATGCTCATGCCGCCCCCATGGTGCAGCAGCGCATTGAGCAGGTCCTGCTGTGTTCGGCCCAGTCCTTCCAGCATGGTGTGTCCTCGCGCGGTGTCAGAACTTGTCGGGGAATTGCTTGACCAGTGCGGCGGTCAACGCGTCGGCCAACGCCAGGATATGGCTGCGCATCATCTGCCAGGTACGCGCTTCGCCGGCGTAATCGTGAGCGGCGAACTCATCGATCTGGGCGATGTGGTGCCCGCCATGGGCAGACAGCATATTCACCAGCGTGGCCTCGGGCAGATTGGGGTTGGCCGACGCCAGGAACGCTGCGATGGCCTTGGCATTGCTGGTCAACTCGGCAACGGCGGCCTGCTTGCCCTTGGTGTCTTTGCCCACCGTGGCGTCGCTGTAGTGTTTCACCGCGCCCCAATGACCGGCAAGCAGCTTGAGCAGTTGATCGGCTGCTGGCTGGCCATAGAGCGGGGCGATGCTGTTGGCGATTTTGCTCGCGTTATCGACGACCTGGTCAGCCGCGATTTTGGCTTGTGCGTGGTCGGCGGCCTGATTGGCGAGCGCGTAGTTCCTGATCCAGAAAACATGCTCGACCCAGAGGTCGCGCAGGGCCAGGCGCGTGGTCAGCGCGGGGCTGTCGGCAGTAGCGGCAGAGGCGACAGGCGTTTGGCTCCAGGCCGGTTGCGCGCAGAAAGCCAGCAGGATCAGAGCCAGGATTTTGATATTCATGACGGCACCCTCGTGTGGTGGGAACGTTCGACAATATCAATATAGGCATAAAAATATGTTTTTATTGGGCGGTGACGAAATCTCGGATCAACGGTCGCGCTGCCTGTCGCTACAAACCATCCCCCAACGCCTTCAGATACGCCGGGCTGTCGCTGATCGAGTTATGTCCCGTGCCTGCAATTACCTGCAGCGAAGCCACGCCCCGGGCGAAATGGCTGCATAGCAGCCGCGTGCTTGAGCCTGGTACCACTTCGTCATGCTCGGCCGCGATCAGCCGCGTCGGCACCGTGATGCGTGCGGCATAGCGCCAGGACTCGAATTTGTCCTTGAGCAGCCACTTCACCGGAAACCAGCGGAACTGCCGGGCGGCGAGGCCCTCAAGGCTGTTGTAAGGCGTGATCAACACCAAACGTGCCGCCGGGCGTTGGCTGGCCAGACGCACGGCCACCCCCGAACCGAGGCTGCGACCGACCACCGCGACATGCCCATGGCTGGCCTGCACTTTGTCGAACAAGGCCAGGGCGTCGCGGGCAATGGCCTCTTCCGAGGGCGAGCCAGTGCTGCCGCCGTAGCCTCGGTAGTGCAGCAAATACAGGGCATAGTCGGGGAAGGCCTGGCTGAACTCTGGCAGGTTGCGCGAGACGTCCTCGGCGTTTCCACCAAAATAGATCATTGCGTTAGGGCCGTCGTGGGCCCGGACGGAGACCTGCAACTGCGCGTCGCCCACGGGCAGGGTGAGCACTGAGGCGGCAGTCCCGACGGCACGGGGTTGCGGGTAGTAGATCAGCGCGCGTTGAAACACATACAGCGCCCCGCAGAGCATCAGGTACAACGCGGCCAGGGCGACGATAAGCAGCATCAGGTTGCGTGACATTCGGCTAACGTTAGTGGACGACATTGATGGCTCGGGGGTGAACACGGCTACGCTGGATCGCTGCCAGAGTGTAGTCAATCGCCAGCGGGGCACGCCGACCGTCTGCCGAGGTCATGCTCATGCAGCATCCAGAGGGGTTCACCCGCAGAACCATACTCACGCTGGCTGCCGGTGCCTCGGCGGTCTTCACGTTCGGTCCGGCCGCCGCGCCATCAACGCCGTCGACCGCAACAGGAGGCAAGACCATGCAGACCCGCGCCATTCCGTCCAGCGCCGAACCATTGCCTATCGTTGGGTTGGGCACTTATCGCGGCTTTGACGTGGCCCCCGCCGATGCCGCCTACAAGCAATTGCCCGCGGTGCTGCGCGCGCTGTTCGAGAAGGGCGGGACGCTGATCGACAGCTCGCCGATGTACGGTCGTGCGGAGCAGACGACCGGCGAGTTGCTGTCGATCCATGAGCCGCGCTCGCCGGCATTTCTGGCGACCAAGGTGTGGACCCGTGGCCGCGAAGAGGGCATTGCGCAGATGGAGCGGTCGTTTGCGTTATTGCAGACCGATTGCATCGACCTGATGCAGATTCACAACCTGCTGGATTGGCAAATCCACTTGCCGACCTTGCGGCACTGGAAGGAACAAGGGCGTATTCGTTACATCGGTATCACCCATTACACCCCGTCGGCGTATGACGAAGTGGAGGCCGTACTGAAAAACGAGCCACTGGATTTCTTGCAGATTAATTACACGCTGGGCGATCGCGGCGTCGAGAAGCGCATCCTGCCGTTGTGTCGCGAACGGGGCGTGGCGGTGATCTGCAATCGGCCGTTCGGTGGCGGGGGCCTGCTCGAGCGTCTCAAAGGCAGACCGTTGCCTGGCTGGGCCGCCCAAGTCGGGGCCAAGAGCTGGCCGCAACTGGCGCTGAAGTTTCTGTTGTCCCATTCGGCGGTGACCTGCGTCATCCCCGGTACCGGCAATCCGCGCTACATGGCGGAAAATGCCGGAGCCGGTTTTGGTCCGACGCTCACCGATGCGCAGCGTCATCAGTTGATAGCATTGGTGGAGTAGCGGCGGGCGGCACGCTCTGGAAGCTCTCCTATACTGTTCGCGTCAACCGTCTTCCCCGTGCCGTTGGAACCGCAGTTGGCCCTCTGACGGCTTCTCCATCCAACACTGCAAGGAGTTCGAAAATGTCCATCCGCATTGGCGACGAAGCACCGGATTTCACCGCCGAAACCACTGAAGGCACGATCAACTTCCACCAATGGATTGGCAATGGCTGGGCCATCCTGTTTTCCCATCCGAAGGATTTCACCCCGGTCTGCACCACCGAACTGGGCTACCTGGCCAAGCTCAAGCCGGAATTCGACAAGCGCAATACCAAAGTCCTCGGACTGAGCATCGACCCGGTCAGCGACCACAACAAGTGGGTCGGTGACATCGAGGAAACCCAGGGCACTGCCGTCAACTATCCGCTGATCGGTGACGAAAACCTGGTGGTGGCCAAGCTCTACGACATGATCCACCCGAACGCCAGCGGCGGTTCGCGCACGGCGGTGGACAACGCCACGGTGCGGTCAGTGTTCATTGTCGGCCCGGACAAGAAGGTCAAGGCCATGCTGATCTACCCGATGAGCGCCGGGCGCAATTTCGACGAAGTGCTGCGCCTGCTCGACTCGCTGCAACTCAATGCCAAACACACCGTGGCCACCCCGGTGAACTGGCGTCCGGGTGAAGACGTGATCATCCCGACATCGGTCTCCGACGAGGATGCGAAGAAGAAATACCCCGACGGCTTCAAGACCCTGAAGCCTTATTTGCGCACCGTGGCGCAACCGAAGTAACCACTTCGGCAGCACGGTCATCCCGAAGCGGGTCTTCGGGGTGACCGATGGTCGGTACGACCTTCCTCCCCACGTTCTTCAGAAATCCGCTATCCGGTCGATACAGCGTCAAGGACATGAGCTTTTTCGAAGGGAGCGTGAAGATGAGTCGTCTGCGTATTTCTATCGCAATGGGGCTGCTGGTCAGCCTGAGTGGAACCTGTTTCGCCTCGCCAGGCGTTATCGCTTTGCGTGGGGCCATTGTGGAATCGCCTTGCCCGGTTTCGACGTCGGCTGAAGGGTTCGCCCTGCATGGCTGTCCTGCCAAGACTGCCGGCCAGGACAGCAGTGCCCACAAAGTGCAGCCACTGCAATCAGTGCGCTCAATCGACGGTTCGACCGCCCAGGTCAAGCTGATCGGCGAAAACAGGGAAGAGGGGGGTGTGCTCCGTCAGCAGTACGCCTTGGTGGACGGCAATGGACGGGCGCTGACCTCGGGCAATTACGTGGTGACCCTGACTTACCCGTAATGCTGTTCATTCAAGAGATAGAGCGAGCAATCAGTAACCTGTGGCGAGGGTGAACAACGCGGCGCGGTCGAGAAACTCGCGGTGATTGATCAGGCCGTGGGCGTAGTCGTCATAGAGCTCCAGCAATGGCGGGGCAAAGTCTTTCGCGCTGAGGCGGGTCATCGATGCGCTTCCTTTTCGTCTAATTGAACACGATCCCGGTGGGGCCTGCTGGTGGGAACGAACTTAATGAGGCGGAAAACATGGCCATGGCAGGAGACGCGAACCCTGTGGGAGCGGGCTTGCCCGCGATAGCGGTATGTCTGATACGTGGATGTCGGATTTGCCGCCATCATCGCGGGCAAGCCCGCTCCCACAATGTGCGCGGCGAAGGTAGCGTGTTCATTTCAGGCACCGCGCCCCGACCTTCGCTACCTGCGCATCCTGCTCGGCCTTGACCCCGGACACCCCGACCGCGCCAATCACCTGGTCGTCGACGATGATCGGCACGCCGCCTTCCAGGGACGTCAGTAAGGGGGCCGACAGGAAGGCATGGCGCCCGCCGTTGACCATGTCTTCATAGCCCTTGGACTCGCGCCGGCCCAAGGCCGAGGTGCGGGCCTTTTCGGTGGCGATGTAGGCGCTGATGGGCGAGGCGCCATCAAGGCGTTCGAGGGCCAGTGGATGGCCGCCGTCATCGACCACGGCAATGGTCACTGGCCATTGGTTGTTTTGCGCCTCCTGCCGGGCGGCAGCGAGGATCTGGCCGACTTCGGCCTGACTCAGCATGGCTTTGCTTTTCATGGGGTTCTCCTGGGCTCGTTAAGGCAGGGCGGCTTCGACCAGTTCGATCCAGTGCCGGACCGGGGTTCGACCGGCGCCATCAAGGTGCGACTGACAGCCGATATTGGCAGTGACGATCACCTCGGGATAGCCGCTTTCCAATGCATTCATCTTGTTGTCGCGCAGTTGCCGCGCCAGCTCCGGTTGGGTCAGCGAGTACGTGCCCGCCGAGCCGCAGCACAAGTGGCCGTCGGGCACGGTCGTCAAATTGAAACCCAGGCGTGTCAGCAGCGCTTCCACCGCACCGCCGAGTTTTTGCGCGTGCTGCAACGTGCACGGGCAATGGAACGCCAGGCGTTGGACACTGTGTATGCCGAGTTGCTCAAGGGGTTCGTCACGCAACACTTCGATCAGGTCCTTGGCCAGCGCGCTGACGGTTCTGGCCTTCTCGGCATAGGCCGGGTCGCTGCGCAGCAGATGGCCATAGTCCTTGATGAAGGCACCGCAGCCGCTGGCGGTTTGCACGATGGCCTCGGCGCCTTTTTCGATGCTCGGCCACCAGGCGTCGATGTTGTGGCGGGCGCGATCCAAGCCAGCGGCCTGGGCGTCCAGGTGATAGTCCACGGCGCCGCAGCACCCGGCCTCGCGGCTCGGCGTGACGCTGATCCCCAATCGATCCAGAACCCGCGCGGCGGCCGCGTTGGTGTTGGGCGCAAGACCCGGCTGTACGCAGCCTTCGAGCATCAGCACCTGCCGGGCATGGCAGGTGGTGGGGCGCGCTTTGCCTGGCGGCGCGCTGCGCGGCAGCTTGCTTTGCAGTGTGCCGGGCAGCAGCGCGCGAAACACCTGGCCGCCGCTGACCAGTCCCTTGAACAGCTCCGCATGCGGCACCAGCGTGCGCAAACCTTCGCGCAGCAAGCGCTGGCCGACCGGGCGCGGCACCGCCGCGTCGACCACGGCGCGGCCGATGTCCAGCAGGTTGTGGTAGTCGACCCCGGACGGGCAGGTGGTTTCGCAGTTGCGGCATGACAGGCAACGGTCCAGGTGTTGCTGGGTCTTTTGCGTGACCTCGTTGCCCTCCAGCACCTGTTTGATCAGGTAGATGCGCCCCCGTGGACCATCCAGTTCATCGCCAAGCAGTTGATAGGTCGGGCAGGTGGCATTGCAGAAGCCGCAGTGCACGCAGGTGCGCAGGATACTGTCGGCTTCCTCGGCACGGGGCAGTTGGCGGGCGCTGTCGCTCAATGTGGTCTGCATGGCTCAAAGCTCCGCATACAGGCGACCGGGGTTGAAGATGCCCCGGGGATCGAGTTGCTGCTTGAGGCTCTGATGCAGGCGCATCAGCGCAGAGGGCAGCGGCTGGAACGGGCTGTCGGTGAGCCCGTGGCTGTAGCAGGTGACATGGCCGTCGACCTCATCGACGACCTGGCGAATGAACGCCGCCTCGGCGTCGGACTTGAGCCAGCGCTGTGCGCCGCCCCAGTCGATCAACTGGCGGCCGGGCAACGACAGTTTCGGCGTGTTGTTCGGCAGCGACAGGCGCCACAGGGGCTGGTCTTCGTCGAAGAAACTCAAGCGCTGCTCATTGAGTTCGGCCCAGTAAGAGGCGTCCAGCAACTCGCCGCCCAAGCGGTCGTGGGCCGCCGCCACCGATCCTTCACCGCCCTCGAGCCGCAGGTGCAGGCACTGGCCGTCATGGCACGCAGCACTGATCGGCAAGGGTTGCTGGCCCCATTCAGCCAGGCGCAACAGGGCGCGTTCGCTGTCCATTTCCAGGCTGATGCTCAAGGCCTTTCGGGGTTTGGGCAGGACCTTGAGCGAGACTTCGGTGATCACCCCCAGGGTGCCGTAGCTGCCGGCCATCAGGCGTGACAGGTCGTAGCCGGCGACGTTTTTCATGACTTCGCCGCCAAAGCGCAAATGCTTGCCGTGGCCGGTGATCACCCGGGTGCCGAGCACGAAATCCCTCACCGATCCCGACCAGGGGCGACGCGGTCCCGACAGGCCACAGGCAATCATGCCGCCTACGGTGGCGCCATCGCCAAAGGCGGGCGGTTCGCACGCCAGCATCTGCTGCGCGGCGTCCAGTGCTTGCGACAGCTCGGCCAACGGCGTGCCGCAACGAGCGGTGATCACCAGTTCGGTCGGGTCATAGCTGACGATGCCCCGGTGCGAACGGGTGTCGAGTATTTCACCCGCGGTCACCCGTCCCAGGAATCCCTTGCTGTTGGAGCCCTGGATGCGCAGGGGCGTGGCGTTTTGCAGCGCCTGATTGACCTGTTCGAGCAGCAGGCTGCTGTCGTCGCAATCGCCGATGCCGTGCATCAGAAACGCTCCAGGTCTGGGAAGGGCACCTGTCCGGCGTGCACGTGCATGGCGCCGAACTCGGCGCAGCGGTGCAGGGTCGGAATATTCTTGCCGGGGTTGAGTAGGCCGCTGGGGTCGAACGCCGCCTTGATTGCGTGAAACAGGGTCAGTTCATCACTGTTGAATTGCGCGCACATCTGATTGATTTTCTCGCGGCCGACACCGTGTTCCCCGGTGATGCTGCCGCCGACCTTCACGCACAGTTCCAGAATCCTGCCACCCAGTGCCTCGGCGCGGTCGAGTTCGCCCGGTTGATTGGCGTCGAACAGGATCAGCGGATGCATGTTGCCGTCGCCTGCATGAAACACGTTGGCCACCCGCAGGCCGTATTCCGCCGACAGTGCGGCGATGGCGTGCAATACGCCGGGCAACGCGCGGCGCGGAATCGTGCCGTCCATGCAGTAGTAATCCGGAGACAGACGGCCCACCGCCGGGAAGGCGTTCTTGCGCCCGGCCCAGAAACGCACGCGCTCGGCCTCGTCCCTGGCCTGGCGTACTTCGGTGGCGCCGGCTTGTTCCAGCACTTGGCGTACGCGCAGGCAGTCGTCATGGACATCGGCCTCAACGCCGTCGAGTTCGCACAGCAGAATGGCCTGGGCGTCGACCGGGTAGCCGGCGTGGATAAAATCCTCGGCGGCGCGGATGGCCAGGTTGTCCATCATTTCCAGGCCACCGGGAATGATGCCGGCGGCAATGATGTCGCCGACGGCGTGGCCGGCTTTCTCAACGGAATCGAAGGCCGCCAGCAGCACTTTCGCGGTTTGGGGTTTGGGCAGCAGTTTGACCGTGACTTCGGTGATCACCCCGAGCATGCCTTCGGAGCCGGTGAACAACGCCAGCAGATCAAGACCGGGGGAGTCCAGGGCGTTCGAGCCCAGGCTCAGGTATTCGCCGTCGACGGTAAGGATGTCGACCTTCAGCACGTTGTGCACGGTCAGGCCGTACTTCAGGCAATGCACGCCGCCTGCGTTTTCGGCAACGTTACCGCCAATGGAACAGGCGATTTGCGAGGAAGGGTCGGGCGCGTAGTACAGGCCGTAGGGGGCGGCGGCCTGGGAAATGGCCAGGTTGCGCACGCCGGGCTGGACCCGCGCGGTGCGCGCGGCGGGGTCGATGTGCAGGATCTGATTGAAGCGCGCCATCACCAGCAGCACCCCTTTTTCCAGCGGCAGCGCGCCACCGGACAAACCGGTGCCGGCACCGCGGGCGACCACCGGCACCTGACGCTCATGACACAGGCGCAGCACGCCCTGGACCTGCGCGATGTCACGGGGCAACACCACCAGCATCGGCGTCGTACGGTAGGCCGAGAGCCCGTCGCACTCGTACGGCTTGAGTTCTTCCTGCTGATGCAGCACTTCCAGGCCCGGCCACTGCGTGTGCAGCGCCTGCAACAACCCGGCCTTGTCCACGTCCGGCAGCACGCCATCGACGCGTTCATCGTAGAGAATGTTCATGGTCGCTTTACGATACTCCCTTCATGAAAAGCCCGGACGATGCCCGGGCATTTCGAGGCTGGCCAGGGCCTTGGGCGATCAATGGCCGCCCACCACCATATGGCTGAACGGCGCCACATAAGCCTGCAATGTCACCAGCCCGCCGACCAGGATCGCCAGGACGATCGAGTGGAAGAACACGTAGCGCAGGATTTCCCCTTCATGGCCGTACCAGCGGGTGGCGGTGGAGGCGACCACGATCGACTGGGCATCGACCATCTTGCCCATGACCCCGCCGGAGCTGTTGGCGGCGGCCATCAATACCGGGCTGAGCCCCAGTTGCTCGGACGTGACCCGTTGCAAGCCGCCGAACAGCACGTTGGAGGCGGTGTCCGAGCCGGTCAGGGCGACGCCGAGCCAGCCGAGCAGGGTGCCGAACATCGGGTAGAAAATCCCCGTCGCGGCGAACGCCAGGCCCATGGTGGCGTCCAGGCCCGAATAGCGCGTGAGAAAGCCCAGGGCGAGCATGGCGGTGATGGTGATCAGCGAATAGCGCACCACCCACAGCGTTCGCAGGTACTGGCTGATCAGCTGCGGGATGCTGTAACCCATCAGCAATCCGCCGAGAATCGCCGAGAGCAGGATGCCGCTGCCGGTGGCGGTGAACCAGGTGAACTTGTACACCGCGTCCTCGGTTTTCGGTGCCGGCACCACCGGCGGCACCTTCTCGATCTGCTGGTGGATGGTGGTAAAGGTCAGGACCGGCGCGAATATCGGATTGGCTTCAGACAACGGTTTGCCCTGTGGGTCGAGCTTGGCCGAATGGGTGGCCGGATCGATCGCCGGGCGCGTGTCGAACAGGTTCTTGAAGCCCTGGGTGCCCCAGGCGAAGACGAAGAGGGTCAGGATGATCCACGGCATCCACGCGCGCATCACCGCTGGCTTGGCATCGCTGGCAAAGGTCGCGGTCGGCTCGGGTTTGGTCTCGTGTTCGGTATCGATTTTCGAGTTGTCGACCCGTCCGGACAGGGCAGCAGAGGTGTGCACCGTGGCCGGTTTCCAGACCTTGAGGAAAGCGGTCAGGCAGGCCATGGAAATCAGCGCGGCGATCACATCCACCAGCATGGGCCCGTGATAGTTGGACACCAGGAACTGCGGCACGGCAAAGGTGACCCCGGCCACCAGGATCGCCGGCCAGATTTCCAGCATCTTGCGCCAACCGGCGAAGGCCCAGATCAGCCAGAACGGCACGATCACCGAGAAGAACGGCAGTTGCCGGCCGACCATCATCGACAGCTCCATTTCATCCAGCCCGGTGACCTTGGCCAGGGTGATGATCGGCGTGCCGAGGGCACCGAAGGCCACCGGCGCGGTGTTGGCGATCAACGCCAGGCCAGAGGCCGCCAGCGGTGAGAAGCCCAGGCCGATCAGAATCGCCCCGGTCACCGCCACCGGCGTGCCGAAACCGGCCGCCCCCTCGAAGAACGCGCCGAAGCAGAAGGCGATCAGCAACAGTTGCAGGCGGCGGTCGTCGGTGATTCTCGCCAGGGAATCCTGCAGCACTTTGAACGAGCCGTTTTCGGTGGTCAGCCGGTGCAGGAAGATGATGTTCAGCACGATCCAGCCAATCGGCAGCAGACCATTGGCGGCACCGTACAACGCGGCCGACCCGGCCATGTTGGCGGGCATGCCAAATGCGAAGATCGCGATCAGCAAGGCGGAGGTGAGGGCAAGCAGCGCCGCCAGGTGCGCCTTGACGTGAAAAAACGCCAGGGAGGCCAACATCACCACCACCGGCACGGCCGCCATGAGGGTTGAAAGCACCGGGTTATTGAACGGATCGTAGACTTGCTGCCAGACCATGTTCCACCTCTGCTTTTTATTGTTGGAAGAGCAGACCCCTGAGGGGAGGTGGCTTTCAGTATAGGAGGCATTACGCCGCTGTCAGGGGGAGCCTCCGGTCCTGTGGATCAGCGCTATTTGTCGTGGCTGAGCTAGCATGGCGGATAGGGTCCACATCCAGTACGGAGAGGAATGCCGCAATGACTGAGCGCCATCTGATTCACAAGGAAACGCTGTCGAATGGATGCAGCATCGAGGTCAAGGCCGAAATCCTCAGGGACGGCTCGCTGGGGATGTTCATCGGTGTTTACCGGCCGGACGGCACGGTCATTGAAGAGAACCCTGATCCCAAGCCGCACATGCTGGACATGGAAGCGGCGATGGATTGGGGCATCGATATTGCCAAGGGCATCGGCAACAGTCAGAGGACGTTGTAGAGGTGGGTGCCGCACCATTGCGCAGGGCACAAAACCCGTAGGAGCGGGCAAGCCAGCTCCTACGGGTCGGTTACAGGTCGTAGAGGGTCGGTGGCCTCAAGGCTGTTGCAGCGTTGCGCCGGTCACTCCCGTCGCTTTGGCCTTGGGTTTGGAGAACTTCCACGCGTCACCCGCCGGCGCCGTGCCCTTGTCATAAGGTTTGCCCAGCAGCATGTAGACCAGCCCGGCGCCCATCACCACCAGCGTGGTCAGGATCATCGAGTAGTTGATGTACCACGCGGCATCTGGCGAGCGCGGCCAGACCATGTTGACGATGGCGCACACGCCGTAGACCAGCGCAGCCAGGTTCACCCACAAGCCCCAGGCGCCGAGGGTGAATTGACCGTTCGGACGCCAGCCCTTGGCCCGGGCGATCAACGCAGCGACCACGATCAACTGGAAGGCCACGTAGATACCAATCGCGGCGAAGCCGACGATGGTGGCCACGGCATCGGCCATGAACATGCCCAGGCAGACAATCGCTGCCGGCACCAGGCCACTGACCAGCAGGGCGAACGACGGCACATGGTTGGCCGACAGGCGCTTGAACAGCGAACTGCCGACGATCATTTCGTCGCGGGCATAGGCGAACAGCAACCGGCTGGCCGCCGCTTGCAGGCTCAACACGCAGGAGATGAACGACACCATGACCACGGCCATGACCAGGCGGGAACCGACCGGGCCGAAGGCATTGGCCAGGATGGTGGCGACCGGGTCGGTGTCTTCACCGGCCAGGACCTTGGCCATGTCCGGCACCGAGAGAATCAGCGCCAGGCAGGCAAACATCGCCGCCGCACCACCGATATAGATGGTCATGCGCATGGCTTTGGGAATGCGCTTGCCCGGGTTCGGCGTTTCTTCGGCGACATCGCCGCAGGCCTCGAAACCGTAGTACTGGAACAGACCGGCCAGGGACGCCGCGAGGAATGCCGGCAGGTATGAACCATTCACCTCAAGGTTGAAGGTGTTGAACAGCACGCTGAGCGGCTGGTGACGTTCGAAGATCAGCAGGTAGCCGCCGACCAGAATCGCGCCGACCAACTCGCACAGAAAGCCGAACATCGCCACCCGCGCCAACAGTTTGGTGCCCACCAGATTCAGCGCCGTGGAGAGCAGGATGATCGCCAGGGCGATGAGGATGTTGGACTCGGGACCGGGCTTGAAGCCGAGCATGATCGCCAGATAAGGCCCGGCACCCACCGCGACCCCGGCGATGGTCGCGCACAAGGCCCAGGCATACACCCAGCCGACCATCCACGCCCAGCGCTTGCCCACCAGCCGGCGGGCCCAAGGGTACACGCCGCCGGAAATCGGGAATTGCGATACCACTTCACCGAAGATCAGGCACACCAGCATCTGCCCGGCGCCGATCAACAAGTAAGACCAGAACATCGGCGGGCCGCCGGCGGCCAGGCACAAACCGAACAGGGTATAGACGCCGACGACCGGCGACAGGTAGGTAAAGCCCAGGGAGAAGTTCTCCCACAGGCTCATGCTGCGATTGAAATCCGAACTGTAGCCGAGGGCGCGGAGCTGTTCCGCATCCTGGTCGTCGCTGACGCTTGCACGCGCGTTAGGTGAGCCACTCATGTTATTTCCTCATTATCAATGGCAGTGATTGGGTTCTGACCTTTGTTTCGCCACGGCTCCCTTGCAGGAGCGAGCTCGCTCCTGCAGGGATAAAGGCGTTATTTTTCTTAAGCCTGCTTTGTCACTTCGCTGTCGCGCCCGTCGTCGTATTGCGACAACCACTGCACCGCCGCATCGCGATAACGGCTGAAGCCCTTGTAGTCGACCAGTTGCTGATCCAGGTCGCGCAGCACCCGGTGCATGCGCCGGGCCCAGGCCGGGTTGGTGGCGATGTCTTCGAGGCTGAGCAGGTAGGTGCGGATCGGGAAGACGATGGCGTTGCTGCGCGGCAGGCGATGCAGCGGTTGCAACTCAATGCGCAGGTAAACCAGTTTGCCGGCATTTTCCGCGGTCACGATGGTCCGGTCCGGTGCCCATTCCGGCAGGCTTTCGGCCGAGACCTCGAGGCGCGGGTTGACCGTCAGCGACCAGTTCAGACGCCGCACCGGATGCCCGGTGCGCAGGCGCAGCAGGAACTTCAGCGCACGGTCGAGCATGCCGATTTCTTTCACCAGCGGCACCGGGCCGTGGAATTCTTCCCAGCTCATGCCGAGGTTGAATCGCAGCGAATAGTCGGCGCGCTGGGTGGCGATGCCCGCCCCCCAGTACAGTGTGCCGTCGCGCTCCTCTTGCAACACCCAGTCGCCCTGGGCCTGGCGGGTCACGTACTCCATCGGCTCGTAGGGCAGGGTGGCCGGGTCACCGAAGGTGAAGCGGTCGTCAATGTCCAGCAAGCGGTTGGTCCAGTGCCACTGGCGGCCTTCACGCTCCAGGCTGAAGTACTGCGGGTAGTCCCGGGCGTAGGATTCCATGATCAGCTCGAGCAAATCCCATTGCGCCTCCATCATGTGCGGCGCCGAGACATAGTGCATGCCCGGGTCTTTCTCCAGGGTGATCGCCCGGTCGCGGCATTCGCTGATGTAATGCTCGTCGATATCGAACGCGGCGCGGAAGGCACCGTCTCCCACCGAGACATGGGGCTCGAGGTTCATCGAGTACATGTAATTGTCATCGGGAAACGGGAAGGGCGCGCGGGCGATGCATTCCGGGCTGTTGGCGAAGGTGTAGTCGTCGCGGTAGGTTTCGTCGGGATTGAATGGGATGTTCATTGTTTTTTTTCTCCGTCGATCAGAGGTCGATGACCAGGCGATTGCATTTGGCGCGGGACACGCAGGGCATGATTTTCTTGCCGCTGGTTTTGTCCTCGTCGGACAGCCAGTCATCGGTGTGCAGCAGCTCGCCGTCGAGCTCCAGCACTTCGGTTTCGCAGTGGCCACAGGCGCCGCCACGGCACAGGTAAGGCATGCTGTAACCGGCGGCTTCCACGGCTTCGAGCATGGTCTGGTCGGGCGAGACCTCGATGGTCGCGCCACTGCGGCCGAGGGTGAAACTGAAGGCTTCGCCGCCGCTGCTTTGCTCCAGGAAACGTTCGAAGTGCACGTGGCTGTCGGTCCAGCCCAATTCGCGGGCGCAGGCCAGGGTGGCATCGATCATGCTGTCCGGGCCGCAGGCGTACACGTGACTGCCGAGCGGGCGATCGGCCAGGACCCGGCCGATGTCCATGCGCGCTTCGATGCCCTTGCGATACAGGTGAACCTTGTCGCCGTAGGTCGCCTGCAGCTCTTTGCCAAGTTGCGCATGTTCTTCGCCGCGCACCGCGTAGTGCAGCTCGAACGGCACCTTGCTCAGGCGCAACTCCTCCAGTTGGGAAATCACCGGGGTGATGCCGACGCCGCCAGCAATGAACAGATGCAGGCGTGCCTGTTTGATCAGCGGAAACAGATTGACCGGCGGCGTGACTTCGATCAGATCGCCTTCATTGACGCTGTCGTGCAGGGCCACCGAGCCGCCGCGACCGCTTTGCACGCGACGTACGGCAATCTGGTAGCTGCTGGTGTCGTAGGGCGAGCTCAGCAGCGAGTAAGGGTTGCGCAAGGTGTTGCGGTCGTTGGCGATCAGCACCACCACATGGCTGCCACCGGAGAACGCCGGCAAGTGCTCGCCGGTCGGTGAGACCAGGGTGAAGCGCTTGATTTCCGGGGTCACCGATTCGATTCGGGCCACGCGCAGATTTAAAGTCCCAGTGTTCTGGCTCATGTGTCGAGCTCCTCGGCGGGCGGCAGTTCGCCCGGTACTTCGGCATCGGCCTTGACCGCCTGAAACGCTGCCAGCCGCCGGGAATAGTGATCGCGCACCACCAGCGTCAGGCCGCAACCGGGGCAGTCGTAGACACGTTGGGTGACGTTTTCGGTATAGGTGTCGCAGTGCACGCACCAGACCCGGCGCACCAGCGTGCCGGAATGTTCGCGCAGCACTTCATCGCGATTGAGGTCGTAGCGGGTGGCCACTTGCATGGCGCTGCCCAGGAAGCTTTCCGACCCGGCGAGGTACAGACGGGTGCCCATGCGCGCATCGAAGAGCAGGTCGTTCAGGTCATCGATCAACGCCTGGTTGCTGGCGTACAGCTTCAATTGATGGCCTGGATGCTCCTGCAATTGAGCGACAAAGTCCTGCCCGGAAAAGGATTCGCGGGAATACAGCAAGGTGATGGGCCGGTCCAGGCCGGCCATTTCGTCGAGCAGGCGCAACATGGCGCGCCCGCCACTGCCTTGCCCCGCAATGATGTGCCGCGTACCGCCCGGCAGCGGTTGCAACTGGTCATAGACCGGTCGGCTTTTGATCCCGGTGATCAGCATTCTTGTTTTTTCTCCTGACTATCGGCTCGGCTGATGAAAGCCGGCTGTGATGCAACGCCCAACGACGGTGGGTTGCGATAGCAGGAGCACAGGGCGTGCCAGTTATTCAAGTTATTGAAATTAAAGGGTTTTATTGTTTGTCGAGGATGGCTTTGGGGTAAAAATAACGATGGGTGTAGGCATTTTTGCAGCATTCAGGCGGGAAGCCACATCACCCCCTGCAGGCGTGAGCGTGCACCCACAGGGTTGTGTGTTGCGGGAATCAAGGCATCAGTCACGCTGCAATTTGCGAATCAACGTACCGATATCGATGCCCAGATACTGCGCCGCCTTGCGTTTGCTGCCGCACAGTTCCACCGCCTCGAGGATGACCTGGCGTTCGAACTGCTGGACCTGAAGTTTGAGGTTCTGCTCGGCGCTCTGATCGGTGGCGCCCTGAACGACGGAGGGCTTCAGTCGTTGCGCTTGCAGCAGCTCCGCGGGCAAATGATGCTCTTGCGCCTCGTCGTCGGCGAGAACCGCCAGGCGTTCGAAGATGTTGACCAGTTCGCGAATATTGCCCGGGAAGTCATAGCTCATCAGACGCTTGCGGCAACCGGCCGACAGGCTCAGGGAAGGCTCGCGATCACCGTTGATGCGGCTGAGCAGGATGTCGATGAGAAACGGCAGGTCATCGCGATGCTGGCGCAGTGGCGGGATTTCCACCGGCAGCACGGCCAGGCGATAGTAAAGATCGGCACGAAATTCACCGGTGCTCACCAAGTGGCGCAGATCCTTGTTGGTGGCCGCAATCACTTGCACTTGCACGGTTTTGCTCAGGGGCGAGCCGACCGATTGAATGGTGCTGTCTTCGAGAAACTTCAGCAACTTGGCCTGTACATGCAAGGGGATCTCGCCGATCTCGTCGAGGAACAGCGTCCCCCCGGAGGCCGCCTCGATGTAGCCTTGCTTGCCGCCCTGCAGCGCACCGGTAAAAGCGCCGCGCTCGTAGCCGAACATCTCCGACTCGAACAGGCTCTCGGGAATGCTCCCGCAGTTGACATGAATGAACGGTCGATCACCCCAGCCGGCCGCACGGTGAATGTGTCGGGCAATGGCCGTCTTGCCGACGCCGGGCTCACCCAGGAGCAACAGTCGCGCGCGCCGGCGGAACGCGCGCACGCCGGTGTCGGCGATGCTCGACAGTTGAGGCGAGAGGTGCAGGGCGTTGTCCTGCGGGTCGCGCAGGCCTTGCGGTTCCGCCGGTCGATTGCCGAGTGATGCCCGCCGTTGCGGCTGGCTGCCGTCGAAGTCTTTCTGGGTCAGCATCCGGAACGGTTTTTCGTAGGCCCCGGTGGGGATGGCATGGGTGCTGCTGAGCAGCACGCGGCCTTCCCGGGAACGGGTCAGGGCGCTGTTGCCTCCGCGATTGAGCGCAGCCAGCAAGTCGTCGTAATTCAGGGCCGAGCGCTGGAAGAAATCGCGCTCGGACAACCCGATGGCTTGCTGTTTCGACAAGCGGTTGACCCGCTCGGCGGCGAGGTTGAGAAAGCGCACCCGACCTTCGCCGTCAGTGACGATCAGTGCTTCGCTGAAGCTGTCGAGCAAAGCGTGCAGTGCCGGGGTTTCCAGCAAGGCACCCAGCACTTCACTGCTGGCATTGACCGAAGAGCGCATGCCCATCTGCAACGAGGGCGGCAGGTTCGAGTCCTTCATGGATGCAAATCCTGGACGCGACGCCCCTGGCATTCGCGAAACACCGCCACCCGCCACGCCACGCCCTCACGGACCAGGATGCGCGAGCAGTGCACATTGAAATTCCGGTCGCGCCCATGCAAATCAGGTAGCGGCAGGCTGTGCCAGGTGCGTTCGGGCAAGGCCATGTCCAGCAGCAACTGTGCGATCCCGGCGCCATGGGTGATGCCGAACGTGTCTTCGAACGCCGCATTGCGCCACTGCGGCTGCAGGTGTTCATCGATCACCAACACGGCGTCGGGCACGGCATCGAACACCCGGCGCAACGCTTCGATGCGCTGCTCGGCGTCGTGCTGCATGCGCAATTCCTGGCTGACGTCGCGAATGCTGCCCCACATCCGCAGCAGTTGCCCGTTGATGATGGTTGCCCGCACATCGTTTTCAACGTAGGCCGGCGAGCCATCGTGGCGACGGTCCACCGAGAGGGCGCAGTCGACGCTGAACCCGGCCTCGATCAAGCGCCGCACGAATGCTTCGTTGGCCGGGCTGCGAGGCCAGTACAGGCGGACGGGCTGCTGATTGAAATCGACATCCGACGGCATCTCGTAGACATCGGCCATGGCGCGGTTGCACAGGCGCCAGTGGGAGTCGTTTTCAAAGACCTGGCGGACAATTTCGTCCGGGGTATTGTTGATGTTCACCGCTTCGGCGAATTCGATGCACCAGTACGCCACCTTTGCGCTCTGCAGCATCTGGCTCATCACTTCGTTGGCGTTGTGCATTTCCCGCAGCCGGTGGCCCAGCGATCCGAGGGGGATTTTCACCAGGTGCAGGCGCGCCGGTTGCACGGTCCGCCATTCCAGCAGGCCACTGGCGATCACGTGCAGCAGGCCGCCATTGTGGCGAATCAAGGTGAGCTCCAGGCTCGGGATGAGTTCGTCGGCAGGCGGGTTGGCGAACAGCGACTGCAAGGCACGCACCGACTCGACGCTGAAAATGCGTTCGATCGGTTGCGCCAGCAGTTCCTCCAGTGCATAGCCCAATTGATCGCTCAGGCTGGCGGACAGGTTGAGCAGTTGCCCGTCGGCGCTGACGGTGCTTGCGAGGGGCTGGGCTTTCTTGGCCAGCAAATTCAGGATATCCATGGATGGATCGGCTCGATATTGGCGTTTGAGTATTTGGATAGGGCACATTGCATGCCAATCGAAACGCTTATAAACATTGATGTTTACGAAGGCCTGTCTGGCTGAGTGCTGTGATAATGCAGCAGTTCATGTATATTTACAGCACTTTGCCGGGCCGGACACGCTACCCGATGAATGACCCTGTCGCGGCTGATCGCTGGAGCGGTGAGGGCGATAGCATTTTTCCATCCAGCCACGTGTTTCCCAGGATGAAATCGGTCTAAAAACGGCCACCCATTGCCTGAGTGCTTTGCTAATCTGAAGTTGTAGGTGAAAACGCAGACTGATGCGCAAGCGGTTAGCGAGGAGGCGTGGGGCGCGCTCCGAAGGGTACACGGTTAGAAAGATCTCCGCGCTGAGATCCAGCCCTTATGCCGTGTGAAGCAGGACAGTGTTTAGTTGCATCATGGTTACATGACTGTTCTGTGGGAGGCCTGATAAACCTTGTAAGCCAGAGACCAGCGCTGGCCACCTACTTAACCTTCGAAGCCCGCCTTGAGCGGGCTTTTTAATGCCGTTCGCGCATTCCTGCAGGAGCCAGGCATAGGTAACGCAATTCGACTGGCAGGGCTCGCCGGCTGTGCTAGCGTCTTGAGGTCAACCCTCATTTGCGAGCTCCCCCATGGACGAGACTATCGTTAATGTCACCACTGCCAAGTTCAACGCCCTCATCGCCATCGTTCAGGCCTACGGCGCTGCTTTCGCGGTCAAGATTCTCACCGCTATCGCGTTCTGGATCGTCGGGCGCTGGCTGATCGGCTTTGCCGTCCATATGGTGCAAAAGGCCCTGGGCAAGCAGAAGGTCGACCCGACTGTGTTGCGCTATGTGGGCTCGGCGATCACGGTGACGCTGAACATCATCCTGGTGATCGGCATCCTCGGTTACCTCGGCATGCAGACCACCACCTTCGCCGCGCTGCTCGCCGCGGTCGGCCTGGCGATCGGCATGGCCTGGTCGGGGTTGTTGGCCAACCTGGCGGCTGGTGCCTTCATCATTGTCCTGCGCCCGTTCAAGGTGGGCGATTTCATCTGCGCTGGTGGGGTAACAGGCACGGTCACCGAGATCGGCCTGTTCGCCACGGCGATCAATACCCCGGACAACGTGCTGACCCTGGTGGGCAACAACAAGATCTTCAGCGACAACATCCAGAATTTCACCCACAATCCGTTCCGCCGTGTTGAACTCAAGGCACAGCTGTCCGGCGCCGCCGACTGGAAGGCGGCGGCGGCCTTGCTCAAGGAGAAAATCGCGACCCTCCCCAACGTGCTCGCCGAGCCGGCGGTGGATGTGGAGATCCTGGAGTTCAATTTGGTAGGGCCCGTGTTGGCGGTGCGTCCTTATTGCCACAATGAGTACTATTGGCAGGTGTATTTCGACACCAATCGCACCATCAAGGATGCCCTCGGCGAGGCGGGCTTCCCGGCACCGATGCCGGCGCAAACGGTGATTTTCCAGCAGGGCGCTACCTTGCCCGGAGCACTGACCAAGGAATGACGGCGTCAGTTCGATTGCGGTCATGGGTACCGGGTCGCAATCGACTTCATGCGGAGCAGGATCAATAAATGCAGGATGTTCGCCCCAACCCAACGCTGACCCTGGAATATTGTGTCGAACGTCCGATATTCATGGATTTCTTGCAACACGCGAACCGTACACCCGATGCTACCGCTGTCATCTCCCACGATGCATCGTGCAGTTATCATCAACTTGAGCGCATAAGCCGGGGCATTGCCGGCTTTCTGATCGAAAAGGGCGCCCGCGAGTCAGACCGGGTGGTCATCGTTTCCAATCGCTGCGCGGGCCTGGTCTACGCCATGCTCGGCGCCTCGCGGGCCGGGTTGACGTTCAGTGTCGCCGACATGGCCTATCCCGCTGCGCGCATCGACCAGATCATTCGCATCCTGCAACCCTCGTTTGTGCTGCTTTGCGGCGGGGCGACCTTCGATCCAGGGCCTGAACAACCGGGGCAGGGGACTGCTCATCCGCAAGTGCTGCAGATTCCCGAATCGCCGGACGAATCCCTGCAAGCGTTTGCCATCGCTCCCGTGGATTTGCCTGAAGTCGACCCGGCTCATCCGGCCTACATCACCTTCACATCGGGCAGTACCGGTGAACCGAAGGGGATTGTCACCCACCATGCGCCGCTGGTTCATTTCATCGAGTGGCATACCCGGCATCATTCGCTATCCGAAAATGATTGCTTTTCCCTGTTGTCCGGACTGGGTCATGACCCCGTCTACAGGGACGTCTTCACGCCGCTGTCCATCGGCGCGAAAGTGGTCATTCCGGCACAGTCGCTGGTTATCGATCCATCGGCCCTGGCCACATGGCTGCATGAACATGCCATTTCGGTCATTCACCTGACGCCGCCCCTGGGCAAGCTCATTGAAGCAGGCGCAAAGATCAATGGAACCCGATTCAACGATTTGCGCTACCTGTTTTGGGGTGGCGACGCCCTGAGCGATACCTTGTACGAACAGATGCGCGTCATTGCGCCCGATGCAAAGAGCGTGAACTTCTACGGTACGACGGAAACGCCACAGGCCATGGCGTTTCACCCGCTCGATCCCGCCGCCGACAATTCGCGGATACCGCTGGGCAAAGGCATAGACGGGGCACAACTGCTGGTCGTGAATGACGCCAGTCAGTTGGCCGGCATTGGAGAAGTGGGGGAAATCCTGATTCGCAGCCCCTATCTGTCATTGGGTTACTGGGGCGACGCGGCGAAGACCCGGGATAGTTTTGTGGTCAATCCCTTTACCCGTCTCCCGGATGACATTTGCTACAAGACCGGCGACCTCGGCACCTACCTTCCGGATGGCAGTGTCATGTTTCTGGGGCGGGGTGACAGTCAGGTCAAGATTCGCGGGCACCGAATCGAACTGACTGAAATCGAGGGCGCCATTTCGCGCCATCCTCGAATCAAGCAGTGCGTTGTGCTGGCGGCGAATGACCGTTCCAGCGTGAGGCTGGTGGCCTATTGCGTTTCAACCCAGCCTGTTTCGTCGGTTCAATTGCGCGAGCATGTCAGCAAGGCACTTCCCGACTACATGGTGCCGGCGTTGTTCGTGTTTCTGGACGCCATTCCACTGACGCCCAATGGCAAGATCGATAAGCGGGCGCTGACTGCAGCGGGCGCTTCGACGCAAGCGGCGTCCCCGGGCTCGGACCAGAATCTGTCGCCGATCGGGCTCAAGCTGGCGGACGCCTGGTCTGCAATCCTCGACGTCCCGCATATCGACGCCAACCTGTCGTTCGTGGAGCTGGGCGGCGATTCGCTGTCGTTCGTCCAGGCGTCAATGGTCCTTGAGCGGTTGATCGGGCATCTGCCCGAGCGATGGGAAATGCTGCCGGTCCGTGATCTGGGTGAGTTGGCCAATACCGCCAGACCGTCGAGGCTGGCCGTTCGGGCAATGGAAGTTCCCGTGTTGCTGCGGGTCATGTCCATCGTGATGATCGTTGTCGGGCATTTTCAACTGTTTAAGGATTGGGCGTTCTTCGGCGAAACGGCGGTGTTGTTCGTCGTGTCCGGTCTCAGCCTGGCGAGGTTTCAATTTCAAGCCATCAATGAACGCGGTAACGCCAGTACGCTCGTCAAGTCCGTGGCCACTATCGCAGTGCCCACCGTCCTGTATACGTTGTTGACCCAGCTGCTTTTCGACAGGTTTCACTGGCAGTCCGTGTTGATGATTTCCAACTGGTTTGCCCCCAATGACATCGGCTACTTCACCTATTGGTACGTTGAAGTGCTGTTGCAGATGATTGTGATTATCGGGCTAGTGTTGTCGTTCGAGCGCGTCAGGCAAATCATCCTTTCCAATCCGTTCCGTTATTTGCTCATGGCGTCCTGCCTGTTGGCGGTGGCTGATCTGTTGATCAGTCTGTATGTGTTTGATGCTTCAGCGCTCGATAACCGGGTGCCGCAGCATTTCCTGGCGATCATGGTGCTCGGCATGGCCATTCACTATGCCGACTCCACCCGGCGCAAATGGATGGCCAGCGCGGTGGCGGTCATTGTGGTGGGCGGGCGAGATTTACTGGAGTTCTACGGGCATGGCTTGCCTGCGGTTGGCATGAGCGAATACATCGATGTGGCGGTGCCGGCGGTGCTCGCGGTGATCTGGATCCGCTCGGTGCCCGTGCCAGGACTCATCGCGCGTGGGCTCGCCGCCATCGCGGCGTCAACGCTGTACATCTATCTGACGCACTTCCAGTTCCAGTCCGTGGCCCGTCGCCTCAATGACAGCCCTGCACTGGCCGTGGTAATCGCCATCGTCGGCGGGATCGTGGTCGGTTACGCCTGGAACAAGTTCGTGCGAATCGTGTTGATGCGCTTCAACGGCGCCGAGAAGAAGCGCCGTGCGCAAAAGATTGAGCGGGTGGCCTGACGCCGATGTTTTCGTCAGGTCGCCACTTCACGGCTATCCTGATTTCCATGTTCTTGATGCCGTTGCGCTTCGTTAACCGGAGTCAACTGTTGCCTGGATGATGGGTACCTTCTGGCAGGGAAGGGTCTTTCGGCGTTCCACAGGCTTTTCTGGATGAAAAGCGGTGGTTGCACGGATAAATGTGGCAGCGATGAACACAAGGGTCGAACTGGCAAGAGACGAAGCGGCTCCAGGCGTCTTGGTGCAAACACTGGAGCAGGCTATCGACGCCGTGGTGGTCGTGGATGCGCAGGGCCTCGTGGTGTTTTTCAATGCCGCTGCCGAACGCTTTTGGGGCTGTTCGCGCATTGAGGCGCTGGGCGGTAACGTCAGTGCCCTGATTCCCCGGGGGCTTGACCCCAACCCTGACGATTCTGCCAGCGAGCACCCGGACGGCGGCGTCCATCACCTGGCAGGCGGCAGTCTGGATACGCGGATCGTGCGCCAGGATGGTCAGGAGCGCTGGGGCGTGATGTCCGTCTCGACAATCGTCATGCATGACCAGTCCCTGCGTGCGGTCTTTCTCAAGGATGTCACGCACCTGCGCGTGCAAGACCTCGAGCATCGGTTGCTATCGATGTCGATCAATGCCACGCATTCGGCGACGTGCATCGTCGACGCCCATCGACAGCTTATCTACGTGAATGACGGACTGATCCGCTTGCTGGGGTATTCCCGTGAGGAGGTGATCGGGCAATCACCCTTGCTGTTCTTCGTGCCCGACGCTCGGGCCGAGACGCAAGCGGAGCCGGAGCTGGAAGCCATTCTCTGTGGCCAGCCTCACGAGTTCAGCGCCCTGATCAGCAAACGCAGCGGACAGCGCCTGTGGGTGCATGTGTCCTCGACACCCGTCTTCGACGCTCAAGACCAGCTCGAACACGTCGTGATCGTGCTGACGGACATTACCCAGTCGAAGTTGCATGAAGTGCTGCAGAACAAAGTCATTGGCGCATTGCTCAAGGAGGAGTCTCTGGAGAGCGTGCTGACATTGTTGTGCCATGAAATTGAACGCATCGCCCCCGAAGTCATCGTGTCGATCCTCAGTGTTGATCCGCAAGGAATTCTGCATCCCCTGGCCAGCCCCGGCTTGCCGGTCGAATACTCCAGGGCCATCGAGGGCTTGGCCATCGGCCCGACGACGGGGTCCTGCGGTACGGCCGCCTACCGGGGCGAACCGGTGCTGGTGACCGACATCAACAACGACCCGCTGTGGGCGGACTACAAGCAGCTGGCACAACAGTCCGGTTTGCAGGCCTGTTGGTCGATGCCGGTGCGCAACGGTGCCGGGCGCATCGCCGCGACCTTTGCCCTGTATTTCCGGGAAAGCCGTGGGCCGGACCCCTTGCATGGCCACTTGGTCAAAGCGGGCACGCATCTGTGCATGTTGGCCCTCGAACGCGAGCAAGCCCGCCAATCCATTCGAAAAATGGCCTTTTACGATGGATTGACCGGCCTGCCCAATCGCAGTTACCTGCTCGCCCAGGCACAACGCACCCTGGGCGAAATGGCGCGAGAGCAGGCGGAGCTGGCCGTGCTGTTTGTCGATCTGGACCGTTTCAAGCAAATCAACGATGCGTTGGGCCATGCCTCGGGTGACGAGTTATTGCGCGTCACGGCGCACCGGCTGCGCAGCCTGTTGCGAGAGTCCGACCTGGTCGGGCGTTTGTCCGGCGACGAATTCGTCCTGGTGCTGCCACGCATGAACGCGACACAGGTCGCGACTTTTCTGGAGCGGATGATGATGCTCCTGAGTCGCCCGATGACGATCGCGGGCATGTCGGTGGTCGTTTCGGCCAGCATTGGCATCAGCCTGTTCCCCGGCGATGGGCGTGACATGGAGACCCTGCTGCACCGTGCCGACATTGCGATGTATCAGGCCAAGCGCATCGAACGCGGCAGCTTCAGCTTTTTTGTCGAAAAGATGAACCGGATCGCTCAAGACCGATTGGTGCTGGAAACGGCGCTGCGCAACGCCATGGCCACCGGCAACCTCGAGTTGTTCTACCAGCCGCAGATCGACCTCAACAGCGGCAGGCTGGTGGGTGTCGAGGCGTTGGCACGCTGGGCGCATCCAGCCCTGGGCGACATCTCGCCAAGGCAATTCATACCGCTGGCCGAGGAGTGCGGGCTGATCAATGAACTGAGTCAATGGGTGCTGCAAGCGGCTTGCGAACAACTGGCCGGCTGGCGTCGACAGGGATTGGCGATTGCGTCGCTTTCGATCAACCTGTCGCCGATCAACTTTCATAACCTCGATCTGGCCGAACTGATTGCCGGCCAATTGCAGCGATACGGTTTGCAACCCGCCGACTTGTGCGTGGAAGTGACCGAGGGCGTGGTGCTTTCCAACAGTCCTGGCACCTGTAAAACCATCCGCGATCTGCACGCGTTGGGGGTGCGGTTGGCCATCGATGATTTCGGCACGGGCTATTCCAGTCTGGGGTATTTGCGGCATCTGCCGATCAGCGAGCTGAAACTGGACAAGAGTTTTGTCGACGACCTGGAGCACGATACGTCTTGCCGGGCACTGAGCGAGTCGGTCATCGGCATCGGCAAGAGTCTGTCGTTGACCGTGGTGGCCGAAGGCATCGAGTCCGCCGTCCAGCGTGACATCCTCAAGGCCCAAGGGTATGAGGTCGGCCAGGGCAATTTCTTCTCGGAGCCACTGCCTGGCCAGGCGTTCGTGCAATTCATTGATTCGGTGAATGCGGGCGCGATGGCGTGGAACGGGGCAGGGTCACTCTGCATGGGGGCGGGGTTTTCGAGCTGATTCAGGGACGGCCTGACGATGGCACTGTAAACTGGCCGCCCGGTTTCGACCGACCCTTTACCCCCTCGAGCAAGAGTTTCCCATGGCCAATCAAGACATCACCTTCGTTCCTGACCCCGATGCCGATTCCATCTCCTCCGACGTTACCGGTTTTGGCGGCCTGCTGGTCTCCACCCAGATCCCGACCCGTGCCGACGGCAGCCTGGAGCTGGGCGACATCACCCTCCAGAGCGAATGCACCCTGCAGGCGCTGAAGGTTGCGCTGGAGCGTGCCGGCAGCTCCATGGACCGGGTTCTGCACCTGACCATCTACCTCACCGACATGGCCGACCGGGCTGCCTTCAACGAGGTTTACCAGCGCTTTTTCGCCAAGCCATGGCCGGTGCGCGCCGCCGTGGGCGTAGCCGCTTTGGCGGTCGAAGGCATGCGCGTGGAAGTCACCGCGATGGCGGCCAAGGGCTGAAAACACCCCATGTGGGAGCGAGCCTGCTCGCGATAGCGGTGTGACAGTCAACACCGTTGACGGCTGATAAGCAGCCATCGCGAGCAGGCTCGCTCCCACAAAGAACTCAGGCCAATCCGTTCAGGCATGCGCCATCGGGCAGCCTGTGGATGCCGCTCAAGGGTTTCGCCGCTACAATGCGTGCCTTGATCGTGACAAGCCAGACTAAAAACACATGTCCCTACCCAAGCATCACCTCGAATTGCTCAGTCCCGCCCGCGACGTCGCCATCGCCCGCGAGGCCATTTTGCATGGCGCCGACGCCGTGTACCTGGGGGGGCCAAGCTTCGGCGCCCGCCACAATGCCTGCAACGAGGTGAGCGATATCGCCCGGCTGGTGGAGTTTGCCCATCGCTACCACGCCCGGGTGTTCACCACCATCAACACCATCCTGCACGACAACGAGCTGGAGCCGGCGCGCAAGCTGATCCACGAACTCTACGATGCCGGTGTCGACGCGCTGATCGTCCAGGACCTGGGCGTGATGGAACTGGATATCCCGCCGATCGAACTGCACGCCAGTACCCAGACTGACATCCGCACCCTGGCGCGGGCGAAGTTCCTCGATCAGGCCGGTTTTTCGCAACTGGTGCTGGCCCGCGAGCTGAACCTGCAGGAAATCCGCGCCATCGCCGACGAGACCGACGCGGCGATCGAGTTCTTCATCCACGGCGCGCTGTGCGTGGCTTTCTCCGGCCAGTGCAACATTTCCCACGCGCAGACCGGCCGCAGCGCCAACCGGGGCGACTGCTCCCAGGCCTGCCGTCTGCCGTATACCCTCAAAGACGAAAAGGGCGGGGTGATCGCCTACGAGAAGCACCTGCTGTCGATGAAGGACAACAACCAGAGCGCCAACATCCGCGCCCTGGTCGAAGCCGGCGTGCGCTCGTTCAAGATCGAAGGGCGCTACAAGGACATGGGTTATGTGAAGAACATCACCGCCTACTACCGCCAGCGCCTGGACGACGTGCTTGAAGACCGCCCGGACCTGGCCCGCGCCTCCAGCGGCCGCACCGCGCACTTCTTCCTGCCCGATCCGGACAAGACCTTCCACCGCGGCAGCACCGACTACTTCGTCAGCGAACGCAAGATCGACATCGGCGCCTTCGATTCGCCGACCTTCACCGGCCTGCCGGTGGGCGTGGTGGAAAAAGTCGGCAAGCGCGATCTGCTGGTGGTCACCCACGAGCCGCTGTCCAACGGCGACGGCCTCAATGTGCTGGTCAAGCGTGAAGTGGTGGGTTGGCGCACCAACATCGCCGAGCCCAAGGGCGAGTTCGAAGAGGACGGCGAGAAGCGCTACCGCTACCGCGTCGAGCCAAACGAGATGCCCAAAGGCTTGCACCAGTTGCGCCCCAATCACCCGCTCAGCCGCAACCTGGATCACAACTGGGCCCAGGCGCTGCAAAAGACCTCCGCCGAGCGCCGCATCGGCCTCTCGTGGGTCGCGCGCTTGCGTGAAGATCGCCTGGAACTGACGGCTACCAGTGAGGAGGGTGTCAGCGCCAGTGTTGCCCTGGACGGACCGTTCGGGGTGGCCAACAAACCGGAGCAGGCCCTGGAGCAACTGCACGATCTGCTGGGCCAACTGGGCACCACCGAGTACCACGCCACGGACATCAAGCTGGACGCACCCCAGGCCTGGTTCATCCCCAACTCGCAGCTCAAGGCCTTGCGCCGCGAAGTGATCGAAGCGCTGACCGTGGCGCGCATTGCCGCACACCCACGGGGCGCTCGCAAAGCCGAGACCACTCCACCGCCGGTGTACCCGGAATCGCACCTGTCGTTCCTGGCCAACGTCTACAACCAGAAGGCTCGTGATTTCTATCACCGTCACGGCGTGAAGCTGATCGACGCGGCCTACGAGGCCCACGAAGAGACGGGCGAAGTGCCGGTGATGATCACCAAGCACTGCCTGCGTTTTTCCTTCAACCTCTGCCCGAAACAGGCCAAGGGCGTCACCGGCGTTCGCACCAAGGTCGCGCCGATGCAACTGGTGCACGGCGATGAAGTGCTGACGCTGAAGTTCGACTGCAAACCGTGCGAAATGCACGTGATCGGCAAGATGAAGGGCCACATCCTGGATCTGCCGCAACCGGGCAGTGTTCAGTCAGTGGTCGGCCACATCAGCCCTGAAGACCTGCTCAAAACCATCCCGCGCGCGCCTCACTGAGTGACGGGCGAGCACGACGCCGTGGCGTCCTGCTCGCCGCCGACTCAGGCCGGTTCGCCGCGTCGGCTGGCCAGGGCGATCAAACACGCAGTCCCGATCAGTCCCCATGCCACCATGAACGTCACGCGCATGCCGCTGGCAACCGCCTCGGGAGGCGCGGCATTGATGTCGATCGAATTCGATGCCAGCGCAAACACCGCGCCCAGCACCGAGGCGCCGGTGATCAGCCCGAGATTGCGCGACAGGTTGAGCAACGCGGAGACCAGACCCCGTCGGTCCGGCGCCACATTGCTCATGACAACGGTATTGTTGGCGGTCTGGAACACCGCGTAACCCAGGGTGATGATGACCATGGGTGCGAGGTAGCCGGCGATACCGAATGTCCTGGGCAGCGCCGACAGCGTGAAGCAACCCAGCCCCAGGGCGATGAGCCCGGCCAGGGTCATGCGCCGCGCGCCGAAGCGGTCGGCCATGCGCCCGGCGGGCACGCCGGCCAGTGCCGCCACCAGTGGCCCGACCGACAACACCAACCCGACCCCGACCGCATCCAGCCCGAGCGCCCGAGCCAGGTAGAACGGCCCGACCACCAGCGTTGCCATCATCACCGTCGTCACCAGCAGGCTCATGGCCAGGCTGGCGCTCAACTGCGGATCGCGGAACATCCCCAGGCGAATCAGCGGCGCAGCGACCCGGGCCTCCACCCGAATGAACAGGCCGACGCCCACGCACGTGACCAGCAACAGGGCGATGTTCAACGGACCAAAGTGGCCGCGGCCGAGGGTCATGGCCAATGCATAAGCGCCCAGTGTCAGGCCCAGCAACAGGCTACCCAGCGGATCGAAACCGCTGCCCACGGTGTCCGCCTTGCGCTGATCGGCTGGCAAGTAGCGATAAGCAAGCAGCAGCGTCACCAGGCCCAGCGGCAGCATCATCAGAAACATCGCCCGCCAGCCGAATCCGCCGATCAGCAGGCCGCCGAGTGAAGGGCCCATTGCGGTGCCAATCGCCGACATTGTCCCGAGCAAGCCCATGGCGCTGCCGGTCCTCTCCTTGGGCACGGTCTCGCTGACGAAGGCCATGGTCAGGGCCATCATGATCGCCGCGCCCAGGCCTTGCAGGACCCTCGCGCCGATCAGCAGGCCGAGGGTCGGTGCCAGGCCGCACAAGGCCGAAGCCAGGGTAAAAACGGCGATCCCGCCCAGGAGCAGGCGCCGCCGTCCGGTCAGATCGCCGAGCCGCCCGACACTGACGATCAGCGTGGTGATGGCCAGCAGATACGCGAGGACGATCCACTGCACCTGTTGAAAGGAGGCCTCGAACACCTGGGCCAGCGTCGGCAAACCCACGTTGGCGATGCTGGTGCCGAGGGCGGACAGCAGCATCGACAATGACAGGCTGGCCAGCGCCCACCTGACGGATCCTGTTCGTTGCGCGCCCTCTGTCATGGTCGTTGTGGAATTCATGGGGTCCCCTCTCGTGGCCACTCCCGATTGGAGCTATCGGAAATCTACGCCCGCGACTAACATGGCGGAAGACGCACCTTTTGCACTTAATACATGCGTTCAACGCCCTATAAGCTCGCCACGAGGCATTGCATGTCCAGCGCCGATTTCAACTTGCTGATTACCCTTGATGTGCTGCTGGCAGAAGGCAGCGTGGCCCGCGCCGCCAAGCGCTTGCGCCTCAGTCCGTCAGCGATGAGCCGGGCGCTGGCGCGATTGCGCGAAACCACTGGCGATCCGCTGCTGGTCAGGGCCGGACGCGGTCTGGTGCCCACGCCTCGGGCACTGGCCTTGCGAGAGCAGGTCAGCCAACTGGTGCAGGAGGTCGAAGCGGTGCTGCGTCCGGCCGAGCAACCGGACCTCACGCAATTGGTTCGCACGTTCACCCTGCGCACCAGTGAAGGCTTTGTCGAAAATTTCGGCGCCAGGCTGATTGCGCGCATCGCCGAACAAGCGCCCGGTGTGCGCCTGCGCTTCGTGCACAAACCGGACAAGGACAGCACGTCACTGCGCGACGGCACGGTGGATCTGGAAACCGGGGTGGTGGGGAAGGGGGCCGGTCCGGAATTGCGCACCCAGGGTCTGTTCCGTGACCGTTTCATCGGCGTGGTGCGTTCGGGGCATCCGTTGAGTCAGGGCCCGATCAGCGCTGCGCGTTTCGCTACGGGCCGTCACATTGGCGTGTCCCGGCGCGGTCTGGACAAGGGGCCAATCGATGACGCGCTGGAACGGCTCGGATTGGAGCGCGAGGTCGCCACCATCGTCGCCGGCTTTTCGACGGCACTCTCGCTCGCCCGGACCAGTGATTTGATCGTCAGCGTGCCGGAGCGCCACACGGCCGACCTGCGCGAAGGCATGCACAGTTTCGAACTTCCGGTGTCATTGCCTTCTTTCACCGTGGCCATGCTCTGGCACCCTCGACTGGATGCCGATCCGGTGCATCGCTGGTTACGTGAATGTCTTCGAGTGGTTTGTTCGGAATAGAAAGTAAGCGGAGAAACAATAAGTTTAAAGTGTTGGTCGAACGCACGTTGTATTGAGGGGCGGTGTTAAGCTGCTGTTACTGATTTTTGTAGTTATTAATTTTTTGTCATATCGACGGGTGGATTTGTTATAAATCCCGTTTGAACTTTTGGCTTGAAGTGCGGTATGCGCAAATATCATTTGTTGCAGGCGCTGATACGGAAATCTTCGCCAATACATTGAATGGCGCAACGCTATCAAGGTGGCGATTCACTAGTATCGTCGATGTATTCAATAATTTATTTTATGAACACAATTAAGTTGCTGATTTAAAAAATAAAATTATTGATTTTAATGCGGCTTCAGAGTGTCGCGTCGTTGGCTTAATGTAGCGGGACTGCAATGAAAGTTTGGCGACGAAGTGCTGTTGTCGCCTATCTGGAAAAAAATCAAAATAAATCGAGCGCTTTTCTTCAGCGGTGCTAGTGTTGGTCACTTCAATAAACCGCACTTGTCGTTCTGTAGAGGACGTGCGTCATGTCGATTCCAAATATTCGAATCGCGATACTCGGTAATAGAGTGCCAAGTCTGAACCTTCCGGAACTTGAACACTTTTCCGACTTGGGCAGCTTGTTGGCGGCCCGCGCGTTTGATGTGGTACTGCTGGACATGCCCGCCGCTTATGCGGGGAAAGTGCTGCGCAAGCTGCGCTCGATCCCGCCTTATCGCTACACCCTGATTTACTGTTGCCGCGACCAGGATGGCTGGTGTGAAGCCTTGGGCGATGGTGCGTGCCCTGTCGAATCCAGTGAAATCAGGCAGCTTTGGGTAGCCTGGAAGGAGCGCTTCAGGCTGTTCGAACAGGGGGCCACCCCCGAGCGATTCGAAAGCCGGGTATTGTCCTGGTTGTGGTTACGCGACAACGCCCATGTGTACGCGTTGCGCGACCCGGAGGTGCCCCAGCATTACCGTTACCCGCTACTCGAAGCCCTGGCTGACAACGAGCAGATCAACGCATTCGTCTGGCTTGGCTTGATGGTGCAGCAGGACTGGCTGGAAGAGGGGGTGCTGGTCGATCGTGTTCGCCTCTGTTCAGACTGTGGTTCAGGACGGCTCAATTACATCGACGTGTGCGCCGAATGCCAGGCCCTGGATATTTCGCGGCAACCCTCATTGCACTGCTTTACCTGCGGGCATGTGGGGCCGCAGGAATCCTTTCTCAAAGACGGGGTGCTGCTGTGCCCCAACTGCTTGAGCCGGCTGCGTCACATCGGCACGGACTACGACCGGCCGATGGAGAACTATCGCTGCCGGTCATGCCAGGCGTTCTTTGTCGATGCCGAAGTGCAGGCGCGCTGTCTGGACTGCGGCTTGTCCCATACGCCGGACAAACTGCGAGTCCGCGAGGTCAGGGATTTCCGCCTGAGCGAGGCCGGGCGGTTTCGCTGCCGCCAGGAGTTCAGTGATCGTTCGGTGCAGAACTTCGGTCGACTCAACCTGCTGGGCGGCAAGGATTTCTATGATCTGCTGAGCTGGCAGATCCAGGTCGTGCGCCGATACCCGTCGCCGACCTTTTCGGTGATCGGTCTGCGCTTCGTCAACCTGGCCGGCACGTTGTCGCACCTGGGGGAACAGCGCGGCCATGCCTTCATCGACAGCGTGGCCGATCGCTTGAAGGAAACCGTGCGGGAAACAGACCGCTGCTCGCGAAGTACCGAAGAGTTCTTCTGGATCATGCTGCCCCATACCGATGGCAAAGGCCTGGAGTGCGTCAAACAACGCCTGAGCCGGATCGCCGAGCTGTTTTCCGCGCCAGAGGTCAGCGACCTTTCCCTGCGTGTCGTCAGCATCACGGCGCCCGATGATCTGCTCGATCAGGAAAACGGTGAACTGCTGCTGGCCCGTTTGGCCGGTGAGTTGGTGTGACACCCATGAACCCCTTGATGGAACAACTCTACAACGCACTGGGTGGGCTAGCCGGGGCGGATGGTCTGAGCCGGTTGTTCTACATGCTCTTTCCATCGTTTCTGATTTTTGAATTGCCGATGATGATCCTGGTAATGCTGGGGGTGTTGCGCTGGTTCGCCCGTCGACGTTCCCGCGTGCCGAAGATCAGCCTTTATCAGCCCAGGGTCTCGTGCATCATCACCTGCTACAGCGAAGGAATGGACGTGCAGACCACGCTCTTGAGTCTGTGCGAGCAGACCTACGGTGGCCACATCGAGATGATTCCCGTGGTGGACGGCGCCACTGTGAACCAGCCGACGCTGGCCGCCGTGCGCAGTTTCAACGTCGACCCGCAGTTGTACCCTCGGCGCCATTTACGCCCGATCGCCAAATGGCAGCGGGGCGGGCGGGTGTCGTCATTGAACGCCGGCCTGTCGCTGGCCAGCGGCGAAATCGTGATGGCCCTCGATGGCGATACGTCCTTCGACAACAACATGGTCAGCGCCATCGTGCGGCATTTCGAAGACCCCGCGGTGCCTGCGGTGGCCGGCAGCCTGCGGGTACGCAACGTCTGGGGCTCCTGGGTCACGGCGATGCAGTCGCTGGAATACCTGCTGTCGATCCACATGTCGAAGATCGGCCTGGCCGAATGGAATCTGGTCAACAACGTGTCCGGGGCCTTTGGTGCTTTCCGCCGCAGCTTCCTGGTGAAAATCGGCGGCTGGAACACCCACACCGCCGAAGACCTGGACCTGACGCTGCGTATCAAGAGCTACTTCAAGCGCCATGACCTGAAAATCCCTTTCGAGCCTGAAGCGATTGGTCACACCGACGCGCCGGCGACACTCGGGCAATTCCTGATGCAGCGATTGCGCTGGGACGGTGACCTGTTCTTCCTGTACATCAGGAAGCACAACCGCAACATCAGCCCGAAGTTATTAGGCTGGAAAACCTTTCTGATGATCCTGTTGACGGGCTTCTTTTTCCAGTTGGTGTTGCCATTCATCATCTTCATCTACACCTTGCTGGCCATCTTCATCCTGCCGGGCATGACCCTGTTGTTTCTGTTTTCGCTGATCTATCTGTTGTACCTGACGATCACCCTGCTGATGTTCGGCGCCATGTTGTTGATGGTCTCCGACCGCCCTCGACAGGACATGACCCTTGGCCTGCTGGTGCCGTTCTTCCCGCTGTTCATGTTGCTCCTGCGCTGCTGGAGCGTGGTCGCCATGCTCAACGAAATGTTCCGCCGCGGGCATGAAGAAAGCTCGATGGCGCCCTGGTGGGTGCTGAAACGAGCCACGAGGTTTTGATATGCGTTCAATCCTTCCGGCCCTGTGTTTGCCCCTGCTGGTGGCCCTGTCGTTGACCGCGCAGGCGGCGCAAGCGGAGAAATGGTCCCAGGCCAGTTATGTCTGGGACAGCGAAGCGTTGCTCGAACCCGGTCAGCGGCCGGCTGAACTGGATGCGCTGCGCAACGCCGGGATGGACAAGATTTACCTGGGCCTCAAGGCCGCGCAGATCAAAGACCTGGGCACCACCCGCCATCGCCTGGAGCTGTTGCTGCGGGACGCGGCGGGCAAGGGGGTACAGGTCAGCCTGCTGCTGGGCGACCCGAGCTGGATCGAACCGCCGGAACGCCATCAGCTCACCGATCTGCTGGCGAAACTCAAGGGGCTGGCCTTCAGCAGCCTGCACCTGGACCTGGAAGTCGAGCAACTGGGCATGCCCGTTCCGGATCAGCGCCTCAAAGACTGGCTCGAAACCTTGCGCGTAGCTTCTTCGGTGAGCCCATGGCCGGTCGAGATTTCCAGTCACCATCGCTGGTTCGCTGACCCCAAACCCGGACAAACCTGCGTGCCCTGTGCGCTTCCCGATGCGGGAGTGCGGCAGGTCAGCCTGATGATTTACACCCGCAACCCCAACAACAGCGCACGAATGGCAGAGCAAATCGCCAGGCGCTGGCCCGACCTGCAATTTCGCCTGGCACAAAGCACGGAGCCGCAACTGGATGCCACGGAATCCTGGGCCGGCGCTTCGACCGAACAGTTGCAGCACCAGAGCAGCGCCTGGCGTGAACAACTGCAACCTCTCGGGATTGCCGGCATTGACTGGCAAGCCTGGCGAGACTTTCCAAAACGGTGAACCCTCATGAAGATTCGTTTTGATAGTCGTAAGGAGCTGAGCCCGACTCAGGAGCAGGGATTGAACGTGCTCTATGCACCGGGCAAGCGCACGGCGTTTCGCGTGCGCTGGTATTTGATCCTGTTTCTGGTCGCCAGCCCGTTGATCTGGCTGGGTGGCAAGCTGGCCTACGGCATGCTGATGATCGACGCGCCGGCTCAGCTGCGCTTGCCGATCATTGAAGTGCGCGCGCGGGACAGCGGTCGGGTCGAGCAACTGTTGGTCAAGGCCGGCGACCAGATTGGCGTCGATCAGCCACTGGTCAATCTCGACAACCCCGAATGGCGCGCCCGGTTATCGCAACTGGCGGCCCTGCCGACCAACACCACACCGGTACGCAATACCAAATTGGGCGGCAGCGAGCGTCAGTTGCTCAATACCCGTATTGGTCGGGCGCAGGCGCGCGTGAAGGTGCTGGAAGATCTGGTGTCGCGTGGCGCCGTTTCGCCGGGGGAAGTGTTGACGGCCAAATCCGAACTCGATGGTTTCAGGGCCGATCTGTTGGCGTTCGAGCGCCGCGAGCAACTGGCCAATCAGGCGCCGTTGAGCGTCGAGCGAGATGTCATTCAACAGAACGCCGAGCAGCAGTGGCTGAAGACGCGCCTGGCTGCGCTGCCGATCAAGGCCCCGCAGGGCGGACGCGTGGCGGAAGTCATGGTCAATCCCGGTGAAAACGTCGGTGCCGGGACCTTGCTGATGCGCATCGAACGACAGGAAGACCCGCTGCTGTGGATTTACCTGGAGCCGCAGAACATCAGCTACGCCGCGATTGGCCAGGCGTTGCGCGTTCGCATGCCCAATGGTGACTGGCTGCAGGCCCATGTTGTCCAGGCAGTGGACAGCGCCGGGCGCACGCCGACAGTGTTGCGCGGACCGTTTACGGCCAGCGAAATGGGTTTGCAGGTCGCCGCCCGGTTTGATCACCCGCTGCCGGCGAAGTGGCGAATCGATCAACTGCCGTTGAATGTAAGGTTTCCCACCGACTGGCAACAGATGTTCGCCGACAGCCGTGAACTCATCGAGCAAGTGGGGGACCTGATTGCCATGGGTCGGGCATCGGCCGTCGCCCAGGAAAGTCGGTGAAAGGCCACGGCGATCAGGCATCGCCGACCTGACGGGCACTTGGCCTGGGGCGGCCTCTCAGACGTACTGATGACGGCGTGCAGTGGCGGCGATTTCGGTCGCCTGCAGATGCTCGGCCAGCACATCGTTCAAGAACCGGAACTGATCGTTGAGCCCGACCACTTCGTTGTTGAAGTGATTGGCGGCGGCCGGAATCAGCAGCGCTTCGAATTTTTTGTCGAATACCAGGGTCAACACTTTACGAGACTCGAAAGGTTGCGAGTAATAGTTGTTGCCAAACACCGGGAAGCTCACGGACAGGGTGACTTCGTTGATCATGACGTGCGCTCCTCGGAGAGGACGAACCAGCCGAATGCACTCAACGTGAAGGCCGTCAGGGCCAGACAGGTCAGGAGATGGATCAGCATGGTACGGCCCTCCGCTACAGGGTTTCGTGTTGGGTTGGATTTGATCCTACGCTGACGGTGGTGGGGTGGAAGGCATTCGTGGCGATGATGAATATCGATGCAAGTGATGGTCGGAGCCGGCGGGCGAAGCCGGCCTTGGGAACAAGATCCGTGCCGAGCCGACCATGGCTGACACCTATACTCAATTAAGGGGCTCTTGAACACTGAACATCCCGTTGAGAGCCGACTTTGGGAACTGCGATCTTGAACCTGCGCTGGTTGATCGTCGTCATACTGATGCTACTGGCGGGGTGCGCCACGCCACCGCGTGCGCCGGTGGCACCGCCCATCATTATTTCTCCCAGCACCTGGCAACAAGTGGATCGGGAGATCGTCCAGGCGTCGCAATCGGCGACCGAGCAGACAAAAATCTACGCCCACGGTGCCATGGATTACTGGCGCACGCGGGTCTATGAGTTGACCGAGCAGAACTTCATTCCCTGGTTCAGCAGTTACTGGACCCAGGAATGGCTGTCGATGAAGGTCAGCTGGTACACCATCAACGCCAAGGGCGAGCAGGACGCCACGGAAAAGCGTCTGGCCGCTTATCTGCTGGAGCAGTATCAGGAAAAGGTCCTGGCGCCGGTGGCGGTGGAGATCGACCCTAATGCGATTCTCAGCCTGGCGGCGGCCTTTTACGTGGACATTCTCAAGGAAGAACTGCAGAAAATTTCCCAGCGCCATGGCGTGCCGATCGCGCAACTCAATGGCCGTATCCAGAAAATCCCGGCCATTGCCCTTGGGCCACCACCGGCCCGGGACGCCTCGCTTTATCAGGTCGTTTACACCGATTTGAACACGTTGCCGGCGTACTCCGCGCTGGTCGACAAGATCCACAAGGCGGGCGGTAATAAAGGCGTTGGCTCGACCGACACCGCCATGGCGCCGGTAGCCAGGCGCGCAAGCCAACGGATGGAAGCCGAAATGGCCCCGCGCGGGGCGGCCAGTGCAGTGGCGGCGGCCGCCGGCAAACTCGCCGGGGGATTGATTACCGTGGGGGTGGCGGGGGTTCGCGCATTGATTCAGGCCGCCGACCGGCCGGACAGCGAAGCATTGATCCGCAGCAGTCTGGGCAACACCTTCGACAAAGCCTGGATCAAGCTGGTGCAGGACCCGAACACCGGTGTCATGGCCGGGACCCTGTACATGGCGGCGCAAATCGAAGGCAGCCTGGCACAGAGCGCTCAACCGCCGGTCGGTTCAAGCGTGGGGTCTGTCGATTGGAGCCCGACTGAATCGACTACTCAGCAGCTCAACCCATGACCCAAGGAGAACAACCCATGTCTTATGTCGATGGTTTTATCGCGGCAGTGCCCACCGCCAATCGTGAGAAATTCAAGAAACACGCCGAAATCGCCGCCATGATTTTCAAGGAAAACGGCGCGTTGAGCCTGGCCGAGTGCTGGGGAGAGGACGTGCCGGAGGGCAAGGTCACCTCGTTCCCGATGGCGGTAAAACTCAAGGAAGACGAGACCGTGGTGTTTGGCTGGATCATCTGGCCGGACAAGGCCACCCGCAATGCCGGGATGGAAAAAATGATGAAAGACCCGCGCACGCAGGCGGACGTCAATCCGATTCCGTTCGATGGCCAGCGCATGGTGTTCGGCGGCTTCGAGCTGCTCGTCCAGGCCTGAGGCGGGCTCCGGGGTCACTCCGCCGTCGGGGTGATCCTGCAGCTCTTGCGATGGCGGATCTCGTCATCGGTCGGCCGTACCCTGATGAATTCGAAACGCGGTTCGCCTTCGCTGTAGTGCACCAGCCAGCCCCATTCCAGTTCGAACTCATCCTGGCCGGGCCTGGGCGGCTCGGCCCACCATGGTTCCTTGCTGATGATCTGTCGCATGACCCCTCCGGTTGAATCGCTCGCCTCAACTATAGACCCGTGGCGAGGGCGCTTGCCGACGCGTCACAGGTTGTACACTCATGCGGTCTCCCGCCGAGGTGTCCTGCATGAATGACGAATCCCGCGAACCGTTCAAACGACTGTTTTTTGCCCTGGATTGCGCCCCCGCGCAACGCAAGGCCATCGCCCAGTGGCGTGGCGCGCTGCAATTGCGCAGCGGGCGGCCGGTGCCGGTGGAGAACTTCCATCTGACCCTGAAGTTTCTGGGTGCGGTGGCGGTGGGGCAGATTGCGGACATTTGCACGGCGGTCGCGTCTGTACGCATACCCGACGCGCGTTTGACCGTGGCGCTGGATCGACTGGATGTCTGGCGCAGGGCAGGGGCGTTGGTATTGGCGCCGGAACAGGCACCGCCGGCGCTGTTGCGCCTGGTGTATGACCTGGAACAGGCCTTGTTGCCGTTTGGACTGGAGGATGCGCCACGGGAGTTTCGTCCGCACCTGACCCTGGCCCGCGACTATCGGGCGCCGGTGCCGGAGTCCCCCTCGTCACCTGAGTTTTTCCTGCGCGCCGACCGCTTCACCCTGTTCGAATCCCATAAGGGCCGCTACCGGGCGCTGGCGGATTGGCCGCTGGGGGCTGCGTAGGCACTGCTACAAAAAAAGGCGCCCGAGGGCGCCAACATTCACCTTAACCGAGGAGCCAGGTGAGTGATGCAGCGGTGGTAAGGCGCTGCATGAATGTCAATCGGAAAATCAGATTTCAACCTGCGCGCCCGACCTGTAGGCGCGAGCGATAGCGGCATCAGGTGCACTGAATCAGTTACCCAGCTTCACCTTGGTCCAGCCCCGGGTCATCACCCGCTGCACACCGATCGGCATGTCGGGAATGGCATACAGGGTCGCCATCACTTCCTGGGACGGATACGAACCCGGATCGTTGCGAATCGCTTCATCCACCAATGGCGTAGCAGCCGCGTTGGCGTTGCTGTAGCCGACGTTGTTGGTGATCTCGGCGATGATGTCCGGGCGCATCAGGAAATTCATGAACAGGTAGGCGTTCTCGACGTTGGCGGCATCACGCGGGATGGCGACCATGTCGTAGAAACTGCCGGCCCCTTCTTTGGGGATGCTGTAGTCGATCTTCACCTTGTCGCCGGCTTCCAGGGCGCGGGCCTTGGCTTGAAGCACGTCGCCGGAGTAGCCGACCGCCACGCAGATGTTGCCGTTGGCCAGGTCCGAGATGTATTTCGACGAATGGAAATACGCCACCGACGGACGAATCTTCATGAACAGCGCTTCGGCTTCGGCGATGTGTTGCTTGTCCTGATCGTTCACCGGGTAGCCCAGGTAGTGCAGGGCAGCCGGGAGCATCTCGGTCGGTGAATCGAGGAAACTGATGCCGCAGGCTTTGAGCTTTGCGGCGTTCTCCGGTTTGAACAGCAGGTCCCAGGAATTGGTCGGGGCATTGGCGCCGAGCACTTCCTTGACCTTGGCCGCATTGAAACCGATACCGATCGAGCCCCACATGTACGGGAACGCGTGGCTGTTGCCAGGGTCACTGGCGGAGGCGTTCTTCAGCAGGACCGGATTGAGGTTTTTCCAGTTCGACAGTTTGGATTTATCCAGTTCCTGATAGACCCCGGCCTTGATCTGCTTGGCCAGGAAACTGTTGGACGGCACGACGATGTCGTAACCGGATTTACCCGCCAGCAGACGTGCCTCAAGGGTTTCGTTACTGTCGAACACATCGTAGGTCACCTGGATGCCGGTCTCGTCTTCGAACTTCTTGACGGTGTCCGGGGCAATGTAATCCGACCAGTTGTAGACGCGCAGTACCTTGTCATTGGCCTGGGCGCCGGTGGTCATCGCGCCCAATAAGGACAGTGTCAGCAGAGTCCTGCCAAGCATTTTCATCGGTACAACTCCATTTCTTTTCTTATTCAAATACATAAAACAAAAATGCAGTGGTGCTTGTGTGCCCTGTAGGAGCGAGCGTGCTCGCGATGGACGTCAACGATGACGTGGGCTGCCTGAATTAACGCGGCGTCCTTGGGTCCATCGCGAGCAAGCTCGCTCCTACAGGTCGGCGGCACTAGGCCGTCGCTTCTACCATTTGCTTTTTAGGTTGTTGCCACGATTCGCTGGCAGTCTGGTCCATCGCTTCCTGGATTGCCCGCTTGCGGGTGGCTTCGGCACGGCGGCTGAAGTACCAGACCATGAAGGTCACGATCGAGACCGCCAACAGGATCAGGCTGGCCACGGCGTTGATCTCGGGCTTCACGCCCAGACGCACCGCCGAGAACACTTCCATCGGCAAGGTCGTGGAACCCGGGCCGGAGACGAAGCTTGCCAGTACCAGGTCATCCAGTGACAGGGCGAACGACATCATGCCGCCGGCCGCCAGGGATGGCGCGATCATCGGAATGGTGATCAGGAAGAACACCTTGAACGGCTTCGCACCCAGGTCCATGGCCGCTTCTTCGATGGACAGGTCCAGCTCGCGAAGGCGCGCGGAGACTACCACTGCCACGTAGGCGGCACAAAAGGTGGTGTGGGCGATCCAGATGGTCACGATGCCGCGTTCCATCGGCCAACCGATCAGTTGCGCCATGGCCACGAACAGCAGCAACAGCGACAGACCGGTGATCACTTCCGGCATCACCAGCGGTGCGGTGACCAGGCCGCCGAACAGCGTGCGACCCTTGAAGCGGGTGACGCGGGTCAGGACGAACGCCGCCAGTGTTCCCAAAGCCACGGCCGCCAGCGCGGTGTAGCAGGCGATCTCAAGCGAACGCACCACCGAACCCATCAACTGGGTGTTGTCGAGCAGGCCGGCGTACCACTTGAACGACCAGCCACCCCATACCGTCACCAGTTTCGAGGCGTTGAACGAGTAGATCACCAGAATCAGCATCGGCAGGTAGATAAACGACAGGCCGAGCACCAGCATCAATTTTGAGAAGCCGAAACGTTTCATCCCCGTGCCTCCATTTCTTTGGCCTGACTGCGGTTGAACAGCAGGATCGGCACAATCAGGATCAACAGCATCACCACCGCCAGGGCGGACGCCACCGGCCAGTCGCGGTTATTGAAGAACTCTTGCCACAGCACGCGGCCGATCATCAGGGTCTCGGGACCGCCAAGCAGTTCCGGGATCACGAACTCGCCCACCACAGGAATGAACACCAGCATGCAACCGGCGATGATGCCGTTCTTGGCCAGCGGCACGGTGATTTTCCAGAAGCTGTTGAAGGTGCTCGAACCCAGGTCCGACGCCGCTTCCAGCAAGCTCTGGTCGTGTTTGACCAGGTTGGCGTACAGCGGCAGGATCATGAACGGCAGATACGCATACACCACGCCGATATAGACGGCGGTATTGGTGTTGAGGATCTCGATCGGGTGCGACGTCAGCCCGGTCCACATCAGGAACGCGTTGAGCAGACCGTTGTTGCTGAGGATGCCCATCCAGGCGTAGACGCGGATCAGGATCGCGGTCCAGGTCGGCATCATGATCAGCAGCATCAGGACGTTTTGCGCTTCCTTGCTCGCCTTGGTAATGGCGTAGGCCATCGGGAAACCGATCACCAGGCACATCAGTGTGCTGAACAGCGCGACCTTCAACGAACCCAGGTAGGCGGAGAGGTACAGCTCATCTTCGCCCAGCAAGGTGTAGTTGCCGATGTTGAGCAACAGCTGGAATTTCTGCTCGGCGTAGGTGTAGATCTCCGAGTAGGGCGGAATGGCCAGGGCCGCTTCCGAGAAGCTGATCTTCATGACCAGGAAGAACGGCAACAGGAAGAACAGGCACAGCCACAGGAAAGGAATCCCGATGACGAGTTTTCGTCCACTGGGCACCAGGCGCAGGAATTGCTGATTGAAGGTTCTCATGCGCGCAGTACCACGCCGCTGTCGTCTTCCCACCACACGTAGACCTGATCGTCCCAGGTCGGACGTGCGCCACGGCGTTCGGCGTTGGCCATGAACGACTGCACAATCTTGCCGCCAGGCAGCTCCACGTAGAACACCGAGTGGCCGCCGAGGTAGGCGATGTCATGCACCTTGCCGCTGGACCAGTTGTAGCGGGCCTCTGGCTTGGTGGTGCTGACCAGCAGTTTTTCCGGGCGGATGGCGTAGGTGATCGACTTGTCCTGCACCGAAGTGCTGACACCGTGACCCACGTAGATCTTCTGTTCCAGGTCCGGGCTGTGAATGATCGCGTAACCTTCCAGGTCTTCGACGACGGTGCCTTCGAAGGCGTTCACGTTGCCGATGAACTCGCAGACCATGCGGCTGACCGGCGCTTCATAGATGTCCACCGGGCTGCCGATCTGGGCGATCCAGCCCAGGTGCATGATGGCGATGCGCTGGGCCATGGTCATGGCCTCTTCCTGGTCGTGGGTCACCATCACGCAGGTCACGCCCACGCGCTCGATGATTTCCACCAGCTCCAGCTGCATCTGCGAACGCAGCTTTTTATCCAGTGCGCCCATCGGTTCGTCGAGCAGCAGCAGCTTCGGACGTTTGGCCAGGGAACGGGCCAGGGCCACGCGCTGGCGCTGACCGCCGGACAACTGATGAGGTTTGCGCCTGGCGTATTGGGTCATGTGCACCAGGCGCAGCATTTCTTCCACGCGGGCGTCGATTTCCGCGGCTGGCAAACGGTCCTGCTTAAGGCCGAAGGCAATGTTCTGCGCCACGGTCATGTGCGGGAAGAGTGCGTAGGACTGGAACATCATGTTGATCGGCCGCTCGTAGGGCGGCATGTCGGTGATGTCGACACCGTCGAGCAGGATCCGGCCTTCGGTCGGGCGCTCGAAGCCGGCGAGCATGCGCAGCAGCGTCGATTTACCGGAGCCGGAGCCACCGAGCAGGGCAAAGATTTCGCCCTGATGGATTTCCAGGGACACATCGTCCACAGCGGTGGTTTCGTCGAATTTCTTGGTGACGCGGTCGACTTTTACCAACACCTTTTTCGGTGCCTGGTGACCTTCAAGAGCCTTCCTGTAGATGCTGGAGGCGTTTGCCATTTGAAACTCCCAACAGGTTTCAGTCGTCGGGCCAACGCGGCCTGACTTAATAGTTGATTGCAAACCCTTGCCGGACGGTGCCAGTCAGTCGAAACGCTGGTCCCCTGTGGGAGCGATCTTGCTCCCACAGGGTCTTGCGTTTGACTCACTGGCCCGCACCGCTCGGGTTTATTCGGCGCCGCCGTCCTGGCTGCCTGGTAGTACTTGTTGTTATTGCAGTGTGTTGTTGTCGTGAGGGACCGGCGCGCACAAGCGCGCCCGCCGGGCTCACGGGGGCAGTGAAATCGTTGAATCGTGTTTGAGTTCGTCAGTCAGCGCCCATGACGCAGCGCCGCCCGTTGCCGGCACGCTTCGCCAAACGCCTGGAAAATTCTCAAGTAGGGCGGATTCGACAGGACCTGCCATTCCGGGTGCCACTGCACGCCGAGGGCAAAGGCCTTGCTGTGCTCGACCGAGATCGCCTCGATCAAGCCGTCCGGCGCGAGCGCTTCGGCGCGCAGGCCGGGGGCGAGTCGGTCGATGCCCTGGCTATGAATCGAATTGACCTGGAATTGCGTGGGCAGGTCCAGTGCCTGGAACACGCCGCCCGGTTGCACGTCGACGGTGTGCGCCGGTGCGTATTGCACCGCCAGGTCAGGGTGGTTGGCTTCGCGATGATCGAGGAAGCCGGGCAACTCATGGACCTTCTGATGCAGGCTGCCACCGAACGCCACGTTCATCTCCTGAAAGCCACGGCAGATGCCGAGCACCGGGACGCCAGCCGCAATGGCCGCACGAATCAGGGGAAGGGTGGTGCGATCCCGCTGGGGATCGTGTTCCGTGCCGGGAGCGCTGTCCGGGCCTTGATAGTGGAAGGGTTCCACGTTCGAAGGCGAGCCGGTCAACAACAGACCGTCGAGCTGCGGCAGCAGATCATCGATTTCGGTCAGTTCAGCCAGGGAAGGAATGACGACGGGCAGCCCCAGTGCCGCAACGCTGACAGCACGCAAGTACTTGTCGCCGCTGACATGGTAGGGGTGCAGGCCAATCTGTTTGACGCATGCAGTAACGCCGATCAATGGCTTGAATGCCATTTTTATCACCTCGAAGTTTCACACTTGAACGAGCTTTTCCGGAGCTTAGCCTTGTTGATTTTAATTAACAACTCTCATGTAAAAAATTCTAAACGCCGTACGTCTGAAGATCAGGATTTACCTGCGTTTGAGCGATGATATGGCACTCTCGTGCCGCTGAGAGGCCCTAAAATAAACGCTGAAAGGCTGAGTGTTCGCTATTGACTTCACTTTGCCTTTCGGATTGACTGGGCTCGTGAAAGGGTGGTGAACATAATAATTAACAGTAAAAAATAGGTGCATCATGTCGGTCCCTCTGCGTACCGTTCAACTCAACGAAGCAAACGCATTCCTTAAGAAATATCCTGAGGTTTTGTACGTCGACCTTCTGATTGCGGATATGAACGGTGTGGTGCGCGGCAAGCGCATCGAACGCACCAGTCTTCATAAGGTTTACGAGAAAGGCATCAACCTGCCGGCGTCGCTGTTCGCGCTGGACATCAATGGCTCGACGGTGGAAAGCACCGGCCTGGGCCTGGACATCGGCGACTCTGACCGAATCTGCTACCCGATCCCCGGCACCCTGAGCATCGAGCCATGGCAGAAGCGCCCGACCGCGCAACTGTTGATGACCATGCACGAGCTGGAAGGCGAACCGTTCTTCGCTGACCCGCGTGAAGTGTTGGCCAATGTAGTGCGCAAGTTCGACGACCTCGGCCTGACCATTTGCGCCGCGTTCGAACTGGAGTTCTACCTGATCGACCAGGACAACGTGAACGGTCGTCCGCAGTCGCCACGTTCGCCGGTATCCGGCAAGCGTCCGATGTCGACCCAGGTGTACCTGATCGACGACCTCGACGAATACGTCGACTGCCTGCAGGACATCCTCGAAGGCGCGAAAGAGCAGGGCATCCCGGCCGACGCCATCGTCAAGGAAAGTGCCCCGGCGCAGTTCGAAGTGAACCTGCACCACGTGTCCGACCCGATCAAGGCGTGCGACTACGCGGTCCTGCTCAAGCGTCTGGTGAAGAACATCGCCTACGACCACGAGATGGACACCACCTTCATGGCCAAGCCTTATCCGGGCCAGGCAGGTAACGGTCTGCATGTCCACATCTCGATTCTCGACAAAGAAGGCAAGAACATCTTTGCCAGCGAGGATCCCGAGCAGAACGCCGCACTGCGTCACGCGATCGGCGGTGTGCTCGAGACCCTGCCGGCGCAGATGGCCTTCCTCTGCCCGAACGTCAACTCCTACCGTCGTTTCGGCGCACAGTTCTACGTGCCGAACTCGCCGAGCTGGGGCATCGACAACCGTACCGTGGCAGTGCGCGTACCGACCGGTTCGGCGGACGCCGTGCGCATCGAACACCGCGTGGCCGGTGCCGATGCCAACCCGTACCTGCTGATGGCCTCGGTCCTGGCGGGCGTGCACCACGGTCTGACCAATCAGATCGAGCCGGGCGCCCCGGTGGAAGGCAACAGCTACGAGCAGAACGAACAGAGCCTGCCGAACAACCTGCGCGACGCACTGCGCGAGCTGGACGACAGCGAAGTCATGGCCAGATACATCGACCCGATGTACATCGACGTGTTCGTGGCGTGCAAGGAAAGCGAGCTGGCCGAGTTCGAGAACTCCATCTCCGACCTTGAGTACAACTGGTACCTGCATACCGTCTGACGGGCAGAACCCAATGCAACACCTGTGGGAGCGAGCCTGCTCGCGATAGCGGAGTGTCAGACGATACTAATGCTGACTGATCCACCCCTATCGCGAGCAGGCTCGCTCCCACAGGGGACTGCATTTCAATGCCTTGATTGGCTGGCATTCAGCCCGAGACCACCTATTCCCCTGCGTCGAGTCACAACAATGACAATTACTCGCAGCGACTGGGAGCAACGCTTCCAGTCCCTAACCATCGAAAGCCGTGCCTTCATCGACGGTCAGTACTGCGCGGCCGCCACTGGTGCCACGTTCGAATGCATCAGCCCGGTTGACGGTCGTTTTCTGGCGAACGTCGCCAGCACCGACGAAGCCGATGCCAACGCAGCCGTCGCCGTTGCCCGGCGTACCTTCGAGTCCGGCGTCTGGTCCAGGCTGGCCCCGGTCGAGCGCAAGCGCATCCTGATCCGTTTCGCCGATCTGATCCTGGCCAACCAGGAAGAACTGGCGCTGCTCGAAACCCTCGACATGGGCAAGCCGATCAGCGACTCCATGAGCATCGACATTCCGGCGACCGCCAACGCGATCCGCTGGACCGCCGAAGCCATCGACAAGATCTACGACGAAGTCGCCGCCACGCCCCACGATCAACTCGGCCTGGTCACCCGTGAACCGGCGGGTGTGGTCGCGGCCATCGTGCCGTGGAACTTCCCGCTGATCATGGCCAGCTGGAAGTTCGCCCCGGCCCTGGCGGCGGGCAACTCGTTCATCCTCAAGCCTTCGGAAAAGTCGCCATTGACGGCGATCCGCATCGCGCAGCTGGCGCTGGATGCGGGCATCCCCAAAGGCGTGTTCAACGTTCTGCCGGGCTTCGGCCACACCGTCGGCAAGGCGCTGGCGCTGCACATGGACGTCGACGTGCTGGCCTTCACCGGTTCCACGGCGATCGCCAAGCAACTGATGATCTACGCCGGGCAGAGCAACATGAAGCGCGTCTGGCTGGAAGCCGGCGGCAAGAGCCCGAACGTGGTCTTTGCCGACGCACCGGACCTGCGCGCAGCCGCCCAGGCGGCAGCCAGCGGCATCGCCTTCAACCAGGGCGAAGTCTGCACCGCCGGCTCGCGCCTGTTGGTGGAGCGTTCGATCCGCGATCAGTTCATCCCGCTGCTGGTCGAAGCCCTGCAAGCCTGGAAACCGGGTCATGCGCTCGATCCTTCGACCACCGTCGGCGCCGTGGTCGATCAGCGTCAGTTGGAGAACGTGCTGCGTTACATCGGCATCGGCAAGGAGCAGGGCGCTCAACTGATCGCCGGCGGCAGCCGCACCCTCGAAGAGACCGGTGGCCTGTACGTGGAACCGGCGATTTTCGACGGCGTGACCAACGCCATGACCATCGCCCGTGAAGAAATCTTCGGCCCGGTGCTGTCGCTGATCACCTTCGACACCGCCGAGGAAGCCCTGGCGATTGCCAACGACAGCATCTTCGGCCTGGCGGCCGGGGTCTGGACCAGCAACCTGAGCAAGGCCCACACCTTCGCCCGTGGCCTGCGCGCCGGCAGCGTCTGGGTCAACCAGTACGACGGCGGCGACATGACCGCGCCGTTCGGCGGGTTCAAGCAGTCGGGTAACGGTCGGGACAAATCGCTGCATGCGTTCGACAAGTACACCGAGCTCAAAGCGACCTGGATCAAGCTCTAAGCCCTTTTAAGCGGCGGTCGCTTGCACGTTGCCGGCGACCCTCGGAGAAACCTATGAAACAAACACATGTAAACAGCTACTACGCCGCCACCCGCAACTTCACCGGCGATTTCCCGGTGCTCGAAGAACTGGTGGAATGCGACGTCTGCGTGATCGGCGCCGGCTACACTGGCCTGTCCTCGGCACTGTTCCTCGCCGAAGCGGGCTACAGCGTCACCGTGCTGGAAGCCGCCAAGGTCGGTTTCGGCGCCAGCGGGCGCAACGGCGGTCAACTGGTCAACTCCTACAGCCGCGACGTCGATGTCATCGAAGAGCGCTATGGCGACAAGACGGCCGAAGTCCTGGGCAGCATGATTTTCGAAGGCGCCGACATCATCCGTCAGCGAATACAGCACTACGACATCCAGTGCGACTACCGCCCGGGCGGCATCTTCGCCGCGATGAACAAGAAGCAACTCAAAGGCCTGGCCGAGCAGAAAAAAAGCTGGGAGCGCTACGGCAACAAGAACCTGAAAATGCTCGACGCGGCCGATATCAAGCGCGAAGTGGGTTCCGAGGCCTACGTCGGCGGCTTGCTGGACATGCAGGGCGGCCATATTCACCCGCTGAACCTGGCCCTCGGTGAAGCTTCGGCAATCATTGGCCTGGGCGGCAAGATCTTCGAGCAATCGGCGGCGGTGGAAATCACCTACGGCGAACCGATCACCGTGCGCACCGCCAAGGGCGTGGTCCGTGCCAAGTACCTGCTGATCGCCGGTAACGCGTACCTGCCGCAAGGCCTGGATAACCGCGTGACCAGCAAGAGCATGCCGTGCGGTTCGCAGATCGTCGTGACCGAGCCGTTGACGGAGCAACAGGCGCGCAGCCTGATCAAAAACAACTACTGCGTCGAAGACTGCAACTACCTGCTCGACTACTACCGCCTGACCGCCGACAACCGCTTGCTCTACGGCGGTGGCGTGGTTTACGGCGCGCGCGAGCCGGACGACATCGAACAACTGATCCGCCCGAAAATCCTCAAGACCTTCCCGCAATTGAAGGACGTGAAGATCGACTACCGCTGGACCGGCAACTTCCTGCTGACCATGTCGCGCATGCCGCAATTCGGCCGTATCGAGAAAAACGCCTACTACATGCAGGGCTACAGTGGCCACGGCGTCACCTGTTCGCACCTGGCCGGCAAACTGATCTCGGAAATGATCCGTGGCGACGCCGAGCGTTTCAACGCGTTCGCCTCGCTGCCGCACATGCCAATGCTCGGCGGGCGCACTTTTTCGGCGCCGCTCACCGCCATGGGCGCCGCGTATTACTCGCTGCGCGACCGGTTAGGGATTTAAGTTTTACCTCGCCGGCGGTCGCCCTAAAAGGTGTCGCCGGCTTTTTAACCTGTGGGAGCGAGCCTGCTCGCGATGGCGTCAGCTCAGCCAACATCGAAGTCGCCTGACACACCGCAATCGCGAGCAGGCTCGCTCCCACAGTTTGTACTGCATCAAGGCATAGGCCATTTTCGACCACCGTTTATCGAACCTGCTGAGCAACACCAACAAACGTGATTTAATAGCCGCCTTTCACGGTTCAGGGACAGGGAAAACGGCAGGATCCGCGCCTGTTTTCCACCCCCATTACCCTTAAGTCGTTCTTGCATAAGGCTGTCATGGATACGGGTTCTCGACTCAAATTAGTACGCGAAAGCTACAAACTGTCCCAGCGCGAGCTGGCCCGGCGTAGCGGCGTCACCAATGCCACCATCTCCCTGATCGAACAGAATCGCGTCAGTCCTTCCGTCAGCTCCCTGAAAAAGCTGCTCGAAGGCATTCCCATGTCCCTGGCGGACTTCTTCACCTTCGATCAACCCCCGCGCGAGCATCAATACGTGTTCCGCGCCAACGAACAGCCAGACCTGGGCCGCAACGGCCTGCGCCTGCTGCTGATCGGCGCTTCCGTACCGAGCCGGCAGATGCGCTTGCTGCGCGAGCAATACGCGCCGGGCGCCAGCTCCGGGGAAGAACCGATCGTGCACACCGAAGGCGAGGAGTGCGGGCTCGTCACGCGTGGCACGGTTGAATTGACGGTGGATGGGCAGATCAGCGTATTGAATGCCGGGGATGGCTATTACTTCCCGACGACCTTGCCCCATCGGTTCCGCAATATCGGGGCGGATGAGGCGGAGATCATCAGTGCGAACACGCCGGCGAACTTCTGACAGCGGCGGGATGGTTTAGCTACGTATTCCCTTCAGAGCCGGCTTGCTGGCGATGGCGGCCTCACGGCTGGCGTGGTTTTTTCGCGTCGGCACTGTCCCTGTGGGAGCTGGCTTGCCAGCGAACGCGGTCTGACAGCCGACCATTTTCTTTCTCGTGTACATATCCATTGCTGCTGTAACGGCCACCTAGGGTTCCGCCCTGACGGCGGGTCACTTGGAAAAAAGGAACGCCGCGCGAGGCGAGCTAACGCTCGACCTCGTTGTTGGGTATACGCATGCGTTGAATAACACACGTGTAGCTTGCTCACTATCCCTTCGGCACATCAAACCCTCGCTGCTCAATCACCCGAAACACATCACTCACATCCTGGACCATGATCCGGGCGATGTTGGTGATGGTGTTGATGTCGTTTTCGGCACAGTCGGGGAGGCTGGTGCAGGCCATGAGGTGCAGGTATTGGAGGACGGCGTTGAGGCGTTCGCTGACGCAGTTGTGCAGTTCGCGCAGCGGGGCGTCGCTGTCGATGAGTAGGACGGGGTAGTGGGTGGCGAATTGGGACATGGGGGTGAAGCGACGGGGCGGGTGTTGATTCGACATGGTGATAATCCTGATAAAAGAAGAATTGCCACCTTTCTGCTGCGAAACAAATGGGTGGCAGCTGTGCGCGGGTTCGCAGACCGGGGACCCACACCAAAAACCCGGCAGACCCGAAGGTCTCCCACGCACAACCGCCATAAAACTAATACAACCAAAAGCGGCCGAATCATGCCTGACGGTTCTTAGGTGTCAATCCAGAGGGCTGCGAAACCCATCGCTATTTGTGTCAGCGGCGAGGCGAATATAGGCGTCCATTTTCATGCTCGCAACCGGGCTGTAGGACGCTTTGGCGAGCGTTTTGGCAAGGCTGATAGCCAATGTTTACGGGCTTTTGCGGTATTTCGGACAGTGCGCAGGGTCTTGGGAATTCGGGGGCAGGGTTTGGGGCCGCTTCGCTGCCCAACGGGGGTAAGCCCCTTCGCCACAAGAGGTAATTTCCTACAGGGTTTTCGGAAGTCCAAAATCAAAGGTACGTCCGACTGGGGCCGTCGTCTTCGACGGCTTCCATGTGGATTCGGTTGTGGGAAAAGACAAAGCTCCGATTGATCGGCAAAGCTGTTTGGTTGTGTAAGAACACAGTATGTGTGTGCGAGCTTGCCCCTACAGGTATTGCATTAGCTTTGCATCCCGGGATCGCGTGAAGAACCTCATTTTATTGGGGTGCAAAGTTCCACCAGCGTTCCGTCCGGGCAGCGCACGTAGGAGACGGTCTGGCCCCAGGGTTTGGTCAGCGGGGCGGCCACCTCGCGGGCCCCTGCGTTCAGGGCTTTGGCGTGGGCGGCGGGGACATCGTCGGTGACGAGGCCGACTTCCATGCCCAGCGGTTTCACGCTGGTGTGGGCGCTGATGTGACCGCCGTTGAAGTTCATGGCGGCCAGTTCGTCGGCGGCGAAAGCCAGGGCGGTTTCACCGGTTTCGAGTTCGCCGTAGGTGTTGGATTCGTGGAGGAATCGCGTGGTGAGGCCGAACGCGGTTTCGAAGAATTGCAATGAGGCGGGGACGTTGGCGACGTAGACGATCAGGTAGCCGAATTTCATGGGTGAACATTCCTTGTTTTGATAGGGCGGGGCTAATGTAGCAGAGTCGCAGCGCTTGCTCGCAATGGGCTGGACAGTCGACATGGAGGTTGAATGTCAGGTCCTCATCGCGGGCAAGCCCGATCCCACAGGCTTCTTTGGAGGGGGATGCTTGTGATTCAACTGATCGACAGCAGCATCCTTTGCAGCATTTCATCGCAGCCGTTCAATTGCTCCAGGCTGACGAATTCGTCCGGTTTATGCCCCTGATCCATGCTGCCCGGCCCGCAGACCACGGTGGGTATTCCTGCGGCGTCAAATAGCCCGCCCTCGGTGCCGAAGGCTACGGTGCCGAACGCTCGGGAACCGGAAAACCCGGCGATCAGCTCCGCGGCTTCGCTGTGGGCTTCGGTTGCCAGGCCGGGATACGCCGATAACTCGCTGAAGCGAATCTCGCTCTGTTCGCTCACGGCGCGCATGCGCGGCAATACCTGCTGCTCGGCGTAGGTCTTCAGTGCCTGCGCCACCTCGCTCGGATCGTGTGAGGGCAGGGCGCGGATTTCAAAATCGAAGCGGCAATCGGCAGGGACGATGTTCAAGGCCTTGCCGCCGGCAATGACGCCGGTTTGAACGGTACTGAACGGTGGGTCGAAGTGCGCGTCGTGATGCTCGGGGGCTTTGAGCCGGTGGCCGATGCGTCCCAGTTCGCCGATCAGTTCGGCGGCGTATTCGATGGCATTGACCCCCTGCGGCGCATAGGCGGAATGGCAGGCCTGGCCGTGAATGTCGCAACGCATCGCCAGTTTGCCCTTGTGGCCAAGCACCGGTTTGAGCTCGGTGGGCTCGCCAATGATGCAGAGCATCGGTTTGATGGGGCGCCGTTCCAGGGCTTTGAGCAAGGACCGCACGCCGAGGCAGCCGACTTCTTCATCGTATGACAGCGCGATGTGAACCGGCCGCTGCAGGTTGGCCGTTACCAGCGCCGGAACCAGCGCCAGCACGCAGGCGATGTAGCCTTTCATGTCCGCCGTGCCGCGACCGTAGAGCTTGCCGTCGCGCTCGCTGAGTTCGAACGGCGCGACGGTCCACGGCTGGCCGTCCACGGGCACCACGTCGGTATGCCCCGACAGCACGATGCCCGGACGATCCGCCGGGCCGAGGGTCGCGAACAGATTGGCCTTGCTGCGCTGCTCGTTGTAGATCAGTTCGCAAGGCACATCGAAGCGCGCGAGGTAATCGCGGACAAACTCGATCAGCTGCAGGTTGGATTCGCGACTGGTGGTGTCGAAAGCCACCAGGGTTTTCAGCAAATCGCGGCTGCTGTTCATCGGTCGTCTCCGGCGACGCCGTAGCCAGGGGATTTGTCGGGAGCGAGGGCGCGGTCGATGTAGTCCTGAACCTGTGGGCGATAGGCGTCCCAGAGCTTTTCCAACTGACCGATCGGGTTTTCGTCGGCCCAATCGACTCGCAGGTTGATGATCGGCCAGGTCAGTTCACCCACCACCACCATCGCCGCCGAATGCACCGGCCCGGCTTCGCCACCTGCGGCAATGGCCGCTTTCATCGCGGCGAGCAGGCGGTCGGCGAGTTGACCTTCGCCGTGCTCGAACGCCTGGACCATGGCCTCGATCACCGAACGATCGGCCAGCATGTTGCCCGCCGCCACGCATTGTTCGCCCGATACGGCATTGTGGTTGCCCAGGGTTTGCGCGCCGCTGAAGTACGCGGTGCGGCCGAGGTGGTCGATGGCGGTGACCTGCCGATACTGGCTGTAACCGTTGCGGGTCAGCACCTTGTCCAGCGCCTCGGCCGGCGCGAGGCCCTGTTCCATGAGGGCGAGGACTTCCGGGCCGAGGGACGGCAGGGTGATGTTTTGCGTGGACACCGCGCCGACACCGGGCAACAGCCAGGGGCAGCGGGCGCCGACGGCGATGCTCGAGGAACTGATCGCGATGCCGAATTGACCGGTTTCGGGGCAGCGTGCGGCGATGGAAAAGGTCATAGGTGTGTTCCTTGGTGTGCCTTGTCGAATGGGGTGTCTGGGCGGACGCCATCGCTGGCAAGCCCGCTCCCACAGATGATTGTGTGGATGCGACGATCCCTGTGGGAGCTGGCTTGCCAGCGATGGCAGCCACTCGGTAAGCCTGCTTACTCGGGAATCACCGCAATCACATCAATCTCCATCAGCCACTGTGGCTGCCCCAGGGCCGACACCACCAGCCCGGTGGAAATCGGGAACACGCCTTTGAGCCACTTGCCCACTTCCTGGTAGACCGGTTCGCGGTAACGCGGGTCGATCAGGTAGGTGGTGGTTTTCACGATGTGGCTCAGGTCGCTGCCGGCCTCTTCCAGTAACTGTTTGACGTTGCGCATGGCTTGCTCGGCTTGCGCACGCGGGTCACCCAGGCCCACCAGGTTGCCTTCGAAGTCAGTACCGACCTGGCCGCGCACATAGACAGTGTTGCCGGCCCGGACCGCTTGGCACAGGTCGTTGTCCAGGCTCTGGTTCGGGTAGGTTTGTTTGGTGTTGAACATGCGAATGCGGGTATGGGTTGGCGTGGACATTTGACGCTCCTGACAGAAAAAGGCTTAGGCACTGACCGTGGTTTCAAGGGCAACCGGGGCCGCTTCGGCCTGCCGTTGCGCCGCATCGTGGTAGTCGAGGTATGAGCGCTGGATGGCGATCTGGTCAGCCACGTATTTGGCGTCGTGCCAGACGCCCCAGATAAACGACGAACCGCGTCGCGACTGCCACGGCAGACCGAGGAAATACACCCCGGGCTCGCTCGATACGCCGCGCTGGTGCTGCGGCTTGCCGTTGGCGTCGAAGGCGTTGACCTTCAGCCAGCTGTAATCAGTGGCAAAACCGGTGGCCCAGATGATCGAGGTCACGCCGGCCTTGGCCAGGTCCAGCTGCAGGATCGGATGGGTCACGCACTCGGGATCGGGGAAGGTTATCCGCGCTTCCGGTTCTTGCGGCAGGTCCAGGCCGTTGCGCTCGATGTAGGCATCGGCGGCATCGAGCAGCGCCAGATAGTTCTCATCGCCCCGGGCCAGGTTCTCGGCCAGGTTCGGCTGGAAAGTCGCCACGCTGCCGTCGAACGACTGGGTCAGGCCGACCAGGGTCATGCCGCGATGGGCAAGCCCGCGAAAGTCCACGGTCCGCCCGCCATGGGCGCCACTGACGGCAATGGTCACGTGTTCCCGACCGGGCTTCATCGCCGCTTGATCCCATTCGCCCAGCACCCCCAGCCACCAGCAGAAATCACGGTTGCGGTAGGCGCGGGGAGGGCGATCGTGGGCGCCTACCGAGAGGTAGACCTGCTTGCCCGCACGCTGCAACTCGTCGGCAATCTGCACCCCCGACGAGCCGGCGCCGACGACCAGAACGGCGCCTTCCGGCAGTTGCCCAGGGTTGCGGTAATCAGCCGAGTGGATCTGTAGCAATGGCTGGTCTTTCGGCGCGATCGGCGGGATGACCGGATTTTGGAAAGGACCGGTGGCGGCGACCACGCGGGCGGCTTCGATCACGCCTTCGGAGGTTTCGATGGTGAACCCGGGGCGACCGACATTGCGCTCGACCTTCAACACATCGACGCCGGTGCGGATCGGGGCGTTGAATTTTTTCGCGTAGGCTTCGAAGTAATCGGCCACCCGCTCTTTCGGGGCAAAGCTGTCAGGGCTCAGGTCGTCGAATGCCAGGCCGGGAAAGCGGTCGTGCCAGGCCGGGCCATTGGCCACCAGCGAATCCCAGCGGCCGGTGCGCCAGCGTTCGGCGATGCGGTTACGCTCCAGCACCAGATGCGGCACACCCAGTTTGCTCAGGTGCTCGCTCATGGCCACACCCGCCTGACCGGCGCCCACAATCAGCGTATCTGTTTTTATTTTTACAGTGGTCATCTCAATACCCTTTGAAGTTGGATTCAAACCGCATGTGGCCTGCCATCTCTTGGGGTCAAGACTAGGGATCACCCTGATATCGGTAAAATATTATTAAGCTGGCATTTGAGCATAAATAACTGATGCAGCGCCTTTGGCCCCGCAGCTTGGGGCGCGTGATTCCGCCCAGGGCAAACCGCTTCCACCCGGCGTCCCGAGTGGGCGATCAGGCAATGGGTCCGTCTGTCGCCAAGCTTGAACTGTCAGGGGGATATCGCGTCATAAAGGTCGCGATATCAACCCCCTACGGAAGCAATCATGCTTTTAAAAAACAAGAGTCTTGTAGCCGTCATGTCCTGCGCCTTGATGTTGGCGGCCGCCCCTTTACTCCCGAATGATCTGTCGGTCATCAACACCGCTTCCGCCAGGGAAGGGGGTGGACACGGCGGTGGCAATGGCGGTGGCAACGGTGGCGGTCATGGCGGTGGAGCGGGCGGTGGTGCAGGTGGCAGCCACGCCGGCTCAGACCACGCCGACAGCAATGGCCGTGCTAACGGGCTGGACAGCGACCACGCCGGCAAAGCCGTTCGCGACCATGGCATCAGCGGCAAGCACAATGGCAGTGAGCGAAATGATGATCGCGGTCATGGCAGCACGACCTCAGGCGTCGCTCATTCCAAAGACACCCGCGGCGTAACCAAGGCCACCGCGATCTCGGCTACCACGCCCGGTGATCACAACACCAAAGGGCTGAGTCATGCCGGGCCATCGGGAACAAAAAAATCCCATTGATCGGCAGTTGAAGCGATCAGCTTCAGCCCCAGAGAAAGCCCGCAGTCATGCGGGTTTTTTTTCGTCTCAACGTTGCTCGTTGCCCCAGGGCGCTTCAGTTTTAGGGCCAGGACTCAACGTGAGTAAACCTTTCAGCCAATGGTCGGGGTTGGCCAAGCCACGTTTGGCAGTGTTTCGTATTCGGGCTTTGCGAACAGATAGCCTTGATAGAAGTTAATGCCCAGGGCCAGTAACTGCTGTAGTTCGGCATTGGTCTCTACGCCCTCTGCGATCACTTCAATGTTGAGCGCTTTGCATACACCGAGGATGCCTTGGACGATTGCCTGTCGCACCGGGTCAGTGCAGATGCTACGTACCAGGGCCATGTCCAGTTTGATGATGTCGGGTTGAAACTCTGCCAGCAAATTGAGCCCTGAGTACCCGGCACCGAAATCATCTATCGCCGTCTTGAAGCCTTTAAGACGATATTCTCGAATGATGCTTTTCAGATGTTCCTTGTCCACCAGTTCTTCGTTTTCGGTGATCTCGAAGATCAGTCTTTCTGTGGGAAAACCAAATCTGCGTGCAGCTTCAAGCGTCGCACGAATGCATGTGGCTGCTTGATATACCGCGTTGGGCAAGAAGTTGATGCTGACAAAACAGGGGATTTTCAGGCGTGAAGCAAGCTCGACAGCCTTGACGCGGCATGCTTGGTCAAAGGCATAACGGTTCTGTTCGTTCACCTTTCCAAGAATGGTGGCGGCACCACTGCCATCGCAACCACGTACCAAAGCCTCGTAGGCAAAAATACTGTTGTCGCGCAGGTCTACGATTGGCTGGAACGCCATACTGAACTCAAAATCCAGTGCGTCGCCGTCTCTACAGGCACTACAAGGAGGGACTATGGGTGATTTCGTGTTCATTCGAGACCTGTTTTACTAACGATTAGTGGGTCGACCGAGCCAGGGTTTTGTACAAGCCGCAAGGCTGACTCAACGTGCCAATGTCGACGAGAAATTGCTGATTGCCTGTACGACTTGGCGAGCACTGTCCTGAATATCCAGTATCACTTGACCAGCCTCACCGGCTAATTTGACTCCTTGTTCCGCCTTGTCTTTACTCGCCTCCATCCTGGCCACTGCCCCTTGGGCCAATTCACGATTGTGCTGCACCACCTCGACAATCTTGAGGGTGGCCTGACTTGTGCGCGAAGCCAGATTGCGCACTTCGTCAGCGACCACCGCAAAACCCCGACCCTGTTCTCCGGCACGAGCCGCTTCGATGGCGGCGTTTAGCGCTAGAAGATTTGTTTGTTCGGCGATACCACGGATGGTCTGGACGATGCTGCTGATGACTTCCGACTGTTGACTGACATCGTTGATACCTTCGGCTGCGTGATTCAATTCGCCGGCCAGGCTTTGCATGACATCCACGGTCTCCTGCACCACTCGGGCACCTTCGAGTGCTGTATCGTCGGTTTTCAATGAGGTCTCATAGGCCATGCGGGCTGCTCGTGATTCAGCTTCCTGCTGGAGAACCTGAGTCGTGATATCGCTCGCAAACTTGACGACTTTGTAAAGGCTGCCGTTGGCGTCGAACACTGGGTTGTAAGTCGCACGTAACCAGACGGTGTGTCCCCGGTTGTTGAGGCGCTTGAAGTTACCGGAGAAAAACTCGCCTTGATTCAGGCGCTCCCAGAACTGGCGATACTCATTGGATTCACTTTCGCTTCGCTCACAGAACAAACGATGGTGCTTGCCAACAATCTCATCGAGGCGGTAACCCATCACGGCAAGGAAGTTTTCGTTGGCGCTGATGACCTCTCCCAGCCGGTTGAACTCAATGGTTGCCATGGAACGGTTAATCGCCTTGATCAGGCTCTCCTGCTCTTGTTCCTTCTGCACCCGGGCAGTGACATCAGCAGCAATCTTGACGACCTTGATCACCTGTCCAGAGGCGTCGCGAACAGGGTTGTAACTGGCCTCCAGCCAGATCTCACGTCCCTGTTTGTCCAGGCGCAGGAAGCGGTCGTTTATGAATTCACCCTTACTCAGGCGTGACCAGAAACCTTGATAAGCGACGCTGTTGGTGCATTGCGGTGTACAGAACAAGCGGTGATGCCTGGAGCGAATTTCCTCAAGGCGATAGCCCATTATTCTCAGGAAATTGTTGTTCGCGCCGAGGACCGTGCCATCAGGCTGGAACTCAATCAGCGCCATGGAGCCACCTAATGCGGCGAGGGTGGCTTCGCAGTCAGCCAAGCGCTGCTGGCTGAGGGCCAGCTTTTTTTTGATTTGCGAGTTGAACATACGTACCTCAGTGGATATGGACTGCTTGGCACTTTCATCAAGCTAACGCAAAAGTTATACACTGCTGTATTAATTGTACAAGAAAATTCGAGATTGAACACGAAGGATGGATGTTGATCGCGGGTCATGCATTAATCGGGCAGGGGGGATCGAGCGTCGGCAATTGATGGTGGGTCTGCGCAGCTGGGGCATAATCGACAGCGCATTCGATGCCTGAGCATTCTTGTGCGTAGGACGTTGTCTTGTATAGGTTTGTATCGAGCGGGCCCCGGAACAGACTGAGGATGGGCGCTGTTCTTTCTGTGACAGTGCCGCCCTTTCGAGTCGGGGCGGCTGTCTATCCATTGGGTATCGCCTGACGATCAATTTCCTCGGTAGGTGGAGAAGCCATAAGGGCTGAGAAGCAACGGGATGTGGTAGTGAGGAACGGTACCGTCCACTTCAAAAATGACGGGTACCTCCGGAAAGAAGCTGGACGTCTTGTGCGCTTTGAACCACTCACCGGTCTTGAAGGTGACACGGTAGGTACCTTTTTCCAGACCCCGACCTTCCGGATACAGCCCGGTGATACGACCTTGCTCGTTGGTTGCCGCGCTGTTGAGCATGTCCCAGTTTTTTCCATCCTGTTTTTCCAGCGTGACATTGACGCCAGGGGAGGGCAGGCCATCCTGCAAGTTGAGTACATGCACGCTCAATGGATTTGCCGCTGCTGATGCAAGGGCTGAAAGGGCACTCAATACAGCGCCAGCGAAGAAGCTTTTCAATACAGTCATGGGGATGTCCTTAGTTTTTAACGGCAGGTAAAACTTTGTTAATAGCAACCTCTGCACAACCTTCATCGTTTGCAGCCCCGCCCGCACCGGCCACGCCGATGGCGCCGATGACCTGACCCTCAAATTTCAATGGCACGCCTCCACCGAGCAGTAACAATTCATCAAGGGTGTTGAGGTTTTCAGCATCCGGATTCGCGCGAGCGCGTTCAGCCAGCAACCGCGTCGAAGTCTTGGTCGACAGGGCGGTAAAGGCTTTGCGTTGCGCGGCTAACGTATTGTGCGGGCCGACATTGTCATCGCGTTGCACGGCAACCAGATTGCCGCCACGGTCGACCACTGCGGCAACGGCTGTGCGGCCATCGGCGTGACAGGCCGTCAGCGCGGCATTTAGCAAATCGTTAGCCATTGCCAGTGATACGTCCTTGCGCTGCACAACTTGATCCGGGGCTGCAACGGCGAATGCAGAGCTCATGGCGAGTGTGATCAGCAATGAAGTCGATAGGCTTGTACGCATGCTGTTTCCTTGGGTTGAGGCTGTCTGAGTCATTGCCAGACATCATGACCTGCGCACCCCGTCAGAATGATTGCCTGCGGATTACCAAGATGTAATGTGAGAAATCAGCGAAGCGGGCTAGCCTGTGCTCCAGTACTGGAGGAAAAAATGCGTATCCTGGTGGTTGAAGATGAAACGAAAATGGCGGATTACCTGCGCAAAGCCCTGACTGAATCGGGCTATGCGGTAGAGATCGCCCTTGACGGGCTGGATGGCCAGCATTTGGCACAGGAGAGTGAGTTCGATCTGATCATTCTGGATGTCATGCTGCCGGGGTTGGATGGCTGGCAATTGCTGCAAATCATCCGGCGTAAGTGGCAGACCCCGGTACTGTTTCTCACCGCACGTGATTCGGTGGATGATCGGGTCAAAGGGCTGGAGTTGGGGGCCGATGATTATCTGGTCAAACCCTTTTCCTATGCCGAGCTGTTGGCCCGCGTACGCACCTTGCTACGCCGTGGCCCGCCTCGCGAGGTTGAGCATTTTGTGGCTGGCGACCTGAGCCTGGACTTGTTGCGACGCAAGGTCACGCGCAATGGAGAACGCCTCACCCTGACCAACAAAGAGTTCGCCCTGCTGCATCTGCTGCTCAGTCGTGAAGGGGAGGTGTTATCGCGTTCGCTGATTGCCTCACAGATCTGGCAGATGAACTTCGACAGTGACACCAATGTGGTTGATGTTGCCATCCGTCGACTGCGGGCCAAGGTTGACGATCCTTACGCGGTGAAGTTGATACACACGGTGCGAGGCATCGGTTACATGCTTGAGGTGCAATCCTGAAACTGTTTCCGCGCACCCTGAGCCTGCGCCTGGCGATCATGTTCGCCCTGGTCAGCACGCTGTTACTGGGCTCCATTGGTTTTTATCTTTATCAATCGTTGCAGCGAGAGATTGCCTGGCGCGATGATCAGGCCCTGCTGGGGCGCCTGGAGCGAATGCAAGCCTTGATCAGCGATAGCGACAGCATCGAGCAGTTGCGAGGTCGGCCCAAGCTCTACGAAAACATGTTGGGCAATCGCGACAGTCTGCTATGGATCGTCGATGACACTGGCAAGGTGTTAATCGAAATCAATCCAGTGCGAATGACGTTGCCGAAGTTACCCGCTGCACCCCACGCTCGCCTCGTTGACGATCACTCCTCCGAGCCCGTGCGACTTGCCTGGCAGGATGTCACCCAGGGTGGTCGCGGTTTGACCCTGATTGCTGGCAAGTTGCTGGGGGAGCGCGACCAGATGCTGGGGGCTTACAGGCTCAAGCTCTGGCTGGCCATGTCAGTCGGTGCGCTTCTGGCTTTTGCACTCGGCTGGTGGGTCAGTCAACGAGGCTTGCACCCCGTGCGCCTGCTGGCCAAGCGCGCAGCCGGAATCGATGTGCAGCATCTGCATCTGCGGCTGGATCAGTTCAATGAACTGAATGAGCTCAAGCAGCTCTGTAGCGCCCTCAATCAGATGCTTGCACGCCTTGAGGACGGATTCGCCCAGCTTTCACGCTTCTCGGAAGATCTCGCCCATGAGATGCGAACCCCGCTTGGCAACCTGATGGGACATACCCAGCAAGCCCTGAGGCGCAGTCGCTCTATCGAGGACTATCAGAACCTGCTGGTTTCCAATCAGGAAGAGTATGAAAGGCTGGCCCGAATGATCGACAGCATGTTGTTTCTCGCTCGCACCGAGCAGCCAAACGCTTGCGTAAAATTCGAGCAAATCAACCTGCACGATTTGATCGAGCAGCTATGTGAGTATTTCGAAGGCGTGGCGCAGGAGCGAGATGTACAACTGATAAACCGGACTCAGGATCAGTTGCCGGGTGATCCAGGCTTGATCCGTCGAGCATTGGCTAACTTGCTGGCCAATGCGCTGCGCTACGCCACTCCCGCCTCGGCAGTGACGGTCAGCAGCGAGGTTTCGCAGGACATGCTCAAAATCACGGTGCACAACCACGGCGAGCCGATTGCGGCAGAGCATCTGCCGCGATTGTTTGAGCGCTTTTACCGGTGTGACCCCTCACGCAATCAACCCGACGATTCCGGGGGGCTGGGATTGGCCATTGTTCGCTCAATCATGCAACTGCATGGCGGTCGCGTATCGGTTGATAGCACTGAAGCCGGTACGCGCTTTCACTTGGAGTTTCCCCTTGGAAACGCTTGAATATGAGTAGCGAAAGGCCAACCACCAAAGCCGAGCGTCTTCGCATTCCGGGGACGATCTGGGCGTTGGGCTTTGTCAGCCTGTTCATGGATCTGTCTTCTGAGCTGGTACATAGCTTGCTGCCTGTATTTTTGGTTACGACATTGGGTGCGAGTGCATTGACCGTCGGGGTCATCGAGGGGATTGCCGAGTCGACCGCAATGCTCGTCAAGATATTCTCGGGTGCTATCAGCGACTTTATGGGGCGGCGCAAAGGATTGCTGTTGCTGGGGTATGGTTTGGCTGCGCTAAGCAAACCCCTTTTTCCTCTGGCACACTCGGTTGAAGTCGTCTTTACCGCGCGCTTTCTGGATCGCATCGGAAAGGGCATTCGTGGAGCACCGCGAGATGCCTTGGTCGCAGATGTTTCACCGCCCGGGATCCGGGGGGCCTGTTTTGGCTTGCGCCAATCGATGGATACCCTGGGGGCTGTTCTTGGCCCCGCTCTGGCCATCTTGCTGATGCTATGGCTTGCCGATATCCAGATCGTGCTCTGGTTTGCAGTGATTCCCGCAACAATAGCGGTGGCTCTGATTGTCGCAGGCGTCAAAGAACCCACACTCGCCTCCAGCGAACACGAATTCCGCTCTCCCATTCATTGGCGATTTCTTCACGACTTCTGCGCCGGGTATTGGTGGGTCGTCGTGGTGGGAGGGGTATTGACGCTTGCCCGGTTCAGCGAGGCGTTTCTGGTATTGCGTGCGCAGCAGGCAGGCCTGTCGGTCACCTGGATTCCGCTGGTGATGGTGGTGATGGCACTTTTCTATGCATTGTCTGCTTATCCTGCCGGCTGGTTATCTGATCGTATGAGCCGTACGAAACTGCTCTGCATTGGCATGGGGTTACTCGTCCTGGCGGATCTGGTGCTTGCTCAGTCCGGTTCTGTCATCACTATGATGCTGGGCGTTGCATTGTGGGGACTTCATATGGGGTTCAGCCAAGGCATCCTTGCCTCACTGGTCGCTGATAACGCACCCGGGCAACTCAAGGGTACGGCTTTCGGCATTTTCAATCTGGTCAGTGGTGTATGCATGCTGATCGCCAGTGTTTTAGCGGGCTGGCTGTGGCACAGCTTTGGCTCAGGCAGCACATTCCTCGCGGGGGCAATGATTGCCGCAACAGCGCTGCTCTTGCTGTTACTCAAGAAACAATAATAGTTCCGGCAGGGTGCAGAAGAATGGCGATCGGGTTGAGCAACTCACCAATGGCACAGCGCTCTTTGGCCACGGGTGGGGGTGGTGTGGCGAGCTAACAGGACTTTGCCATCCCAACCCCCGTCTGCCGTACCTGGAGGGCGAGGCGCAAGTCGTGCATCGCCAAAAGCAACAGCCAGCGTGCTGCGTGGCGCATTCACATCAGGCTGTGTAGACGTCAAGGTAATGAGGGACATGAGGTGATAAATGCGCTCCTCGACCACCGAGCCCATCCACAGCGATGAAGTCCGTTCGTTTGTAAGCTCGAATTCGACGACCCATAGACGAAGTACGAGGCGCGAACGGCTCAACGTGTCATCACTATTCGCTCGAACGAGGGTGAGACAAGGGAGGCGACCGCTGGCGAAAAATGGAATGACCGGGAGAGCTGCCGGGCCAGTCTGGACGTTAAACCAATTCAGTGCGTTCATTGGTGTCCAGTCCGCCGAGTCGTTCCAACCTTGTTTTTGCAGGCTATCTCGCAAGTCGTTCAGATCACCGGCCCACTGGAACGACATGGGCTCATTGGTGTCGCCCGTGAGGTCAATACGTCGCACCGGCACTTGCTGCCAGCCCGACGCCCACCAATCGGTGGCGGTCATGTTTGGAGTCGTTGCTTTGACAGCATAGCGGTCGATATCGGTGGCATGGCTGCGATAGATATTGAGTCCCCCCACCAGTATCAGTGCTGAACATCCGGCGGCAAGCAGGCCCTTTGGTTCCACGCGTCCAACCTGGCGTCGCAGGTAGGACAGTCCGAGCAGCGCCAGCCAGGCCGACCCGAATGCCAATCCCCCGATAACGTCGGAAAACCAATGCGCACCGAGGTAGAGGCGCGAGGAGGCGATCAGAAATATCAGGATTGCTGCGCCGAGAGCGACGACGAGGCGCCAGGCCGGGTGCAAATCACGCGCGATGAGAAAGGCGAGGAAACCGTAGAGCACGACGTTGACCGTGCTATGACCGCTAGGGAAGGAAAATGCACTCCAGCCGGAGTAGAGAAGCTCGCCGGGGCGAACTCGATGCAGCGCCACTTTGATGACCGAGTTGAGTGCTGAGGCGCCGGCAATCGCAATCAGCCAATAGGCCGCCGTACGCCAGGCGCGTTTCCACATGAGCCATGACAAGACAACCAGTGTTACCGCAGCCACGACTGTAGTGTCGCCGAGCTCTGTAATGGCGATCATCACCGCATCGCCTGGCACTGTTCGAAGATCCTGGAGCACGTGGTATATCGCACTGTCGACGAGCAGCAACGGGTCGCCGGTGATGACATCTTCAAGGATGCCAAAGAAGAGCCAGGCTGCACCGACGAGAAGCACGGCTGACACTGCGAGAGTTCGTGCTTCGGGCCGCGAAGGATCGAGTAAATGGCTGAGACGGCGGCTCAACCAGGTGTCGTGAGCCCCGACCCGGCACTGCAGGCGGCCCAATGCGTCGATGGCACAGGGGATGCCGCGACGCAACATCCAGCGCACGATATACAGGAGTGCCCAGCCCACAGCGAGTAGCACGACCAGCAGGATCGCCAGCGGCCTGGCAGCCGCTCCAAGAATGCTGAATGTTGCGCCAACGAGTACACCGGACAGGATATGCGACGAAGCCCAAGCGAGCGCCGAGACAATATTGACGGCATAGAATCGACTGGCCTTCATCCCCAGCATGCCGGCGAGGAGGGGTATGACGGCGCGGACCCCCGGTACGAAGCGCGCGAAAAACACACTCTTGGCGCCGTGACGCTCAAAGAAGGCCTCGCTTCTCTGAATCAGTTCAGGGTGGCGGTTCAGGGGCCAGAAACCAAGAATCTCGCGGTTGTATCGATGCCCGAGCCAGAACGAAAGTCCATCACTGGCGATGGCACCTGACGTGGCGGCGACCAACAACGGCCAGAGCAGCAATACGCCGCTCGGGACCAAGGCACTGAGCGTGAGGATCACGGCAGTGCCGGGAACGACAGCGCCGATAATCGGGATTGACTCGCAAAGTGCCAGAAGAAACACCGCCAGGTAGGCAACATGTGGATTTGCCGTGAGGAACTCGATGATTGATGAGACCATGTACGTCATCATTCGCGGGCAACCTATGCAATGTCGGCCCTAAGGCGATCAAGGCGCGTGTCTTCCCGTCAGGGCGACTTCCGCGTGTTTGAACTCAACGCAGCCTTCGGCTGGTTTCTCGTGGTATTTGACGTTGCCAAACAGTTGATAATGGTCGGGAAACACTCCTCCCGGCAACATACGCATCACCGCCGAGATGAAAGTAAGGATCGATATATGCTTTTGAGCAAGCGCGAACAGGCACAACTTGAGCGTCGCCTGATTACCGCCCTTACCGAGGCCTGCGAAACGGCCAAGGCGGAGATAGTGGGATTCTCCTGGTTGACCCACGAGGTGGATTACGCGCTGTTCCCATCCAGTCTGATGGTTGTTTGGGTTTTCGACACCCACGCCAGCAGGAATCAAGCGCTCGCCTGCGGACAAGACAAACGCATGCTTGAGCTGACCACTCAGGCGCTACTCGCGGTGGGTATTCAAATCAGCCAAGTGATGGCTCACCTGCACTTCGACAGTGAAGAGCAATGTCGGCGGATGAACGCGGGTGACTGGCAGCAGCGCTTGGCGCGCAAACGCTTTATGAAGGGTTGAAGCATGGCCAAGGATATCGAGAACCCCTGTATTTCTGTTTGCCAACTGAACAGCGAGCTTTGCCTGAGCTGCGGTCGCACCAAGGAGGACATCAAAAAATGGAAGCGCATGAAGCGCCCGGAAAAGATGGCTGCCGTGCAGCGTGCGACGCTGCGTCTGAAAAGCCTGCAAAAAAAGAACGCTTGAATCTTTATACGCATCAATACCGAGCAACATCGATTGGGCTGGTTGTCGGAAAGTCAGCGTCCGGCGAAGACACCTGCCCTGGTGTCACATTCAGGGCATTGGCGTGCTCTGCGGCATTAGCTCAACACTATTCCTGACGCTGAAACCGGGCAGCGGGGAGCCCTGGCGGGTATCTTCAGGCTGCATCCGGGGCATTGTGGAGAGGCGCCCAACCACGGCTGGGCGCCATTTGACTCAGCCAGTGTGGTGGCTTCCACATGTTGCGCAGTTCGCCCTCGTACGGGCCAGGATCATTCGTGGTTCCAGAACCCAAGCCCCAGCAGCGGCCGACCTTGTCCATGGCAGCACCCGCGACAGCCGCGCTGGCCGAAAATCCGCTGGGAGTATCCGAACGGCAGACGTTGCTAACGTTGATTGAGGCGGAACACTGGCATATCGCCCGTGTCGCCGCCCGCCTGGGAATCAGCCGCAATACGCTCTATCGCAAACTGCGTCATCACGGTATTTCACGACCCGGTTGAATGCGGCGCGCAACTTCGCTGTAGCAGGGAGGGCGCGATTGTCAGCCTCAGTCGCTCACCGCCCACCACCATTCGTTCAGTCGATAGTTATCATCAAGGAATGCAAGTTTTGTTTTGCCGGAAAAAGAGGAGACTGGCGATACACCGAAGCGGTTTCTGAAGGAGCAAACGCGATGAGAACTTCCACCCTGCTGACGCTTGTCGCCTTTTTGAGCTGTGGTGTAGCAGCCATGACGCCTGCCTTCGGCGCGGGTCAGGAGTCTTGCCACTTTTTGCCGATGGCCGATAGCGCTGCCGGCCTGAAGCACGCGCAATCGGTGGCGGTGCTTTACAGCGAAAACACCGTCAACACCCAACAATACCTTGAGAGCTACCACGCCGTGGCGGTCAATGGCGCGAAGAACCCGCAGATGAATCCGCAAATCGCCAAGGCGTTCGTCGACAGTTCCGATCCGCAACGTGCGCTCAACGGGTTGATGGGGTCGCTGCAGAAACAGTTCGCCTCGGTGACGGTCTACGACAACCTTGACGCCGCCGTACAGGCGCATCCCGATGTGGTGGTGATGCTCGACACCTTCAGCCGCCTGGTGTCCAAGCGCAACGATCAGGTCGAAGCGCGGTTTGTCGCCAGGTTCTACGATGCGAACCTGCAATACATCGGTCAGGCTGAAGGTTCACGCGCCAAGCAAATGCCCTCGGTGTGGGTGCATGGCAAAGCCGCTCCGCAGATCGCCGCACAAATCAACGAGCAAACCGAGTTGCAGGTGAATGCGCTGAAACAGTTCGATGCGTCGCTCAAGGCGCTGGTGATGACGGGCAACGTGGATCACGTTGCCAGCAACTGACGGCCGGTTGATCGGCCGTCAAGGCGTGCTCAGTGGCTGACGCGCAACCACAACGACACACACAAGCCGCTTCTGGCCCGTTCATCCGTGAAACCCAATTTCACCCGCGCCCCGGTACGGTCCACGATCGCCTTGACGATCGACAGCCCCAGCCCCGAGCCGGATTCATCGGTGCCCAGGCAGCGATAGAACGGATCGAACACCCGTTCCTGTTCCTCCACGACAATACCTGGCCCCGAGTCCCTGATCTGCAACAGGGCCTGGCCGTTATCCATTTTTAGCGTCAGGTCTACGCGGCCGTGCGCCGGCGTGTAGCGGATAGCGTTGTCCACCAGGTTTTTCACCACGGCCGTCAGGTCGATTTCGTTGATGCACACCCGCGCGTCTTGTTCGATCTCGACTCCAATGTCGAGGTGCTTGCGTTCGGCCAGCGGCAATAGATCTTCCAGCACGCGGCGATAGACCTCATGCACGGAGGTCGTTGATGCCCCGCAGGTCGCAGTGGACTGCGCCTTGGCCAGTGTCAGCAACTGGTCAATCAATTGTCTGCCGCGCTCGATGCCCCGTCGCAAGGGCACCAGCCGCTCTCGCGCCGGCTCCGGCATGTCGACGGCGGCCAGTCGCTCGGCTTGCAGGGACAGGGCCGTCAGCGGCGAGCGCAGTTCGTGGGCGGCGTCGGCGACGAAGCGGCGCTGGCTTTCCATGGACTGCGCGACACGGTTGAGCAATCGATTGATCGCCACCACGAAGGGGCGGATTTCGAGGGGCAGGTGGTGTTCGTCGATCGGATGCAGTTCCTGCTCGTCGCGGCGGTCGATTTCGGACGAAAGCATGGCAATGGGGCGGAACAGTTTGCGCACCAGGTCGCTGACCACCAACAGCAGGATGGGCAGCAGAACCAGGAACGGCAGGACACTGCGCCAGGCACTGGCGCGGGCGTCCTTGTCGCGGGCGCCGGTTTCCTGGGCGACGGCGATGCGCTCGCCCTGGGCGGTGGTCTTGACCAGGACGCGAAAGGCTTCGCCGGCAATGGGCACGGTCGACAGACCGTCGGGCAAGGTCGTGGGGAAGGGCAGCGGGGTGCCGGCATCATCGTCTCCCGAGGCTTTGCTGCCGTCGGCCAGGTATTGAAGAACGATGCGCGCCTCGTCGTCGTCCGCCGCGCCATTTTCCGGGTACTGGAGTGTCATGTGCTGGCGGTCGAAGAGCTTGGCCATCTGGCGCAAGGTGTCGTCCTGCATGTCGTGGGCTTCATCGAAGGCCGAAACGTAGGCGAAGACCCCGGCCACGATGGCGACCGTCAGGATGGCCAGCGACAGGGCCACGCTCAACCTGAGCTGGACCGACTCGCCTAAACGTTTTTTGAAACCATCCATCCCATACCCCTGACATTTTTGATGACGTGGCTTCCCAGTTTGCGACGCAGCGCATGAATCAGGAATTCCACCGCATTGCTTTCCACTTCATTGCCCCAGCCGTAGAGACGGTCTTCGAGTTCGCTGCGCGACAGGATGGCCCCTGGCCGGATCAACAGCGCCTGGAGCAAGGCGAACTCGCGACTGGAGAGCAAAACCCCGGGATTTTCTTCCGTGCTGGCTTCCTTGGAAATCAGGTCCAGGGCCACGACGCCGTTGTCGAGTCGCGACAGGGCGCTGCCACCGTGACGGCGCAGCACCGCACGCATGCGCGCCAGCAGTTCGGCCATCTCGAAGGGTTTGAGCAGGTAATCGTCGGCGCCGCCATCGAGCCCGCGCAAGCGATCATCGAGGTTGTCCCGGGCGGTGATGATGAGCAGCGGCACGGGGTTGTTCTGGCCACGAATACTGTCGAGTACATCGAGCCCGTCCTTGCCGGGCAGGCCGAGGTCCAGCAACACCAGATCGTAGTGCTGGGTCTGCAACGCAGTCAGGGCCAACAGGCCGTTCTTGACCCAGTCGGCGGCGTAACTGGCATCCGTGAGGGCGCTCTGGATCACGTCGCCGATCATCGGGTCGTCTTCGACCAGCAGTATCCGCATGTTCGGCTCCGGTAAGAAAAGACGCGACGGTGATGGCCGTCGCGCCTGTATTGAAGCACCTGTGTCCGGGTTTGTCCGCTATCGCCTCACGGAGGTAGCGGCCATCGGTCAGGGGGTGGCTTTCATGGCGTCGAAGGCCTTGAGCAGGTCATCCATGGCGATTTTGCAGTCGCTCTGGACCGGGCTGCTCTTGCGCAGCGCAGACAGTGCGCGGTCGATGGCCTTGTCCACCACATGCCAGTCGCTGGCGGCACGGGGCTTGATGCCGGCTTCGGCTTCATCCCAAGAGGTTTCCAGGTCCTTGATCCGGGTTTTCGCCGCAGGCAGGTCATTTTTGTCGACCAGCCCGACGACGTCGGCGGCAATGCTGCGGAACGCTGACAAGTCGCCCAGTTTGGAGCCCGCGACGGCCTGGTTGCTGACCGCGCCCGAAGCGGCACCGGCATTGGGTTTGTCCGCCGGTTTCGAGCAGCCGGTCGCGACGCCGAGCAGGGCAATGGCGCCAACAATGGCAAGGTGGCGAATGGCGTTTTGAACGTAGCGCATGAAGTGTCCCTGAATGGCTGTTGAAGGATTACGCAGTGGTGTGTTTACGGCTGCCGACGCTCATTTGCGCGACGGCCACCAGAATGACGATGACGCACAGGAACAGCGCGCTGGTCCAGCTCGCGCCCATGCCCAGGCCACCGTAGGTTTTGGCTTGCGTCAGCAGGTCGCCGAGGGAGGCGCCGAAGGGGCGGGTCAGGATGTAGGCGATCCAGAAGGTCAGCACAACGTTGCCGCCCAGGCGCCAGGCGACGAGGGTGGCGCCAATCAATACGCCGAATATCACCGCGCCGAGGGTGAAGCCCAGGCCCAGTGCTTCAGTGGCCAGGTCGCCCGCCGCGGTGCCCAGGGCAAAGGTGCAGAGCACGGTCGCCCAATAGAACAGCTCGCGACGTGGGGTGACGATTTCGCGGATGGAGAGGTTGTGTTCGGTCCGGTACCAGACCAGGAAATTGACCGCCAGCAGAACGGAAAAGACCGCGGTACTGGTGTACAGGCTGACATCCAGCATGTCGGTGAGGATGTCGGTGATCTGCGTGCCGACGATGCTCACCAGCACCACGGTGAGCCAATAGATCCAGGGGGTGTAGGCTTTTGTGCGCAGTTGGCCGGTCAGCGCGATGGCCAGCAGGGCCGCCATGCCGATACTGGTCCAGCCCGCGCCGAGGCCTGCGTTGACGGCCAGAAAGTCGGCGCCGGTCTCACCGACCGTGGTGGACATGATCTTGATGACCCAAAATGACAGCGTCACTTCGGGCACCTTGTTGAGCCAGCCGGCGGGTGTCGGGTTCATGTCGATCGATTCTCCTGGGCAGCGCTGTTAGTGGCGCAGGAGAAAGGCTACCGACTGAAACTTAGCTGGGACTGAGCAAGGCAGGATCGAGCAATGCCGGGCACTTTGAATCAGGCGTGGCCCAGCGCGATGGCAAACGAGACCACGATCATGCAGGCGAAGGCGAAATTGAGATTCATGAGATGTCCATCCGGTGCTTTTTGTGATGGCGCTCATCTTGAACAGGTCACGCGCAAATAAAAAATTCGCCTTCGTGATTTGAAAGATCGAAACAATTGATATCTGGCCTCGTCCTGTTTGTGTTTATGGCACGGTTTGACTAATCTCGCAAAAACACGCAGCTAAACGCATAAGCAGGCAAAAACATGCATGATCAGCATTCCGCGGCCGAACTCCCTCATGTGCGCCGGCAGAAAATCCTCCTGATCCTCGAGCGCGACGGCAAGGTCATGGCCTCCGGGTTGAGCCAGCATTTCGCCGTGTCCGAAGACACCATCCGCCGCGATCTTGCCGAGCTGGACAGCGCCGGCCTGGTTCAGCGGGTGCACGGCGGGGCGCTGCCGCGACCCAAGGACACCGGCAAGGATTACTTCACCCGCATCAGCGAAACCGATGAGGTGAAAACCCGACTGGCGCAGCTCGCCGCCCAAAGGGTGGAGGACGGCCAGATCGTGATGTTCGATTCGGGCACGACCACGCTGCAGATCGCGCGTTCGCTGCCCTCGGACATTTCCATCACCGCCATCACGACTTCGCCGATGACTGCCATCACCCTGGCTGAATACAAAGGCATCAAGGTCATTCTCGCGGGCGGGCAACTCAACCTGGCGACCCTGTCCGTCAGTGGCCACGAGACCCTTCGCTTGCTACAGGGAATCAAGGCTGACCTGCTGTTCACCGGGGTTTGCGCGATTCATCCCGAGGTGGGCATCAGCTCGCTGCATTTCGAGGAGGTACCGGTGAAACAGGCACTGATCGACAGTGCCTCGCAAGTGATCGCCGTCACCACGGCGGACAAACTGGGCGCGGTCGAACCGTTCGTGGTGGCGCCCTGTTCGCGCCTGCATACGCTGATCACCGAGCGTCATGTGGCAACGGGCAACATCGAGGATTACCGCAAGCTGGGCATCGAGGTGGTGCAGGTGGAGGCTTGAGCAAACTATGGGAGCAAGCTGGCTCCCACAGCTGATTCAGGTGTATCCCGTGGATGCTTCAGCGCAGGCGTTCAAGCATTTGGTAGTACCACATGCCGGCGGCGAGCATCGGGTTGCCGAGCAGGTCGCCCATGGGCACGCGGATGTGCTGGCAGGCGGCGAAGGTGTCGAAGTGCTCCAGTTGTCCGGTGATCGCGCGGCCCATGATTTCGCCCATGATGTGCGTGGTGGCGATGCCGTGCCCGGAGTAGCCCTGGCAGTACCAGACGTTGTCCGAGAGCTTGCCCAGTTGCGGGATGCGGTTGATCACGATGCCCATCGCGCAGCTCCACTGGTAATCGATGGCCACGCCCTTGAGCGCCGGGAATGTTTGCTCGATGCAGGGGCGCAACTCGGCGGCGATGTCGCGGGAATCCTTGCCGCTGTAATTGGCGCCGCCACCGAACAGCAAACGACCGTCCGCCGTCAGGCGGTAGTAATCGAGCACGAAGCGGCAGTCGTAGACGGCCAGGTCTTCGGGGTTGATCTGTCTGGCCAGGTCGCCCAGCGGCACGGTGGTGACGATGCCGCCCATGGCCGGGAAGATCTTGCCCTTGAGTTGGCCCGGTTCCAGTTTGTGGTAGACGTCGCCGGCCAGCAGCACCTGGTTGGCGTCGATGCGACCGTGGGCGGTGCGTACGCCAGGGCTTTTGTGCGGGCCATCGCCGTGAATGATCTCCAGCACTTCGCTGTTTTCGAAGATCAGCGCGCCCAGGCTCTCGGCCGCGCGGGCTTCGCCGATGCACAGGTTCAGCGGGTGCAGGTGCATGTTGCGGGTGTTCTTGATTGCGCCGTGGTAAAGGTCGCTTTGCAGCAGGTCACGCACCTGGCTGCGGTCGAGCAGGCTGACCTCGTCGCCCATGCCACGGCGCACGGCTTCGTCGTAATCCTTGCGCAAGCCCTCCATGTGGCCTGGCTTGTAGGCCGCGTGCAGGTGGCCGTGCTTGAGGTCGCAGGCGATGCCGTATTTTTCCACCCGTTGCCGGATGATCTGGTGCCCACGCCAGCGCAGGTGCCAGATGAAGTCGTCGACGTCTTCGCCGAGGGTGCGGCGCATCTGCTTGCGCATGGCCTCGTCGCCCGAGAGGCTGCCGGTGACCTGGCCGCCGTTGCGTCCGGTCGCGCCCCAGCCGATTTTGTGGCTTTCGACGATGGCGACTTTCAGGCCTTTTTCAGCCAGTTCGACGGCGGTGGCGACGCCGGTGAAGCCGCCGCCGATGATCACCACGTCAACCCGGTGTTGGCCTTGCAGGGTCGGGTAATCGGTGTCCTGGTTGAGGGTGGCGGTGTAGTAGGAATTGCAGCGTTGGTTAGTCATGTCAGGGTCCAGGCAAAAATGAAGAGCAGTTAGCGCGCTCCCACAGGGGGGGCTGATTGGGCTCACGCCTCAGTCAGATACCAGCGCCAGTCCTGCTCACCCACTTCGCCCATGAACTGCCGATACTCGGCACGCTTGACCGCCAGATAAACCCCTAGGAACTCCTGACCCAGTGCATCCCTCGCCCACGCCGAATTTTCCAGTGCCGTCAGGGACGTCAGCCAGTCGGTGGGCAGCAACTGCGTGGCTTGGGCATAACCGTTGCCTTGCACCGGTTCGCCCGGATCGAGGTTTTCACGGATGCCGCGGTGGATGCCGGCCAGAATCGCCGCCGCCGCCAGATACGGGTTGGCGTCGGCGCCGCAGATGCGGTGTTCGATGTGGCGGCTGTTGGCCGGGCCACCCGGCACGCGCAGGCTCACCGTGCGGTTATCGACGCCCCAGGTCGGTGCCAGGGGCGCATAGCTGTTGGCCTGGAAACGCCGGTAGGAGTTGGCGTTGGGGCAAAACAGCAACAACGAATCGAGCAGCGAGGCGAGCATGCCGCCGATGGCGGTGCGCAGCAGCGGGGTGCCGGCCGGGTCCTCGGAGGCGAACAGGTTGCGACCTTCGGCGTCGGCGATGCTGACGTGCATGTGCATGCCGGTGCCGGCCAGATCGTCGAACGGCTTGGCCATGAACGTCGCCTGCATGCCGTGCTTGTGGGCGACGGCTTTCACCAGGCGCTTGTAACGCACGGCCTGGTCCATCGCCTGCAAGGCGTCGCCGTGTTCCAGGGTGATTTCCACCTGGCCCGGGGCGTATTCGGAAATCGCCGTGCGCGCCGGAATCTCGTGCAGTTTGCACGCGGCATAGAGGTCGGCGAGGAACGGTTCGATCTGTTCCAGCTCACGCAGGCCATAGACCTGAGTGTGCCGTGGACGACCACCGTCAGCGTCCAGCGCCGGTTGCGGGCGACCGTTGTGATCGCGCTTGCTGTCCAGCAGATAGAACTCCAGCTCGCAGGCCATCACCGGGTGGTAACCCTCGGCTTTGAGGCCGTCGATGACCTTGATCAGCAGGTGACGCGGGTCGGCGATGCTCGCCGGCATGCCTTCTTGCGGGTGCATGCTGACCTGCACCGCCGCCGTCGGAATCTGCCGCCACGGCAAACGCACCAGGCTGCCTTCGAGCGGGTAGGCGCGGCAGTCGATGTCGCCGACGTCCCACACCAGCCCGGAGTTCTCGACGTCTTCGCCCTGCAAGGTCAGGCCGAGGATGGTGCTGGGCAGCGGACGACCGCTTTCATACACCGCCAGCAGTTCTTCGCGGTGCAACAGTTTGCCGCGTGGCACGCCGTTGGCATCGAGAATGAACAGCTCGATCATGTCGATATCGGGGTTGTTTGCCAGAAAGCGTTGGGCATCTTCAAGGGCTGCGAATTTCATGGTTCGTCACTCACGTTGGCGTCCCGCGGACGCACGGATTCGGGCCGCGGCACGGGCACGGACAAAGATCCGTTGCGTGCTGGCAGCGATAGCAAAAAGGCTGGGGGCTCGATGCGTCGAAGACGCGATCAGGCGAGCAGGGAGCTATCCGGCGGGCGTGCGGAGTGACGCAGTTTTGAGCGGCGCAGGGCCATGGGGAGGTTGACGATGCGTTTCATCAGGCAATGCCGTCCGCGACCAGCAGCGAGGGGGTCAGGATCGAGACATCCAGCAAGTGGGGCTCTGACGGCGAAGTGCGCATGACTCATGTTTCCAGAAGGAAAACGTCGGTGGCCGGCAAACAGCCATCCGGGGATGGCTGGATACTAGGGGTGAACGGGGCACATGTAAATCTTTGATTCAGTGCAGCAGGTGCACGACCAGTCCGATCAGGCCACAACCGAACAACACTTCGATGACGCCGCGCTTGAACCGAAGCAAGGCAATGGCGGCGGCGATGGCGATCAGCAATGAAGGCCAGTCCAGTTGACCGGCGAAGCCCTTGGGCCACAGCACGTGATAACCAAAAAAGCACGCCAGGTTAAGAATCACGCCGACCACCGCGGCAGTGATCGCCGTCAGTGGCGCTGTGAATTTCAGTTCGTTGTGGGTGGACTCCACCAGTGGCCCGCCGGCGAGGATGAACAGGAACGAAGGCAGGAAAGTGAACCAGGTCACCAGCGTGGCCGCGAGGGCGCCGGCGACAAATGCCTGATCAGGGCCGAACACTTGATGGACATAGGCACCGATAAAACCGACAAAGGCCACGACCATGATCAGCGGCCCCGGCGTGGTTTCGCCCAGCGCCAGGCCGTCGATCATCTGCGTCGGCGTCAGCCAGCCGTAGTGGCCGACCGCGCCCTGATACACGTAGGGCAGCACCGCGTAGGCACCGCCGAAGGTGAGCAGGGCCGCTTTGGTGAAGAACCAGCTCATTTGCGTGAGCGTGCCTTCCCAGCCGAACAGGGCAGTGAGGGTCGCCATCGGCAGTGTCCACAACACCACGCCGATCAGCGCCAGGCGCAACAGGTACCAGCGACTGAAACGGGCATGTTCGGGGGGCGGCGTGTCGTCGTCGATCAGTGCCGGGCCGAAAGATTTTTTCGCCGCGCCGTGGCCGCCCGTCGTGAATTTATCCGGGGCCAGGCGCCCGCCGAAGTAACCGATGATGGCGGCGCCCAGCACGATCAGCGGAAACGGCACGTTGCCGAGGAAGATCGCGGCGAATGACGCTGCGGCGATCGCCCACATCCAGCCGTTCTTTAGCGCACGGGAGCCGATCCGGTGCGCGGCTTGCAGCACAATCGCGGTGACCGCCGGCTTGATCCCGTAAAACAGCCCGGCCACCACCGGCACTTCACCGAAGGCGATGTACACCCAGGACAGCGCAATCAGGATGAACAGCGACGGCAGCACAAACAGTGCGCCGGCGATCACGCCACCCCAGGTACGGTGCATCAGCCAGCCGAGGTAGGTCGCCAGTTGCTGGGCCTCGGGGCCGGGCAGCAACATGCAGTAGTTGAGGGCATGCAGGAAGCGTCGTTCGGAGATCCAGCGGCGGCGCTCGACCAGTTCCTGATGCATGATCGAAATCTGTCCGGCCGGCCCGCCGAAGCTGATGAAACCGAGCTTGAGCCAGAAACCGAACGCTTCTCGCAAGCTGATCGGCGCAGGCTTGGTCAGTTCGAGTGCGCTGTTTGGGGAGGGCGTGAGGCTCAAGCGAATGCTCCTTGTGCTGGGGCGCTTTGAGCCGGTGACTGTAGCCATGAAGCGGCGCTTTGAACAGTCGGTTTTGCCCGACCGCCATCGTGGGCAAGCCGCGCTCCTGCAAGCTTGCTTTTCAGTTCAGGACAAAGTCCACCGGCTCCAGTTGTGGCGGCAGTTCCGTCACGCCCAGTGCCTCCAGGACGTCGCGCTCGATGTTGCGCACGATGGCGTCGGTGGGCAGGTCGTTTTCGTCGCGGCCGAACGGGTCTTCCAATTCATCGGCAATCGCGTCCAGCCCGAAAAAGGTGTAGCTGACGATCGCGGTGAAAATCGGTGTCAGCCAGCCCAGGGGTTCGGCCATCGCAAACGGCAACAGGATGCAGAACAGGTAGATGGTCCGGTGCAGCAGCAAGGTGTAGGGGAACGGCAGCGGGGTGTTTTTGATCCGTTCACAGACCGCCTGGGCGCGGGTCAGGCTGGACAGGTGACCGGCGATGATGGTGTAGCGCCATTCATTGATGGCGCCCGACTCGCTGAGTGCCGAGCACTGTTGGCCAACCTGCATCAGTATTTGCCCGCTGATGTCCTGGGTGCCGCCCTTGGGAATCGGCTGCAGCCAGTCACCGCTGGCGGCCAGTTCGTTCTCCTTGCGCAACCGGGCGTTAAGCGCATGGGCGAAGCCGCAGAGGTTGCCGAGGATCGCGTGTCGTTCACGGGCGTCCTTGATGATCCGGGTTTCACGAATCATCGACCGGACTTCGACGATGATGTCGCCCCACGCCTTGCGCGCTTCATACCAGCGGTCATAACAGGCGTTGTTGCGAAAGCTCATGAAGATCGACAGCGACAAACCCAGCAGGGTGAAGGGTGTCGCACTGACCTTGGAAAAGTAGCTGGGGTGCAGCGTTTCGATCAGCACGATGGCCGAGGCCAGCAGCGTCACCATCAGGCTGCGCAGGGCAATGCGCTTGGCGATCGAGCCCTTGAGTGATGTCAGGACACCGATCAGGTTGGGTTTGGGTCTGACGATCATGGTCTTTCAGCCGCCTGTCATGTTCATGAAGCGAACCACCTGGACATCGTCGTTCACTTCGAAATGGTGCCGATAAGGTTTGAGTTTCATTGCCTCGATGATGGCGTGTTCCAGGCGTTCGGGCTGGCCGGGGTGGCTGCGCAAGACGGCCTTGAGGTCGACCGCGTGCTCGTTGCCCAGGCACAGCAGCAGGCGACCCTCCACGGTCAGCCGCACCCGGTTGCAGGTGCCGCAAAAGTTGTGGCTGTGGGGCGAAATGAACCCCAGGCGAATGTGCGGTGCTTCGGCCAGGCGCCAGTAGCGCGAAGGGCCCTGGGTCGACTCGGCGGAATCAATCAAAGTGTAGCGTTCGGCGATTTTTTCACGTACCTGGGCACTGGAGAAAAACGACTCGGCGCGGCTGTGTTCGAGGATGGTGCCCAAGGGCATTTCTTCAATGAAGGAGATGTCCAGGTGACGGTCGATGGCAAAGCTCACCAAGTCATTGATCTCGTGATCGTTGCGGCCCTTCATCACCACACAGTTGAGCTTGGTGTTGCGAAATCCGGCCTTGTTGGCGGCGTCGATGCCTTTGATGACCTGCGCCAGGTCACCGGTGCGGGTCAGTTCGCGAAAGCGTTGCGGGTCGAGGCAATCGAGGCTGATGTTGAGGCGCTTGACCCCGGCCTCGAACAGCGGATCAGCCAGCCTGGCCAACTGCGAGCCGTTGGTGGTCATGCACAGTTCGCGCAGGCCGGGCAGGGCGGCGATCTTCCGGCACAGTTGCACCACACCCGGGCGGATCAGCGGTTCGCCCCCGGTCAGGCGGATCTTGCGGGTGCCCAGGGCGACGAAGCTGTGGGCCACCTGATAGATCTCTTCCAGGGTCAGCACTCGCAGCCGGGGCAGGAACTGCATGTCCTCGGCCATGCAATACACGCAACGGAAATCGCAGCGATCGGTGACCGACATGCGCAGGTAATCCACCCGCCGGGAGAACCCATCGACCAAGATTCGCTCTGACATGATTTCCTCATACGCATTGAATGAGTAGCCGCCAAACCTGTAGGCGCGAGCTCGCTCCTACAGTGGCGAATGACGTGATGTGCGGATTTGTTGAGGGGAGGCTATGTGCAACTCGGGAGAACGTCCAATCACTATGAGTAACCGGTTGATCGACGGCATCTATGAAGCGCTGTTTTCCTTCGGTAATTGGCTTTTTAATTGTTTAACTTATTGATAGGTAACGATAAAAAATCATCGGGCTTATCGTCGGTAGCGGGCTCGCAATGAGCGATAGGGCGATATTGAACGCGCATTCCTGTTCTTTTCCTCGTTAAACGATTGATGACCTCAATCAGGTCGAAGTCAACGTCCGGCGCGAGAATCGCTGTGGGAGCGGGCTTGTCGGTCATAACAGTCCGACAAGTTCCTTCGCCACAGAAGTCGTTTCAGGTCAGGCCTTCACTGCGCCCCGAACATCACCGTCCAGTAAATCCCCGCATCGCTTTTCGGATCGGTCGCATAGGCCGCGCCCAGATCACGGAACAGCGGGTTCATCACGTTGGCGCAATGGCCGGGGCTGGCCATCCAGCCATCGACCACCTTGCGCACGGTGTCTTGCCCGGCGGCGATGGTCTCGCCGATCTGCTGGAAGTCGTAGCCCGCCAGTTCCGCCCGGTCGCCCGGTGTGCGGCCATCCGGGTCCTTGTGGTCGAAGAAGTTTTTATTGGCCATGTTGCGCGCGTGCGCTTCGGCGGCGGTCGCCAGCGTGGCGTTCCAGGTCAGCGGCGCGGTGGCGCCGAAGGGCTGCGTGCCACATTGGCGCGCTTTGCTGCGAGCGATGTTGAGTTCGGCCAGCAGTTTCTGGCCTTCGGTCTGCCAGTCGCCCAGGCGGGCGCTGAGCAACGGACGGGCGACAACGATTCGCCAGTCACGGTCCTGATGGCTGACACCGACATCGACGAATTGCGGGTCCAGCACGATCTGGCAAAAACTCTCCTGTATCGCTTTCATCGCCGAGGCCGCGTCACGGGGCCCGGACAGGCTGATCGCCTGCACGTTCTTCATGGGGTAACCGGCGGTCACCATGGCCTGCTGCAAATTGCCGATGCTGGTGGCGGACAGCGCCAGGCGCGGGTCGGCCGACAGCGGCGGCAGCTCCGACGACACTTGACCGGCGCACCGTTGCAGCTGGCTGCGGTAGGCATTGATCGATTCGATCAGCTGTGACTCTTCGCCCGCCATCGCGCTGGAGGCGAACAGCAGACCCAGTGACAACCCGGTAAAGCGCATTGCGGATGATAGTGAACGCATGGAAATCCCCCTTGAGCTGACTGCGCCCATGATGCGCGAAATTACCCCATCAAAGGCAGTGGATTTTCCAGAATGTTGTGGGGGGGCATGCAATCTGTTCACTACTACACTGAATCGATATTGCCCACTGAGTTCTTCCCATCATGCGCCTCCACTGGATTGCAACCTGCCTCGCAATAACGCTGCTGGTCGGCCCGGCCTTCGCCAGCGATCAGGATCAAAAACAACAAGTCGCCAAAGACAAGGCCCAGGTCCTGGAGCAAAAGGCTGCGGATAACAGCGGTCCGGCACCGGTACCCAAGTCTCAAGCCATTACCCAACCTGAAGCCCAGGCAGTCGATCCGGCGGGCAAAGCACCCATGGACGACGCGATCACCTGTCTGGCCCGTTCGATCTACTGGGAAGCCAAGGGCAAGGACTCCACCGACATGGAGGCCGTCGCCAATGTGGTGATGAACCGACTGGGTCACGAAGGCTTCCCGGATACGGTGTGCGCGGTGGTCAAACAGGGCTCGGAAACCAAGAGCTGCCAGTTCTCCTGGTGGTGTGACGGCAAGTCCGACTCGGCTCAGGAGGAGGCCCCCTACGCGATCGCCAAGGAAATCGCACGCAAGGCGCTGAACAAACAATTGCCGGACCACACGGGTGGCGCGTTGTATTTCCACGACCGCACCGTCAAGCCCGATTGGGCGGACAAGTACGTCAAGACCGCTGAAATCGGCTTGTTCCGGTTTTATAAGCCCCGTGACGGGGATGCGAAATAATCCGATTAAGTTTTTCTGGACCAACGAAACTGAAACATTTCTGTTTTATCAGCTTCACGACGGAGTCACGCATCAGAAACGTCAGGGGCATCAACCTTGCGATTGCTGCGCAACAGCGATCGCAAGGCTTCCGGTCCGAGGGGCTTACCCTCAGAACTTCGCAAAATTCAACGCATCGACAATCGCCGAACCGCCAATCCCGGTCAGCGACAACAGCAAGGCCTTGATCAGCGGGTCTTCGGCATAGCGCGAGAATGAGCCGGTGTTGAGCGTCGCTACACGCTCGCGGATCATCTTGAACTTGCCGTAGCAGGGCGTGGTTTCCTGGGTTTCCAGCAGGTAGGCGTCGAGTCGTTGCAAGGCCCGGGTGCGGGCCTTTTCGGCGGCACGTCGCAGCGACAGCGCGGAACCGAGCAGCAACAGCGCCGTGACCAGGTAGGAAATGACCAGGCCGGGCGGTGTCGGCCAGTTGTCGAACAAGCTGCTGCGTGAGGCCACCAGGATCAACATGACCACCGTCGGCGCGTAGATCAGCCGATTGACGGCCGAGGTACGCTTGGCGATCAGCTGCATATCCACCCACTCATCGATACAGGGGTGCTTGAGCGTTCCGAAGATTTTCTTGTGCTCAGCCTGCAACGAACCCGGCCAGATCGCGTGATGCTCGCTGAGATGGCGGATAAATCGGGTCAACAACAGATTGGCGTCCATGACCCAGAACACCAACACCTGGAAGGTCAGGGTGGGAATCAGCCAACTCACCATCCACCAGATCGATTGACCGCGAACGGGCATGCCTTCCATGGGCCAGACGACAAATAGCACGCTGGTCACGACCACGTAAAACCAGGTCGCGAGTCCCGCCCGCAGCATGCGCGCACCGAATGAACCACAGATGCAATGCTCACCCCAGAACCTTGCAATGGAGATCATCTTGCGCCCGTCGGTGCAATTGACCTGGGCCGACGCACAGGGTTTTGACCAGTCTTCGCTGGCGCTCATCAACGGGAAAAATATCAGCAGCAACCAGTGACCCAGTTCATTGCACCAGCGCCGCAAGCGCCAGCCTTTGCCCCGGCGCAGCAGACGTCGGACCTGACCCCACAAGGTCATCTCGTATTTGCGCATGTGCAGGCGCAAGTGAAAGGTGGTTTCGATCTCCGCGCGGTTGATGCGCAACTTGCGCCAGCCCCAGGTCAATGCCGAGATGGATATCAGCACCGCCAGCAAGCGCAACGCCACGGTCGGCCAGGCACTGATGCCTTCGAACAGAAACATCGGCTCGCCCAGGCCGTTGTCGGTCAGGGTGCTGCGCATCTGGTACGCCAGCATCAGCGCGAGGATGAACATCACCAGCGGAACCACGATGTACCACACCCAGGCGTCGTCGGAGGCAGGGGCTGGACTGGCCATCGGATCCTCGGCCAGCGCCAGTTTTCGGGTGGAACGCCGGGTCAGGTTCAATGACAGGATGCCCAGTAGGATCAACACGAAGGTGAACCAGAGAAACTCCGCGTGCCAGAAGCGCGTGGCGATGAAGGCGCACACCGCCGCGACCATGAACAGGCTGATCGGCACGCCGCGCACCCAGGCCAGCCGCGCGTCATGATCGTCCTGCGGACCTTCGATCCGCCACCAGAGGATGAAACTGGCGATCATCAGCAACGAGAACGTCAGCGGCCCGGCCCAGAAAAAGGACTGGGTTTGTTTGAAACGCTCGCGGATCGACGGGGACGGTTCGGGGTAGGGTGGTGGCGAGGGATCTTGCAGGCAGCGCAAGGCCATGAGGTCGTGGGGGCGGACGCCGCGATCGGATTGCGATTGCGTCGGCGCCTGGCAATTGACCGGGCCTGAGGCGCTAAGCCGGGTCGCCAGAGGAATGAAGCCACTGATGCCGACTTCATAAATGCCCGGCGAAAGCAGCTCCGATTTGGAATAGTCGAACTTCGCGCGCTTGGCATCGAACGACTGCGGCGCCAGCGCCGCCAGCACCGAGACAAATACCGCACTTTGCAGGCTGTCGCGGAACGGCGGCACGTCTTGTTGCAGGGCGCGCGTCAGGGTGAGCCCGTAAGGGGCCGCCAGGATCAGGTTGCGGGTGGTCTGCGCCTGGCCCCGTTGCAGCATGCGGGCATCGAGGTCGGTGGAAAAGTACAGTTTGTAGGGCATCCGGCTCTTGAGTGCCTGCAACACCAGCAGCTTGTCGTAGGCATCGACGCCCAGTATGCCGATGGCACCGATGCCGCTTTCGCCATTGCGTCGATAGGCCTCGTCTTCGCGGGCGATGTGGTCGGCCAGGCGCCGCAGGTAGTCAAGCTGAGAATTGCCGTCGGCCTTTTCCAGCGGGCTGAGGTCGATCGGGGGGCTGCCGGGTGTGTTTTTGCCGGCATCGGTGCTGGCGGTTTTGTCGGTGCTCGCCGACTCTTCCGGCAGGCGCCCATCCAGGCCGCGTAAGTAGCTGAAGCGCAAAATCCATTGGTCGACCGCTTCACGCGGGTTCTTTTCGCTGTCATTGAGGTGCGCGTCGCGGGCCACTTGCAGCTTGAAGCTCTCGATCAGCGCACGGCTGTAGAAACTGTCCCACTCGGAAATCAAGGCGATGCGGTTGTCGCTGCGCCGTAGCGTGCGCGTGCAGGGTGAATCGACCCGGCGCGGGGTACCGTCGCTACAACGCACGCCGGCGGCCGGGTCGACGCGGCGCAACTTCAGCTCGTCGAGCATCAATTGGGTCATGGTGCCGTCGTCGCTGACGGTGCGCAGTAACTTCATGGGTGGCCGATTGACCAGCGGCGGCGACAGCCGTTGGTAGCCGCGATCCAGGGTTTCGTTATCGGCGGTGGCCAACGGTGAGTAGATTTCGACATTCGGCGAGGCCTTGCCGATGTCCTGATCCTGGAACATGTCTCGCAGCACCGTCGAGGTCGACGGCCCGATGACCTTCAGCACGGCGCGCTCCGGCTGTTCGGAGCAGCCTGTTGGCGCGCACGCCGCAGTGACTTTGTGATTCAGGGTCTGGCGCAGGGTTTCCAGGTTTTGCAACGGCGTCGGACCGAGGGCGTCCTGTTTCAACCAGAACACGATCGTGCGGTCCGCAGGTGGTGAGGCGCCTTCCAGCGCGGTCGGCGGATCGAAGGGGTTGGAGACGAACACTTCGTAGGGCGCGTCGACGACGGCGTTTTTCTGTGGCGCATCGGGGGACAGGTTGTCGGCCAGTCTCAGGCAGTGAATGTACTGCTCCTGATCCGGCACTCGATGGGAATTCTTGAAGCCGGCGAGCAAGGCGTAGCGAATGCGCCGGCGTCGCTCGACCTCATCGGCGTAGGGACCGCCCTCGACCAGCGCGACCATGATATCGGGCGCCTGCTTTGCGCCGGACAGTGGCGAAAGGTCGGGGCTGCACACGTTCTCGGCATCGGGGTTTTTGCTGTCGCCGAGCTTTTTGCGATAGCGCTCGACCGCGTCGAAAGGGTCCTGCCAGAGCCGTGCTTCGATAGGCAGTTGCGCCTGGAATTGCGCTCCGATGGGGCGCGGTTCCAGGAAGGGTTCGCGGTTGAGGGCGAACATCGATACCACCAGACTCAGGATGACCGCACTGCCTGGCAACCAAAAGGCCAGATTCGTGCCCGAACCCTTGCTGTCCACGGCCTGTGCCTCTTGTTGTCGGCCCACTGCGTACAGTTATGTATAGACCCAAACAACCAAGGGGTTTGGCCTGAATGGACGATTATTTGCCCGATTTGCCGCTGACTGACCGCCAACAGATGTTGATTCAGACAGGGTTGCGGCGCCAGAAGCATCGGGCCAGCAGCGCATCGAGACTGAACTTGCCAGGGCCTGACAGCAACAGCGGTACCAGCGCAGCGAGGTAAATCAGCGGCAGTTTGAAGTTGCCATAGCCTTTGTTGGTGATCGAGTAACCCTGGGCCAGGTCACTCAAGGTCGACCAATCGGCCGGCCAGTGAACAGCGGCGGTGGCGACGATGGTGACCACCATCAGGCTGATGGCCGAAAAGCGTGTGGCCAGGCCCACCAGCAAGGCGAGGGCGCAGATCAATTCCACCCACATCGACAGTTCCCAGTTCAACGTGGCCGGCAGGTGGTTGAACGGAAACAGGAAGCGGTCCTGGATGTCGGCGAACCAGTTTTCGCCATTGAATTTTTCCAGTCCGGATTCGAAAAACTCCCAGGCCAGAAACATCCGCAGGGTCAAAGGCGCGATCCAGGTGCCGGCGCGGTCAAGGTTCAGGTGCAGGCCTTTGACGGTGGATGAAATGAAAGTGCTCATGGACAGGGGTCTCCTACAGATCAGGGATGTCGGGCGACTGTGCGCCCGTTCGGCGCAAGGATCGGCTTGGCCAATCGACAGGTGCATTTGATCAACCGGGTGTATCTGCGGTGTGTCTTTGGGGTGGGGTTTTAAGTGCGGGGTGTGTCTGGGGCAGGGCTGTACACACTTTGATACGCAGCCATCCCGAGTCATCACCTCCCACAGGACATTGGCGGTGTGGTGGCGTGCGGTTAATTCGTCAAATTGGATCTGTTACCCGGTGCCGTTCATTCGTATCGTCCGCGCTTTTGACGCGTTGCGTCATGGGCAGGGGGAGTGACGATGAATTTCACATGGCGCAGGAAAACCGCCGGGCACAACGTGGTGCCTGCCGTGGAGGCGCCGCAACCGACGGTCGCGGCACCCCCGGACGACGCGCTTCTGATCGCGCACCAGGCCGATCGACGTGATCGCGACTTCTTCCGTGGCCTGGCGCAACACCTGTTGACCTGTGGTAACTCGTTGTCGCCGGTCAGCGAATCCTTCTCGATGCTCAACCAGCGCCTCAAGCTCAATCACCAACGGGCGCAAACCGTGGCCCGCGCCGCCATCGACAATCGCGAGCAGGTCGGTCATCTGCAAGAACAATCGCGGGTCATGGCCGCCGGGCTGGATGCGCTGGAAGGCGTGATCACTCATTTGGTCGGCCGGGCCAGCGAGATTGATCGCATCGTCGATTTGATCAGCGACATTGCCCGCAAAACCAACCTGTTGGCGCTCAATGCAGCCATCGAAGCCGCGCGCGCCGGGGACACCGGGCGCGGCTTCGCGGTGGTGGCCGGGGAGGTGCGCCTGCTGGCGGAGAAAACCGCCGAAGCGACCCGGGAAATCGTTAAGGAAACTTCGGCCATCCAGCAGGAAATCAGCCAGGCCAAACAGGCGATTTCACAACAGAGTCAGATTTCCAGTGCCTTCGGCGCGGTGATCGATAAAACCGCCGAAGCCATGGCCGGCATGTTCAGCGAAGCGCAGCTGATGCAGCGGGAAATCGACCAGTCGCACCTGTTGTCCAACGTCGAGCTGGCCAACCTGCAGGAGCTGACGCTCAAGGTCACGGTGTATGACCGCCTGCTCAATCCCAAGCCCGGTTCGCCCTTGACCCTGCCAGATGAAACCGAGTGCCTGTTCGGCCAGTGGTATTACGGCGAAGGCAACGAGGCCGAGCGTAACGCGGATTTCCGGCGCATGGAGGTGCCCCATCGTCTGGTGCACAGCAGCGGCCAGGCGGCGATGCAAGCCCATGCCCGTGGCGAGCTGGAAGAAGCCTTGAAGCAGGTGGCTCAGATGGAGCAGGCGAATGCCGCCGTGATGCGCACGGTCAAGGGCTTGCTCCATTCGCGCCTGCAATCGGCGGTCTGAGGTCCCATGCCCCGCTGCACCTGCGGGGCCGTTTGCGTGGGCATCGAGTCAGTCCGATAACGCCAGGACCCGGCTGCGCAAATGTTCCAGGGTTTCGTCGTTGAGCACCGTGGTCGAGTCCAGTCCTTCCTTGGCCTGGAACAGGTTCATTGCGTCCCGGGTCTGCTTGCCGACGATGCCGTCGATGGCGCCAGGGTGCCAGCCCAGGTACGTGAGGTAGGTTTGCGCCATGCGGATGCGCAGGTCCGGCGTGCCGCCATAAGAGAACTTTTGATACGCGGCGCTGAGTCGCAAGTCGTAGTTGTTGATGGCGTAGTTGGGGCCGTTGTAACGACGGGCGAAGTTCGCCCAGTCCCTGGCCCGCAACGCCGCGACCGATCCCCCCTCGATCAGTTGGTTCACGGTGCACAGCAGTTGCTCGTTTTCGGATGCAACCATGCGCTTGATCATCGCCTCGACATCCGCCGACCCCGTTGAGGCGAAATTGAAGCCCATCGTCTGGCCCAGTCCCCAGGAAGCGCTTTGCAGGGCCGCGTTGCGGTTCAGGCTGATGGCCTGATTCAGCCGATCATATTGATGCGCGCCCGTTGCGCCGTAGTTGCCGGGGGATTTGCTGCTGATATCGGGGTGTTGTGCGTCAAACGTCTGATGGGTCAGGCGGCTGAAGACGTGACGTTCGTAAAGGATTTTCGGGCGCCGGTCGGAAAAGAATCCGTTGCCGGAGGTTTCTACTGCTAGCACAGCCCAGAGTTGCGCAGCGCTGACTTTGGCCAGGTCCAGGGCATTTTCCATTCCTTCGTCGTCAAGCGCTGCGCCATGGCTGGTGAATTCATCGCTCATGACGGCCTCCGTCGAAAACAGGAAACGCGGGTACGCGCTTTAAGCGTAGGCGGGCCGGGCCCGGGCAGAGGGTTTTACGATCATCGGTGCCGGCCAGCGGCGGATGACGCTCAGGGACTTTTGCTATACATTTTCCGCCCGCCCATTGCATGGTGATACTGCTTCATGTCTCTCGCGCTCGAACGTCTAGTCGCTGGCACGCCGATCCCTTTCGCTGGTAATCGTGTCACTGTGGTCAGCCCCGAACTGGCGGCACGCTTCCAGCCCGGTGACCACCTGTTGGTGGAACAGGTCAGCGGTGAACTGCTGCTGATTCCAGTGGCTGACCAGCAGGCGGCGTCCGTCGCGATAGCCCGTGCCGAAGCGGCGTTTACCGCAATGTCGTTGGTGTCGGATCAAGCCATCAGCACCTTCTTCGATCTGTTTGCCCAACGTCTGGAAAACCCGGAGTGCTGGGCCTTGATCGAGGCGGCCAACCTGGCTGACATCGAACGGGCCAAGGCTCGCGGTCGTTCGACCACCCGTTTGCTGGCCGATGAGCGCATGCGTCGCGACATGATCGCCGGCCTGCGCGCCTGGCGCGATGCCGCGGCCACCCGCGGCCAAGTGGTCAGCTGCGTCGAGCATGACGGCTGGAAAGTCGAGCAGGTGGTTTCGCCGCTGGGCATTGTCGCGTTCGTCTTCGAAGGCCGGCCGAACGTCTTTGCCGACGCCGCCGGTGTGCTGCGCACCGGTAACACTGCCGTACTGCGCATTGGCAGTGATGCCTTGGGCACCGCCCAGGCCATCGTCACTCACGCGTTGAATCCGGCCCTGGCCGACGCCGGCCTGCCGACTGGTGCGGTGTCGCTGGTGGAGAGCGTCAATCATGCCGCCGGTTGGGCGATGTTTGCCGACCGCCGTCTATCGCTGGCGGTGGCCCGGGGTTCGGGTCGCGCCGTCAGCCAGTTGGGCAGCATCGCGCAACAGGCCGGCACCGCCGTCAGCCTGCACGGCACCGGTGGCGCCTGGTTGATCGCCCATAGCGACGCCGACGCCACACGTTTTGCCGCAGTGGTGCGCAACTCCCTCGATCGCAAGGTCTGCAATACCCTCAATGTCTGCCTGATCCACCGCGACCGCGCTGCGGAACTGGTGCCACTGTTTCTGGAGGCACTGCAACAGGCCGGCAAGGCGCGGGGCCAAGGCTGCAAGTTGCACATCGTCGAAGGCAGCGAAGCCTATCTGCCAGCGGAGTGGCAAAACGCGACCGTCGAGGTCTACCGCGCCGAAGGCTATCGCACCGAAGCACTGGCCGAGCCGCTGCCGGAAGATCAGCTGGGCCGCGAGTGGGAATGGGAAGAAACCCCTGAAGTGAGCCTGAAGATCGTCGACGACCTGGACAGCGCCATCGCCTTGTTCAATCGCTACAGCCCTCAGTTCACCGTGTCGCTGCTCAGCGAAGACGCGGCGACCCAGGAGCGTTTCTACAATGCGGTCAACGCGCCCTTTGTCGGCAATGGCATTACCCGTTGGGTCGATGGCCAGTACGCGCTCAACAAGCCCGAGCTGGGCCTGTCGAACTGGGAAAGCGGACGCCTGTTCGCCCGTAGCGCGATTCTCTCGGGCGATGGCGTGTTCACGATCCGTAGCCGCATGACCCAGACGAATCTGTCGGTGAAACGTTAAAAACGCCTGACGCGGCGGCCATTGTGGTCTGCCAGGCATAAACAAAGGGCCTGCTCCTTATCGGGAGCAGGCCCTTTTTTATGGGTATGTCAGTGATGACGCTTGCTGATCAGTAGAACCGGTCAATCACCCGAACTTCGTTCTGGTTCTGCATCGATGCCCAGGTCTGTTTCAGCGTTTGCAGAACATTACCGATGAAGTCCTTGTCGGCCGCCGCTTTCTTGCCGACATAGCCCTGGCCGCGACGGTACATCTTCAGTCGGGCGAGCAGGTTCTGGTTGTTCTGGTCAAACTCGGTTTCATGGGCATGTGGCGACAGGCAGTCGATATGAACCTGGCCCGACTTGCTGATCCACAGAATATGGCTGTCGTGGCTGTCTTTTTGCGCAGCGAACATACGAGCCAGTTCTTCGATAGTTGGTTGATTGTTCAGATTCATTTTAAAACCCCTTGACCATTTGGTGATCTTTCAAAGTTGATTCGCTAATACAAGTAGCCCATCGGTTAGTTGATCCCTGGCACCGAAACCAGGACGTCAGCAGTCGTCCGCCATATTCGACGGGGTCCCGCATCTGTTGCATGTAGTCGTGTTGAATAACTGCTACGCGTTAGCGTCACAACGAAGAGAGGCAGCGAATACCTTCATGCCACTGCCGACGTTTTCAGGGTCGGGCACAAGCTTCATGAGGATGGATCGCTAGCGCTTCTCGTCCTTGTACTGGACGTTCGGGCCAGGTCAGCTTCTTCAATCTGCCTTGTGGGCAGGGTGTATCCGGAAAAAACAGCTCGGCGGTCAGACGAGCTTGCTCAAGCGTGTTGCGTGTACTCCCGATCGGGGAGACGTCTGCATCATGCAAGGGCAAATCGAAGGCGTCAACGGTTTTGTAGTGAATATTTTTCGTCACTACATATTGTCTGACAAAGCTGTTTGGAATTAGCACAAAGGGTCTAGGGGGGCTGTGAGGCGGATGGATCGCCAGGATCGGAGCCTTTGGCGGTTCTACGGGATTGGGCTTGGCACTGGCGAAGGTGGCGATTTTTCAAAGCGGTAAAGGGTGCATGGATAACCGCCAATCGACGGGTGATGCAGGCTGTACTCGCCACCCGTGAGATCGGGCATGACCGCAGCCCAGAACAGTCGCGCCGGTTGGTTCGCCTCGATGTGGAAAATCTGCCATTGACCGGGGAAACGGCTCAAGAGGGTGGAAACGACAAACTTCGCGACACCCTGGCCACGAAAGCGCCGGGTCACGAACAAGTAACCGATGTTGTGTTCGGCACCGGGCAGGTGAGTTTCGTCATCCAGGGTCACGAAACCGGCCAATTCCCCGTCCACCCTGATGAGAAACGGCCGGGTCGCGGGTTTTCGCCAGTAATCGGTCAGGGGCAGGATGTTGAAGAAACCGTGTTCAGCCAGTTTCAACGGCAACCACTCGCTGAAGTCATAGAGATAGAACTGCATCAGGCATTCAAGGGTTTCCAGGTCGTCGCGCTGTGCGGCGTGCAGCTCTATCGAAGGCATGACCTGTGGCTCCTGATATCCGTCCGTCAAGGATAGTTGGAACGGCGAATGAACCGTGGCGAGGGAGCGGGCACCCTCGCCACGGTTGTGACGATGCCACTTCTGGCTGAATTCAGTTCCGGGACAATGGGTGTAAACCTCGGCCTACCAGAACTTGAACGTGTAGGCGACGATCAGGCGATTTTCATCCACATCGGTCGTTTCGCTGCCGCGATAGGTGACATTGCGCCAGCGCAGGCTCAGGTTTCGTAAAGGCCCGCTCTGGATCACGTAGGCAATGTCGGTATTGCGCTCCCACTCTTTGGCGGCAACGCCTCGAATCTCGAAATCATTGCCTCGCATGTAGCGGGTCATCAATGTCAGTCCGGGCAGGCCCACGGGGGCAAAGTCATAGTCATAGCGCAATTGCCAGGAATCTTCCCTGGCCCGGACAAAGGGTTGGTAAGTGCCGTTGTTCAAGGCCCAGGGATCGGCAACCGACAAATAGGGAAGTCCGGTGTCGCCACGTTGGTTTTGATAACCAAGGCCCAGGGAATGGCCACGGCTGCTCACCGTGAACATGCCACCCAAATAGCGGTTGTCGACGTTGGTATGGCCTTCGTTATCGCTGCCGAAGTAGCGTAGGTCGGCCTTGAAGTTGACGCTTTCGGTCAACGCCGACTTGTATAAAAGGCTGGCGGCATTCTGGCTGTAATTGTCCTTCAGTTCGGCGCGGTAAAACGTGGCGCTGAGATTGGGCTGGAGGGCGTAGGTCGCGCCTGCGTAGTTGAAGCGGTCTGTGGGCACGCCGCCGGTAGAGCCATCGGCCGCCATGCGCATGTCTTCATAGTCTGACGAGTCGCGCTGATGGGCCTGGCGAAATTGTCCGGCGGTGAGGCTCAGGTTCTGGATGTCAGTGGAGACGACCTGACCACCCTGATAGGTTTGTGGCAACAGCCGTGTGTCATTGCGGAACAACACGGGCATGACCGGTTCGTGGTTGCCGAGGGTGACCAGGGTCTTGGCGACTTTGAGTTTGGCGGTCGGCGCCAGAAAACTGTACTCGTCGACGGGCTCGCCGGTCCGTTGATTGCGCTGCAGGACTCCCGTACCACTGCTGCCGCCGCCGGAGTCGAGCTTGACGCCGACCAGCCCCAGGACATCCAGGCCAACGCCGACCGTACCCTCGGTGAACCCGGAGTTACCGCGCAGAATGAAGCCTTGTGCCCAGTCTTCGGCCTTGCTCTGAGGCTTGCCATCATGGCGCGGTCCGTCGGACAGACCCGCATCCCGGTAATCGCGATTCATGTAGAAATTTCGTGTTTCCAGGCTCATGTGGCTGTCGGCGACCAGGTCTGCATGGGCCTGTGTCGCGAGCAATAACGCAAACACACAAGTGGCTTTCAAGGAATACCGGGCGCGAGTCGGCCCGGCCAGATGCCCAGTGACGGGATTGGCTGTACGCATGATGTGATGTTCCTGCCTGCCGTGAGTTGTTTTTGTTGTTCAGCCAGCCCCTGGAAAGGGCTGTTCAGGGTTTTATGAACAATGACGCTTGGGCGAGGGCAGGAAGGTTGGGATCAGCCTATTGCGCCTCGTCGTCTTGCTGCTCGCTACCGAGCGATATGGCGGCCATGTCGCCCTGTAGCTTGTTGAGGTAATGCAGCAGGCTGACGCTGTCGTCGAAACTGAAGCCTTTCAATGCCTGCTGGTAAAACGTCTGGATCCTTTCCTGCAGAGAGTCCCAGAATGCCCTGCCGGTATCGGTCAACTGCACCAGGCGGGCACGTCCGTCATCCGGGTGGGGCACGCGCAGCACATGGTTGTCGCGCTCCATACGCTTGAGTACACCGTCCAGGCTCTGGCGACTGACGAACAGGTATTCGGTCAGTTCAAAGAACGAAATACCCCCTTCATAACGTTCGCGTGACAGTGCGCCGAGCACGGCCCATTGCACCGTGCTGATGCCCATCTCTTTCTGGACTTGCCTTTGCAGCACGTTACCGGTCTGGAACAACCGGAAAAACAGCGTATTGGGTACGGATCGGGTATCGCTATTGTTCATCAATGTTCCTTGTCGGCTCCGTAAGGAAGAGCGCGGCTGTATGAGCGCCCGGCCTGGCGGAGCAGGCAGGGCATCAGTTGGGGACAAATTCGCGCGCGATGATATTTTTCATGATCTGCGCGGTGCCGTCACCGATTTGCAGGCCAAGTACATCGCGCAAGCGCTGGGCGAACGGCAAGTCCTCGCCGTAACCGGTGTGCCCATGGGCCAGCAGGCACTGCTTGACCACATCGAATGCCAGTTTCGGTCCCCACCATTTGTTCATGGCCGCCTCGGCATTGTGCGGCAGCTTATTATCCTTGAGCCACAAGGCGTAATAGCACTGCAGGCGCGCAGCATGCACGTAGGTCTGCAATTCTGCCAGTGGGTGGGTCAAACCCTGAAAGGAAGACAACGCCTGGCCGAAGGCCTTGCGTTCGGTCAGCCATTGCCAGGTTTCATCCAGCGACTGCTGGGCCAGGGCCAGGCACTGCAGACCGATCAGGGCGCGGCTGTAGTCGAAGCCCTGCATGACCTGTTTGAAGCCCTTGTTTTCATCCCCCAGGCGATGGCTGACCGGCACCTCGACGTTGTCGAAGAAAATCGACCCGCGGCCAATGGCACGCTCGCCGGCATCCTCGAAACGGGTAGTGCTGATGCCCGGCAGGTTCATGGGCACCAGAAAAGCGCTGATGCCGCTGGCGCGTTGCTCCACGGTGCCGGTGCGGGCGAAGACCACGGCGACATCCGCCTGATCGGCCATGGAGATAGACGTTTTTTCGCCGTTGAGCACATAGACGTCGCCTTTGAGTTCGGCCTTCAGGCGCAGGCTGGCAGCGTCGGACCCGCCGCCGGGTTCGGTCAGGGCGATGCAGGCGACCTTGCGCCCGGCCGTCATTTCGCTCAGCCATTCCCGGGCGAGCGAGGATTCGGCGTATTGGGCGATGATCTGGCCGTTCAACGACGTCAGCAGTGGGATGTACGCGACGTTGAAGTCGCCACGGGCCAGTTCTTCGATGATCAGGCCGGCGGTGACACAGTCCAGGCCGCTGCCGCCGAACTGCTCAGGCAGTTCGCCACCAAGCAGGCCCATTTCGCCCATTTGGGCAATGACTTCGCGCTCGATGCGGCCGTCGCGATCCCGTTGGCGGTAACCGGGGGCGAGGACGTCAGCGCTGAATCGTGCAACGCTGTCGCGGATGGCATTTTGTTGTTCTGTGAATGCGAAATTCATGATGCTCTCCAGGCCATTCGGGTGCTGAACCGGCAGCGCCATGGCTGCCGGCGCAGGGATCATTTGTAGAATTTACGGAACTCGGGCTTGCGCTTTTCCTTGAACGCGGCGACGCCTTCCCTGGACTCCTCAGTGTCGTAGTACAGGCTCAGGGCCTGCATGCCGAGGCCGCCGATGCCGCCGATGTTGGCGCTGTCGGCATTGAACGAGCGCTTGGCGATGGACAGCGCGGTAGGGCTCTTCTCGAGAATTTCCTCGCACCACTTCTGTACTTCTTCATCGAGCTGCTCGTGGGGCACCACAGCGTTGACCAGCCCCCAGTCCAGCGCTTGCTGGGCGCTGTACTTGCGACACAGGTACCAGATCTCGCGGGCGCGTTTTTCGCCAATCAGGCGCGACAGGTAGGCGGTGCCGTAGCCCGGGTCAACCGAGCCGACCTTGGGGCCGACCTGGCCGAACACCGCGTTTTCGGAGGCGATGCTCAGGTCGCAGACCACGTGCAGCACGTGCCCGCCACCGATGGCGAAGCCGTTGACCCGCGCGATCACTGGCTTGGGTACTTCGCGGATCAGATTCTGCAGCTCTTCGACCGGCAGGCCGATCAGGCCGCGGCCGTCGTACTGGCCTTCATGGGCGCCCTGGTCGCCGCCGGTGCAAAAGGCCTTGTCGCCTGCGCCGGTGAAGACGATGACGCCGATTTCCTTGTTCCAGCCGGCGCGGTTGAACGCGTCAATCAGCTCCATACAGGTCTGGCCGCGGAACGCGTTGTAGCGCTCGGGACGGTTGATGGTGATGGTCGCGACGCCGTTGAGTTCTTGGTACAGGATGTCTTCGTAGTTCATTGCATGCTCTCCCATATGAGTATCGTCTGGCTTAGCCAGCCATCGTCAGGCCGCCGGACACGCTGATGACTTGACCGGTGATGAAATTGGCATCGTCGCTGGCGAGCAGGGCGATGATTCCCGGATAGTCTTCCGGTTGGCCGAGTCGGCGCATCGGCACGGCATTCTTGAAGGCTTCCAGGAGCTTTTCCGGATTGCTGGAGGTTTCGGCCACGCTTTTGAGCAGTGCGGTGTCGGTCGGACCGGGGCAGACCACGTTGACGTTGATGTTCTTGGTCGCCAGCTCCCGCGCCAGGGTTTTGCTCAAGCCCACCAGGCCAGCCTTGCAGGCTGCATAGACGGCCTCGCCCGACGAGCCGACGCGGGCGGCATCCGAGGCAATGTTGATGACTTTGCCGCCACCGGCCTCGAGCATTTTCGGCAGCACCACGTGGTGCATGTTCAGGGCGCCGGTCAGGTTGATCGAAATCAGCTGCTCCCAGAGCTTTGGTTCGGTCTTGAGGAACGGCATGAAGCGGTCGAACCCGGCGTTGTTGACCAGTACGGTCGGCACACCCAAGTCTTTTTCGATGGCCGCCACGGTCTGGGTGATGGCGTCGTAGTCGGCGATGTCGGCGGCATAGGCGACTGCTTTTCCACCGGCTTCGCGGATCAGGTCGACGGTGACCTGCGCCGCAGCGCTGTCGCGATCCAGCACCGCCACCCGGCTGCCTTCGGCGGCGAAGCGCTGGCACACCGCGCGGCCGATGCCGCCGCCCCCGCCAGTGATGATCACGGTTTTTCCACTAAGGCCTTTCATGGGGCATTCTCCAAGTCAGTTGAGTTGCGTGTGTCGAGTGTGTTGATCAGCGGCGCTTGACCGGGTCGATGCGAATGTTCGCGGCCCGCTCGTGCAGCTTGAATTTCTGGATCTTCCCGGAGGGCGTGCGGGGCAGGGCAGGCAGCACCTCCAGGTACTCGGGCAAATAGTTGCGCGACAGGCTGTGTTCGAGCAGAAAGGTCACCGCGTCATCGAGGCTCAGCTCCGTATAGCCGTCATGCAACGTGACGTAAGCGCAGACACGTTCACCGAGTCGCTCGTCGGGGCAGCCCACCAGGGCTGCCGCCGAAATGGCCGGGTGCTTGTAGAGCAGGTTTTCCACCTCAACCACCGGAATGTTTTCGCCGCCGCGGATGACGACATCCTTTGTTCGTCCGGTGATGCGGATGTAGCCCTGGGCATCCATACGGGCCAGGTCTCCGGTGGAGAACCAGCCCTGGGCGTCAACGCCGTAGAGATCGGGGCGCTTGAGGTAGCCCACGAACAGGCTCGCGCCGCGGACCTGAAGATGGCCTTCGCTGCCGGCGGGCAGCGCAAGCCCGGCATCATCGACCACCCGCACATCCATGAGCGGTAGCACCACGCCGTCGCTGTAGATGGCCCGCTCGGGATCGTCCTGCGGACGCGTCATGGTGGAAGCGCCGGTTTCGGTCATGCCCCAGGCCGAGATGATTTTCGCGTTGATGCTGTGGCCAGCCTTTTCCACCAGGCTTTCCGGAATGGGCGCGCCGGCCGAGACAAAAAAACGCAGGCTCATGAGCGCGTCACCATTGTCCGGTGCGAGCTCGATCAAATCGGCGAGAAACGGTGTTGAGGCCATCGTGAAAGTAGGGCGCTCGGCGGCGGTGATCCTTATGGCGGTGCGCGCATCCCAGACGTCTTGCAGTACCGCTGCCGCGCCGAGGTAGATGGGCATCATCAGGCCGTAGAGAAAACCGGTCTGGTGAGCCATGGGCGAGGCCATGAAGATGATGTCTTCGTGGCCAAGCCCCAGGCGCTCGGCATAAGGAATGATATTGCTCAGCAGGGTCCTGGAGGTGTGCAGCACCCCTTTGGGTTCACCCGTGGTGCCGGAAGTGAAGAGCAGCTGGAGAATATCGTCGGCCTGGGGGCGTCGTTCTGCGAACAGCGCCTGGGTATCGCAGTCCTTTTCCCATTCCCGCTCGAGCAGTTGCTGTTCAAAGCTGTTGTGACCGTCACCCCCTATCACCAAAACATGGCGCAGTTCCGGCAGGTCGGTGCGCAGGCCTTCGGCCATGCTGGCGTAATCGAAACCCCGGAAGTGTTTGGGCACGACCAGAAGATGACTGCGGGCGTGGCCGAGCATGAAGCGCAGTTCGCGTTCCCGAAAGATCGGCATCAGCGGGTTGAACACCGCGCCGATACGGGCACAGGCCAGGAACAAGGCTGTCATCTGCCAGCCGTTGGGCAACTGGCAGGACACCACACTGCCTTTTTCCACACCCAGGGCGGCCAGGCCGGCACCCATGCGGGTGACCACGGCATCCAGTTCGCCGTAGGTAAACGAGACAGGATTGTTCTCGCCAGCCTGGTAGCTCGACAGGGCGCGGCGGCCTTGGCCTCGTGCAACCTGTGTACCCCAGTAATCTGTAATGATCATGTCACTGATAGCGCTTGTGGAGGACGCTTCCGGATGACGATCTGGTGGTGTGGCTGTCCAGGTGTTCATTTATAAGTATCGACTCTTAAGGGTTGGAATTGTTGTTTTCTTACGATCTGGTATTGCCCTTTCGATGAGCTGAAGATAAGGCTTTCAAAATTAATGTGTCAACATGTTGTCTTTAATTTTTTCTGTGGATATATTCGAAACCCATACCGAACAACAAGAGGTAGGTGACATGGCTTTCCTGAATATCCTTGTCGAGCAGCGTGCAGCCGTCGGCCTGATCCGTTTGAATCGCCCGGCTGTCCATAACGCCCTCAATGACACCTTGATGACCGAGCTGGGCCAGGCGCTGCTGGCCTTCGAGGCCGATGAGCGGATTCGGGCCATCGTCATTACCGGCAACGACAAAGCCTTCGCGGCCGGTGCCGATCTCAGCGAATTGCAGTTCAAGGGGTTTGCCGATGTGTACCTGGAGGATTTCGTCACGGCCAACTGGGAGACCGTCACCCGCTGCCGCAAGCCGGTGATCGCCGCGGTTGCCGGTCTGGCGCTGGGCGGGGGCTGCGAGTTGGCGATGATGTGCGACATGGTCATCGCCGCCGACAATGCTCGATTCGGCCAGCCCGAAGTCAAGGTCGGCACGTTGCCCGGTGCCGGCGGCACCCAGCGCCTGACCCGCGCCATCGGCAAGGCCAAGGCCATGGATGTGTGCCTGACCGGGCGCTTCATGGAAGTCGATGAGGCCGAGCGCTGCGGCTTGATCAGTCGCGTGGTGCCCCTGGCAGACCTGCTGGATGAAGCCCTGGCCGTGGCCGCGCAGATTGCCGCTCACCCGGCGATCGCGGTGAAACTCAACAAAGAAGCGGTCAACCGTGCCTTCGAAACCACCCTGGCCGAGGGTGTGCAGTTCGAGCGGCGATTGATGCACGCCAGTTTCGCCAGTCAGGACCAGAAGGAGGGCATGCAGGCCTTCACTCAGAAGCGCCAGCCGGTATGGACCCATCGCTGAGAAACGCGATCGATTGGCAAGCCGCATAACTATAAGAAGAGGAGCTGTCCGATGACTTCAGTCGTACAAATGACGCGCGAGGCGGGCGTGGCCTTGATCCGGGTCGACAACCCGCCGGTCAATGCCCTCGGTCACGCCGTGCGCGTCGGGCTGTTGCAAGCGTTCATGGCGGCCGAGCGGGACGGGCAGGTCGAGTTGATCATGCTCTATTGCGCAGGCAAGACCTTTATTGCCGGTGCCGATATTCGCGAGTTCGGCCAACCGGCCCAGGCGCCGATCCTGCAGGAACTGACCCTGGCCATCGAGAACGGCAGCAAGCCCTCGCTGGCGGTGTTGCACGGCTCAGTGCTGGGTGGCGGGCTGGAAGTCGCGCTGGGCTGTCACTACCGCATCGCTCACCGTGCCACCCGGTTCGGCCTGCCGGAAACCCGTCTGGGTTTGCTGCCCGGGGGCGGCGGCAGCCAACGCCTGCCGCGCTTGGTGGGTGTGCAAAGCGCGCTGGACATGATCATCGGCGGCGAGCCGATCGAGGCAACCCGGGCACTGGAGCTCGGACTTGTAGACGCATTGTTCGACGATGAGCCTCTGGTTGCAGGCCTTGCGCATGCGCGGCACCTGTTGGCCGAGCGGGTGGGCGTGCGGCGCGTCGGCCAGATGACGATACCAACGACGTCTGCCGAGGCCAGTGCATTGATTGCGGCCCGGCGCAGCGAAATCGGCCGCACCCAGGCTGATTCGTTCTCGGCACCGCGCTGCCTCGCTGCGATCGAAGCGGCGATCCATATGCCATTGATCGAAGGGTTGCAGCGCGAGCGCGCGCTGTTTCTCGAATGCATGGCATCGCCCCAACGTGCAGCGCTGATCGAAGATTTCTTTGCCCGGCGCCAGACAGCCAAGAACGGCCAACGCTGAACCTGCGGCCAGCCTGGTGTTGGCCTGACCATCGACCGAGGACTTTGCATGGACATCCACTACACACCCGCCGAGCTTGAGTTCCGCACCGAGGTGCGTGCTTTCCTTCGTGACGCGCTGCCGGCGGACATCGCCAATAGCGTTCGCCTGGGCAAGCGTCTGAGCAAGGACGACCACCAACGCTGGCAGCGCATCCTTGCCCGGCGTGGCTGGTACGCGGCCAATTGGCCGGTGACCTTTGGTGGCACCGGTTGGAGCGTGGTGCAAAAACACATTTTCGAGCAGGAGTGCGCCGCCTTCGGTGCGCCGCGCCTGATCTCCTTCGGCGTCAATATGGTTGCGCCGGTGATCATGAAATTCGGCAACCCGGCGCAGCAGGCGCATTACCTGCCACGCATCCTGAGCGGAGAAGACTGGTGGTGCCAGGGCTACTCGGAACCGGGTGCCGGTTCGGACCTGGCCAGCCTCAAGACCCGTGCCGTGCGCGAGGGCGACCACTATGTGGTCAATGGCCAGAAGACCTGGACCACGCTCGGCCAGCACGCCAACATGATTTTCTGCCTGGTGCGCACGGACAGCGAAGCCCGGCAGCAGCGGGGCATTTCCTTCCTGCTGATCGACATGACCACGCCGGGCATCAGCGTTCGCCCGATCATCACGCTCGAGGGCGAGCATGAGGTCAACGAAGTGTTCTTCGACAACGTCCGCGTGCCAGTGGAAAACCTGGTGGGCGAAGAGAACCAGGGCTGGACCTGCGCCAAATACCTGCTGACCCACGAGCGCACCGGGCAGGCTGGCATCGGCCAATCCAAGGCAGCCTTGGCGCACCTCAAAGCGGTCGCCCGGCAGGAGTTGCGCAACGGCCGGCCGTTGCTGCAGGACCCGCAGTTTCGCTTGCAGGTCGCCCAGGTGGAGATTGAGCTGCTGGCCATCGAGATGAGCACCTTGCGCATCCTCGCTGCTGCCCAGGCCGGTGGTGTGCCCGGTGCCGAAAGCTCGATCCTGAAAATCAAAGGCTCGGAAATTCGCCAGGCCATCAGTCACCTGTTGCGCAAGGCGCTGGGCGCCAAGGCGTTGCCTTTCGTCGAAGCGCAATTGACCGACGACTTTACCGGCACTGCGCTGCACAGCGACTACAGCGCCGCCCCCGCCAGCCAGTATTTCAACCTTCGCAAGCTGTCTATCTACGGCGGCTCCAATGAAATTCAAAAGAACATCATCGCCAAGATGATTCTTGAGCTTTAAGGAGGCACGCAATGGACTTCACACTCAGCTCCGAGCAGCAAATGCTGCAAGACACCGTGGCCCGACTGGCCCGCGACCACTACAGCTTCGAAGCCCGCGAAGGCTATTACCACAGCGAAGCCGGCATGAGCCCGGTGTTCTGGAACCAGATGGCAGAACTGGGCCTGTGTTCGGTGCCGATTGCCCAGGAACATGGCGGCTTCGGTGGCAGCGGCGTGGACAACCTGCTGATCATGACCGAGCTCGGTCGCCACCTGTGCCTGGAGCCCTTCCTGCAGTCGCAGATTCACGCGGCCGGCCTGCTGCAACAACTCGGTGATGCCAGCCAAAAGGCAGACCTGCTGCCGCGGGTGGCCGAAGGCTCACTGCAACTGGCGGTGGCTCTGGAAGAACTGCAAAGCCATTACCAGCTGCACGATGTGCAGACCCAGGCGCGCCCGGTCGAGGGTGGCTGGTGCCTGTCCGGGCGCAAGATCTGCGTGGTGGGCGCGGCCAGTGCGGGATTGATCCTGGTGTCGGCACGAACCAGCGGTGATACACGTTGCGAACAGGGCATCAGCCTGTTTCTGGTCGAGGCGCAAGCCCATGGGTTGCAGCGTCGCGATTACCCCTGCATCGATGGCCCGCGAGCCAGTGATCTGATTCTCGACGATGTCTTTGTGTCCCGGGGTGCTTTGCTCGGTGACATCGGTGAAGCCTTGCCGGCGTTGCGTTATCAGCAGGGTCGGGCCATTGCCGGGCAGTGCGCCGAGGCCGTCGGCGGCATGCAGGAAGCCTTTCGCCTGACCCTCGACTACCTGAAGACGCGCAAGCAGTTCGGCACGCCAATCGGCAAATTCCAGGTACTGCAGCATCGCATGGCCGACATGTGCGGCGAGCTGGAAATGGCCACCTCCATGGCCATCCTTGCCGCCTGTGTGGCTGATCAAGCCGACGGCGACGAACGCAGCCGGCAACTGGCCGCCGCGAAGTTCGTGGTGGTCCGCGCCGCACGCCTGATCGCCGAGCAAGCGATCCAGTTGCACGGTGGTATCGGCATGACCTGGGAGTACAGCCTGGCCCATCACGCCAAGCGCCTGGTGATGCTGGGTCATCAATTGGGCGATGACGATCACCATTTGCAGGCCTACGCCGAGCTGCTGTACAGCGCCTGACCGATCACTGCACTAACACGGGAGCACACTATGAAAGTACTGGTTGCGGTAAAACGTGTGGTTGATTTCAACGTCAAGGTTCGCGTGAAGGCGGACCACTCCGGCGTTGACCTTGCCAACGTCAAGATGGCGATGAACCCCTTCTGCGAAATCGCCGTGGAAGAAGCGGTGCGCCTCAAAGAACAAGGGATTGCCACCGAGGTGGTGGTCGTCAGCATCGGCAGCAGTGCGGTACAGGAGCAACTGCGCACCGCGCTGGCGCTGGGTGCCGACCGCGCCATCCTGGTCGAATCCGCCGAAGATCTGACGTCCCTGGCCGTTGCCAAGCTGTTGAAAGCGGTTGTCGACAAGGAACAGCCTCAGTTGGTGATCCTTGGCAAACAGGCCATCGACAGCGACAACAACCAGACCGGCCAGATGCTTGCGGCATTGAGCGGCTACGGTCAGGGCACCTTCGCTTCGAAAGTCGCCATCAGCGGCGACAGCGTGGCCGTGACCCGCGAAATCGACGGCGGCGCACAGACGGTTTCCCTGAAACTGCCGGCCATCGTCACCACCGACCTGCGCCTGAACGAGCCGCGCTACGCGTCGCTACCCAACATCATGAAGGCCAAGAAGAAGCCGCTGGAGGTGCTCACCCCGAGTGCCCTGGGCGTCAGTTGCGCGGGCACCCTGCAGACCCTGAAAGTCGAAGCACCGGCCGCGCGTAGCGCCGGGATCAAGGTCAAGTCGGTGGCCGAACTGGTCGAGAAACTGAAGAACGAGGCGAAGGTAATCTAATGGCTATCCTGGTTATCGCTGAACACACCCACGCAGCACTGGCGGCTGCCACCCTCAACACCGTGACGGCTGCGCAGCAGATCGGCGGCGATATTCATGTGCTGGTCGCCGGTCAGGGCGCGGGCGCCGCGGCAGAGGCCGCGGCGAAGGTGGCAGGCGTGACGAAAGTGCTGCTGGCCGACAACGCTGCCTACGCGCACGGGTTGCCGGAAAACGTCGCGCCGTTGATCGTCGCGCTTGTTCAAGAAGCCGCGGCTGACAGCTACAGCCACATCCTGGCTGCCGCCACGTCCAATGGCAAAAACATCCTGCCGCGCGTCGCCGCCGCACTGGACGTCGACCAGATCTCCGAGATCATCGCGGTCGAAAGCGCCGATACCTTCAAGCGCCCGATCTATGCGGGCAACGCCATCGCGACGGTGCAGTCCTCTGCCAGCGTGAAGGTGATCACCGTGCGCGGCACCGGATTCGATGCCGCTGCCGCCGAAGGGGGCAACGCCGTCATCGAAGCGCTCGCCCTGGTCACCGACAGCGGTCAGTCGGTCTTCGTCAGTGAAGCATTGGCCAAGTCCGATCGCCCGGAGCTGACCGCCGCGAAGATTGTTGTGTCGGGTGGCCGTGGCATGCAGAACGGCGACAACTTCAAACACCTCTATGCGCTGGCCGACAAGCTTGGCGCGGGCGTGGGTGCATCGCGTGCCGCCGTCGATGCCGGTTTTGTACCCAACGACATGCAAGTCGGTCAGACCGGCAAGATCGTCGCGCCGCAGTTGTACATCGCGGTGGGCATCTCGGGTGCCATCCAGCATCTGGCCGGCATGAAGGATTCCAGGGTCATCGTGGCGATCAACAAGGACGAAGAGGCGCCGATCTTCCAGGTCGCCGACTACGGCCTGGTGGCGGATCTGTTCGACGCCGTGCCGGAACTGGAACGGGCGATTTGAGGAGGTGCTTGTGAATACGTTCAAACAGATCGGTGTGATCGGCAGCGGCGCGATGGGCCGGGGGATCGCCCAGTTGTTCGCCACCGCTGGCGTTCCGGTGTTGTTGTATGACAGTCGCAGCGAAGCGACGCAGGAGGCGCTGCAAGCCAATCGGGCCGTGCTGGAGCGCTCCGCCGCCAAGGGCAAGTTGAGCAACGAAGCGCTGGCGAGCGCGCTGGCTTGCATGCGCCCGGCCATCAGCCTTGAAGCCTTGGCCGATTGCGATTTATTGATCGAGGCAATTGTTGAAAACCTTGAGGCCAAGCAGGGGTTGTTCCGTGCGCTGGAACAAGTGGTCAGGGCCGACGCGGTGCTGGCGACCAACACCTCATCCTTGTCGGTGAGCCTGATTGCCAGTGCCTGCAAACATCCAGAGCGGGTGGCCGGGTTTCACTTTTTCAACCCGGTACCACTGATGAAAATCGTCGAAGTGGTGCGTGGTGAACTGACCGACCCGCAGGTGATTCAACGCCTGGCGGCGTTGGCCGGGCACGCTGGGCATTTTGCCGCGACAACGCCTGATTCACCGGGCTTCCTGGTCAACCATGCCGGGCGGGCCTTCGGTCCGGAGGCCTTGCGTATCCTGGGCGAGGGGATCGCCACCCCGGCGCAGATCGATCGCATCCTCAAGGACAGCCTCGGCTTTCGCATGGGGCCGTTCGAACTGTTCGACCTGGTTGGCCTCGACATTTCCCATGCGGTGATGGAGTCGATACACGCGCAGTTTTACCACGACCCGCGCTACACCCCGTCGGCACTGGTGCCACCGCGTCTGGCCAGTGGTTTGCTGGGGCGCAAGACCGGGCAGGGCTTTTATCGCTACCAGGACGGTCGTGTGGTCGAGCAAGCGGAGCAGTCGCCGCCGCAGGTGGCGATCACCCAGCCGTTCTGGCTGGACTGCGACGACTCGGCCATGCGCGAGCGGATCGCCGCGGTGCTGTCCGCTGCTGGCGTGGTGCTGGAGCAGGGCGATCAACCGAGTGCGAACGCCATCTGCCTGGTCACGCCTTTGGGCGAGGATGCCAGCAGCGTGATCGCCCGCAAGCGACTGCCACCGCAACGCAGCCTGGCGCTGGAAACCTTCGTCGGTTTCGACACGCGTCGCGTGTTGATGCGCCCACCGGCGCTCGACGCGTTGGTTCTGGATCAGGCGTGCCAGGCCCTGGGCGTCGATGGCGTGCCGGTGGAAGTCATCAATGACTCGCCGGGCTTCATCGCCCAGCGCGTGCTAGCCGGGATCGTCAACCTGGGTTGCGAGATTGCCCAGCGTCGCATCGCCGAGCCGGCGACCCTGGACCGTGCGGTGCAGTTGGCCCTCGGTTACCCCCATGGTCCGCTGGGTTTTGGCGACCATTACGGTGCGTTGCAGATCCAGCAGATCCTGCACCAACTGCATGAGCTGTATCAGGATCCGCGCTATCGGGTCAGCCCCTGGCTGCGTCGCCGGGTCCAGCTCGGCCTGCCCCTGACCACCCCCGAGGACCCAGCATGACGGCTTATATCTACGATGGCCTGCGTTCACCCTTCGGTCGCCACGGTGGCGCGTTGGCCGGTGTGCGTCCCGATGACCTGCTGGCCTCTGTCGTGCGCGCGCTGGTGGCGCGTAACCCGTTTGAGGTGCGCGACTATGAAGACTTGATCGCCGGCTGCAGCAGCCAGGCCGGTGAGGACGGGCGCAACCTGGCGCGCCATGTTGCGCTGCTGTCCGGCTTGCCGACGGCCGTTGGCGGTTTGACCGTCAATCGTCTCTGCGGCTCTGGCCTGGCGGCTGTACTGGATGCTGCCCGCGCCGTTCGCTGCGGCGAAGGCGAGCTGTTTATTGCGGGCGGCGTGGAGAGCATGAGCCGTGCGCCGTTCGTGGTGGCCAAGGCGACAAGCGCCTGGTCCCGTGACTTCCATGTCTACGACAGCACCCTCGGAGCACGCTTTCCCAACCCGAAGGTAGAGTCCGGGTTCGGTGCCGATTCGATGCCGCAGACGGCGGACAACGTCGCTCATGAACTGGGCATCACTCGCGAAGAAGCCGATACCTACGCCGCTCGCAGTCAGATGCTGTTCGACGCGGCGGTGCGGGACGGTTTCCAGGCCGGTGAAATTCTGCCGATCGAAGTGCCGTCAGGGCGCAAGCAGCCGCCGAAGATCGTCGACCGTGACGAGCATCCGCGTCCACAAAGCAACTTCGAAGCGCTGTCAGGCCTACAACCACTGTTTGACGGCGGCGTTGTTACCGCCGGCAACGCCTCGGGCATCAACGATGGCGCGGCTGCGCTGCTGATTGGCTCGCGCGCCATGGGTGAGAAGGCCGGCCTCAAGCCGCGCGCACGCATCCTGGCCGGTGCCGTGGCCGGTGTCGAACCGCGCCTGATGGGCCTTGGCCCGGTGCCGGCCTGCACCAAGGCCTTGCAGCGTGCAGGTTTGAGCCTGGCCGACATGGACCTGATCGAAATCAACGAAGCGTTTGCCGCGCAAGTGCTCGGCTGTGCCAGACAACTCGGCGTGGCCTTCGATGATTCGCGCCTGAACCCCAACGGTGGTGCCATTGCCATCGGTCACCCGCTCGGTGCTTCCGGTGCCCGTCTGGCCTACAGCGCGGTGCGTCAACTGGAACGCAGCAACGGGCGCTTCGCCCTGGTCAGCTTGTGCATTGGCCTGGGCCAGGGCATTGCCTGCGTAATTGAACGCGTCGACTAACAAACATCACAAGAACGAACCCGGAGAATTACCGATGGCCAACAAGGCAAGCTTCAACTGGATCGACCCACTGCTGCTGGATCAGCAACTCACCGAAGAAGAGCGCATGGTCCGCGACAGTGCCCAACAGTTCGCCGCCGACAAGCTCGCGCCCCGGGTGCTGGAGGCTTTTCGTCATGAGCAGACGGACCCGGCTATCTTCCGAGAGATGGGCGAGACCGGCTTGCTCGGCGCCACCATTCCCGAGATATACGGCGGCAGCGGTCTGAACTATGTGTGCTATGGCCTGATTGCCCGGGAAGTCGAGCGCGTGGACTCTGGCTATCGCTCGATGATGAGCGTGCAGTCCTCCCTGGTGATGGTGCCCATCAACGAGTTCGGCAACGAAGCCACCAAACAGAAATACCTGCCGAAGCTGGCCAGCGGTCATTACATCGGTTGCTTCGGCCTGACCGAACCGAACCACGGCTCCGATCCGGGCTCGATGATTACCCGGGCAAGAAAAGTCGAAGGCGGCTACCGCCTCACCGGGAACAAGATGTGGATCACCAACAGCCCGATCGCCGATGTCTTCGTGGTCTGGGCCAAAGACGATGAAGGTCAGATTCGTGGCTTCGTCCTGGAGAAAGGCTGGCAGGGCCTGAGCGCGCCGGTGATCCATGGCAAGGTCGGGCTGCGTGCATCGATTACCGGCGAAATCGTCATGGATAACGTGTTCTGCCCTGAAGAGAACGCTTTCCCTGAAGTGCGCGGTTTGCGCGGGCCGTTCACCTGCCTGAACTCGGCACGCTACGGGATCGCCTGGGGCGCGCTCGGTGCGGCTGAAGATTGTTGGCACACTGCGCGCCAGTACGTGCTGGATCGCATCCAGTTTGGTCGCCCGTTGGCTGCCAACCAGTTGATCCAAAAGAAGCTGGCAGACATGCAGACCGAAATAACCCTGGCCTTGCAGGGTTGCCTGCGCCTGGGGCGGATGAAGGACGAAGGCACGGCCGCGGTTGAAATCACTTCGATCATGAAGCGCAACAGCTGCGGCAAGTCGCTGGAGATCGCGCGCCTGGCGCGGGATATGTTGGGCGGTAACGGCATCAGTGACGAATTTGGCGTGGCCCGTCATCTGGTCAATCTGGAAGTGGTCAATACCTACGAAGGCACCCACGATGTGCATGCGCTGATCCTCGGCCGTGCGCAGACCGGTATCCAGGCGTTTTTCTGATGGTTGCCTGAAAAAAGTGTAAGCGTGCGTCCGACTCGCCTTGCGTAAGTCAGGCTGGCATTCACTGATGTGGTAGTGGGTGCCCGATCTCAGTTGTCCGCTGTGTCGTCAGCAGCACCTGGCGGATCATGCCCATGCATGCGTGCTGTAAACGTCTGCTGAAGTCGTCTTGCGTAAGCTGGGCAGGGGGACTTCGGCGGATGCTTTCCAAAATGCGACGCATCGCAGTTGCTGTCCAAGCCTTGCGGCGTCACGTACTCGCCTGAATGATGGACGCCTTGAACCAGTCGATCACTGGAGTGATCAATGAATTGTTGCGATGCCTGGTACGCAGCAGATAACCGTGATCCTTACGCAACACTGTTGGCCCCAGCCGCACCAACAGCCCGTCCTGCACGGCCTGCTCCACGAGCGCCCCCCACGCTAGCGTGAGGCCATGCCCCTGAATAGCGGCATTCAACAGCAACGGATAATTGTTGAAGGTGAAGCTCGTTTTCTCATCAATTGGACCGAATCCAGCCAGGGCTGACCACCTTGCCCAGTCTAGCCATCGTGGGTTGCGCTCATCCATATGCAGTAGCGCAACCGACCGCAAATCCCGCTCTGTCACCTCAGCGCCCAAGCCATGTGCCTGGGCAAAGCCTGGGCTACACACGGGGAAGACTCTTTCAGGGGCGAGCATGATTTCGGTTTCCTGTCTTGGGTCTCGCTGATCGAAACTGATGGCAAGGTCGACGTCATGGAGGTTGGAGGTGTCGTGTATATCTACCGGAAGGATTTGGAACCGCAGATCAGGGAATTCACGCTGCAAGAGGTGCAGCCGAGGCAACAACCAGAGATGGGAGAAGCCGAAATTGGCAGAAATAGTGATTAAAGGAACATGGTTGGAGAAACTTGCCTGAACGCGCCCCAGCGCTGAATGCAAATTTGATAATAGCGGCGATAGGTCTTCATAGAAGCGTTTGCCGTTCAAGGTCGGTCGAAGCTGGTTGCCAGACCGATCAAGCAACGGCCCCCCGACAGATTCCTCAAGGCTTCTAATCTGCTGGGATATGGCAGGCTGGGTTGTCCCGATTTCCTTGGCCGCTGCGGTCATGGACCCCAATCTGACTACGGCCTCGAAGGCCAGGAGCGCCTTCATCGCAGGAACAGCTCTCTTCTCGTCAGTCATAAGATTTCTGCATGCCACGTATAAGGTTTGAGCGGGTATCCCAACTGCCATCAACTACTTAGTCTTGGGCTGGAGCCGACATCCAGAACAACAATCGCTCGGTCATCCTCACACACAAATTCGTTCGCTGCCAAGTCCCATAAAACACCGTCGATTAACCTGGTATGCGGAGAGTTTTCATGCGCAAGCCTTTGCTGTATCTAGCTTTTTCTGGACTGGCCGTTACATCGCTGGGCGCCTTTGCGGCGACTGATGCCGCGCCGTGCAAATCCATCCGATTAGCCGATTTGGGTTGGGCGGACAACGCCGCCAATAATGGCGTGACCATGGCGGTTGCGGAGTCCCTGGGCTATTCCCCTGGCAAGACCATGGTCGCCGTGCCAATCGCTCTCGCCTCGATCCAGGCAGGGAAATTGGATGCGTTTCTTGATTACTGGTCCCCATCGTTAGACCCCACGGTCATGCCGCTGGTCAATGAAGGGAAGCTTCTCAAGCAACAGCCGCCAAACATGACCGGGGCCAAGTACACCTTGGCGGTTCCTGCCTACTTGGCGGAACAGGGGCTGCATTCCTTTCAGGATCTCGCGAAGTTCAAGGATCGGCTGGGCGGCAAGATCTACGGCATCGAGCCCGGAAGCGGAGGCAATTCTTCATTGAAAAAAATGATTGAGAAGAACCTCTATGGCCTGGGCGGCTTCACATTGGTTGAGTCCAGTGAGGCTGCGATGCGGATGGAGGTCTCGCGTGCCATCGCCCGTAAAAAGCCGATTGTGTTCCTGGGCTGGGCTCCGCACCCAATGAACCTTGAATTCAAGATGACCTATCTATCCGATGGGGATGAGGTGTTTGGTCCCAACTATGGTGCAGCCTCGGTCTACACCGTCACCGCACCTGATTATGCAGCACGTTGTCCGAACGCCGCGAAGCTCATCAGCAATATGCGTTTCGACACCGACATGGAAAGCGAAATCATGGTGGGGGTTTTGAACAAACAAGATCCCGTGTTGCTCGCGAAAGCGTGGATTAAGAAGAATCCGGCCTGGCTGGAAAAATGGCTGGACGGCATCACGACCTTTGATGGCAAAGATGCCATGAGTGCATCTCGCGCTTACTTTGGCATCTGACGCTTTGTATTAGAAAAATGCATGGCATGGATTCGAGTTTCTGGCGTTTCCACTGGCCATGTTTTTTCCAAGAATGGCTTCACCTCCACTCTCAGGATCTGCGAAATGCAAGCCACCGAACTGAAAATTCAAAGAACGCCACCGGCAGTTAAATTCTCGACTGGGCAGGGCGAGTATGACGTCCCTGCCTTATGGCTCCGGGAAAAGACCCAAGACCCGAGCGCTACGGACACGATCACTCAGCAGCGTCTGTTTGATTCTCACCTCATCGATCCGGACATCCAACTGACCGCAGTGGAGGTGCTGACACAGGATCGAGTACAGATTTCCTTCAGCGATGGCCACAGCGCTGTCTATTTAACGGATTTACTTCTGGCAGAGATACGCGATGTCGATCACACCCCTTCTGTCGTGGCGTGGGACAGCGGTCTGGATCAACGCCTCGTGCGGCATGACTGGCGTACGTTGAGCAGTGACCAGGCATTTGAAGCTGCACTGACGGCGTATCTGAAATATGGCTATATCGTGCTGACACACGTTCCCAATACACAGGAGCAGGTATTAGACGTCGGCAGTAAGTTTGGGTATGTGAAAGAAACCAATTTCGGCAAATATTTCGAGGTCTACTCAAAGCCCCAGGCGAACGATCTGGCTTATCGCAGTGTGCGTCTGGGGCCGCACACCGATAATCCCTACCGCGACCCGGTCCCAGGCATCCAGCTACTTCACTGCCTGGTCAATGAAACCACGGGTGGGTTGTCAACGTTGGTAGACAGCGTCAAGGTTGTTGACGCGCTAATGCGCGAGGACCTCAGGGGCTACATGCTGCTCAGAAACACTCCGGTGCGGTTTCGATTTGTAGATAAGGGGGTCGAATTGACCACTCGGCGTCCAATGATCAATACCGATGAGGCTGGCCAAACTCTCGGCGTTCACTACAGCCCCCGGTTGGACAGCTTGCCGCTGTTGAGCACTGCCGATGCAAGAGCGTTCCACCAGGCCCGCAAGCGCCTCGCTGAGTTGTTCAACCACCCGGATTATGAAGTCCAGTTTCGACTGCAAGCCGGGGAGTTGATGCTTTTCGACAACAGTCGAGTTCTCCATGGCCGCACCAGCTACGATCCAACGGAAGGGCATCGGCACTTACAAGGCTGCTATATCGACCTGGACGGTCCGCTTGAGCGCTTGAGCGAAATTCGTAAGCGAAACCAATCAACTGAAGAGGCCGCTTGAGATGGATCAGGTCGATTTCATCCGCATGAAGGATGGTACTGCCGAGGAATATCATTTCCTTGAGCATCTGGAGAGCGAGTTCAACAAGGGCCTGGCCGACCGGATTCTGAATGCTCTGCAAGGGTTGGCCGCGACGTTGAGCGGTTACAAGGTGAACCGTCTCGAACACTCGCTTCAAACCGCTGCACGTGCCGAGGCAGACGGTGCCGATGAGGACATGATTGTGGGAGCGCTGATCCATGACATAGGTGATGATCTGGCCCCTTACAACCACTCCCAATACGCGGCTTCCATCATTCGGCCATATGTACGCGGCGAGGTGGCCTGGGTTCTTCATCATCATGGTTTGTTTCAGAAATTCTATTACGCCCATCATTTCGGTGGCGACCGGAGCGAGAGAGACCGCTACAAGGATCATCCATGCTTTCAACTGTGTGCCGATTTTTGCGAGCGGTGGGACCAGGCTTCATTCGATCCCGACTATCCGACCCCTGATCTGGCGCACTTCACGCCAATGGTAAGGCGGATATTCGCCCGCAAACCATTTGATCCAGCTGTGCTGGGCACGGAATATTCGCTTGCTTAAGGACGCACAAGGGCTTGGTGACCCTGCGTCGGGGCGCTGATGAAGCGCCCCGACCTGCGGCAGAGCTGATCGAACGACCGTGGGGCGTGTTCGAACCCCTCCCTCCAACTGGCGCACTAGCGCTACCCAGCCTTTAAGGCTGTCATCCAGAGCCTTGGCCGTTGCTGGTCCCTCGGATATCCGCCTCGACAAGCCGGAGGTGCCTTACGCCTGCGCTGGCTGACCGGCCAGTGTTTTTCCTGCGATGTACCCAAACGTCATGCCCGGCCCCAGGGTGATGCCGCCGCTTGGGTAGTACCCGTTCATGATGCTGTTCATGTCATTGCCCACGGCAAACAGCCCCGGGATCGGCGTGCCGTGTTCATCGAGGGCGCGGGCGCAGGCGTCGGTGTTCAGGCCGGCGAAGGTGCCGAGGCTGCCGGGGACCAGTTTCACGGCATAGAAAGGCCCTTCGCGCAGGCTGCCCAGGGACGGGTTCGGCTCGTGCAGTGCTTCCCCCTGCGCTTTGTTGTACAGCGACGCTCCACGCTGAAACAGCAGGTCTCGACCTTGCTCTGCACCCTGGTTGAAGGCATTGACGGTGGCTTCGAGTTGTTGCGCGTCGATACCGCATTGGCGTGCCAGTTCACTCAAGGTCGCGGCTCTGAACAGGTAGCCGCGGCGCACATAGGGCGCTGTCGGAAACGGAAAGGGTTTCGACCAGCCCAGACCATAGCGGCGCTGGGCGCGGTGATCGCAGATCAGCCAGGACACTGGGGGTTCTTGCGCACCTGAGGCGTTGAACAGCGCGCCCATATAGTCGTGGTAGGAGTCGGCCTCGTTGACGAAGCGCCGACCATCCTGACGCACGGCGATGAAACCGGGTTTGGCCCGTTCCATCAGATGGGGAAAACCACTGAAACCACCGTCCTCCCGTGGCACTCGGGATACCGGTGCCCACGCAGCGGCATGGGGCAATCCGGTTGCAACGCATCCACCCACGCTTTCGCCCAGGCGCAGTCCGTCACCGGTATTACCCTTGGGCGCCGCGCTCAAATGTTCGGTGCCATTGGGCGCGTGCTTGAACAACTGCGCGATGCGCCGCTGATCGTGGGGGAAGCCACCACAAGCCAGCACGACACCTCGCCGGGCGCGAACATCGATCCGTTGCCCTGCGGATTCAACACGCGCCCCCACCACCCGGTCGCCCTCGCGTAGCAGCGTGCGCACGGGGGTTTCAGTGAACAGGCGCACCTGGCGGTCCACTGCGCTTTTGAGCAGGCGGGCGACCAGGGCATTGCCATTGACCAGGTGCATGCCTCGACCATGCCGCAGCAGGTCGCGGGTATGACGCAACACCCGCCTGGCGCTGTAAAGCAGCGAAGACGGCGAGCGCCGGGCATTGAGGAAATGATTGAGGTCGGTGCCGCCGGCGATGCCCATTCCATACAGGCTGATGAGGTCGAGCGGGCGTCGCAGCTTGTTGATCCAGGGCCCGAGTCGACGACCGTCGAAGGGTTGTGCGCAGACCGAGCGCCCGCCTTTGGCGTGGCCTTCGCTGGCGTGAAAGTCCGGCATCTTGCTGCCGGAGAAAAACTGCACCTCGGTATGGCGCTGGAAAAATTCGACCATCTTCGGCCCTTGTTCGAGGAACATCTCTACACGCGCGTCGAGCGCTTCGTTGTGCAGTTCCCGACGCAGATAAATACGCGCTTGTTCAGGGTCTTCGACGATGCCGTCGGCGATGGCCAGCGGATTGCGCGGGATCCACAGCCAGCCGCCGGACCAGGCGCTGGTGCCGCCCAGTTGCGGCTCTTTTTCCACCACGATGACGTCCAGACCGAGTTCAGCGGCGGTCACCGCCGTCGCCAGGCCGGAGGCGCCGGAGCCAATGACCAGAACGTCACAAAGCAGGGGATTGCTGATGTGCATGGGGATTACCGCGAGAAAGGATGAGGGCCGCTTCGAACATCGAAGCGGCGCGACCGGGTTTACTGGAGGGGGGAGAAGTCTGTCGGGCGCAGCAGTCGTGATTCCAGGGTCACCACGGCGTCCAGCTCCTTGTTCTGTCGTGCGAACTCTTGCCAGCGCGGATCGGCCGCCATGGCGTTGCGGCGGGCCATGCGATCGTCAAGGCTGGTGTAGCCCCAGATGTGCACCACTTGATTGGCTTCGCCGATTTCAGTGGTGAAGAAACCGATCAGGTTGCCCAGGTGCTCTTGCTGGACGGCCAGTGCGGCGCTTTTGTACAGGGACAGCCAGTCGCCGAGCCTGGTCGGTTTAATCGTGTAGGTGCGCAGTTCGTAATACATGCTGTTCTCCAGTGCGGGATGGTTGTGTGGGGTGTTGATCGAGCCGGCCGGCGATGTCGCTGGCGGCGAGGTAACCGAAGGTGATGCCGGGGCCCAGGGTGATGCCGGGACCGGGGTAGGTGCCGTCCATGATCGAATTCATTTCGTTGCCGGCGGCGTACAAGCCGGGAATCGGTGCGCCGCTGCGATCCAGCACCCTGGCCTTGCCGTTGGTGACCAGCCCGCGGGCCGAGCCAAGGTCGCCGGTAAACAAACGGACGGCGTAGAACGGCGCCTTGCGCAACGGCTTGAGGCACGGATTGGGCTGGTGCAGCGGATCACCCATGTACCGGTTGTAGGCCGTGCTGCCCTTGCCGAACTGGCGGTCGACACCGTGTTCGGCATCGGCGTTGTATTGCGCCAGGGTCTGCGCCAGGGCGGACGCATCGATGCCGGCGATCCGGGCCAGTTCGGCAAGGCTGTCGGCGCGCAGCAGGTAACCGGCGTCAATCAGTGCGCTGTTGTCGACCGGCCGTGGACGGGCCAGTCCCATGCCGTAGTTGTTCATGGCGTCGCTGTCGCAGATCAGCCAGCAGGGCGCATTGGCGCCGCCGTTGGCGAACATGCCTTCGACGAAACAGTGGTAGGAGTCGGACTCATTGACGAAACGGCGCCCGGCGCGGTTGACCGCGATCACGCCCGGCTTGGCGCGGTCGGTGACCAGGTGCGGAAAGCGTTCGACGCTGCCGTCGGCCTTGTGCAGCACCGAGACCGGCGCCCAGAAGAAGTTCGCCGAGAGGTGGTCGCCGATGGCCGCGTTGACCGACGCGGCCAGGCGATGTCCGTCACCGACGTTGGCCGGCGGTGACATGGTCCAGTGCTCCGAGTCGGTGGCCGGCCGCTGCCCGGCGGCCTGGTCGCCAGCGGCAAAACCACCCGTGGCCAACACGACGCCGCCGCGCGCCCACACCACACGGGTCGCGTCGCGCCAGGCAATTCGCACGCCCTTGACCGTTCCCTGTTCAACGATCAACGACTCCGCCGACGCTTGCAGCCAGAGGTCGACGCCATTGGCGAAGGCGGTGCTGGCCAGGCGCGCGATCAAGGCATTGCCCACGGTCAGGCGGGTGCCGCGTGGATGGCTGAGCCGGTCGACGGCGTAGCGCCCCATCAGTTTGAGACAGTGCCAGAGGGATTTTGCCGAGCGCTTGAAACTGAGGAAGTGTTGGATATCGACACGATTGACCATCATGCCGCCGAACAGCAGCATGCCGTCCGGTGGCCGTTTCAGGTGCTTGAAATGCTCGCCCAGCCGACGCCCGTCGTATTCGTCGATTTCCAGCGCTCGGCCGGTTTGTGTGCCACCGGGCAGGTCGGGGTAATAGTCGGGCGACAGCGGCCGCAGGCTGTAACTCAGTTCGCTGTGGGTTTCCAGGTAGTGCAGGGCTTCGCGACCCTGTTCGATAAAGGCGTCGATCAGTTCCGGGTTGTAGCCGGCGCCGATGACCTCCTTGAGGTAACGGCGCATCTGCTCGGCGGGCAGGTGATGCCCGGCGGCCCGGGCCTGATCGGTATCGTGCAGCCAGACCGCGCCACCGGAAATCGCCGACGTACCGCCAAATGCCTCGGTCTTTTCCACCAGCAAGACCTTGAGGCCCCGGCAACTGGCCGTCACGGCGGCGGCGAAACCGGCCGCGCCGCTGCCCAGGACAATCACGTCATAGGTCAGGTCGGCGTTGGCAGCGGGCAGGGAAGTCGTAGTGTTCATTGTCTATTGCCTGTTGAGGACGTGGCTGGATGTTCAGATTTCCAGCGGCGTCACGCCCATGAAATGACCGAGGTTGCCCAGTTGCGCCAGGGCCATTTCCGGCCCGGTCTGAATCGTGCAGCCCATGCGTCGGGCGCAGGCGAGAAAGGGCGTGACCTGCGGCGAAGTCACGACATCAGCCACCAGAGCGGTGGCGCTCAAGGTTTCCATCAGCGCACTCGGCAATGGCATCGGGCCGTCATCGGTGGCAGCGCCCATGCCAACCGGTGAAGCGTTCACCACCAGATCAAAGTGCTTCAGTGTCAGCGGATTGGCGCTGATCACAATCTCCGGGAAGGCGCTGCGCAACAGCTCGCCCAGCACTTCGACGCGCTCCTGGCTCAGGTCGCTGATGACCAGGTGGCTGACGCCGGCCTGGCACAACGAATAGGCGATCGCGCTGCCGACGCCGCCCGTGCCGATCACCAGCGCCTGCTTGTCCTTGGGATTGAACGCGTGTTTGCGCGCGGCATTGAGAAAGCCTTCGCCGTCGACGATATCGCCCACCAGCCGCCCGTCGGCCTCGCGGCGGATCACATTGACCGAACGCAGGGCTGCCGAGCGTTCGCTGAGGCTGTCCAGGCGGCTGGCCAACAGTTGTTTGTAAGGGACGGTCACCACGCAACCGCGCATGTTTTGCCAGCCGCGCAGGGTCTGGATGAAGTTCTGCAAGGCGGTCGGTGCGAGGTCGATGGCCAGCATCGCAACGTTTTGCTGGTGGTCGGCGAACCAGCGATTGAAGTTTTCCGGCGATTTCACCTGGGCGATCGGTGAGCCGACGATGGCGACCAATTCAGTCGAACCCTGAATCATGAGATGTACCCGCTTATTGGCTGTGTTGTGGGGCCGATACTGCAAGCGGGCCACAAGACGAACAATCAAAGCCTGGGGCGAATACGTTGATAATCGCAATGACAGTGCGATAACCGCAGTCTTTGCGTGATAAAGAGTCCGAGTCGATGAAACAGCCCACCATCCATTCGCGGGATTTGATCGTCGGCCTGCAAAAAGGCCTGGCGCTGTTGCAGCTGTTTTCCCAGGAGCATCCGCGCTTGAGCGTGCCGGAAGTGGCGCGCATGGCCGACATGACCCAGAGCGCCGCCCGGCGTTTTCTGCTGACGCTGGTGCATGACGACTTTGCGCAAACCGACGGCCGCTATTACTGGCTGACCGCCAAGACCTTGCGTATCGGCCAGGCCTATGTCGATTCAGCGGTATTGCCGCGCATGCTGCGGCCCATCGTCGAGCAGGTGGCGCGAACCACTCAGGAACATGTGTCGGTAGGCGTGCGTGACGGCGATGACATTGTGCATGTGGTGCGCAGCCGCTACAGCCACATCACTTCGATGTCGATTCGCCCGGGTTCGAGGGTACCGATGTATTGCACCGGCAGCGGTCGGCTGTGGCTGGCGAGCCTTGCCGAAGAGGCGCTTGCCGCCTATTTCGCGCGCAATCGGCCACGGGCCGTCACGCCTTACACCCTGACCGACGAAGCGCAGATCCGCAGCGAAATAGCCTTGGCCGCAGAGCGGGGTTACGTCCTGGTGGATCAGGAATATGAAGTGGGCATGCGGGTTTTGAGCGTGCCGTTGATCGATCGGGAAGGGCGGTTGCAGGCGACGCTCACACTCACCACGCACGCGTCGCGCATGACCATCGAGGACATGCGCGAGCGTTATCTGTCGGCGCTCTACGAAGGGCAGGCACTGCTGCGGCCGATCATGACACTCTGAGCGTGCGCCGCTTGCTCAAGTGAACACCCTTACAACGGCGGGATCCCGGTGATCGTCAAATCCCATGAACAACGGCGCTGTCACGCCGGTTTTGCTGTCCGCTTGCTGCCCGCCGTTGCTTTACGCTTGGCCGGCTTGCGCTTGTTTTTCCACGGTGTTGCGCCACGTCCGGCGGGGCTGGCCGGACCGCTGATGGTCAGGCTCAGGCCGGCACAACGGCTGACCTGCTTGCTCATCCAGGCGGCTTGTTTGGTGACGAATTCTTCAAGGCTCATTTCGCCGCTTTGCACCATGTCCAGCGCCTGTTCCCAGATGGCCGTGGTGCCCGGATCGGCAATCGCCCGCGGGACTGCGTCGATCAGGCTGAAAGCGGCGGGGGTGGCAGCCAGCGCCTTGCCGTTCTTGACCAGGTACCCACGGTCGAGCAGGCCCTGGATGATCGAGGCGCGGGTCGCTTCGGTGCCGATGCCGGTGGTGTCCTTGAGTTTTTGCTTGAGCAGCGGATCTTCCACCAGTTTGGCCACGTTCTTCATCGCCTTGATCAGATCGCCTTCGGTGAACGGCTTGGGCGGTTGCGTCCACAGGTCCTTGAGCTGCACGTTGGCCACTGCGCAATCAATGCCTTCCTTGAGGTTGGGCAGTGTTTGCGGGGCCGGTGCTTCACGGCCCCTGGCCGGGGCAAGGGCTTCGGGCAACGCACGTTTCCAGCCGGGTTCGACGATCTGCTTGCCAACGGCACGCAAGGCTTCACCGGCGCAGTCGAAGTCGGCCTGGGTCCGGTCGTATTCGTGATTGGGCAGGAATTGGGCGAGGTAGCGTGCGCGGATCAGGGTGTAGACCGCGCGTTGTTTGCCCGCCAGTTTTTCGAGGTTCTTCGCGGCGGCGGTGGGGATGATGCCGTGGTGCGCGCTGACCTTGGCATCGTTCCAGGCCCGTGAGCGCCGCTGGGGCTCAAGGTGGTCGTGCAAGGCGTTCAGCGCGGGGTCGGCCTGACGCAGCGCCGCCAGGATACCCGGCGCTTCGCTGTGCTGACTGAGGGGCAAATAGCCGCAGTCACTGCGCGGGTAGGTGATGACTTTATGGGTTTCATAGAGCGCCTGGGCGATGTCGAGGGTTTCCTGGGCGCCAAGCCCGAGCTTCTTCGAACAGACTTCCTGCAAGGTGCCCAGGTCGAACGGCAGCGGCGCCACCTCGCGCATGCGTTCGGTGCGCAGCTTGATCACCCGGGCGCTCGCTGCACCGGTCATCGCAGCGGCCGCTCGTTGGGCCAGCGCCTGGTTCAGGCAGCGATCCTGATCGTCGCAAACCTCGCTGGCCGCCCGCCATTGCGCGGTGAACGCGGTGCCGTCATGCAGCAGCTGGACATCGATGGCCCAGTAGGCGACCGGTACGAAGTTGGCGATGCTGCGGTCGCGATCCACCACCAGACGCAGCGTCGGTGTTTGCACGCGCCCGACCGGCAACACGCCCTGATAGCCGGACTGGCGGCCGAGCAGGGTGAACAGCCGGCTCATGTTCATGCCGATCAGCCAGTCGGCCCGGGAACGCCCCAGCGCCGAATGGTAAAGGCTGAAGGTTTCGGCGCCCGGCTTGAGGGCGGCGAGGGCCTTGCGGATCGAGGCGTCGTCCAGCGCCGACAGCCATAAGCGGCGGATCGGCCCGCGATAACGGCAATGCTCCACCAGTTCCCGGGCGATCATCTCGCCTTCGCGGTCGGCGTCGGTGGCGATGATCAGTTCGTCGGCTTCGCCGAGCAGGCGTTTGACGGCCTTGTACTGACTGGCCGTGCGCGGTTTGACGGTCATTTTCCATTTGTCCGGAATGATCGGCAGGTCCGCCAGCACCCAGCGCTTGTAGCGTGCGTCGTAGGCATCCGGCGGCGCGGTTTCCAGCAGATGGCCGATGCACCAGGTCACCGTGACGTCCGTTCCCAGCCAGCAGCCATCGCCACGGCGCCTGGCACCGAGCACAGCCGCAATGTCTTTGGCCTGGGAAGGTTTTTCACAGAGGTACAGCCGCATAACCACCATCTTCGATCAGTGCCCGGAGAGGTGCACAGAATGGCGGGAGATGGACGCGGGGGCAATCTTTATCTGTATGGATGTACAGTTTTGCGTTGCAATGGTTTGCCTGATCCGTTCGGCTGCAAGGCGGCCGTGAGTGCGGAATTTGGGTTATACCTGATAGATCGTGGTCTCAGGTCATGGGGCTGCCGGGCAGCCCGTCGCGGGCAAGCCACGCCCCCCCAGGGTCAATCATCGTCATGAGGAACGAACTCCATGAAAAGCACCGGTCCCAGTCCTGTCATCACCATCGCCGAGCAACCCGGCTGTCTGCTGGTGAAGTTCCACGGTATCCAGGTGGCCGCGTCTTCGCGCGCCCTGGTGCTGCTGGAGGCCAATTATCCGCCGGTGTATTACGTGCCGCGAGAGGACATCGACGAGCAGTATTACGCCCGCACCGATCACACCAGCTATTGCCCTTACAAGGGCGATGCCAGCTATTTCAGTTTGCAGGTGCCGGGGCACGAAGGGGCTAATGCGGTATGGAGTTACGAAAACCCCAAGGTGTCGGTGGAGCAGATTCGCGGGTATGTGGCGTTCTATCCGGACCAGGTGACATTTGAGGTGGTCGAACTCGACGAGTGATGTTCGCAATACCGGTAGGAGCGAGCCTGCTCGCTCCTACCGTTAGTTACGGTCTTCCCTTAATTTTTGTGCAGGTCGACGTTGCGGGTCTCGCGCAAACAGATCAACCCCACCACCAGGCTGACGCCGGTGATCACCACCGGGTACCAGAGCCCGTAGAAAATGTCCCCGGTGTACACCACCAACGCGAACGACACCGTCGGCAGGAAGCCGCCGAACCAGCCGTTGCCGATGTGGTAGGGCAGGGACATCGAGGTGTAGCGGATGCGCGTCGGGAACAGCTCCACCATCAGCGCCGCCAGCGGCCCGTAGCACATCGCGGAAATGATGATCAGAGCGACAATCAGCGCGACGATCATCGGTTTGTTGATTTGTTGCATGTCGGCTTGCTGCGGATACCCGGCGAGGGTGACGGCGCCGCGCAATGCCGCTTCGTCAAACCCGTCGATCTTCACGTCGCCAACGCTGACCTGCACAGTGCTGCCGGCCGGCGCCACGGCGCTGGTATAGGGCAAGCCCTGTTTGACCAGGAAGGTTTTGACCTTGTCGCACGGGCTGTCGAATTTGGCCTTGCCCACTGGGTCGAACTGAAAGGTGCAGGTGGCCGGGTCGGCCAGCACGGTGATCGGTGCCTGACGGCTGGCCTGGTCGATGGCCGGATTGGCGTAATGGGCCAGGGTCTTGAAGATCGGGAAGTACAGCGCGGTGGCCAGCAGCAGGCCGATCATCAGCACCGGTTTGCGCCCGACCTTGTCCGACAGCCAGCCGAAGAAGATGAAGAACGGCGCACCAAGGGTCACGCTGACAATCAGCAGGCCGTTGGCGACGGCAGGGTCCATTTTCAAGAACTGGGTGAGGAAGAACAGCACATAGAACTGCGCGGCGTAGAAGGTCACGGCTTGCCCGGCGTTGATGCTGAACAGGGCGATGAGCACGACCTTGAGGTTTTCCCATTTGCCGAAGGAGTCGCGGATCGGCGACTTGCAGAGCTTGCCTTCCTCTTTCATTTTCACGAAGGCCGGCGACTCGTGCAGGCTCAGGCGAATCCAGGTCGAGATGCCCAGCAGGATGATCGAGAACAGGAACGGGATGCGCCAGCCCCAGACTTCGAACTGATCGCCCGTGAAGTAACGGCAACCGAGCACCACCAGCAGCGACAACAGCAGGCCAAGGGTCGCGGTGGACTGAATCCAGCTGGTGTGGAAGCCGCGTTTGCCGATGGGCGCGTGCTCTGCGACGTAGGTCGCGGCGCCGCCGTACTCGCCGCCCAGGGCCAGGCCCTGAAGCATGCGCAGCGCCACGAGGATGATCGGCGCGGCGATGCCGATGCTCGCGTAGTTCGGTAGCAGCCCGACGCAGAAGGTCGCCAGGCCCATGAGGACGATGGTGGCGAGGAAGGTGTACTTGCGTCCGATCATGTCCCCCAACCGACCGAACACCAGGGCGCCGAACGGCCTCACGATGAAGCCGGCGGCGAAGGCCATCAGGGCAAAGATGAACGCCGTGGTGTCGTTGACCCCGGCGAAGAACTGCTTGCTGATCACCGCCGCGAGGGCGCCGTAGAGGAAAAAGTCATACCACTCGAAGACTGTCCCGAGCGAAGAGGCGAAGATGACTTTCTGGGTGTCCTGGCTGGTACGCACGCTGCGTAGGCTCTCCAGGGGCTGAACGTGTTCTGACATATCGGTATCCCTCACAGTGATTGTTTTTGTTGTTCCACTGTCGACGCCGGCTTTGTGGGCGGGCGCCGCTACTTCGATGTATCGGATGTACGCGTTTGTGCAGGGTTCACGGGTGTGTGACCCGTTCCTTTGTCTCGGTGATGCTCCTTGTGTGGGGGTTGAGGATCAGTTGTGCCGCTTTCTCGGCGATCATCAGCGTGGGCGAACAGGTATTGCCCGAGGTGATGCGCGGCATGATCGAGGCGTCGGCGATGCGCAGGCCGGGGATGCCGTGCACGCGCAGTTCGGCATCGACCACTGCGTGCGTGTCATTGCCCATGCGGCAAGTGCCGACCGGGTGGAAAATCGTGGTGCCGATCCGGGCGGCGGCTTCGTGCAGCTCTTCTTCGCTTTGCAGGCGGTCGCCGGGCAGGTATTCCACCGGTTTGAAGGCCTTCAAGGCCGGTGCGGCAACGATGCGCCGGGTCAGGCGAATGGCGTCGGCCGCGACGCGCAAATCCTCCGGATGGCTCAGGTAGTTGGGTTGAATCAGTGGCGCGTCCTGCGGGTTGGCGGAGCGGATTTCCACCCGGCCGCGACTCTGCGGGCGCAGGTCGCAGACCGATGCGGTGAAGGCGGGGAAGGCGTGCAGCGGTTCACCGAAGCGCTCCAGCGACAGCGGTTGCACGTGATATTCCAGGTTCGCCGAGGTCTGTTCCGGCCCCGAACGAGCGAACGCGCCGAGCTGACTGGGCGCCATGGACAGCGGGCCGCTGCGGTCATACAGATAGCGCAGGCCCATGCCCATCTTGCCCCACAGGCTGCCGGCGATCTGGTTCAGGGTGCGGGCATTTTCCAGTTTGTAGATCAGGCGCAATTGCAGGTGATCCTGCAGGTTGCCGCCGACGCCGGCCAGTTCATGCGCGACGCCGATGCCCAGCCGTTGTAGGAGTGGGCGAGGGCCGATCCCGGAACGCTGCAGGATGCTCGGCGAGCCGACCGAACCGGCGCTCAGGACGATTTCCTTGCGAGCCTTGAAGGTCCTGGCCTGATCCTGCCAGCGAGCGACGACCGCTGCAGCGCGGCCATTGTCCAACAGCACGCGGTCGACTTCGACGCCGGTCAGCACGGTCAGGTTGGGGCGATGGCGGATGGGCTTGAGAAACGCCTTGGCCGCGTTCCAGCGGACCCCGGCCTTTTGATTGACCTGAAAGTAGCCGCAGCCTTCGTTGTCGCCCTGGTTGAAGTCATCGATGCTGGCGATGCCGCTTTGCTCGGCGGCACTGCGGAAGGCATCGAGAATCGGCCACGACAGGCGCTGGCGTTCGACCCGCCACTCACCGGCACCACTGTGAAACGCCGAGTCGCCGGCAAAGTGGCTTTCGCTTTTCTTGAACAGCGGCAGGACGTCTTGCCAGCGCCAGCCCGGATTGCCCTCGGCAGCCCAGCTGTCGTAGTCGCCCGCCTGGCCGCGCATGTAGATCATGCCGTTGATCGAGGAGCAGCCACCGAGCACTTTGCCGCGTGGATAGCTCAGGGCTCGGCCTTGCAGGCCGGGTTGGGCTTCGGTCTTGAAGCACCAGTCGGTGCGCGGGTTGCCGATGCAGAACAGGTAACCCACCGGGATGTGAATCCACGCATAGTTATCGCGACCGCCGGCTTCGAGCAGCAGTACGCGGTGTTGCGGGTTGGCCGACAGCCGATTGGCCAGCAAACAACCGGCCGGGCCGGCCCCGACCACGATGTAGTCGTACTCATCAAGGGAAGTCTGCATCCCTGACCTCATGTTGTTGTTCTTGTTGATCCATCCTAGTTGTTAGCTTTCGTCAAAAGAATGTTAGTTTTTACGCAGCTGCTGTGCGTTTTTAAACACCTGTAAACAAGGACGATTCATGTTCGACTGGAATGACTTGCGGTTTTTTCTCGAATTACAGCGCAGCGGACGTTTGTTGACCGCAGCCCGACGCTTGAACACGACCCACGCCACCGTCGCGCGGCACATCGAGGCCATCGAAAAAAGCCTCGGCACCGCGCTGTTCGTTCAGCATGCCCAGGGTTACGAGCTGACACCGGCCGGCGAGGCGCTGCTCAAGCACGCCGAAGCCATGGAGAACGTCGCGCTGCTGGCCCAGGAGGAAATCACCCAATCCACGGCGCCCTTGGGCAAGATCCGGGTCGGGGTCACGGAAGGACTGGGCATCATGTTCCTGGCCAGCCGCATGAATGGCCTGTTCGAACGCTATCCGGGGCTGGAGGTGGAACTGGTGGCGGTGCCCCGTTTCGTCAGCATCCTCAACCGCGAGGCGGAAATCAGCATCCACCTCGAACGACCGGCCGCCGACATGCTGGTCACCCGCAAACTCACCGACTATCGCCTGGCGCTTTACGCCAGCCAGGAGTACCTCGACCGTTCGCCGGCGCTGCGTAGCCGCGAAGACCTGGGCCGGCATGCGTGGATCGGTTACGTCGACGATTTGCTGTTCAGCCAGGAACTGATGTTCCTCAACAGCTTCTGCCGCAACCCGCGGGTGGTGTTCCACAGCACCAGCGTCATCGCCCAGCAACAGGCCGCGCGCGCGGGCCTGGGGATCGCGGTGCTGCCGTGTTACATGGCCAGCGCCGATCCCGGACTGGTGCCGTTACTGCCGGAGGAGAGCATCCAGCGCAGCTACTGGATCAGCACCCGCCGCGAGCTGCACAAATCCGTGCGGTTGCGCGTGTTGTGGGACTACGTGGTGCAATTGTGTGAACGGGAACAGGGCTTGTTGCTCGGCCCCAGCCCCCTCTAGGGACGGCTCCCAAGGGGACGCTAGGCAGTACTGATTGGCCGGGCATCCGGAATCGTCAGGGTTGCCTGCAACCCGCCTTCAGGTCGGTTGACCAGGGTGATGCGTCCACCCAGTCGATGGGCAATGGTGTTGACGATTGTCAGCCCCAGTCCCGCGCCTTGGGCGTTACCACGACTGTAGAAGCGTTCGAACACACGTGCGCGATCCGCTTCGTCGATACCCGGTCCCTGATCCAGGACACTCAGCGCGTAGAAACCATCGGCCTGACTCAACTGCACGGTAATAACGCCGTGCTCGGGGGAGAAGTTCGCGGCATTGGTGATCAGGTTGTTCAGCGCGATGTCGAGGGTGGCGGCGTCGGCGAAGACCTTGCAGGGGCGGTCACTGGCGTCGAAGGCCAGTTCCAGATGTTTGCTCAGAAGCCAGGGTGTGAGCTGGACCAGGCTGTCACGGACGGTTTCGGTCAGGTCGATAGCGTGCAGTGCCGGCGTCTGGTTCTTGGGTTCGAGGCGGGCCATGGTCAACAGCTGGTTGACCAGGCGGCTGGTGCGATCGACGCCGGCGATCAGGAACGCCAGGGACTCGTGGCGCTCCTCTTCGGTGCCGGCCTCCATCAGGTTCTGCGCGTGCACCCGCAAGACTGCGAGGGGCGTGCGCATTTCATGGGCGGCATCGGCAATGAAGCGCCGCTCTCGGCCGAGCACTTCCTGAATCTGTGCCAGCATGCGGTTGAGTGCCGCCTGCATCGGTTCGAGTTCGCTCGGCAGGGGCGTCAGGTGCAAAGGCTCGAGCGAGCCACTGTGGCGTGCCCGCAGGGTCTCTGCCATGTCGGCCAGGGGCTTGAGGCCCCAGCCAATGGCCATCCAGACCATCGCCGCGAGCACCAGGCTACCCAATATGTTCGGCCACAGGGTGTGACGCACGATGCGATCCACCAGATCCGCGCGTACGTCGTCGCGCTCACCGACCCAGATCCGCAGCTCATTCTGTTTGTCTTCGAGCAGGAAGGCGCGCCAGTGGCGGTTGTTCAGGTCCACCACGTCGCTGAAGCCCGGCGTGGCGGGCGGCGCGGTGAATGAGGGGGCGCTGACGGTGTGCACCAACACCTCGCCCTTGCGGTTCCAGACCTGGAAGGCGATTTTGGTTTCATAGGGATGGCCATCGACCTTTGGCTCCGCTTCGCTCAGGGCCTGGTTGAACGCCTGATACAGCTCGGCGTGTTGCTTGCTGGCCAGCGGCATGCGCATCACGCCCTGCAGCATCCGGGCGTTCTGGGCCAGTTGAGCGTCATAGACCTCGGCAATTTCATGGTTGCTGTCATGCAGGTTGAGCACGCTGATCACGGCGAGACCGGTGAGCATCAGGCCAATGATCAGCGTCAGGGTGCGACGCCGGATCGAAGTCATCGACGCTCCTCCACCAAGTAACCGACCCCACGTATGGTGCGGATCAGATCGGTGGAGAACTTCTTGCGCAGGTGATGGATGTGCACTTCCAGGGTGTTGCTTTCGGCTTCTTCGTTCCAGCCGTACAGCAATTGCATCAGATGATCGCGGGTGATCACCCGGCCGGGTGGCGAGAGCAGTTCGTGCAGCAGTTGATATTCCTTGGGCGTCAGGGCGACCGGCTCGCCGTTATAGCTGACTTGCTGGGTGCCGGGGTTCAGGCTGATGCCGGCGTGTTCGATCAGCATCTGCGCGCGGCCGGCGCTGCGCCGCAACAAGGCCCGCAGGCGGGCCTTGAACTCGGCCAGGTCGAAGGGTTTGATCAGGTAATCGTCGGCCCCGGCATCCAGCCCGGCGATGCGGTCCTCGGTGGCATCGCGGGCCGTGAGGATCAGCACCGGCAGGTTGGAGCCGCTGTCGCGCAGCCGTCGCAGCACGTCGAGGCCGTCCATGCGCGGCAGGCCAAGGTCGAGGACCGCCAGATCGAAGGATTCACTGAGCAACGCATGCAAGGCGCTGTTGCCGTCCTGCAACCAATCGACCGTGTAGCCCTCACGGCTCAGGGCCTGATGGATGCCTTCGCCCAGAGCCACGTCATCTTCAACCAGTAGTAAGCGCACACGGACTCCTGTCAGCCGAGTTTTTTATTCACGTCCACCAGCAATGCCTCGATTTCCTTGCGACGACCGGCATCAGCGGTTTCGCGGCCCGGTCTGGGCGCCGCTTGCAGGGCTTTTTGCAAGGCTGCCTTGGCTTCGGTGTAACGCTTTTGACGGTAAAGGTGATCGCCCCAGAAGTACAGGCTGTCGATGCCATTGGGGTTCAGTTGCAACGCTGTTTTGAGCAACTGCTCGGCCTTGTCCGCGTCGCCGAAGCCGATCGGCCAGCCGGGTACGCGATCATACAGCGCGGCAAGGCTGGTGTAGGCCGAGCCTTGCAGCGCCTTGGGGTCCAGGGCCAGGGCTTTTTCCAGGTCGACTTTGGCTTCCTTGACCTTGCTCAGTGCGCCAAGCCCGCCCTGGGCGCCGGCCCAACTGCTGGTAACGATCCCGGACCAGATCCAGGCTTCCGCGACGCTCTGGCGCTCCTGGGTGAAGGTCGAGGCCTGGGCGGCAAGCTTTTCGAAAGCCGCGGTTCGCTGGCCCTCGGGCAGTTCGTACTGAATGTGTGCCCAGTTTTGCTGAATGCCCAGCAGGCGTTGCTCGTCGGCGGCATCCAGTGCCCAGGCACTTTGGCTCAAGGCGCCCAGCAGCAGGTAAGCGGCGATTTTGTTCATGGTTTGAGATTCTCCTTGTCGGACTTCTGACTCAAGCTACGGATCAGTGGTAATTGCTTGCGCAGGCCTCGGTCCACCAGATTGGGCAGCAAGCTGTTGAGGCGCACGAAAAAACGTTCCGGCCAGCCCAGGTACAAATCGCGACGGTCACCGGCAATGGCGTGAATCACGGCGGCGGCCACGGTTTGCGGGTCGTCGACGTTGGACTTCAGGGCATCGTTGAGCGCCTGCGCCGCCGGGCTGTTCATGCTGGTGCGGGTGGCACGCGGGGCGACGTAGAGCACACTGACCCGGGTGTCCGCCAGCTCCCGGCGCAGGGCTTCGGAAAAACCGCGCAACGCGAACTTGGTGGCGCAATAGCTGGCGTAGCCGGGATAGCCGATGGAACCGTAGGTTGACCCGACGTTGACCACCATGGCGCTGGTTGCCTGCTTGAGCAGTGGCAAGAGGGTTTTCGTCAGGCAGATCGGTGCACCGACATTCAGCGCGAGCATCGCGTTGATCTCGCTGTCATCGAGTTGTTCGAGCATGGCGAAATGATTGACCCCGGCGGCATTGATCAACAGGTTGATGCCACCGATGCTTTCGGCCTCGGCCAGAACTTCGTTGCGGTCCGCGAGCGACGTCAGGTCAGCCGCGATCCAGCACAGGTTATTGGGGTAACGCTCGAGCAACGGCTCCAACGGTTGTCGATGCCGGGCCACGGCCAAAACCCGGGCGCCGCTGTCGCACAAGGCCGTGGCGATGGCCAGGCCTATGCCGCCGCTGGCACCGGTCAATACCACACGAGCTTCAGACAGGCGCATGGGCGTTCTCCTCGTCACGTGGCAAACCGCGGAACATGTCGGCGTAGAGCTTGTACACCACCTTGGAGGCGTGAATGACCGCGGCCTGATCGTCCGGGTCGTCCAGCGTGTTCATCAAGCGACGGTAGGTCTGCATGTGCTCGATATCCAGTGAACCGTGGGAACTGAGGTAGCTGAAGGCGCTTTCCGGCAAGTCCAGGCGCTCGCGAATACTGCCGGCGGCGTGGGTGGCCAGGGCGATGCTGGTGCCTTCGAGCACGTTGACCATGCCGAACAGACCCACCGGGTTGTCCCGGGCAATCAGGTCGTAGAGAAAGCTCACCATCAATTCGATGGGGAGCGAAGGGCGGCCGTCACGCACGGCGGATTTGTCGCCGCCGCAGGCTTCGATGTCGTTGAGGATCCACTGTTCGTGGCCGTATTCGTCCTCGATGTACTCGCACACCGCTTGCCGCAGCCATTCCAGGCGTGAGGGCAGGCGCGCGCCACAGGCCATCATCAGAGGCACCGTGTGGCGAACGTGGTAGTAGGCTTGCGTCAGGAACGCCCGGTAGCTTTCCAGGCTGACCTTGCCCTCCAGGGCATCGCGAATGACCGGTAGGTTGAACAGTTCATGGCGTTCCTGGTGGGTGGCTTCTTGCAGTGCGTCAAAAAAACTCATGATGCGGTGTCCTCTGAAAACGCAGATTCGGTCAGTTGTGCCCGGTATCGCTCGACAATGGCGTCGCGGCGGGGGCGGCCATTGGCGGTCAGCAGGCCATTGGCCGGGGTGAAGGGTTGATCCAGGCGGGTCCAGTGATGGACCCGGGCGTAGTCGGGCAAGTCCGCGTTGGCCTCGGCCACGGCGGCGGCCAGTTGCTCGTCCGGGCAGTCGGGGCGATGGGGCCAGAGCAATGCATGGTTGTGGGGCATGGCTTCGCCGTAGACGAACGCCTGGGCGATATGACGACGTTGGGTCAATTCGGCCTCGACCCACTCGGGGTTCACGTTACGACCGAAGCTGGTGACGAACTGATGCTTCTTGCGCCCCTTGAGGTAAAGGAAGCCCTCGGCGTCGAATTCGCCGAGATCGCCGCTGGACCACCATTGATCGGTGTGCGGCGCGTCCCCCAGGTAGCCGAGCAGCGTCGACCCCTTGATCAGCACTTCACCGTCGTCGGCCAGGCGAATCTGCACATGGGGCAGGGGCCGGCCGACGCTGCCGGGGCGACATGCCTGCGGCCGATTGAGGCAGACCACTGACGCGCACTCCGACAGACCGTAGCCTTCGTAGACCGGTATGCCCACGCGTTGCGCCCGCTGCAGCAACTCCGTGGCAACCCGCGCACCGCCCACCGCGGCAAAACGCAGGTGTTGTGGGTCGAAGCCTTTCTGCTCGGCGGCGCTGACCAGCATCAACAGCAATTGCGGCACCAGAATCAGACTCTGCGGTGCACGGGCGGCCAGACACCCCAGCAAGCGCGGTACATCCACGCCGCTGGCGCCCTGAATGCCCAGGGTTTTCTGGCTGGGCAGGCTCAAGGTCGCCCCCGCGTACAGCGCCGCATAACAACCGATGTTTTCCAGCAGGATGGCCAGCGGCAGCAGGGCCAGGTGGTGCTGCGGCTGGCTGGGCCGGCTGGCCAGTTCCAGTTCGCGGGCCACTTGCAGAATGCTCTCGGCACTCAGGCAGACGCCTTTCGGTGTGCCGGTGGTGCCGGACGTGAAGGTCAGCTTGGCGGTGCCTTCGGGCATCCGCTCGGGTCCCTTGAAGGTGCGGCGCCAGAACTCGCCGGTGCGTTCATAACCGCTCGCTCGCAGGTCGCTGTCCAGCTCCGGCCCGGCGATCACAAGTTCGGCCTGGCTCTGCTCCAGACAATGGTTGCGTTGGGCGGGGCTGAAGAACGGTGGCAACGTCAGGCACGTCAGGCCTTCAAACAGTGCGGCCAGGTCCCAGAGCATCGCTTCGACGCCATTGTCCAGCGCCAAGGCGACCACCTTGACGTTCTCATCGCGCAGGCGCTGTCGGTGGCTCGTCACCTCGGTGTAGAGGGTGGCGTAGTCCAGCTTCGACTGATCGCCCCACAAGGCGATGCCAAGGGGTTTTTCTTCGGCGTGACGGCGCAGGATCCCGTCGAATCGTTGCATTTCAGGCGACATGGTTGAACCCCTCCATGGACGTCGGCAAACCCAGGCGACCGAACAGTCCGATATTGCGCAAATGAATGAATCCGGCGCGGATATTGCCGACGTGCACCCAAGGCTTGCTCTCGTAATAGCTGCCCCAACTGTGTCGGTCCTCGCCCAGTCGCGCCGGGTCGGCGGCGCACAGGGTCACTGGCTTCAAACCGAGCCGGTGGAAGCTGTTGACCAGGCCAATGTTGCCGGTAAACGCCACCCATTCCAGGCCACCCATGGCCAGCAGGTAGGTGATGGCGATGATGCTCATTCGTGCGCTGCCGGTGTCACTGGCCGCCAGATTGCCCACTTCGACGATACCGGCCCGTTCCACCGGGCGATCAGCCGCGGCGCTGATCAGCGGGTCGATCGGTTCGTCCAGGTAACGCTCCAGAAACAGCTCTCCTTCATTGGCCAGGCGCACACCGGCCACTGCGCAGAGCTCACCCGCGTCATTGCTCATGCCGAACAGCTCCGGCATGAAATGGCGGATGTCGGCGCCGTGGGCCTTGCGGAAACGTTGCTGGATATAGGTTTCGAACGATTTGCGCTGGGGGTCATCCGGCAACGCTCTGGCCAGGCTCATCTGCGGTGTTTCCGCTTGGCCGAACTGCAGAGGCAAAGGGATGTTCCAGTAGGAATGGGGCATTGAAAGACGCCTCCCGGGGAAGATTGGGAGGAGTATCGGAAGCATTTCTTAACGGAGTCTGAAGGTGAGAAAAAAGTTAAATCACGTCGTCTTCAGGTTCGCTTAAGATTGGGCTGGCAGGGTAGCGCTCGATCAGGTTGTGCGAATGAGTCGCCAGCCTGGACTGACACTCACGAGGCCCACCATGACCCGCGATTCAACGGCACAACGTTACGGAAAACTGTCTATCACGCTGCACTGGCTGATGCTGGCGCTGTTTGTCGGCGTATACGCCTGCATCGAAATCAAGGGGTTGCTGCCCCGTGGCAGTACGGGGAGGAGTTTTTTTCTCGGGCTGCACGGTGTGTTCGGCTTGAGTATTTTTGCCCTGGTCTGGATCCGTCTGCTCGGACGGCTGACCCCGCGCCCACCCATCACGCCGGCGCCGCCCACCTGGCAGACCGGTGTTTCGCACCTGATGCATCTGGCGCTGTATGTGCTGATGATTGCCACGCCGTTACTGGCCTGGCTGATGCTGTCGGCAGGCGACAAACCGATGCCTTATTTTGAATTTGCCCTGCCGGCACTGGTGTCTGTCGATCCCGACCTGGCCAAACAGTTCAAGCACTGGCACGAGCTGCTCGGAAATGCGGGCTACTGGCTGATCGGCCTGCATGCGGCGGCAGGCTTGTTCCATCACTATTGGGTCCAGGACAACACCCTGACGCGCATGCTGCCCGGTCGCTCACGGGATGCGCTCAACCAGCGTCAACCCTGATCTCGAAGGCTGAACTCGCCACCCGTTCGCCATTGATCAACACATGCACCGCATGCCGGCCCGCATAGTGGCGACGGGTGGTCAGTTCCTTGATGTGCTGGCGGCGGGCGATGGATTCGGTGGCATTGCCAGGCAATGTCAGGGCCTTGAGCTTGAACACCTTCGCCGACGTGCTGCCGTTGGCCTTGACGTAGTCGACGGCGTAGTCGATCACCAGGCGCTGGCTGACCTCTGCCGTGGATTTGACGGCAAAGGACAGGGTGATTTTTTCCCCCAGGTCAATCACCGGCGGATTGACCTGCAGGTCGATGATCTCGACTTCAGGCTTGCTGCTGGCGCCGATGATGGCCAGTGCCCTTTGATTACCCTGTTTGATCAGGCTGCGCAGCGCGTGCCTGGCGATCCACGCCGTGTGTTTGTTATCCAGTGACCAGCTTTCGATCAGGTCCAGTACCCACTCGGGATGGTCCTTGGTGATGTCGTTGAGGTGATTGGCCACGGACTTGCGGACATACAGGCTGGGGTCGGCCTTGAGGTTGTCGAGAATGGCGGCGGCCAGGCGTGGCTCGGCCTGGATCGATTCCAGGCGAAACGACCACGGCAACCGTGGCCGGCAGCCTTCACTGGCCAGGCGCCGGACGTGTTCGTTGGCGTCCAGCGACCATTCATGCATCCGCTTGAGGGAACGCTCCAGATCGCGACGCAGGAAGTGACGGATGGCGAATTCCGAAGAGCCGAAGGCGGTGAAGTACTTGAGCGCGTCCATCGACAGTTCGAATCGCTCGGCGCCATAAGTCGCGACGTAGTGCGGCAGGCACATGCTGACGAAGCCGCTGTTCAGGCGCGGTGCGAGGGCGCGCAACACCGGCAGAGAGGCCTCGAAGTCCAGCGCCAGCACCGCGTGCAGGCATTCGCTGACACGGGCCATGCGTTGCATCACCGACAGTTCCGCCAGACCGGTTCTGGCCAGTTTCAGAAATGCCTTGGCGTCGAACCCGGGATGGACCGCGGTCATCTCGGTGGCAATGTGCTGGAGGCGTTCGGTGTTGAAGATTTCCTTGAGGGCGGGGGAGGATGAATCAGCAGCCATTGTGGATTCCTTTGCAGTCGTTATGCGTCCGATACCGCGCGTGATCGCTCAGCGCGGGCCTGTCCGCGCCGAGGTCCATCGTTTCATTCCCTGGCGGCTTGCTCTTCCAGCTGATCCGACTCAAACAGCCGCGCCAGTTCCGCCCGTGCTTCCTGCGCTGTCTGCATGACTTTCACCGCATCGTCGTACACCGCATGCTGGGCTTCAAGCACCTGCTCATCGTGATGTTTGAAGCGCTTGATCCGCGCATCCGCCTGGGCATGGGTCAATCCCAGCCCGATCAAGGTCTGCCGGCTCATTTCCAGGCTGGAATAGAAGGTCTCGCGCACCGGCAGGGCGTCCACGTCCATCAGCCGATGCACATGCTGGCGGTTGCGTGCGCGGGCGATGATTTTCATCTCCGGGTAGAGCTTGCGCACCAGCTCGGCGGTCTTGATGTTGGTGTCCGGGTCGTCGGTGGCAATCACGAAAAACTCCGCTTCGCCGACTTTCGCCGCCTTGAGGATTTCCGGACGCATCGGGTCGCCGTAGAACACGGGCACGCCGCCGAAGCTGCGGGACAGTTCGATGGTTTCCACCGACGTGTCGAGGGCGACGAACTTGATGTTCTGCGCCCGCAGGATACGCGCGACGATCTGCCCCATCCGGCCCATGCCGGCGATCACCACACGGGGAGCTTCGGTGTCGAAGTCGCGGAATTTCTCAGGCACCTCCACCGGTTGCACCTTGGGGCTGAACAGACGGTCGCACACCAGCAGCAACAACGGCGTCAGCGCCATGGACAGGGTGATGGTCAACACCAGCAAGTCGTACAGATGCGGTTCGAACAGCCCCTGATCGCGACCGATCTTGAACACCACAAAGGCAAACTCACCGCCGGCCGCCAGGACGATGCCGAGGCGAACGGCGTTGACCTTGCCCAGGCCTCCGGCCAGTCGACCGACGACAAACAGCAATGGCAGCTTGCAGGCGATGAGCAACAGGGTCAGGCCCAGCACCAGGGCAGGTGCACTCAGCAGCAGGCTCAGGTTCGCGCCCATGCCGACACTGATGAAAAACAGCCCCAGCAGCAGGCCCTTGAACGGTTCTATCTGCGCTTCCAGTTCATGGCGGTACTCGGAGTCCGCCAGCAGCAGGCCGGCAAGGAAGGCGCCAAGGGCCATCGACACACCGACCAGATCCATCAACCATGCCGTACCGATGACCACCAGCAGCGCCGTGGCCGTGGACACCTCGGGCAAGCGGGTTTTGGCCACCACCCGGAACACCGGACGCAACAGGTAGCGTCCGCCGATCACGACGACGGCTATGCTGCCCAGCACCCGCAAGCCGTGATTCACATCGTCGGCAGTACTGGTGTTGTGATCGACGCCGGCCAGCAACGGCACCATGGCGATCAGCGGGATCGCGGCGATGTCCTGGAACAGCAGAATGGCAAACGCCAGGCGTCCGTGGGGGCTGGTCAGTTCCTTGCGTTCGGCCAGGCTCTGCAAGCCAAACGCCGTTGAGGACAGCGCCAGGCCCAGGCCCAGTACGATCGCGCTGTTGAGCGGCTGACCGAACACCAGCAGCGCCACCACACCGATCACCGAGCCGGTCAACAGGACCTGCGCCAGCCCGACGCCGAACACCGACTTGCGCATCACCCACAAGCGTCGTGGCGACAATTCCAGTCCGATGATGAACAGCAGCAACACCACACCGAGTTCCGAGATATGACTGACACTCTGCGGATTGCCGATCAGGCCCAGCACCGAAGGCCCGATGATCACCCCGGCAAACAGATAACCCAGCACCGCCCCCAATTGCAGCCGCTTGGCCAGCGGCACGGTGAGCACCGCCGCGAGCAGAAACACGACAGCGGCTTGCAGCAGATTGCCTTCATGGGGCATGAGAAAAACTCCATTCACTCGGTACGGTGGGGGGCAAGGATAAAGGCTGGGGTTGCCTCATATCTACCGTGGATCGATGGCGGATGTGCAAGTGACATCGTGGACTTGCCCGTGAGGGACCCTGTCAGCCAGGCGTGATAGTGGCTGACACGCTGGGCGGCTCTATTCAATTCTGCCGTGGCTCAACGCCTGATCACCCAATCGGTACTGATTATTCCCGCTGCGCTTGGCCGCATACATCGCCAGGTCGGCAATGTGGATCAGCCGGTCCATGCTCGGCGCATGGTCGGGGAACACGGCCACGCCCAGGCTGGTGCCGATGTGGCGCTGGTCGTTGCCGATGGTGACGGGCGGGGAGAGCTCGACGAAGATTTTCTGACAAATGCTGCGGGCTTCGTCTTGCAGGCTGCGACCCTGAGGCAATCCCTGGAGAATGATCACGAATTCATCGCCGCCGATGCGGGCAACGGTGTCGGTCGCACGCAGGATCTTCTGGAGGCGGGTCGCGGTGGTCATCAGTACGCGGTCGCCGGCGGCGTGTCCATAGTGGTCGTTGATGGCCTTGAAGCCATTGAGGTCGACGAACACCAGCGCCACCCGCGTGTCGTTGACCCGCGCCTGTTCCAGCGCTTCGGCCAGACGTTCTTCGAGCACCAGCCGGTTGGGCAATCCCGTCAGTGGGTCAAAGTGCGCCAGGTGGCGCAGGTAACTGGCGGAAGCCTTTTCTTCGGTGATATCGCGCACCACGCCCATCATCTTGATCGTTTTGTCGTGCTCGTTCTTCACCACGTTGCCGGTCTCGCGCAACCAGCGGATGGTGCCGTCGGGCCAGACCACACGATATTCCTCGTCGTGATTCTCACCGGTTTCCAGGCAACGCAACTCGCCGGCCCGGACCCTGGCCCGGTCATCCGGGTGCACGCAGGCGCAGAACAATGCGTACGACGGGGTCACTTCGCCGATCTTGAACCCGAACATGCCGTAGATCGCGTCCGACCAGTAGAGCCTGTCGGTATCGACTTCCCAGTCCCAGGTGCCGATGCGGGCAAAGTACTGGCTGCGTTTGAAACGCTCCGCGTCGCCTTTCTGGTGGATATTCTGTCCTTTGCAGAGGTTGTCGATCAGTGTGCGGCATTCGCTCAGTTGCTTGCGCAACGTGCGCTCGCGCCAGAGCAGCGCGATGATCAGCGCGAGTATTCCCAAGCCAAGGGCAGTGTGGGTCGAGAGCAAAATCATTCTGGGGTGGCCATCATGGCGATGCGAACCGTCCGGGGAGGTTCGGTTATTTTAGTTCAGGATACTTCGGCAAACAGCTTTCAACGCCGCGCCTGACGGCAGCAAGGGTTGCCAATCGAGTGCAGATCTGGGAAAACGGCGCCGGTCAGGCCCTTGTCGGGCGAGAAAGCATACGAGTGAATTCAATGAATGACGAGCTTCAGGTGATTGACCTCCAACCGGGCGACGGCAAAGCAGCCGTCAAAGGCGCACTGATCACCACCCAGTACCGCGGCTGGCTGGAAGACGGTACGGAGTTCGACTCCTCCTACAGCCGGGGCAAGCCTTTCCAGTGCGTGATCGGCACCGGTCGCGTGATCAAGGGTTGGGATCAGGGCCTGATGGGCATGCAGGTCGGCGGCAAACGCAAACTATCGGTGCCGGCTCACTTGGGCTATGGCGAACGCACCATGGGCAAGATCCCGCCGAACTCGAACCTGGTTTTCGAGATTGAATTGCTGGAGGTGCTGACGCGTGATGATTGATCGATGTAGCCGGTGGCACCCGCCGGCTCGTCACAGCACCAATACCCCCTCTGAATAAATCCAGTCAACGCCTTGCCAACCCCCGGGCTATCGGCGACTATGCGCGCCGTATAGGGGTAGGGGGTATAGGTATGTCACACATTCACGAACACAAAGACGACTTGCTCAAACGGGTCCGGCGTATTGCCGGTCAGGTTCAGGCAGTGGAGCGCGCGCTGGAATCGGATGCCGATTGCGCCAAGACCTTACATTTGGTCGCGGCCATCCGCGGGGCGGTCAATGGTTTGCTGGAACAGTTCATCGATGCTCATGCCCGTGAGCATGTCGCGCATCCGGGGCTCAGCGACGAAGCTCGCGCCGAAGGCCTGGAAGACTTGTTGCAAGCCATCCGCCGTTACTCGAAATAGAGGTCTGGAACCATGACATTGACACCGCAGGCCTCACGTTTTTCCCATGACCATGTGTTTTTGGGCGCCTCCCACGACGAAAACGCCCGCCGCACCTTATGGGTCGTGGCACTGACGTTTGTGATGATGATCGGCGAAATTGCCGCTGGGTACATGACCGGTTCGATGGCGTTGCTGGCCGATGGCTTTCACATGGCAACCCATGCCGGAGCCTTGGGCATCGCCGCGGCGGCTTACGGTTTCGCCCGCCGCAACGCCAACAATGCGCGTTACAGCTTCGGCACCGGCAAGGTGGGGGATCTGGCCGGGTTTGCCTCGGCCATGGTGCTGGGGCTGGTATCGATCGGCATCGCTGGCGAATCCATCCTGCGCCTGTTCCAGCCGACGACCGTGGCCTTCACCGAGGCAACAGTGATTGCCGTGATAGGGCTGGCGGTGAACATTCTCAGTGCCTTCCTGCTGGCGGGCGACCACAGCCATCACGGTCACCACGATCACGGGCACGGCCATGACCACGGCCATCATCACGACAACAACCTGCGTTCGGCTTACCTGCATGTACTGGCCGACGCCCTGACCTCGATCCTGGCGATTGCCGCATTGCTGTCCGGGCGCTATCTGGGATGGGTCTGGCTGGACCCGGCGATGGGGATCGTCGGCGCCATCGTAATTGCAAAATGGGCCGTTGGATTGATGCGCGATAGCGCCGCTGTGCTGCTGGACACCACGGACGAACACGTGGCAGAGGAAATTCGCGAGCTGCTCGAATCGTCCGACGATGTGCGGATCAGCGATTTGCATGTGTGGCAGGTCGGCCCGCAGGCACGGGCGGCCATCGTCAGTGTGGTGGCGGCGGCGAACATCAGCGCCGATACCATCCGCGAACGCCTGGCGCCGGTCCATGAACTGTCACACCTGACGGTCGAACTGCGCAACGTTTAACCAGGTTTCACGCGTTATCGTTGACAGCCATCGCCAGCAGGCTGGCCCCCACAGAAGTCACCCTGCGAAAGACGCATAACGCACTTAAAACAAAGCCCCCCATCGGCAGGCCGATGGGGGGCTTTTGTGCATCAGGCGTCAGGTCAAACCTTGACGATCCAGCCTGCTGGGGCTTCGACGTCGCCGGTTTGCACGCCGGTCAGCTCTTTGTAGAGCTTCTGGGTGATCGGGCCGACTTCGGTTTCACTGTGGAACACGTGCAGATGGTCGTTGTAGCTGATGCCGCCGATCGGCGTGATTACGGCGGCAGTACCGCAAGCACCGGCTTCCTTGAAGTCCGACAGCTTGTCGATGAACACGTCGCCTTCGACCACTTCCAGGCCCAGGCGGGTTTTCGCCAGTTCGATCAGCGACAGACGGGTGATGCCCGGCAGCACGGATGGCGAGTTCGGGGTCACGAACTTGTTGTCGTGGGTGATCCCGAAGAAGTTGGCCGAACCGACTTCCTCGATCTTCTTGTGGGTCATCGGGTCCAGGTAGATTGCGTCGGCAAAGTGCGCTTTCTTGGCCTGGGAGCCTGGCATCAGGCTGGCCGCGTAGTTGCCACCGACTTTGGCCGCACCGGTGCCTTGCGGGGCGGCGCGGTCGTAGCTGGAGATCAGGAAGTTATGCGGGGTCAGGCCACCCTTGAAGTAGGCGCCTACCGGAATGCAGAAGATCGAGAAGATGAACTCGGGTGCGGTACGCACGCCGATGTTGTCGCCGACGCCGATCACGAACGGACGCAGGTACAGCGCGCCGCCGGTGCCGTAAGGCGGAATGAAACGCTCGTTGGCGCGGACCACTTCCTTGCACGCTTCGATGAACTGCTCGGTGGACACGTGCGGCATCAGCAGGCGGGCGCAGCTGCGTTGCATGCGCGCGGCGTTCTGGTCCGGACGGAACAGGTTGATCGAGCCGTCCTTGCAACGATAGGCCTTCAGGCCTTCGAAGCATTGCTGGCCATAGTGAAGGGCAGTGGAGCCTTCGCTGATGTGCAGCACGTTGTCTTCGGTCAGGGTGCCTTTGTCCCACTCGCCATTACGCCAGTGCGACAGATAGCGCTTGTCGGTCTTGATGTAGTCAAAACCCAGCTTGTCCCAATTGATGCTTTCGTTACCCATGACACCCTCTATCACTTAACAACCGCCGAAACGGTACAAGGCTTCTGACGTTTTTCCGGATGGGCACAACAATACTTCATTCCGGGCCGGTTTCGCAGCCCGGATTGCATTCCTTGCAGGAGCGAGCTTGCTCCAACAGGTTCGGGCTAGAGGTGCAACGCATGCCCCAGCGCGCGCAACGCCGCTTCCTGCACCGCCTCGCCGAGCGTCGGATGGGCATGGATGGTGCCACCAATGTCTTCCAGCTGCGCGCCCATTTCCAGGCTTTGCGCGAACGCCGTGGACAATTCGGATACCCCGACGCCTACCGCTTGCCAGCCCACGATCACATGATTGTCGCGACGGGCGACCACGCGCACGAAGCCGCTTTTCGATTCCAGGGTCATCGCCCGGCCATTGGCGGCGAACGGGAAGCTGGAAACGATGCAATCCAGCCCGGCAGCCCTGGCCTCGTCCGGTGTCTGGCCGACCACCACCAGTTCCGGGTCGGTGAAGCACACGGCGGCGATGGCGGTCGGGTTGAACTCGCGGGTCTTGCCGCTGATCAGCTCGGCGACCATCTCGCCCTGGGCCATGGCCCGGTGCGCGAGCATCGGTTCGCCGCTGAGGTCGCCGATGGCGTAGACGTTGTGCATGCTGGTCTGGCAGCGGTTGTCGATCTTGATCGACGCGCCGTTCATCGCCAGGCCCAGCGCTTCAAGGTTCCAGTCCTGGGTGTTCGGCTTGCGACCGACGGCCACCAGCACCTGATCGGTTTCCAGGTTCAGGGTGTCGCCGTTGGGGGCAAGCACTTGCAGGGTATTTGATTTGGAATCAAAGCCTTGAACGCTGTGCTTCAAGTAAAGAGTCACGCCGAGCTTTTTCAGTTCGTCGTGCACAGGCTGGGTCAGCTCGGCGTCGTAGGCCGGCAGAATGCGGTCCTGAGCCTCGACCACACTGACCTCGGCACCGAGCTTGCGATAGGCAATCCCCAGTTCCAGGCCGATGTAACCGCCGCCCACCACGATCAGCCGTTTCGGGACTGATTTCGGCGCCAGGGCTTCGGTGGACGAAATGATCGGCCCGCCAATCGGCAGCATGGGCAGGTTCACGCTCTTCGAGCCCGTGGCCAGCACCAGGTGCTCACATTGAATGCGCGTGTCGCCCACTTCAACGGTCTTGCCGTCGATGACCCTGGCCCAGCCTTGAATGACCTGGACCTTGTTCTTTTTCAGCAGCGCGGCGACGCCGGTGGTCAGGCGATCGACGATGCCGTCTTTCCACTCGACGCTCTTGCCGATGTCCAGGGTCGGCGCCGACACGCTGATGCCCAGGGCCGAATGCTGGTTGTGCTGTTGTGTCTGGTGAAACTGCTCGGCGACGTGGATCAGCGCCTTGGACGGAATGCAGCCGATGTTCAGGCAGGTGCCGCCCAGGGACTGGCCTTCTACCAGAATGGTCGAAATGCCCAACTGGCCGGCACGGATCGCCGTCACATAACCGCCGGGGCCGCCGCCGATGATCAGCAGCGTGGTGTGCAGAGTTTGCATGCATGCCTCTCTAATAATCAGTCCACGAACAGGGTGGCGGGTTGTTCGAGCAAGCCGCGCACGGCCTGGATGAATTGCGCCGCGTCCATGCCGTCGACCACGCGGTGATCGAAGGAGCTGGAGAGGTTCATCATCTTGCGGATCACGATCTGGCCTTTGATCACCATCGGCCGTTCGACGATCTTGTTGACGCCGACGATGGCCACTTCAGGCAGGTTCAGCACCGGGGTGCTGACGATGCCGCCAAGGGCGCCGAGGCTGGTCAGGGTGATGCTCGAGCCGGACAGTTCATCGCGGCTGGCCTTGCCATTGCGTGCGGCCGTGGCCAGTCGGGCGATTTCCGCCGCGCTGTCCCACAGGCTGCGGGCTTCGGCGTGGCGCACCACCGGCACCATCAAGCCGATGTCGGCCTGGGTGGCGATACCCACGTGCACCGCGCCGAGGCGTGTGATGACCTGGGCTTCGTCGTCGTAACGGGCGTTGATCTGCGGGAAGTCGCGCAGGGCAACGACCAGGGCGCGGACCAGGAAGGGTAGCAAGGTCAGCTTGCCACGGGTCGCACCGTGTTTTTCGTTGAGGTGCGCGCGCAGCTCTTCAACAGCAGTGACGTCGATTTCTTCGACGTAGCTGAAATGCGCGGCGCGTTGCGTGGCGTCTTGCATGCGCTGGGCGATCTTGCGGCGCATGCCGATCACCGGGATCTGCGCTTCATCGTTGCGCTGGGCGTAAGCGCTGCTGACGCTCGACGCATTCGACTGGCCCTGGGCCAGGTAGGCCTCGAGGTCATCGTGCAGCACCCGACCGGCCGGGCCGGTGCCGCGTACCAGACGCAACGCAATACCCAGGTCCAGCGCATGCTTGCGCACGGCCGGGGACGCCAACGGACGCTCATTCGCCTCACGGGCCACCAGCGGGCCCTGGCACACGGCCGGGCGCGGCGTGGCGGCAGCGACCGGTTTGCTTTCGACCACGGCTTCCACTTTCGGGGCTGCAATCGGTGCTTCTTTTACAGCGGTCGCTGGCTGAGCCGACTCTTTAACGTTGCCCGCGCCCTCGACTTCAATGCTGATCAGCACACTGCCGACCGCCATGACTTCGCCTGGCTGGCCGCCAAGGGCGATGACTTTGCCATGCACCGGCGACGGGATATCGACCATCGCCTTGTCGGTCATGACATCGGCCAACACTTGATCCTCGACGACCATGTCGCCGACCTTGACGTGCCACACCGACAGTTCAACTTCTGCAATGCCTTCGCCAATGTCCGGCATTTTAATAACGTGCGTGCCCATTCAGACCTCCATGACCCGTTTCAACGCCGCGCCCACTCGGGACGGACCAGGGAAATACGCCCACTCCTGCGCGTGCGGGTAGGGGGTGTCCCAACCGGTGACGCGTTCGATCGGCGCTTCCAGGTGGTGGAAGCAGTGCTCTTGCACCAGCGCCGTCAGTTCGGCACCGAAACCGCAAGTGCGGGTGGCTTCGTGAACGATCACGCAGCGCCCGGTTTTCTTCACCGACTTGACGATGGTTTCCAGGTCCAGCGGCCACAGGCTGCGCAGGTCGATGACTTCGGCATCCACGCCGCTTTCTTCGGCGGCAACTTGCGACACGTACACCGTGGTGCCGTAGGTCAGTACGGTGACATCCTTGCCAGGACGGGCAATGGCGGCAACGTCCAGCGGCACGGTGTAGTAGCCGTCCGGAACCTGAGCGGCGGGGTGTTTCGACCAAGGGGTCACCGGACGGTCGTGGTGGCCGTCGAACGGGCCGTTGTACAGGCGCTTGGGCTCCAGGAAGATCACCGGGTCATCGTTTTCGATGGAGGCGATCAACAGTCCCTTGGCATCGTAGGGGTTGGACGGCATGACGGTGCGCAGGCCGCACACTTGAGTGAACAGCGCCTCGATGCTCTGGCTGTGGGTTTGGCCACCGTAGATGCCGCCGCCACAGGGCATGCGCAGGGTCAGTGGCGCGGTGAATTCGCCGGCCGAGCGATAACGCAGGCGGGCGGCTTCGGAAATGATCTGGTCGTAGGCCGGGTAGACGTAGTCGGCGAACTGGATCTCCACCACCGGCCGCAGGCCGTAGGCGCCCATGCCCACGGCAGTGCCGACGATGCCGCTTTCGGAGATCGGCGCATCGAACACCCGCGAGGTGCCGTACTTGGTCTGCAAGCCTTCGGTGCAACGGAACACGCCACCGAAGTAGCCGACGTCCTGGCCGAACACCACGACATTGTCGTCACGCTCAAGCATCACATCCATGGCCGAGCGCAGGGCCTGGATCATGGTCATGGTGGTCGTGGTCATGGCGGTGTCCAACTGAATATTGTTGTTGTGATCGTTCATGTCAGATCCCCAGTTCCTGACGCTGGCGCTTCAAGTGCTCCGGCATCTCTTTGTAGACGTCTTCGAACATGGTCGCGGCGCTTGGAATCTGGCCGCCGGCGAGGGTGCCGTACTGTTCGGCTTCTTTCTGCGCGGCGATCACTTCGGCTTCCAGCTCGGCGCTGACGGCGGCGTGTTCCTCTTCGGACCAGTGGCCAACCTTGATCAGGTGCTGCTTGAGGCGCGCGATCGGGTCGCCCAACGGGAAGTGGCTCCAGTCGTCGGCAGGACGGTATTTGGACGGATCGTCGGAGGTCGAGTGCGGACCGGCACGGTAGGTGACCCATTCGATCATGGTCGGGCCGAGGTTGCGGCGGGCGCGTTCGGCGGCCCAGGCAGAAGCGGCATAGACCGCATAGAAATCGTTGCCGTCGACCCGCAGCGAAGCGATGCCGCAACCCACGCCACGACCGGCGAAGGTGGTCGCTTCACCACCGGCGATGGCCTGGAAGGTGGAGATCGCCCACTGGTTGTTGACCACGTTGAGGATCACCGGCGCGCGGTACACGTGGGCGAAAGTCAGGGCGGTATGGAAGTCCGATTCGGCAGTGGCGCCGTCGCCGATCCAGGCCGAGGCGATTTTGGTGTCGCCCTTGATCGCCGAGGCCATGCCCCAGCCCACCGCTTGCACGAACTGGGTGGCGAGGTTGCCGGAGATGGTGAAGAAACCGGAGTCCTTGACCGAGTACATGATCGGCAGCTGACGGCCCTTGAGCGGATCGCGCTCGTTGGACAGCAGTTGGCAGATCAGGTCCACCAGCGGCACTTCGCGGGCCATGAGGATGCTTTGCTGACGGTAGGTCGGGAAGCACATGTCGTCGATGTTCAACGCCAGGGCCTGGCCGCTGCCAATGGCTTCTTCGCCGAGGCTCTGCATATAGAACGACATTTTCTTCTGGCGCTGGGCGACCACCATGCGGTTGTCATAGATCCGCGTCTTGAGCATGGCGCGCATGCCTTTGCGCAGGACCTCGACTGGCACGCCTTCAGCCCATGGACCGAGGGCATTGCCCTGGTCGTCGAGCACGCGAATCAGGCCCTTGGCCAGATCGGCGGTATCGGCCGGTTCAACGTCGATGGAGGGTTTGCGCACCGTGCCGGCGTCGGTCAGACGCAGGTAGGAGAAGTCGGTTTTACAGCCGGGACGGCCCGAGGGTTCGGGAACGTGCAGGCGCAGCGGTTCGTACGCTTGGTTCATGGCTTCTACGCTCGATCTTGTGAATTTCTTGTAGTGAGCTGACAGATTTCGTTCTGTGGAAGAAATCTTGTCCTACAAACATCATAGGCCCGGCCAAGAAGAATATTTCTCTCTGTTTCGTTGCGCTAAAGATCATTTGCAGATAAAAAATCTGCATAAACATAAAAAACAGGTGGTTTTATCTCGTGCGCAAACTGGACCGTACCGATATCGGCATTCTCAACAGCCTTCAGGAGAACGCGCGGATCACCAACGCCGACCTCGCCCGCTCGGTGAACCTCTCGCCGACACCGTGCTTCAACCGGGTCAAGGCGATGGAGGAGCTGGGCCTGATTCGCGAGCAAGTGACCCTGCTCGATGCCGACCTGCTGGGGTTGCACGTGAACGTGTTCATCCATGTCAGCCTGGAAAAACAGGTGGAGGAGGCGTTGCAGCATTTCGAAGAGGCGATTTCCGATCGCCCGGAAGTCATGGAGTGTTATCTGATGGCGGGTGACCCGGACTACCTGATCCGCGTACTGGTGCCGACCATTCAGTCGCTGGAGCGGTTCATGATGGACTTTCTGACCAAGGTGCCGGGGGTGGCGAACATCCGCTCGAGCTTTGCCCTCAAGCAGGTGCGATACAAGACGGCGCTGCCGTTGCCGGCCAATGGAATGACGCTGGATAAATAACATTCGATGGCGTTGTTATTGTTGTTGAATCAATAAGTCACACCTGTACAACGCCAATCTACAGTTTGGGTCCATGTTTATCGGATAGGGCTCCGTTTATGTTGTTTCCTCCATTGTTAATTAATAGTTGAGGTACAAGATGAATTCCCTATTGGATAAAGTTGCATTGGCCAGTTCGCTGGATGTGAGTGCTGATGATCTGGATGCGCTCGGTCATATAAAAGAATACCGGCCTCCGGTTTTCGGGCCTTACTTTGAAAGTGCGGCAGTCATACAGTCGGTAGATCCACAATCGCTTCTGAATCACGGGCCGGCATCCGCCAGCGATGAGAACGACGTCGGACTAGCCGCCGGCTGGTGTCCGGGAGGAAGCTGGAGCGGTGGCGTATGCAAGCCTTTCAATAATAATCGTACGCACTGGATGAGCACTTATACGGGTGTGCGGAATTTGCCTATACATTCGGCCATTTTGCCGGGTACTCATAATTCGGGATTTGACCTGAAGGCCGAGTTCGCTCCTTCTATGGAAGTTTGCCAGGATGTTTCGCCTCATGAACAACTGAACGCGGGCATTCGAGTGCTGGATATCAGGGTTCACCACTATTCCGGATATCTGGCGGGTGATCCCCGGCGATTCATGATTTATCACAGTACAACCAATGGTCGAACCATTCAGGGCGACATCATTAACGGAATCAAGTCCTTTCACTTCGGTTCGGGATGGGACCGTCGAAGAGAAATCGTGATTGTGAATTTCCATCAGTTCCGGAAATTTACCCAGGCTGCGCATGCAGAACTTATCGGTATTTTGAAGTCTTCTTTCGGCGACTCGATTATTTCCCCAACGTATAAAAATTTGAGTGTGTCGCAGATCTGGGGCTTGCCGGGATTCAAAAATGTTGTCGTGTCTTATAACGCTGGCGAGCGAGACCTTAGTTTCTGGCCGGGCGTCAATCAACGCTGGATCGGTTCCAACACCCCGTCGGACTCCGCTCTCAAGGCCTTCATCGACGTGGTGGGTAAAGAGGCCAAGCCTGCGGGTGAGCTCAGGTCGATTCAGGCCGCCCGTATGGCGTTTCCTCTTTTTGAACCGAAAGACATATCGAGTTCACTGATGTCATGGTTCGCGGCCGGTAATGCCCATTCTCCTATCATGAAGTACTACATCATCAATACAGATTGGTCGCTCAGGCATCGACTGGTCGATAACATCATCTATTCGAATCAGTTTCGTGCACGTACGTTGGGGCTTGAGGATGTCGAACAGGCCCACCCGACTGTCGCACGTGCCAAAAGCCTGCCCTCGGCCCGCCACATGCTGTTCAGAATCAGTGACGAGCACTGGTCGCCGACGGTCTCACTGCCTCCCATCCTGAGTGAGGAATCACACAGGCTGCTGGTCCGCTCGGACGCCAGCGCTGAATGCGTACTGGATATGCGCAACAGTGATGTCCCGATGGCTCGGGTGACGCTGTCAGCAGGTGATGCCGTGGCCTTCGTCTGTCTCGACGGTAGCGAGCAATGGCAGTTACAGGTCCGCGACTGTTCGCCTGATGATCATTCGCAATCGATTCCTGCACCCTGCGATGGAGAAAAGTTTGTTCGATACACGTTGTCCTACGGCAACTATTTGCCCTTGGTGTATCTACCGGCCGTGGCGGCAGCGAATGGCGTCGTTTTGGTCGTCAGCGAGGCACCCTACGAAACCAGGATATGTCATGCCCGGGGGGCGGATGAAATCGAGCATGTCATTTCGGCGGGGCAGACGCTTGCATTCACCTACGACGAGCCTGCCGGCGGCTGGAGTATGGAACCGGTTTTGACCAACGCTACATCTGATTGATCGGAATTTTCAGATAGCTCACGCCATTACCTTCCGCGGGCGGCATGTTCCCCGCCCGCACATTGACCTGGATCGCCGGCAGCAACAACGTCGGCATCCCCAGCCCCCTGTCGCGCCGGGTGCGCATGGCGACGAAGGTGTTTTCGTCGATGCCGTCATGTATATGAATGTTGCTTTTTCGTTGCTCGCCAACGGTACTCTGGCATTGCGCTTGCCGACCTTCAGGCGGGTAGTCGTGGCAGACGTAGAGTTTCACACCGGCCGGGAAGGCCAGCAGCTTCTGGATCGAAGCGTACAGATGATGCGCATTACCGCCGGGGAAGTCGCAACGCGCGGTGCCCACGTCCGGCATGAACAGTGTGTCGCCCACCAGGATCTGCTCGCCGTCGATCACGTAGGCCATATCCGCCGGGGTGTGGCCGGGGACGTGCAGGGCGGTGGCTTTCAGATTGCCGATCCTGAACGATTCGTCCGGGGCGAACAGATGGTCGAACTGCGAACCGTCCACGCAGAACTCCGGTTCAAGATTGAACAGCGCCTTGAACACCTCCTGGACCTTGCTGATCGACGCACCTATGGCAATCCGGCCGCCCAGTTCCCGACGCAAACAGGGCGCGGCCGACAGGTGGTCGGCATGGGCGTGGGTTTCCAGCAGCCATTGCACCCGCAACCGGTGTTCGCGAACGAACGCGATGATGCGGTCGGCCTGGGTGCTGGCGGTGCGCCCCGAGGCCGGGTCGTAGTCGAGCACGGGGTCGACGATTGCGCACTGACTGCCATCGGCTTCATAGACCACGTAACTGTAGGTCGAGGAGGCCGGGTCGAGGAAGGCTTCAATCAAGGCGGGCATGGTGGCTGTTTCTGTCTGGACGAGTATTGAGGGTAGTTTCATTTTCCCCGTGGTGGCGGCCTGCATGCTATTGAAGGCGGCTGTCCAGTCAGTAGCGGTTCCTGTGGCCCCCACCTCGGGGTCCACAGGCCCTACACCTTAAGTTGCTGACCCTGCCGACGAGCGGTCTTACGCCGAACTTGTTGCGCACCGCCGGCCGCTCCAAAGCAGCTGCAAACCGCCCCCAAGGCAGCGTATGGCGCCGCCGGTCCGCTTTCGATAATCGCCTCCGACACCTCGTCACCAGTCGCGGAGCGCGCCATGCACAACAATAAGAACTTCAAGCATCGTCTTTTACCGGTCTTCATCGCCAGCCTGCCGGCCCTTGGCCTGAGCTCGATGGCCGAGGCCGAGATCATGCTGTACGACAAGGACCAGACCACGTTCTCCACTGACGGCTATATCAACGCCTTTTACGTGAACAGTGACGTAAACCGTGAAGGGGACCAGTACGACCGTCGGCAGGCGCGGGTGAAGATGGGGTTCCTGCCGAACTACCTGGGCTTCAACATGGGCAAACAGGTCGATGATCTCAAGCTCGGCGCCCGGGCTTCGTTCTGGGTGACCATCAACGACAGCCAAACCAACGGCACCGACACCGCCATCGATGTCCGCCAGTTCTACGGCACCGTGGCCAACCCGCAATGGGGCGAAGTGCTGATCGGCAAGGACTTCGGCCTGTTTGCCCGTTCCAACATCCTGCTCGATGAACTGCTGACCGGGTACGGCCAGGTCAGCGACACCCTGGGGCTGGTGGACGGTGGCGGGGTCTCGTTCGGCAACATCGGCACCGGTTATCCCTATCCTTTCCCGACGTCGCAGATCACTTACCGCACACCGGTGATGGACGGTCTGCGCGTGGCGGTGGGCATCATGGACCCGGTGGACACCAACGACAGCAGCCCGACCGGCAAGGCCTATCAGGAGAACCCGCGCACCGAAAGCGAAATTACCTACCAGTTCGACCTGGCCGGCGCGCAGATCTATAGCTGGGTCAACGGCAGCTACCAGACGTCCGACAATACTGACTCCACCGTCAACAGCGTCACCTCAAAAGGCGTCGGTTACGGGGTGCAGGCGAAAATGGGCGGGCTGACCCTGGTCGGTTCCGGTTTCCAGGCCAAGGGCATCAACCCCTTCTTCACCAACAATGCCGGGGAACCGACCCTGCGCAACGTCGACAGCGACGGTTATCTGCTTCAGGGCTCCTACAAACTGGGGAAAAACCGCCTGGCGCTGTCCTATGGCAAGACCAATGACGATGGCAACGGAGTGGTCGGCAGTGGTGCCGACTATGAAACCCGCGGCGTCGCGCTGTTCCATGACGTGAACGACAACCTCAAGCTGGTGGCCGAGTACAACCAGTTCAAAATCAACGGTCACGATACCAGCGCCCAGAACGAAGACACCGATACGTTCGCGGTAGGGGCTGTAGTCACCTGGTAAGGGGTTGATCGTCCAACCCTTCCCAGTGGCGAGGGCGCTTGCTCCCGCTTTGGGTCGCGAAGCGGCCCCTGCTTTTGGTCGCGCATCGGCCAGGCAGGGGCTGCTTCGTCGCCCGGCGGGGGCAAGCGCCCTCGCCACAACAGCCCTCGCCATCCACTCCCGGCTCTCATCCCATCGAAGCGCCTGACCCCTACCCAAGTAGCATAGGTCGCACCAAACAGGCTTCGTACACTCGTACCTCATACATGCGCACCTGCGGGAGGCGACGATGCAGCAGGTCCAGAACGAAGGTATCGTCAGCGCGATGTCCCAGGCCACCGATGCCCAACAGGTGGCGCAGGAGCTGGCGCGACAGTTATTGCATCCGCACCTGGGGTTCGTGCTGTTCTTCTGTTCCGCCGAGTACGATTTGCAGGCGCTGGGGCAGGCCTTGCAACAGAGCTTCGGCGGCATTCGCCTGGCGGGCTGCACCAGCGCCGGGGAAATCACGCCGCTGGGGTATGGACGCAATTGCGTGACGGCGGTCGGATTCGATCACCGGCACTTCTCCATCGCCCTCGAACTGATCGACGAAATGGAGCGCTTCAGCCTGATCGACGCCCAGCAAATGGTCGAGCGCCTGGTCGGCGGCTGTCGCAGCAATACCCTGGCACCGATCAAGGGCAACAGCTTTGCCCTGACCTTGCTCGATGGCCTGTCCAGCCGCGAAGAAATGGTCCTGGCGGCCTTGAGCGCCGCGCTGGGCGACATTCCGCATTTCGGCGGTTCGGCCGGCGACGACAACTACCTGACCCACACCCATGTCTACTTCGACGGCGAGTTTCACAGCGGCGCGGCAGTCGTGGTGCTGGTCAATACGTGGCTGGACTTCGAAGTGTTCACCACCCATCACATCCTGCCCCGGGCGGAAAAACTGGTGGTCACCGGAGCCGACAGCGCGTCGCGGCGGGTCTTCGAACTCAATGCCGAGCCGGCCGCCGCCGAGTACGCCCGACACATCGGCGTGCCAGTGGCCGAGCTCGACCACCGGATCTTCGCCGCGCACCCCTTGGCGGTGCGGATCAACGAACAGTATTACGTGCGTGCCATTCAGCAGGTTCATGCCGATTTGAGCCTGAGTTTCTATTGCGCCGTGGAGAACGGCATCGTCCTCACCGCCATGACCCCCGGTCCCATGCTGCCGAACCTGCAGAGCCTGTTCGACGGCTTGCAGGAGCGTCTCGGTGATTTGCTGCTGACCATTGGCTGCGATTGTTTTCTGCGGCGCCTGGAGCTGGAGGACGACGGCAGCCTCGAGCAGATCGGCGCCTTTTTGCGCGAGCAGCGGGTGATGGGGTTCAACACCTACGGAGAACAGTTCAATGGCATGCACATCAACCAGACATTCACCGGCGTCGCCATTGCCCGAGGGCGGTCCCTCGGACTGCGCTGAACTGCGGGCGCAGATCGCCGGCCTGCAACACGACAACCAGAAACTGCAACGCATCAACGCCGCGTTGATCGAACGCATCGAGTCCGGGATCACCCGGGGCAATGATCCCTACGCCGCGTTCCAGCATTCGGTGGTGCTGGCCGAGCAGGTGCGAGAGCGCACCGACGCCTTGAACCAGGCCATGGCCGAACTCAAGGCCGGCAACCACTTGCTCAGCGAAGCGCGCTTGCGCGCAGAAACGGCTCATCAACACCTGATCGACGCCATCGAGAGCATCTCCGACGCCTTCGTGCTGTTCGATGCCCAGCAATGCATCGTCCTGTTCAACAGCCGCTTCAAGGCCTTCTGGAGCAACAGCCGGGTGCGGATCAGCGCCGGCATGCGCCTGACCGAGGTCAAGCGTCTGATGATGAACAACGGTCTGTTCACCGAAGAGCCGCGCGGGCAAGCCGACGAAAACCTGCTGTATCGCTTGCAGGACGGTCGCTGGTTGCAAGTCAGCGAGCGGCCCACCCAGGAAGGCGGGCGGGTGATTCTGTTCACCGACATTACCGACGTCAAACTCAGCGAAACCGTGCGCCGCGAGCAAGCGGTGGCGCAGAAGTCGCACCTGTTGCAACGGGCGGTCGACAACCTCTCCCAAGGGGTGGCGATGGTCAACGCCGACGGCATCCTGGAGCTGTGGAACCGCCGGTTCCTCGAACTCAGTGGGCTGGCACCGGTCGCGGCCCATCGTCCGTTTGCCGAAGTGATCGCCGACAGCGAATTGACCCTGCTGACCCCGGCCAGCCGCGACGCCAACGGGCGGCCCACGCAGGAATGCGAACAACGCCTCTACGATGGCCGGGTCCTGGAGATTCGCACCCATCCACTGCCCACGGGCGGATTCGTCAACACCTTCACCGACATCACCGAACGCTACCAGCACGCCGAAGCCCTGAGCGAAAGCGAGCGCTGGATTCGCCTGATCACCGACCATGTGCCGGCGTTGATTGCCTATCTGAACGCCGACCTGGTCTACGAATTCACCAACAAGGTCTACGAAGAATGGTACTGCTGGCCACGGGGCGTGATGCTCGGCCAAAGCTTGCGTGAAGTGCACAGCGAACAGCATTACCAGCGCCTGGAGTCCTACGTGGCCAGGGCGTTGGCCGGTGAGAGCGTGACGTTCGAGGTCGCCGAAACCAACGTCAATAATCAGGAACGCTACATGTTGCGTTCCTACGTGCCCAATCGGCTGGCCAGCGGCGAGGTGGTGGGGATTTTCGTGTTGATCCGCGACATCACCGAGCGCCGCCGCACCGCCGAGGCGTTGCATCAGGCCTATCAGAATCTGGAGCTGCGGGTGCGCGAACGCACCGCGGAACTGACCACCCTCAACGACCAGTTGTTGCGTGAGATCGAGGAGCGTCGCCGGGTCGAATCACGCTTGCGCGAGGCCAAGCAGGAGGCCGAGCAAGCCAACCTGTCGAAGACCAAGTTTCTCGCCGCCGTCAGCCATGACTTGCTGCAACCCTTGAACGCGGCACGGTTGTTCACCAGTGCCTTGCTGGAGCGCCGGGAGGCGGTCAGCAACGAGGTGCTGGTGCGCAACGTCAGCAATTCCCTGGAAGACGTGGAAAACCTGTTGGGCACCCTGGTGGATATTTCCAAACTCGATGCCGGGGTGATCAAGGCGGACATCGCGCCGTTCGCCCTGAGCGAGCTGTTGGACACCCTGGCGGCGGAATACACCCAGGTCGCTCGCAGCGAAGGCCTGGAGCTGCATTTCATTGCCTGTTCGGCGCTGGTGCGCAGCGATATCCAGTTATTGGCGCGCATCCTGCGCAACCTGTTGAGCAATGCCATTCGCTACACCTACAGCGGTCGCGTGGTGCTCGGTTGCAGGCGCCATCACCAGCGCCTGTCGATTCAGGTCTGGGACAGCGGCATGGGCATTGACGAAAATCGCCTGGAGGAGATTTTCCAGGAGTTCAAGCGTGGCGATGTGCAACGTCCGGATCAGGACCGCGGCCTCGGGCTGGGCCTGGCGATCGTCGAAAAGATCGCCGGCATTCTCGGGCATCGGGTTCAGGTTCGCTCGTGGCCAGGCAAGGGCTCGATGTTCTGCGTCGAAGTGCCGTTAAGCGCCACCGCACCGCAGGCAGCCCCTGGTTTGCTGATGAGCGAGCCGATGCTCGAACGGCTGCGCGGGGCGCGGATCTGGGTGCTGGACAACGATGCGACCATTTGCGCCGGCATGCGCACGCTGCTGGAAGGTTGGGGCTGCCGGGTGGTCACGGCGCTGTCGGAAGAGGACCTGGCACGGCAAGTGGACAACTACCACGCCGACGCGGACCTGCTGATCGCCGACTATCACCTGGACAACGATCAGAACGGTGTGGACGCCGTGGCCCGGATCAATGCCCGGCGCGGCTCACCGATCCCGGCGATGATGATCACCGCCAACTACAGCAACGAGCTCAAGCAGCAGATCCGCGAACTCGGGCACACCCTGATGCACAAGCCGGTACGGCCGATGAAGCTCAAGACAGCCATGAGTCATTTGCTCGCTCGGCCGTGATTTCCCGGGTGTGGGCGCCCCCCTGTAGGAGCGAGCCTGCTCGCGATGGTCGTCAACGATGACACGGGCTGTCTGAATGCCCGCGTTGCCCTGACGTTTATCGCGAGCAGGCTCGCTCCTACAGTGGTTGGGGTGCACCTGCGGGTGATTGGTGGGCTGTGACGCTCACCAATTCCTGTAGGAGCGAGCTTGCTCCGGGCGGCGTTCCGACGATGGTCGTTATGCGCTCTTCAGGCAAGCCTCACCGCCGCAAATACGACCCGAAATCAATGTCCCCGGCACTCAGGATCGCCTGCACCCGGTTGTGCACGTTGAGCTTGCGCAGGATCGCCGAGACGTGGGCCTTGACCGTGGTTTCGGCGATTTCCAGGGTGTAGGCGATCTGTTTGTTGGACTCGCCCTTGGTCATGCGTTCCAGCACTTGCAATTGCTTGCGGGTCAGGGCCTGGAGCAGCTCCGGCGGGAAACTCGGGGTGTCGTTCATCCGCCGGTGCGTACCGGTTCTGGCCGAGCGGATAATGTCCGGAGGCAAGTAGACGTTGCCGTTGAGAATCTGCTGGATCGCATCGGTCATCTGGCTGCGGGGCGAGGATTTGGTGATGAAGCCCACCGCGCCGTAAGTGATGGCTTGCAGGACGATTTGCTTGTCTTGCTCGGCGGACACGATCACCACCGGAATGGTCGGTGCTTCGTTGCGCAGGTTGATCAAGCCATTGAGCCCGTGCATGCCGGGCATGTTCAGGTCGAGCAGGATCAGGTCCAGGTCATCGTGTTCCTGGGTCAGGGCCAGGGCGCTGTCCAGGTCGGCGGTTTCCATCACTTCGCTGCCGGCAAAGCCGTCGCTGATGACGTTATGGATGGCTTCGCGAAACAGCGGGTGATCATCGGCAATCAGAATTTTGTACATAGCCTTTCACCTCATTATTTTGATTATGGTGTGGCAACAACACGCACGCGTAAAGCTCAGGGAAAGGGCTCGGGCCGGGCCGGCGTCACCGGCAGGTTGGCCGCCTGCCAGGCGTCCACACCGTCACGGTACCAGTACAGTGTCTTATAGCCCAGGCTGGCCGCGCGTTTGACCGCGTTCCAGCTCAACCAGCAGTCGGAGCGGCAGTAAAAGACCAGTGGTTGCGTCGGGTCACCGGCGGTCAGTTTTTTCAGGTTGTGCGCGAAATAGTCTTGCCACTGTGGCGTCAGCTCACCATCACCGGTATTGGCCAGCCAATGGCTGCCGGGCAGGTTTTCGTGGGGCTGGTCTTCGATGAACTGGCCTTGCAGCCATGGGCGGCGGTAAACGTCGATCAGCAGCGGGCGTGGGGTTTGTTCCAGCAGGGTTTGCAGGGCCGGTGTGTCGACGAGGATCGCGCCCGGCAACTCATGGGGCGTCGGGCTGCGGTACAGGTCGATGCGATAGCCCTCTGCGGAAAACAGCGGGGCTTGAGCGTGGGCGTTGCCCAGCCACAGGCTCAGCGACAACGCAGCAAGAGAGAGACGCAGCAGGCGACGTCGGGCATGCGGCATGGGTTCAGTCCTTATCGTTATGGACCCATTACATGCCAGTCGCGCTGCGTTTGGAATGCGACGATAGACAGGAAAACCAGTACTAAAGTAGTAATTCTGGTCCTTGGGGAGGTCTGTCAGCCGGATTTGCGCAGGGCGGCGTGTTGCGGGTTGAACGTCAACACGGCCAGCAGCGAAAACAGCAGGGTCAACCCCACGCACACCGCCAGCGCCAGGGCATTGAAGCGTTCATACAAGGCAAACCGCACCAGTTCCACGGCATGGGTGAACGGGTTCAGGGCGCACAGCCAGTACAACCATTCACTGGACTCGCGCATCTTCCACAGCGGATACAGGGCCGAAGACAGAAAAAACAGCGGGAAAATCACGAAATTCATGACCCCGGCAAAGTTTTCCAGCTGGCGGATCGCGTTCGACAGCAAAAGGCCCAGGGCACTGAGCATCAGCGCCACCAGCAACAACGCCGGCAAGGCCCACAACAGGCCCATGGCCGGCGGTCGCACACCGTAGACCCAGGCGATCGCCAGAAACGCATACACCTGCAACAACGAAATCAGCGCCGTGGCCAACAACTTGCTGCACAGCAGAAAGGTCCGGGGCAGGGGGCTGGTCAGCAGCACGCGCATGCTGCCCATCTCGCGGTCGTAGACCATCGACAGCGAACCCTGCATGCCGTTGAACAGCAGGATCATGCAGGCCAGGCCCGGAATGATGTACACCTCGTACGGAATATAGGTGTCGTAGGGCTCGATGATCGCGATGCCGAGGGCCGCACGAAAACCCGCGGCGAACACCAGCAGCCATAACAAGGGCCGCACCAGCGCGCTGAGAAACCGCGTGCGCTGCAGAACGAAGCGCAGCCATTCGCGCAGCACGATGCCGCTGAAACATTGCCAGTACGCATTCATCGGGCGGCTCCGGAGGTGGTGAGACGGGTGAAGGCCGAATCCAGATCGCCGCCGTGTTCCAGGCTCAGGGCATCGGCCTGGCCGCTGGCGACCAGTCGTCCTTGATGGAGAATCAGCAAGTCGTCGCTGGGCTGCACTTCGTCGAGCAAATGGGTGGTCCAGAGCACGCTGATGCCCTGCTCGCGGCACAGGCTGCGAATGTGCTGGTTGAGCGCCAGACGACTGGCGGGGTCGAGTCCGACACTGGCTTCGTCGAGCAGCAGGAGGCGTGGCTCGTGGAGCAGGGCACGGGCGATTTCCACCCGACGGCGATGCCCGCCATTGAGTTCGCGTACCCGTTCGCGCCGGCGTTCGGTCAGGGCCTGGCGGGCCAGCTCCGCCTCGACCCGCAGGGCGCTCTGGCGCCGGGACAGGCCATGCAGCGCCGCGTGATAACGCAGGTTCTGCTCGACGCTGAGGTCCAGGTCGAGGGTGCTTTGTTGAAACACTACGCCCAACTGCCTGAGCGCCGGGCGTGGCGTTCTGGACAACGAGCAGCCACCGACGCGGATGTCTCCGTGCTGCACGTCATAGAGCCGGGTCAGCAGGGCGATCAGGGTCGATTTGCCGGCACCGTTGGGCCCCAGCAACGCCGCGAAGCGCCCCGGTGCCAGGCTGAAACTGACTTGGCGCAAGGCCTCTCGGGCTCCGTAGGCGAAGCTCAGGTCGCTGACCTCCAGGGCGTTCATGGGGTCACCACCACGCCCCAGGGATAGCGTCCGACCTTCACGGATTTGATGACCTTGAGGCTTTCGACATCGATCACCGAGACGTCACCGCTGACGCCGTTGGTGGCCAGCAACTGTTTTTGATCCGGGGTAAACGCCATCTGCCAGACCCGTCGCCCGACCAGCAGGTAGTCGAGAATTTCGAAGGTCTTGGCATCGATCACCGCCACATGGTTGGCCGGGCCCAGCGCGACGAAGCCGTACTTGCCATCGGCGCTGAGTTTGACGCCCACCGGTTGGACCTTGTCCGGGTGCACGCCCTTGATCTGGAAGTTCAGGGTCTTGAGGATCTTGCGGCTGGCCACGTCGAGAATGGTCACGGTGCCGCCGATTTCCGCCGAGGCCCACAGCTGCGAACCGTCCGCTGAAAACTCGACGAAACGCGGGCGCTGATCCACCAGGGTGCTGTCAGCCAGGGTCTGGGTGCTGGTGTCGATCCAGTGCAGCATGTTGGTGGTTTCGCTGGTGTTCACCGCCCACTTGCCATCGGGACTGACGGCCATGCCTTCGGGTTCGACGCCGACGTTGATCTGGCTGAGGACCTTGGAGGTTTCGGTATCGATCACCGTGACCAGCGCATCGTCTTCGTTGGACACATACAACCAGCGATTGTTGGGGTGCAGGGCGAATTGCTCGGGATCCTTGCCCGACGGCAGTTCCTTGATGATCTTGCGCGTGGCCACGTCCATCACCTGCACCCGGTCCGAGTCGCTGGCGCAGATGTACAGCAGCTTGTTGTCATGGGACAGCAGCAGGCCACGCGGACGCTGGCCGACGGGCAAGGTCTCGGTGACTTGCAGGGTCTGCATGTCGATCAGGCTCAGGCTGTTGTCCTTTTCGTTGGAGACCCAGGCGGTGCTGGCCGCGGCGTGTCCCGCAGCGAGCAGCAGGGCGCATGAAAGCAGGGTGCGGCGCATGGCAGATTCCTTATTGTTGTCGTTGTAGTGAAAAAAGGATCAGGGAAAGCGGCAGCTGACCTCGGGCTTGTCGTAGCCCAGGCTGTCCATTTCGTTGAAGGGGTGCAGAAAGCCATCCTGGGGCGAGGTGCTGACCAGCGCCCGGGGTTGCACGATGGGGATCGGCTGGCGCAACTGGCCGTTCCACGGCCGATAACTGAGCTTGCGCCCCTTGAAGCCGTCCAGCGGCAGTTGATCGCTGATTTCCAGCTGACGGATCGCCATGGGCTCGGTCTGGCGCAGTTTGCTCACGGCGCTGGCAATGCTGCGCACGGCCATCCATGCGGCGAAATCACGGTCGTTCATCCAGCGCCCGGTCAGGGCTTCGAAACGTTTCTGTAACTGCGCGGCACCGTAGGTTTCCACGGTTTTGTGCCAGCCCACCGGGGTCAGGCCCTGGGTGCCCGCCACCGGGCGCGGATACCAGGTCTGGTACGGCACGTATTCACCAAAGTCGCCGCGTTCGTCGGCCACCAACACCACGTCGTATTCAGCGGTCTGGGTGAACAGCGGCATGTCGGCCTGGGCGCTGCGTCGTTGATCGTTGTCGAAACTCCAGGCTTTTTCCGCCACCAGTTGCACCCCAAAGCGTTTGGCCGCGCGGCGCAGGGCGGTGGCGTAGGCTTGATCGTCTGCGGTCGGGCCGACGATGAGCAGTGCTCGCTGCCATTTGCGCACCACCAGGAATTGCCCCAGGGCATCGGCGAGCATCGCCCGGCTGGGCAGGCTGTGCAGCACATTCGGCAAGCAATCGGTGGTGCGCAGGCTGTCGTCCGGGCTGCCGGCGTTGAACAACAGGCTGTCGGGAAGTACCGCGCTGAGCCGGCGCAGGGTCTCTGCCGGCGCATTCACCACAAACAGGCGCAGGCCCTGTTCGTGCTGGGCCTGGGCGGCATGGATCAACGCATCCGGTCTGTCGACGCTGGCACTCACCAGGCTGTAGCTGTGGTTGAGAAAACGCCCGGTGCTGTTGCTGTCGGTGATCGCCAGTTCAGCACCGCGCAACCCGGCATCGGTCGGTTCGGGAATGACGTTCGACAGCAGCGGTCCCGGGTCGGGGCGATAGCCCAGGTAGCCGATACGCACCTGCAACGGCGCATCGGCGGCCTGGCTTTGAGTCGCCAGCCCCGCCGCGCAGGCAATCGCCAGCACGTAGAACAAGGCGTAGGGGGCAAGCTGGCGCATAGGGCACTCCATCACAGGTAGCGCCAGCATAGGAAGGCTGAAGGCCGGATGAAATATGCAGAAAGTACCAGCGAGGCAGTACCAAGGTAGTAGCTCGCACCGCGCGGTGCGGTTTTAGCATGGGCTGAAACGGCCATGACCCTGGAGGCAATCGATCATGCGAATTCTCAAAGCGCTGCTCCTGCCGTTTTTACTGGTCCTGAGCCTGATCGGTATCGACAAGCTGCACGGCCCACGCCCCGTGCCGTTGCTCGTCATGCCCGCGACACCGGGACGCTAGGCATGTCGGCCCTGTGGCGGATCAACCTCTGGGTGTGCGGTTTTTTCGCCCTGGTCACTTTGGCGTGCATGGGGTTGCTGGTGCATCAGGCACTGGCGGATGTGGAGCGTGAACTGCAATCCGCCGAAGCGGTGGTCGAGTACCTGAGTGAAACCGCCGAGCGCGATCCTGCCAGCCTGCAACCCCGGCTGACGCGCAGTTTGCGTCATGTGCGGGTGCGTTGGCTCGAGCCGGGCGAAGCGGAACGGCTGCCGGTGCAGGACGGGCTCGATGCCTGGCTCGGACGGCTGTTGTTTGCCGAGGCCCGACACAGTGAACGGGTTCTCCCATTGCAGGACGGCCGCCGCGTGCAGATCGTGGTCGATCCACGGGATGAGATCGACGAAGTCTGGGATTCCCTCCAACAATTGCTGAGCCTGTGTGGCCTGGCATTAGGGTTGAGTCTGCTGACCATTCGCTGGGCCGTACGTCGGGGCCTGGGCCTGCTCGACGACTTGCTGCGCGCCCTGCAACAGGTCTCCGGCGGCCAGCTCAATGTGCGTTTGCGTGCGCAAGGCCTGCCGGAGGCGCGGCAACTGGCGACGCATTTCAACCGCATGACCGACGCACTGGAACAGGCGCGCGCCGACAACACCGAACTGACCCGGACATTGCTGGCGGTGCAGGAACAGGAACGCACACAACTGGCGCAGACCCTGCACGACGACCTCGGACAATACCTGGCGGGGATTCGCGCCCAGGCCTGCCTGCTGCGGCTGGTGGCGGATCAGCCAGACACCGTGGAACGCACCGTGCGTGAGCTCGAACACAACTGCGAACACCTGCAACAGGGCTTTCGGGCGCTGGTGCATGGCCTCTATCCGGTGGTGTTGCAGCATTTGTCGTTGTCCGAAGCCTTTGGCTTGCTGGTCGAGCAATGGCAAGGTCGGCAGGGGATCGATTGCCAGTTGAGGGTCAGCGCACAGTTGCCGCCGTTGTCCGCACCGGACAAGACTCATCTCTACCGCCTGTTGCAGGAAGCCCTGACCAACATCAGCCGTCACGCCGGCGCCAGTGAGGTGCGGGTTCGCCTGCAACATCACGGCGGCCATCTGCGCTTGCTGATTCGCGATAACGGTCGCGGCGCCCGACAGCCACCCCGGTCGGGTGTCGGTTTGCATTCGATGTTCGAGCGCGCCCGCAGCCTGGGCGGCGAGCTGCGGGTGATCAGCCGGCCCGGCGCCGGTTGGGCGCTGGCCTTGAGCATGCCTTTGGAGGTGTCATGAATATTCTGTTGGTCGATGACCATGCGGTGGTCCGCCAGGGCTACGCGAGTCTGTTGCGCGCGGTGCTGCCGGCAATGGACGTGCGAGAAGCGGCGACCGGCGAGGAGGCGCTGGCCAGGGTGCAGGAAGCTGTGCCGAATCTGGTGATCATGGATTTCGGTTTGCCGGGGATCAGCGGCCTGGAAACCACACGACGCCTGCGTCAGCGCCTGCCACAGTTGCGGGTGCTGTTTTTCAGCATGCACGACGAGCTGCCCCTGGTGCGTCAGGCACTGGACGCCGGTGCCTCGGGCTACCTCACCAAAAGCTCGGCGCCGCAAGTGCTGATCGAAGCGGTGCGGCGGATTCTCGCGGGCCATGCCTACATCGAACAGCCCCTGGCCACCCAACTGGCCTGCCACCCGCCACAGGACGCCAGCGATCCGCGTTTGCAGAGCATGACCCAGCGCGAGCTGGAAATTTTCGTGATGATCGCCAAAGGCACCCCGGCCCGGATGATTGCCGAACAGCTGAGCATCAGCAGCAAAACAGTCTCCAATCACCTGACGTTGCTCAAGAGCAAGTTGCAGGTTTCGTCGCATGCCGAACTGGTGCACCTGGGCATCGACATGGGCGTGGTACGGGTGGCCGGCTGATTCACCGCCTTGTGCCTGTGTAGGAGCGAGCCTGCTCGCGAAGAACGTCAACGAAAACACGGGGAGTCTGATGCCCCGTGGCGCTCTCGGTTTTTTCGCGAGCAGGCTCGCTCCTGCAGAAGAGGGGGGGTTAGCGATTCCAGGTGGTCGGGCAGCCGCTGCAGCCCTCCATGTTTGCATCCTGAAAATTCGCGTAGTGCTGGCGCGAGCCGCTGAGGTTGGCGCCTTCCAGGTTGCTTTCGCCCAGCTTGGCTTCTTGCAGGTTGGCATCACTGAGATTCGCGCCTTTGAGATCGGCCTTGCTCAGCCAGGTCATTTCCAGATCGGCGGCCCGCAGGTTGGCGTTGTGCAGATTGGCCCCGGAGAGGCGGGCGAATTGCAGGTACGCGCCGCTGAGGTTGGCGTTCTGGAGCTGCGCGCCCTGGGCGAACAGGCCCCAGCCCTGGATCGCGATCAAGGTTGCACCGCTGAAATCAGCTAACCGCAGATTGCTTTGCTGCAGGCTGGCGCGAGTCAGGTTGGCGCCCTGCAGCCGGGCTTTTTCCAGATTGGCCAGGTCGAGGTTGGCGTGGCGCAGGTCGGCATCGCGCAGGTCGGCGCCGGCCAGGTTCATGTTACGCAAGTCCTGATTGCTCAGGTTGGCGCCCCTGAGATTGGCACCGGGGCACTGGCTGTGTTCGGCGAGGGTGCAGCCGTTGATGACCAGCGGGGCGTCGTCGCCCTCGTCGGCCTGGGCCAGGGAAAAACTCAAGAGCAGTAGGAAGGGCAGGTATTTCATCGCGAGACCTCGGATGTTCCTATGGCGAGGGAACTTGTCGAATCGTCCCCCTCGGCGGCGCAGCAGTCACAAGACCTGAGCGCAGGGTGTGGCTGAAGGAATGCCGGGGCCGCTTCGCAGCCCGAGGGGAGCAAGCTCCCTCGCCACAAAGGCGGCCCCGCATTCTCGGAAGGCTTACTTCTGGGCGGTCTTGTTATCCCAGCTCGGAATCTTGAACACCCAGAACGACCCGCCCTGTGCCACGGGTTTGGTCAGTTCGGCCATGTCGCCGCCCCACAACGGTACGGCGCCGCCATAACCGACGGTCACGCCGATGTACTGCTCGCCATCCTGTTCCCAGGTGATCGGTGGCGAGACGATGCCGCTGCCGGTCTGGAACTTCCACAGCTCCTTGCCGGTTTTGGCGTCGAAGGCCTTGAAGAAGCCGTCGCCGGTACCGGTGAACACCAGGTTGCCCTTGGTCGCCAGTACGCCGGCCCACAATGGCAGATGCTCCTTGTGCTCCCACACCACTTTGCCCGTGGTCGGGTTCATCGCCCGCAGGGTGCCGACGTGATCGTCGTACATGCGCTTGATGCGGAACCCCATGCCCAGATACGCCGAGCCCTTCTTGTAGCTGACCTCTTCGGTCCAGTATTCCTCTTTCCACTGGTTGCCCGGAATGTAGAACAGCCCCGTGTCCTGGCTGTAGGCCATCGGGTTCCAGTTTTTGCCGCCGAGGAACGGCGGCGAGACTTCCACCGGTTTGCCTTTGGTCTCGCCCGGCAGTGGCTTGGCCGGACGCTGGCCCTCGTTCTCGACAGGCCTGCCGGTCTTGAGGTCGATGTGGCTGGCCCAGGTGATGTTGTCGACGAAGGGGAACGCGTTCTGCAATTTGCCGTTGTTGCGATCGACCACGTAGAAGAAGCCGTTTCGGTCCGCGTGGCCGGTGGCCTTGACCGTTTTACCGTCCTTGTCCTTGTAGTCGAACAGCACCAGCTCATTGTTGCCGGAGAAATCCCAGGCATCGTTCGGGGTGTGCTGGTAGAACCATTTCACCTCGCCGGTGCTCGGGTCGACGCCGACCTGGCCCGAGGTGTAGAGGCTGTCGTAGTCGTGGGGATTGCCGTCCTTGGCGGTGCGCGCCCAGGTGTTCCACGGCCCGGGGTTGCCAGCGCCAACGATGATGGTGTTGGTCTCCGGGTCGAAACTGGCGCTCTGCCAAGGGGCGCCACCGCCATGGCTCCAGGCCTCGACCTTGCCGGTTTCGGTGGTCGGGTCATTCGGCCAGGACGGTGCCTTGACGTCGCCGGTCGGGGTGCTGTCCTTGCCGTTCAAACGGCCCATGTGGCCTTCGACAAAGGGGCGCATCCAGACTTCTTCGCCTGTGTCCGGGTCGCGGGCAAACAATTGCCCGACGACGCCGAACTCGTCACCGGAGCTGCCGTGAATCAGCAGCACCTTGCCACTGGCCTTGTCTTTGATCAGCACCGGGGCGCCGGTCATGGTGTAGCCGGCGGCGTGGTCGCCGAACTTCTTGTTCCAGACCACCTTGCCGGTGTTCTTGTCCAGGGCGATCAGCCGCGCATCGAGGGTGCCGAAGTAGATCTTGTCGCCATAAATGGCGGCACCGCGATTGACCACGTCGCAGCACGGGCGAATGTTGTCCGGCAAGCGATGGTTATAGGTCCACAGGCGCTTGCCGGTCTTGGCGTCCAGGGCAAATACCCGTGAGTAGGAACCGGTGACGTACACCACGCCGTCGCTGACGATGGCCTGGGATTCCTGGCCGCGCTGCTTCTCATCGCCGAACGAGTAGGACCAGGCCGGCGTCAGCTTGAACACGTTCTTGTCGTTGACCTGGGCCAGCGGGCTCCAGCGCTGGGCGTTGGTGCCCATGCCGTATTGCAGCACATCCTTGGTGGTCAGGTGATCGTTGGCAATGTCTTCCCAACTCACATTGCCGGTGGGGGCAGCGGGGGCTGTCGCGGCGTAGCTGGCCGCGCTCAGGGACACACTGCCCACCAGCAGAAAAGCCTGCACGGCGAGTGTCAGCGGGGAAAGGGCGGGTAGCGATCTTATTGTCATGGTTGCAGTTCCCAGTGGAGGTTTTGGCCTGCACAGGTTGGTGCGCGCAGCGTTTGCCGGATACGGAAAAAGTCCCGCTGTGGCCGGGAAGACTTCCCGTACCGCACCTGATTTGGGTGTGCGCCACAAGCCCTACTACCAAGGTACTGGGCCGCGACCACCAAAGCAGCATGGGGCCGGCGCGGCGGGGTTCCTAAGATGGTTGCCATAGCCTCTGCCAAGAGGTTTTGCGTGCAATCCTGAGGGCATAACAATGACAACAAAACGCAACGCCTTGCTCGTTGCCGGACTGCTGGCCGGCTTTATCAGTGCAGGTTCCGTATGGGCCCACGGCAACGTGGTGCCACAAGCCGTCGAAACCAAAGGCCTGACGCCCATCAAGGATGCCGGGGTGACGGTGGATGGCGATGGCTGGGCCGCCGTGAACCCGTACCGCAATTCTCCTGAACACGACAAGGCCCTGGAAATCGGCTCATCGGCCTATAACCAGAACTGCGCGGCCTGTCACGGCCTGGAAGCCAAGTCGGGCGGTATCGCACCGGACTTGCGCATGCTCGATGTCGGCGACGCCGGTGATGAATGGTTCGTCGAACGGGTACGTCACGGGGCCGTGCGTGACGGTCGGGTCTACATGCCGAAAATGGCCGACTACCTGAGCCAGGAAGCCCTGTGGGCGGTCCGCACTTATCTGGACAGCGTCCACGTCGAGGAATAACCCATGCGCCTGCTCGCGGTGTTGATCAGCGTTGTGTGGCTGTGCTGCCAGCCGGTGCAGGCGCAGGTGCGCAACTATGATGAAATGATCGCCGCCGGGGAACTGAAGGTAGCGGTCTACAAGGACTTCGCGCCCTACAGTTTTGAAGACGCCGGCCAGCCACGGGGTGTTGATGTCGAACTCGCCCAGGCGCTGGCCAAGGCACTGGGTGTGCGCCTGACACTGATCTGGGCGCCGGCTGGGGAAAAACTCGACGACGACCTGCGCGACTACATCTGGCGTGCCAGCCAACTGCACAAGCAGCAACTGGCCGATCTGATGATGCGCGTGCCCTACGACCGCGATTACGCGCAGAAGCGCAACGAATTCGGCGAGATGGAAAACGGTCATGTGGTGATGTTCGGCCCTTACCAGAATGAGCAATGGCAAGTGGCCTACGACCGTCGGCGACTGGACAAGGTCGGCAGTGTCGCGGTGTTCGAGCAGCACCCGATCGGCGTCGAAGTCGACAGCGTGCCGTCGTTCTACCTGACCTCGGTGTTCAACGGCATGCTCGCTGGCAAGACCCACCACTACCCGGGCGTACCCCAGGCGTTTGCGGCGATGAAGGCCGGTGAGGTCGACGCGGTGATGGCCATGCGCGGCGAGATCGACTGGCAGGTGCACGAGGCTGCCGACCCGCAGGTGGCGCTGGCGGAAAACGCTTATCCGAACATGGGCAAGCAGCTTTGGGAAATCGGCATGGCCGTGCACGAAAGCAACCGGCAATTGGCCTATGCCGTGGAAGAGGCGCTGGAAGGCCTTATCCGCGAGGGTTCGGTGAAAACCATCTATGGCCATTACGGCCTGCGTTATGACGTACCCGAGATGTATCAATAGGAGCGGGCGATGACCTGGCGAGCGAGTTGTCTGTTGGCCTGCTGTTTGAGCCTGGGCCAGGCCGCACAGGCTGCCGGGATTGAATCGGGCAAGGACCCGGTGCCGTCGGTCATGTGGTCGTTCTATCACAAGCAGATGCTGGGCGACGCGCCGTTCGTGTTCGATGAGCGGGTCAAGCTGCTGGCGCCGCCCTTTGCCGAGGACGCCCGACAAGTGCCCGTGGAAATCGACGCCCGGGCGTTCAAGGGCGAGGTGGTGCGAATACTCGCCTGGGCCGAACTCAACCCTTTGCCGAAAATCGTCGACTTCGAGCCCGTGTCCGGTGTGTTGCCGTGGCTGTCGGTGCGTATTCGCGTTGAACAGGCGACCCCGTTGCGCGCTGCGGTGCTGACCCGCGACGGGCTGTGGCATGTCGGTTCGACCCTGATCGATGCAGCGGGCGGAGGCTGTACCGCGCCCAGTGTGGTGCGTACCCAGCCAGGCTGGGAGGAACACATAGGCGAAGTACTGGGCGGTCGCTATCCACGCGGTGATTTCAGCCGCTTGCGATTGCAGGTGGCCCACCCGATGGACAACGGCATGGTCAGCGGTATTCCGGAGTTTTTCATCAACCATGCCGAACTACGGGACTCGAACAATCAAGTAATGGCCCGCCTGGAACTGTTTCCCGCGGTCAGTGAAAACCCCAACCTGGCCTTTGACATTGAAGGGGCAGGGCAGACGCGCCTGGTGTTGCGCGACAACAGCGGCAATGAATTCGATGCGTCGATACCCTGACCCCAAGGAGCGCGTCATGCGCTGGATGCTGTTGTTGTTCATGAGCCTGAGCCTGCCGGCCATGGCCGATCTCGACTATGCGCTCAAGCCCCGGCAGATCGCCGAAGACACCTGGCTGCTGGAAGGCAGCACGGACAATTTCGCCACGGCCAACGGCGGCAACATCGTCAATACCGCGTTCATCGTCACCGAACGTGGCGTGGTAGTGATCGATACCGGGCCATCGAAGCGCTACGGCGAAGCCATGCGCCGGGCGATTGCCGCCGTCACGGATCAACCGGTGATCGAGGTGCTGCTGACGCACCATCACCCGGATCACGTGCTGGGCAACCAGGCGTTCACCGATGTGCCGATTGGTGCGCTGGCCGGCACCACCGAACTGTTGCATCAACAGGGTGATGCCATGGCGCAAAACATGTATCGGCTGGTGGGTGACTGGATGCGCGGCACCGAGGTGGTGCTGCCGACCCGGACGCTGACCGCCGGCGTGCAACGTTTTGGGAACCACGATCTGCAGCTGCTGAGCCTGGGTGGGCATACGGGTGCGGATCTGGCTATTCTCGACCAGAAAACCGGTGTGCTATTTGCCGGGGATCTGGTGTTTTATCAACGGGCGCTGACCACGCCCAACAGTCCGGGGTTATCGGTGTGGCTGGCGGACATCGCCACCCTGCAAGCGTTGCCCTGGACGCTGATCGTGCCCGGCCACGGGCCGCTGGCCACGGACGCAAAACCGTTCGAGCAGATGCGCGACTACCTGGGCTGGCTCGACCAGTTGATGCGCGACGGCGCCGCCCAGGGCAGCGACATGGCCGAGATGATCCGCAGCCCCATTCCCGAACGTTTCGCCGGGATCAGCCTGAGCCGCTATGAACTCATCCGCAGCGTCAGCCACCTGTACCCGCGCTATGAGCGCACGCAAATGAAGCGCGTCGATTCCGCCACGCAGCAATGATCAACTCCCCTTTGCAGGAGCGAGCCTGCTCGCGATGGTGGCCAACGATTACGCCGGAAACCTGACACCCCGAGGCGTTCTCAGGTTCTTCGCGAGCAGGCTCGCTCCTGCACGGGAAGTGCGCCATCTCCACACCCAACCCCCTACCAAGGAACTAGAAATCTCCACACAGCGGGTCATTGTTGTAAGGGCGGCGGCGCCCAAGAATCTGCATCACACCGGGAAAATTTCCCGGGCATAACAAAAACCGCAGAGGTAGCCGTCATGACTCAACCCGCACGTCGCCAGCCCTTCGTCTTGAGCCTGTTGCTCAGTGCCATGCTGTTATCCGGCCAGGCATTGGCCGGCGTCACCGATCAAGACATTCTCCAGGACCCCAAGAACCCTGAGCAGATCGTCACCAACGGCCTGGGCGTTCAGGGTCAGCGCTATAGCCCGCTGGATATCCTCAACGTCGGCAACGTGAAGGAGTTGCGCCCAGTCTGGGCCTTCTCCTTCGGCGGTGAGAAGCAGCGCGGTCAGCAAGCACAGCCGATGATCAAGGACGGCGTGATGTACATGACCGGCTCCTACTCGCGGGTCTTCGCCGTGGATGCGCGCACCGGCAAGAAACTCTGGCAATACGATGCGCGCCTGCCGGATGACATCCGTCCCTGCTGCGACGTGATCAACCGTGGGGTGGCGTTGTATGGCGACCTGGTGATCTTCGGCACACTCGACGCCAAGCTCGTGGCCCTGAACAAGGACACCGGCAAGGTGGTCTGGAGCAAGCAGGTGGCCGATCACAAGGAAGGCTATTCGATCAGCGCCGCGCCGTTGGTCATCAACGGCAAACTGATTACCGGCGTGGCCGGTGGCGAGTTCGGGGTGGTCGGCAAGATCTCGGCCTATGACCCGAAAAACGGCGATCTGCTGTGGGTCCGCCCGACCGTCGAAGGCCACATGGGTTATGTCTACAAAGATGGCAAGGCGATAGAGAACGGCATCTCCGGCGGCGAAGCCGGCAAGACCTGGCCCGGCGATCTCTGGAAAACCGGCGGCGCCGCGCCTTGGCTCGGCGGTTACTACGACCCGGAAACCAATCTGCTGCTGTTCGGCACCGGCAACCCGGCGCCGTGGAACTCGCACCTGCGCCCTGGCGACAACCTGTACTCCTCGTCGCGCCTGGCGCTCAACCCGGACGACGGCACCATCAAATGGCACTTCCAGAGCACGCCCCACGACGGCTGGGACTACGACGGCGTGAACGAACTGGTGTCGTTCAACTACACCGAGGGTGGCAAGGAAATCAAAGCGGCGGCGACCGCCGACCGTAACGGCTTCTTCTACGTGCTGGATCGTACCAACGGCAAATTCATCCGCGGCTTCCCGTTCGTGGACAAAATCACCTGGGCCACCGGGCTCGATAAGGACGGCCGGCCGATCTACAACGAAGCCAGTCGCCCTGGTGCCCCGGGCACTGAAGCCAAGGGCAGTTCAGTCTTTGTAGCGCCTGCGTTTCTCGGCGCGAAAAACTGGATGCCGATGGCCTACAACAAGGACACCAAGCTGTTCTACGTGCCGTCCAACGAGTGGGGCATGGACATCTGGAACGAAGGCATCGCCTACAAGAAAGGCGCGGCGTTCCTCGGTGCCGGTTTCACCATCAAGCCGTTGAACGAAGACTACATCGGCGTGCTGCGCGCCATCGATCCGGTCACCGGCAAGGAAGTCTGGCGCCACAAGAACTATGCGCCGCTGTGGGGCGGGGTGCTGACCACCAAGGGCAACCTGGTGTTCACCGGTACGCCGGAAGGGTTCCTGCAAGCGTTCAACGCCAAGACCGGCGAGAAAGTCTGGGAGTTCCAGACCGGTTCCGGCGTGCTGGGCTCGCCCGTGACCTGGGAGATGGACGGCGAACAGTACGTCTCGGTCCTCTCGGGTTGGGGCGGCGCCGTACCGCTGTGGGGTGGCGAGGTGGCCAAGCGCGTCAAGGACTTCAACCAGGGCGGCATGCTCTGGACCTTCAAGCTGCCGAAGGATCTGGTGGCCAAGCACTGACGCCAGGATCACCGCATAACCCCTGTAGGAGCGAGCTTGCTCGCGATGGTCGTCAACGATAACGCTGGATTCCTGATATCCCGCGGTGCTCTCAGGTTTTTCGCGAGCAGGCTCGCTCCTACGACCAAATAACGAGAGCCCCCCCTGCCAACGGCGCATTCGTCTGGCGCGCGGGGCTCTCTAGTATCGGTTCATCGCCTGTTGGTTCGACAGGCATCGACCCAGACAGAGGCCCACCATGATCTACGCACAACCCGGAACACCAGGCTCAGTCGTTTCCTTCAAACCACGCTACGGCAACTTCATCGGCGGCGAGTTCGTCGCGCCGGTCAATGGCGAGTACTTCACCAACACCTCGCCGGTCAACGGTGAAGTGATTGCCGAGTTTCCGCGCTCCAGCGCCGCCGACATCGACAAGGCCCTCGACGCGGCCCATGCCGCCGCCGACGCCTGGGGCAAGACCTCGGCCCAGGACCGCTCCCTGGTGCTGTTGAAAATCGCCGATCGCATCGAGCAAAACCTGGAAATCCTCGCCGTCACCGAAACCTGGGACAACGGCAAGGCCGTGCGTGAAACCCTGAATGCCGACGTGCCGCTGGCCGCCGACCATTTCCGTTATTTCGCCGGCTGCATCCGCGCTCAGGAAGGCGGTGCCGCCGAGATCAACGAGCTGACCACCGCCTATCACTTCCACGAGCCTTTGGGCGTGGTCGGGCAGATCATTCCGTGGAACTTCCCGCTGCTGATGGCGGCCTGGAAACTCGCCCCGGCCCTGGCGGCCGGCAACTGCATCGTGCTCAAGCCGGCCGAACAGACGCCGCTGTCGATCATGGTGTTTGCCGAACTGATCGCCGACCTGCTGCCGGCGGGCGTGCTGAACATCGTCCAGGGCTTCGGCCGTGAAGCCGGCGAGGCCCTGGCCACCAGCAAGCGCATCGCCAAGATCGCCTTCACCGGGTCGACTCCGATCGGCGCGCACATCATGCATTGCGCCGCCGAAAACATCATTCCAAGCACCGTGGAACTGGGCGGCAAATCGCCGAACATCTTCTTCGAAGACATCATGAACGCCGAGCCTGCGTTCATCGAAAAAGCCGCCGAAGGCCTGGTACTGGCGTTCTTCAACCAGGGCGAAGTGTGCACCTGTCCTTCCCGGGCACTGGTGCAGGAGTCGATCTACGAACCGTTCATGGCCGAAGTCATGAAGAAAATCGTCAAGATCAAGCGCGGCAATCCGCTGGACACCGAGACCATGGTCGGCGCCCAGGCGTCGGAGCAGCAATACGACAAGATCCTCTCGTACCTGACCATCGCCCAGGAAGAGGGTGCCGAACTGCTCACCGGTGGCGCGGCCGAACGTCTTGAGGGTGACTTGTCCAGCGGCTATTACATCCAGCCGACGCTGCTCAAGGGCACCAACAACATGCGCGTGTTCCAGGAAGAAATCTTCGGTCCGGTGGTGGGCATCACCACCTTCAAGGACGAAGCCGAAGCCCTGGCCATCGCCAACGACACCGAGTTCGGCCTCGGTGCCGGGCTCTGGACCCGTGACATCAACCGCGCTTACCGCATGGGCCGGGCGATCAAGGCCGGGCGTGTATGGACCAACTGCTACCACCTGTACCCGGCGCACGCCGCGTTCGGTGGCTACAAGAAGTCCGGCGTCGGCCGGGAGAACCACAAGATGATGCTCGACCATTATCAGCAGACCAAAAACCTGCTGGTGAGCTACGACATCAACCCGCTGGGGTTCTTCTAATCTCGTAATAACACCACCGAAACCTGTGGGAGCGGGCTTGCCCGCGATGGGGCCGGTACATTCAACATCAATGTTGACTGTCCGACCGCTATCGCGGGCAAGCCCGCTCCCACAGGTCCGATGGTATTGCTGAAAATCTCGTCACCCCCCCCTACCAAATCCCCCCCAAACCTCCTTCGAAAGTAGCATTCGGGCGGCCGATGACCCGTGCATTAATGGTTCTACCGGAATCGCCCGGCACAACAAGAGGATTGACCCATGTGGACTAAACCCGCGTTTACCGACCTGCGCATTGGCTTCGAAGTGACGATGTACTTCGCCAACCGTTGATGGTTCACCCGGCCAGCCAGGGTGTTGGCCGGGCCTGCCTTTAGGGAGCATTGCCCATGCACATCCGCGTTCTCGGTTCCGCCGCCGGTGGTGGCTTTCCGCAATGGAACTGCAACTGCCGGCAGTGCGCCGGTATGCGCAATGGCAGCCTGCGCGCACAACGGCGCACCCAGTCATCGATTGCCCTGAGCGACGACGGCGTGGCGTGGGTGCTGTGCAATGCTTCACCGGACATCTGTGCGCAACTCGAGAGTTTCGCGCCGTTGCAACCGGCCCGTCGCCTGCGCGACACCGCCATTGCCGGCGTGGTGCTGATGGACAGCCAGATCGACCATTGCACCGGCCTGCTGAGCCTGCGTGAAGGCTGCCCGCATGACGTCTGGTGCACCGAACGGGTTCATCAGGACCTGAGCACGGGTTTCCCGTTGTTCAACATGCTTGCCCATTGGAACGGCGGGTTGCAGTGGCAACCCCTTGGCCTGGATCGCCAGCCATTCAGCATCCCGGCCTGCGCGCATTTGCAGTTCCGGGCGATTCCTCTGGTGAGCAACGCGCCACCGTATTCACCCAATCGCGGCAACCCGCAGCCAGGCGACACCATCGGCCTGTTCATTGAAGACCTGCGCAGCGGTGCGTCGCTGTTCTACGCGCCAGGCCTGGGGCAAATCGACGAAGAGGTGCTGGGCTGGATGCAGCGCGCCGATTGCCTGATGGTGGACGGCACCCTGTGGCGCGACGATGAAATGCGCGTGTGCGAAGTCGGCCAGAGCCTGGGCAGCGACATGGGGCATCTGTCGCAAAGCGGGCCCGGCGGCATGCTCGAAGTGCTGGAAGGCTTCCCCCGTCAGCGCAAGGTGCTGATTCACATCAACAACACCAATCCGATCCTCGATGAAGACTCGGCCGAACGGGCGCTGCTGGAGCGGCGGGGCGTCGAAGTGGCGTATGACGGCATGAGCATTGAGCTGTAGCCGACGATGAGGCCAGACCAGACACCGCAGGGCTTCCAGGAGTAACCGCAATGACCGATGCAGCAATGACCCCCACCGAATTCGAACAAGCCCTGCGTGCCAAAGGCGCCTACTACCACATCCATCACCCGTTCCACCAAGCCATGTACGCCGGGCGCGCCACGCGTGAGCAGATCCAGGGCTGGGTCGCCAATCGCTTTTACTACCAGGTGAACATCCCGTTGAAGGATGCCGCAATCCTGGCCAACTGCCCGGACCGCGACGTGCGCCGGGAATGGCTGCAACGCATCATCGATCATGACGGCGCACCCGGCAGCGAGGGTGGCATCGAGGCCTGGCTGCGTCTGGGCGAGGCGGTGGGGCTTGAGCGTGAACGGATTCTGTCCCAGGAACTGGTGTTGCCCGGTGTGCGGTTTGCCGTGGACGCCTACGTCAATTTTGCCCGTCGTGCCTGCTGGCAGGAAGCGGCCAGCAGCTCGTTGACCGAGCTGTTCGCGCCACAGATCCATCAATCGCGGCTCGATGCCTGGCCAACCCATTACCCGTGGATCGATGTCGCCGGCTATGACTATTTCCGCACCCGGTTGAGCCAGGCCCGACGCGATGTCGAGCACGGTTTGCGCATCACCCTGGCGTATTACACCACCGCCGAGGCGCAGCGGCGCATGCTGGACATCCTCCAGTTCAAGCTCGACGTGCTGTGGAGCATGCTCGATGCCATGAGCATGGCCTATGAACTGGAGCGCCCGCCGTACCACACCGTGACCCGCGACAACGTCTGGCACCGGGGGATCGCCCTGTGAGCCCGATCCGTCGCGACCAGGCCCTGTCGTTGCGCCGGGGGTTTCGCCTGCAATGGGAACCCCGCCAGGACTGCCACGTGCTGCTGTACCCCGAAGGCATGATCAAGCTCAACGCCAGCGCCGGGCAGATCCTTGAACGGCTGGACGGCCAGCGCAGCGTGGCCGCGATCATCGATCAATTGACCGCGAGTTTCCCCGGTGTGCCGGGGATCGACGAGGATGTGTTGGCGTTTCTGGAGGTGGCCCATGCGCAGTTCTGGATCGAGTGACGCGCTACCGGGGCCGCCGCTGTGGCTGCTGGCGGAGCTGACGTATCGCTGTCCCTTGCAATGCCCTTATTGCTCCAATCCTCTGGACTTCGCCGGGCAGGGCGAGGAGTTGAGCACCGAAGAATGGATTCGGGTGTTCCGCGAGGCGCGGGAAATGGGCGCCGCGCAATTGGGTTTTTCCGGTGGCGAGCCGCTGGTTCGCCAGGACCTGGCCGAGCTGATCAAGGCCGCCCGGGACATGGGGTACTACACCAACCTGATCACCTCGGGCATCGGCCTGACCGAACAGAAAGTGCGTGACTTCAAGGTTGCCGGGCTCGATCACATCCAGATCAGCTTCCAGGCCGCCGACGAAGCGGTGAACAACCTGCTCGCCGGTTCGCGCAAGGCCTTCGCGCAGAAACTGGCGATGGCCCGGGCGGTAAAAGCCCAGGGCTATCCGATGGTGCTGAACTTTGTCACCCATCGGCACAACATCGACCGCATCGAACAGATCATTGACCTGTGCCTGGAGCTGGAAGCGGATTTCGTCGAATTGGCCACGTGTCAGTTCTATGGCTGGGCCGAGCTCAACCGCGTCGGGCTGTTGCCGACGCGCGAGCAACTGCAGCGAGCCGAGCGCATCACCAACGAGTATCGCGAACGTCTCGAGGCCCAGGGGCACCCGTGCAAGTTGATCTTCGTCACCCCGGACTATTACGAAGAGCGGCCCAAGACCTGCATGAACGGCTGGGCCAACCTGTTTCTCGACATCACCCCGGACGGCACGGCCTTGCCTTGTCACAGTGCCCGGCAGTTGCCGGTGCCGTTTCCCAACGTGCGCGAACACAGCATCGAGCACATCTGGAACCACTCGTTCGGCTTCAATCGTTTTCGCGGCGATGACTGGATGAAAGAGCCGTGCCGCTCCTGCGACGAGAAGCACAAGGACCTGGGCGGTTGTCGTTGTCAGGCCTTCATGCTCACCGGCGACGCCGCCAATGCCGACCCGGTGTGCAGCAAGTCGCCCCATCACGGGGTCATCCTCAAGGCGCGGGAGGAGGCCGAAGCGCCGGGGCTGGGCATGGAGCACCTGACGTTGCGCAACGAAAAAGCGTCGCGGCTGATCTACCGCGGCTGATTGAACTCACACATCCCCTGTAGGAGCGAGCCTGCTCGCGATGGTGTATCAGTAAAAGGCACGGCGACTGACACTCCATCGCGAGCAGGCTCGCTCCTACAGGGGGCATTGGTTGACGCGACAATCCAGGTACACACCCAACCCGCTTCAGCATCTGCAGTGATTCCGGCCTTTGGTCTGATTGCATTCGCAGCTGGATGCTTTAGTGTGAGCGCTACCTTTCAAAACAATAAAAAACAGGCTTTCCAATGAGCCAGAGTCTCAGCCAGCTGCGTAAATTCGTTTCGCCTGAAATCATCTTTGGTGCCGGTTGCCGGCACAACGTCGGCAACTATGCCAAGACCTTTGGCGCCCGCAAGGTCCTGGTGGTCAGCGATCCCGGGGTGATTGCCGCCGGTTGGGTGGCCGATGTCGAGGCCAGCCTGCAAGCCCTGGGCATCGAATACTGCCTGTACAGCGCGGTGTCGCCCAACCCGCGTGTCGAAGAAGTGATGCTCGGAGCCGAGATGTACCGGGAAAATCACTGCGATGTGATCGTCGCCGTCGGCGGTGGCAGCCCGATGGACTGCGGCAAAGGCATCGGCATTGTCGTCGCCCACGGTCGCAGCATTCTCGAGTTCGAGGGCGTGGACACCATCCGCGTGCCCAGCCCGCCGTTGATCCTGATCCCGACCACTGCCGGCACCTCGGCGGATGTTTCGCAATTCGTGATCATTTCCAACCAGCAGGAGCGCATGAAGTTCTCCATCGTCAGCAAGGCCGTGGTGCCCGACGTTTCGCTGATCGACCCGGAAACCACCCTGAGCATGGACCCGTTCCTGTCGGCCTGTACCGGCATCGACGCGCTGGTGCATGCCATCGAAGCCTTCGTGTCCACCGGGAACGGGCCGTTGACCGATCCCCATGCGCTGGAAGCCATGCGCCTGATCAATGGCAACCTGGTGCAAATGATCGCCAACCCGACGGACATCGCGCTGCGCGAGAAAATCATGCTGGGCAGCATGCAGGCCGGGCTGGCCTTCTCCAATGCGATCCTGGGCGCGGTGCATGCCATGTCCCACAGCCTGGGCGGCTTTCTCGACCTGCCCCACGGCTTGTGCAACGCGGTGCTGGTGGAGCACGTCGTCGCCTTCAACTACAGCTCGGCGCCGGAACGCTTCAAGGTGATTGCCGAGACCTTCGGCATCGATTGCCGCGGCCTCAATCACCGGCAGATCTGCGGGCGACTGGTGGAACACCTGATCGCGCTCAAACACGCCATCGGTTTCCACGAAACCCTCGGGTTGCACGGGGTCAGTACTGCGGACATTCCGTTCCTGTCGCAACACGCGATGGACGATCCGTGCATCCTGACCAACCCGCGCGAATCCAGTCAGCGTGATGTCGAGGTCGTGTATGGCGAAGCCCTCTGACGAGCAACAACGGGCGCTGGCCGGGCTGCTGGGGTTAGGCAGCCATTCGGCGCGCAAGAGCCATTACCCCGAGCTGGCCGCGCGCCTGGACGAGCTGGAAGCCGAGCGCAACCGCTACAAATGGCTGTTCGAAAACGCGGTCCACGGGATTTTCCAGGCCAGCCTGCAAGACGGCATGCGCGCGGCCAACCCGGCGCTGGCGCGCATGCTCGGTTATCAGGACCCGCAGGAAGTGCTGTTTTCCCTGACCGATCTGGCCAGCCACCTGTTTTCCGGTGGCGTGGCGGAGCTGCAAAGCATCGGTGAAACCCTCAGGCAGCAACGCAGCCTGCACGGTTACGAAACCCGTTTACGGCGCAAGGACGGCAGCCACCTCGATGTGCTCATGAACTTGCTGCTCAAACCCGATCAGGAAGGGCTGGTGGAAGGTTTTGTCGCCGACATCACCGAACGCAAACTGGCCCAGCAGCGCCTGCAACAACTCAACGACGAACTGGAACAACGGGTCACTGCGCGCACCGATGAACTGCTGGAAGCCAACCGCAACCTGCAGCAGCAGATCACCCAGCGTCAGCAGATCGCCCAGGCCTTGCGCGATGCCCGTGATGCCGCCGAGGCGGCCAATCGCAGCAAGGACAAGTACCTCGCCGCCGCCAGTCATGATTTGCTGCAACCCTTGAACGCCGCACGCTTGCTGATCTCGACCCTGCGCGAGCGCAAGCTGCCGGAGGTCGAGCAGGTGCTGGTCGAACGCACCCACCAGGCACTGGAAGGCGCCGAAGACCTGCTGACCGACTTGCTCGACATTTCCAGGCTCGATCAGTCGGCGGTCAAGCCCGACGTCGCCGTCTACCGCCTCGACGAACTGCTCGGGCCGCTGGTGTCGGAATTTCAGTCGGTTGCCGAGGCGGCGGGGTTGAATCTGCGTGTGCACATGGGCCATTACGCCATCAGTACCGACTTGCGCCTGATGACACGGATCCTGCGCAATTTCCTCAGCAATGCCTGCCGCTATACCGACGAAGGCTGCATCCTGCTGGGGGCCAGGCGCCGGGGTGAGATGCTGCGCCTGGAAGTCTGGGACACCGGGCGCGGCATCGCTGCGGATCGGCTCGATTCGATTTTCCTCGAGTTCAACCAGTTGGACGTCGGCCGCGCCGCCGACCGCAAGGGGGTGGGCCTGGGGCTGGCCATCGTCGAGCGCATCGCCAAGATCCTCGGCTACAAAATCGGCGTGCATTCGCTGCCGGGGCGCGGCTCGATGTTCAGCATCGATGTGCCGATTTGCGCCGAGATGCCGTTGCCCGTCAGCCTGGCCGCGCCGCAGGCCGGGACCGGCAATCCGCTGCCGGGCCGGCGTTTGCTGGTGCTGGACAATGAAGTGAGCATTCTGCAAAGCATGAGCGCGTTGCTCGGGCAGTGGGGCTGCGAAGTGGTCACCGCCACCGACGAAGCCTCGGCGATCGATGCCTTGCGCGGGCAGGCTCCGGAATTGATCCTGGCGGACTATCACCTCGATCACGCGGTGGTCGGTTGTGATGTGGTCCGGCATCTGCGCGAACATTTTCATCAGACCATCCCCGCCGTGATCATCACTGCCGACCGCACCGATCAGTGTCGGCGTGCGTTGCAACGCCTCGACGCGCCGTTGCTCAACAAACCGGTCAAGCCCGGCAAGCTGCGTGCGGTGTTGAGTCAACTGCTGGGTTAGAGCGCTCGATAGTGCAGGGTGAAACCGAGTGAGGTGGACTGCCCCTGTTCGAGTAAACGCAACCCCGGCCGACCGGGCAGGTGATGGGCGTTGACCGGGTGGCTGACCGGTTCGATGCAGAAAAAATCCAGGCCTGGCGGGCAATAGAGCAGGTAGTAATCGCTGCCGCTGGCCTGGCACTCCAGTTCATAGCCCAGGTCCGGTTGCTGAATCAGGCAATGGCCGTCCCATTCGCAGAAGCCATTGTCGACCAGCGTTTCCGGCAACGGCCCGGGGTGCTGGAAATCCCATTCGGCAGGCAGTTCGCCAAGCTGTGTCGGCAATTTTGACGCGTCGCAAAACCACACCTGGCGCGCTGTCGCCTGCAATCGGGTGTTCGCGGTTCGCGGCAAGTACGGGTGCAATCCCAGGCCATGCCAGATCGCGCGTTCGGCCAAGTGGGTGACGCTCAATTCGATGCTCAGCTTGCCTTCGCTCAAATGAAAACGCTGACGCGCGCGATAGGCGAAGGGCGTGCTGCTGTCGAGTTGCAGGACCGCTTCATCCGCCGTCCGGGACACCACTTGCCACGCCTGCTGCCACGCACTGCCATGAATCGGCAGGGGATCGGTGAGGCTGTTGGGTGTCAGCGACTGCCAGCCATCGGGGCAATCGAAGCCGCCCTCGGCGATGCGGTTTGACCAGGGCGCCAACGGAAAACAGGCGAGTTTGCCGGGCAGGCCGATGTTCAGCGCGTGGGCGTCGGTATGGCGCAACAAGGGCTGGCCGCTATCGCGTACGGTCCAGTTGACGATGCTCCCGCCCAGTTCAGGGGCGAGGGTGAGGCGGGTGAATCCGTCTTCGAGTTCGAGGGTGGCTGACGTCATGGCCTTCTCTGCTGGTTGATGAGCTGTTGTGGCGAGGGAGCAGGCTCCCTCGCCACAAAGCGTTTTGCGAGTCTTGGTTACAACACCAGATGCGGCAACCACAGTGACAGCGCGGGAATGTAAGTCACGGCGATCAGCACCAGGAACAGCACGCCGTAGAACGGCAACAGGGCTTTGACGGTTGATTCGATACTGACCTTGCCCACGGCAGACCCCACAAAGAGTACCGCGCCCACGGGCGGTGTGATCAAGCCGATGCCCAGGTTGACCAGCATGATCATGCCGAACTGCACCGGGTCCACGCCAATGCCGAGGATCACCGGCATCAGGATCGGCGTGAGGATCAGGATCAGCGGCGCCATGTCCATCACCGTGCCGAGCAACAGCAGCATGACGTTGATGCACATCAGGATCACGTAACGGTTGTCCGAGAGCGTGAGGAACATCGTGGTGATCTTCGCCGGGATCTGCATCAGCGTCATGATGTAGCCGAAGCTGGCGGCGAAGCCGATCAGGATCATCACGATCGAAATCGTCCGCACCGTGCGGTGCATCAGTTTCGGCAGTTCACTCCATTTGTAGTCGCGGTAGATGAACATGGTCACGAAGAACGACCACAGCACCGCAATCGCCGCCGACTCGGTGGCGGTGAAAATCCCCGACAGAATGCCGCCCAGGATGATCACCATGGCCATCAGGCCCCACAGCGCTTCACCGCATATCTTCAGCGCTTCGCGCATCGGGATGACTGCGCCCTTGGGGTAATCACGCTTCCTGGCGAAGATCAGGCACAGCACCATCAGGCACGCGCTCATCAGCAGGCCGGGCACCACGCCGGCCATGAACAGCGAGGCAATCGACACGGTGCCGCCAGCGGCCAGCGAATAGAGCACCGAGTTGTGGCTTGGCGGGGTCAGCAGGGCTTGCACCGAGCCGCTGACGGTGACCGCCGTGGCGAACTCCCGTGGATAGCCACGCCGCTCCATCTCGGGGATCAGCACCGAGCCGACCGAGGCGGTGTCGGCTACCGATGAACCGGAGATCGCGCCGAAGAAGGTCGAGGCCATGATGTTGACCAGCGACAGACCGCCACGGACAAATCCCACCAACACCCCGGCAAAGGCCACCAGCCGCCGGGACATGCCGCCCTCGGCCATGATCGCGCCCGCCAGGACGAAGAACGGAATCGCCAGCAGGGAGAATTTGTTCACGCCGCCGGCGACCTGAATCATCAAGGCCTGGAACGGAATATCAATCCACCATGCGCCGATCAGGGCCGAAAGCCCCAGGGCATAGGCGACCGGCATGCCGATCAGGATCAAGGCGATAAAGCTGCCCAGCAGAATCAATGCGTCCATTCAGGCAGCCCCTTCGTTTTCTTCAACCAGGTCGAAGCGCACGACCCGCCGGTTGCTCTGGTCACCGAGCAGGAGTTTTTCCAGCACAAAGACCAACGTCAGCACACCGCCAATCGGGATCGGCATGTAAGTGATGCCGACACGCAGGGTCGGCAGGGCGCTCATGAACTGGTTCCAGGTCGACAGGCACAGCTTGGTCCCCCAGATCGCCATGAACAGGCTGATGGACGCCATCAGCAATTGCGCAAACACGCTCATGGCTTTGCGCAGGTTTGGTGGCAGGCGATCAGTGAGCATCGCCACGGCCATGTGCGAACCGGAACGATAGCTGGCGGCGGCGCCAATGAAGGTGAAGACCATCATCAACAGAATTGCGCTGGGCTCCGGCCAACTGGAACCGGTGCCAAGGACGTAGCGGGCGAAGACGCCCCAGGGAATGATCAGGGCGATGGCCAGCACGGACAGGCCCGCGACCCAGATACAGGTCATGTAAATCCTGTCGTTGATGCGCAGCAGTAGATTCTTCATCGGGTTTCACCGTAACCGGGCGCGCACTGACAGACACCCCTGTCAGTGACGCCGGGCCTTTCTTGAATGCAGGGAGGGATTACTGAACGGCTTCGATGCGCTTGATCAGGTCGGCATAGGGCGCGCCGTATTTCTCGCGGATCGAGGCGGTGGCCTCATAGAAAGGTTTCTTGTCGACGGTGATGAACTCGACGCCCGCCGCCTTGAGCTTCTCTTCGCTGCTGGCCGACTTGGCGTCCCACAGGACGCGTTCCTGTGCCTGCGCGGCCTTGGCGGTTTTCTTCACCAGTGCCTGTTGCTCGGGCGTCAGTTTTTCCCAGGTGATTTTCGACATCACAATCGGTTCTGGCAGGATCAGGTGCCCGGTCAGGCTGTAGAACCTGGCGTTCTGGTAGTGGTTGTGTTCGAGCAGGGTCGGCGGGTTGTTTTCCGCGCCGTCGATCACCCCGGTCTGCAACGCACTGAAGATTTCACCGGTGTCCATGGCAATGCCGTTACCGCCCATGGCATTGATGGTTTCGATGAACATCGGGTTGCCTTGCACGCGGATCTTCATGCCCTTGAGGTCTTCCAGGCTGCGCACCGGTTTCTTGGTGTAGAGGTTGCGCGTGCCGCCGTCCATCCAGGCCAGGGCGACCAGGCCGAACTCGGAGTCGGTGATTTTGGCGAGGATCGCGTCGCCGACTTCGCCATCGATGACCTTGCGCATGTGCGCCTGGTCGCGGAACACGAACGGCATGTTGAACACGTTCACGTCCGGCACCACCGGCCCGACGATGCCGAGGCTGACCCGGGCCATCTGGATGGCGCCGACCTGGGCTTGTTCGATCACTTCTTTTTCCGAGCCGAGCACACCACCGGCAAACATCTTGAAGGTCAGTTTGCCGTCGCTGTCGGCCACCAGGGTTTTACCCAGTTGTTCCTCGGCCACTACGGTCGGGTAGCCGGCGGGGTGAACGTCGGCAAATTTGATTTCCAGCGCATGGGCGGCGCTGCTGAGGGAGAAGGTGAGGGCTGCGGTGAAGGGGAGTGCAGCGGCGAGCAAGGTGCGTTTGAAGTCCATTGGGGGTGTCTCCTGTTTTATTGTTTTTGTGTTCAAGGCACAGCGTTGCAGCACGAGCGGTTGCGGTCAGACGTTGAAAAGTGGCTCCGGCAAACCCTTTACGCCGGGGTTGAGGGCGAACACGCCGCCGGCCAGTGACTGATCGTCGTGGTCGTCTGCGGGGCGGATCGAAGTGACGAACAAGGTGTCCAGGCGGCTGCCACCGAAGGCACACATGCTCGGTTTTTTCACCGGTACGGCCAGGGAACGGTCTAGGCGCCCATCCGGGGTAAAGCGGTGAATCAAGCCGGCGTCGTTGGCACAGATCCAGTAGCCACCCTCGGCATCGACCGCAGCACCATCGGGGCGCCCGGCGTAGTGATTCATGTCGACAAACAGCCGGCGATTGCTCGGCGTGCCGCTGTCGATGTCGTAGTCGAAGGCCCAGATCTGCTGGACGGCGGGATGGGAGTCGGACAGGTACATCGTGCGACCGTCCGGACTGAAGCCCAGGCCGTTGGGCACGATGAAGCCGTTCAACTGGGCATCGAGTGGGCTGCGTTGTCCGGCGCTGTAGCGGTAGAGTCGGCCCTCGGCGGCGTTGGCGCCCATGTCGAGCACCATGCTGCCGGCCCAGAAACGCCCCTGGCGGTCACAGCGACCATCGTTGAGGCGCATGTCGGGGCGGTTGTGGTCGATGCCGGCCAGGGGCTCGCTGTCGAGGCTGCCGTCGTTGTGCGGGCGCAGCTGGAAGAAGCCGCTCTCCATCCCGGCGACCCAGCTGCCGTCAGCGCGACGGGCAATGCACGCGAGCATTTCCGGGGTTTTCCACGCCGACACCTGGCCGGTGCCGGCACTCCAGCGCTGCAGGCCGCCGGCCGGGATATCGACCCAGTACAGGGCGTTTTCTTCACCGACCCACACCGGGCATTCACCCACGGCGTTGCGGGCATCGACAATCAATTCAGCTGGCATGGCCACTCATTCCCTTGGTTTTTGTTGTGGGGATCACGCGGTAAACACTGGCGGTTCAGTCGCCGAACGGGCCGGCCACGCAGAAGGCGCCGCCCTGGTAGATCCGCGTCGGATCATCAGCCGCTGGCATCGGTTGGGCTTCGACCTTTTCGCGGAACACTTCGGAGCTGTCGTTCGGCGCATAGCCCAGGACCGTGGCGTAACGGTTGTCCCACCAGACGTCCTTGTTGTCGGACGCGCCATAGACCACGGTGTGACCGACATTCGGCGTGTACAACGCCCGTTCAAGCAGTTGGGTCAGGTCGCCGAAGCTCAGCCAGGTGCTCATCATCCGGCGGTTTTGCGGTTCCGGGAACGAAGAGCCAATGCGCACGCTGACGGTCTCGATGCCATAGCGATCGAAGTAGAAAGTGGCCATGTCTTCGCCGTAGGACTTGGACAAGCCGTAGTAACTGTCCGGGCGACGAGGGGAGTGGGCGTCGATGACTTCGTCTTGCTGGTAGAAGCCGATCACGTGGTTGGAGCTGGCGAAGATCACGCGCTTGACGCCATGACGGCGCGCGGCTTCGTAGATGTGGAAGACGCCGCAGATGTTGGCGCCGAGGATCTCTTCGAATGAGCGCTCGGTGGACACGCCGCCAAAGTGCAGGATCGCGTCCACGCCTTCGACCAGTTGATGCACGGCTTGCTTGTCGGCCAGATCGCACGGCACGACTTCTTCACGGTCGTCGATGGCTGGCGCGATGTCGGCGATGTCCGACAGGCGAATCACATTGGCGTAGGGGCGCAGGCTTTCGCGAAGGACCTTGCCCAGGCCACCGGCGGCACCGGTCAGCAGCAGGCGATTGAAAGGGGCGCGGGCAGTGGCAGTGGTGGTCATGGAGAGTCCTGGACAAGCAATGGTGGTTATTGAATTTGTTGTAGGTTGTCGTACGACTATTGGCAGTATCGTAAGGCTTCCCGTTTCTTGTCAACGCGTCTTGTAGTGAATTTGACGAAGGGTTGGCTCATCTTTCGATGGCAAGTTACACCTGTGGCGAGGGAGCTTGCTCCCTCGCCACAAGACCGGTATCAGCCGATCCGTTTTACAACAACGAAATCGGATAGCTGATGAAGAGGCGGTTTTCGTCGAACTCGTTGGTGCTGAAGTTTTTGCGGATGCTCGCGTTACGCCATTTGACGTTGAGGTTTTTCAGCGGTCCGCTCTGCACCGTGTAGGCCAGTTCCGATTCACGGCCCCATTCCTTGCCGTCGGTGATGCTCCCGGTGTGCACGTTATCGCCACTGATGTAGCGGTTCATCAGGGTCAGGCCCGGCACGCCCAGGGCCACGAAGTTGTAGTCGTGACGCACTTGCCAGGATTTTTCCTTGGCATTGTCATAGCTGGAGTTGTAACTGTCGTTGGCCAGGGTGCCGCCGCTGGTGCCGTTGACGCGCATCCACACATCGTCGCCCGTGAGTTTCTGCAGGCCGACATAGAAAGTGTTGCCGCCGTACTTGGCCGAGAGCAGGGCGAACGCGGTTTTGTTATCGAGGTCGCCGGCCAGGGCGCTGCCGTCTTCCTTGCCGATGAAGTAGCCGAGGTTGGCGCCGAGGGTCCAGTCGCCAATGGGTTGGCTGTGGCTCAGGTTGAAGTATTGCTGTTGATAGATATCGCTCAGTTGCGCGTACCACACGCCGACCTGGGTGCGTTTGTCGTTGAAGGCATATTCACCGCCGCCGAAGTTGAAACGGTCCGACTTGAACGCTGCTTTACCGTTCATGAACATGTCTTCCATGCTCGCATCGTTACGCGGGCTGTTCTGGCGGAATTGCCCGCCGTAGAGCGTCAAGCCGCTGATTTCGTTGGAGGTGACCTGACCACCACGGAAGGTTTGCGGCAGGGAGCGGCCGTCGTCCGAGCGCAGGATCGGCAGCACCGGCATCCATTCACCGACCTTGACTTCGGTCTTCGAGATCTTGCCCTTGAGCGCTACGCCCAGACGGCCGAAGTTGTCGGCCGGGCGCCCGTCGTGGTCCAGTGGCAGCAACTGTGTACCACCGGTGCCCTTGCCGCCATCGAGCTTCTGCGAAAACGTGCCCAGCACGTCCACACCAAAGCCGACCGTGCCCTGGGTGAACCCGGATTTGGCGTCGAGGATGAAGTTCTGGGTCCACTCCTCAGCCTTGCCCTGGGGGTAGGCCGGGTTGGTGTAGTTGCGGTTGAAGTAGGCGTTGCGCAGGTTCAGCGTGGCTTTGGCGTCATCGGTGAAACCTTCGGCATGACTGGCCATGGGCAGGGCGATGGCCAGGCTGCTGCAACCGATCAGGCTCATGGCATGACGGCGGGCGAAGTGTGGACGTGGGGACGGATTGCGGGCGGGCTTGCTCACTGTAACGCTCCATTTCTTTTTTGTTTTTATGGTTGTTATACGTCGTCGTACAACATTGGGGCGATTATTTACGTGGCGTTTCAGTGTTGTCAATCAGAAGTTGTACGATGACCTTGGCTGCAAATTCTCATGGGAGAGCTTGCTCGCGAAAAACGCGCGGGCAATGAGGGGTGTTCAGATAGTCCGCGCTATCGTTGACGTCCATCGCGACGGTGCGACGATTCGACAGGCTCGCTCCCACAGACGATTGGGTTGTCAGCCAGCAATCATTGGCGGCATGGTGCCCAGCAACGACACCGCCGCCACCGCGCCAATGCCCAGCAACCATTCGGCGATCACGCTTTTACGCAATGCCGACAGGCGCTGTTCGCAGTCCTTGATCCGCAGCCGGTTGAACAACGCCAGGCCGAGCATCGCGGCGATGAGCGTGATCTTGATCAACAGGATCAGGGCAAACCCGGACAGCAAGGGCGTCGGCCAGAAGGCGCCGGTCAGGACCCGTACGTTGATCAGGCCGGTGATCAGCAATCCCGCCACCACGATGTAACCGACGCCACTGAATCGCTGCAACAGCGTCCGGATGTCATGCCCGGCAGGGCGGCGCAGGATCATCACCAGCAGCATCAGGCCGCCGAGCCAGATGCCGACGCAGGCCAGGTGCACCAGTTGATTGAGCATCAGCCACCGGCCTTCGACGCCATCGAGCATGGCGCCGTGGCCGACCGGTGCCAGGGTTGCCAGCAGCGAGGCGCCGAGGGCGAGGCGCAAGGGCAGGTGGGTGCGCAGCGGCGTCAGCAGCAAGGCCAACAGCAGTCCGTTGAACAGCAGATGCCAGCTCCAGACCTGGCCAAAGAAGGTGCTGCCCAGCACCAGGCGCAAGGTCGAGGGTTCGAGCGCCGCGTCCCAGGCACCGGCCATGCTGGCGGTGATCAGCAGCAGCCAACAGACGCCGCTGACCAGCGCCAGTGCCCCCAGCCAACGGCTGATGCGTGTCAACGTCCGGTCCAGGGTGGTGTCACGGCCCAGCAACCGAGGCTTGTAAACCCAGGCACCGAACAGCATCAGTACCACGGTGAAATGCAGGAAGCGGCACAGTACCAACGCGCTCGCCATGTATTATTGGCCCACCTTGAAGCTGTAGGCGCCTTCGCTTTTATGGGTGTCGACCGACACGGCGTGCCATTCGACTTTATAGGCACCCGGTGTCAAGGGCGCAGCCGGTGTGACCACCAGGGTCTTCTTGTCGCTGCCCTCGGTGGCCAGGTTTTTCACCGCAACGGTGGCCCCGTCCTTGCTGATCGTGACTTTGGTGAAGGCCGCTTCAACGCCTTCGGAAAACACCAGGCGCAGTTCCGTCGGCGCGCTCGCGGTGCTGTCGGCGGCGGGTGTCTCACTTTTCAGATGGGCGTGGGCGAACACTGCAGAGGCGGCCAGCAGCGAGCCGAGCAGGGCGGCGGTGGAGAGGGCTTTTTTGAGCAGCATGGTCGGGTTCCTGTCAGGCCGTTGCGAAGTGGGCGTCAGTTTAGCCGCCCGGGGCCTGTTGTACGAAGTTTGGTTTTCCCCTGTCGCCGCGAGGTAGAGCGGATGCTAGTCTTGTTTAACGCTGTTGTCAGGGAGCCCTCATGGGCAATCACAAGATCGAGATTCGTCGCAGTAACGTCGAGAAAATTCTGCTGGGGGCCGAGAAGGTCTTCGCCGAGAAAGGCTTCGGCAGCACCGCAATGGCCGACATCGCCGCCGAAGTGCAACTGCCGCGCTCCAACCTGCATTACTACTTCAGCACCAAGACCGAGTTGTACAGCGCCGTGCTGTTCGACTTGCTGGAGGTCTGGAAGCAGGACGCGCTGTGCTTCGAGATGTTCGACGACCCGCGCGTGGTGCTCAGCAGTTACATCCGCGCCAAGATGAACCACTCCCGCAGCCGTCCGTATGGTTCGAAAGTCTGGGCCAACGAAATCATCCACGGCGCCCCGACCCTGGGGGAGGCACTGGATGCGAGCCTGTACGACTGGGCCAAGATGAAAGAAGCGAAAATCCGCCAGTGGGTGGACGACAAACGCATCCTGCCGGTGGAGCCTTCGAGCCTGCTGTACATGATCTGGGCCTCGACCCAGCACTACGCCGACTTCGACCACCAGGTGAACATCCTCAACGACCATCAGCCGCTGTCGGACATGCAGTTCGAACGGGCGATACAGACCGTGACCAGTGTGATTTTGCGCGGGATCGGGTTGGAGCCCTGAGGTCGGGTGTTCTGGCTGCTGGCCTCTTCGCGGGCAAGCCCGCTCCCACAGGGTTTCAGGTCGTACACAAAGCCTGTGTACACCAGAGAAACCTGTGGGAGCGGGCTTGCCCGCGAAGGCGTCATCTCAGACGCTGAAAACCTCAAGGACTGACGTGATAGGGATTCCTCGGGTCATGGTTCCAGTCCAGAAACGGCTTGCCGTTTTCCACCGGCACCATCTCGATGCAGTCCTGCACCGGGCAGGTGATCTGGCACAGATTGCAGCCCACGCATTCATCGTCGATCACTTGATACTTGTGTGTGCCGTCCGCCTGCTTGAGGCTGGCCACCGCCTGGTGCGAGGTGTCTTCGCAGGCGATGTGGCAGCGGCCGCAACCGATGCAGGCGTCCTGGTCGATTTTGGCGATGACCTGATAGTTGATGTCCAGGTACTTCCAGTCGGTGGTGTTGCCCACGGCACGCCCGGAAAACGCTGAAATGCTGGCGTAACCCTGACTGTCCATCCAGCGTGACAGGCCGTCCTTCATCTCCTCGACAATCCGGAAGCCATGCAGCATGGCCGCCGTGCACACCTGCACCGAGCCGCAACCCAGGGCCATGAATTCCGCCGCATCGCGCCAGTTGCCGATGCCGCCGATGCCGCTGATGGGCAGGCCACGGGTCTGAGGATCTCGGGCGATTTCGGCGACCATGTTCAAGGCGATCGGCTTGACCGCCGAGCCGCAGTAGCCGCCGTGGGTGCTCTGGCTGCCGACCATGGGGTTGGCGACCATGCGTTCCAGGTTGACGCTGGTGATCGAGTTGATGGTGTTGATCAGCGACACCGCATCCGCGCCGCCACGGTGCGCCGCGCGGGCCGCCACGCGGATGTCGGTGATGTTCGGCGTCAGCTTGACGATCACCGGCAGCGAGCAATAGGTCTTGCACCAGCGGGTGACCTGTTCGACGTATTCCGGCACCTGACCGACCGCCGCGCCCATCCCGCGTTCCGGCATGCCATGGGGGCAACCGAAGTTCAGTTCGATGCCGTCGGCACCGGTGGCTTCCACCAGCGGCAGGATGTGTTTCCACGATTCTTCGACGCAGGGCACCATCAACGACACGATGAGCGCGCGGTCCGGCCAGTCCTTTTTGACCTGGGTGATTTCCCGCAGGTTGATCTCCAGCGAGCGGTCGGTGATCAGTTCGATGTTGTTGAAGCCCATCACTTCACGGTTAGGACCGAAGTGCGCCGAGTAGCGCGACGATACGTTGACCGCCGCCGGGTCTTCACCCAGGGTTTTCCAGACCACGCCACCCCATCCGGCCTCAAAGGCGCGGACCACGTTGTAGGCCTTGTCGGTGGGCGGCGCCGAGGCCAGCCAGAACGGGTTGGGGCTTTTGATGCCGGCGAAGACAATCGAGAGATCGGCCATTTACGCAGCCTCCACGTTGAGCATCAGATGAGCGTTGATGGCCTCGGCGGCCAATTTGCCGTGCTGCACCGCCTGCACGGTGAGGTCCTGGTCGAGGCTGGTGCAATCGCCGCCGGCATACACCCCGGGGACGCTGGTGCGCAGGTGCTCATCGACTTCGATGCGATCCCCCTGGCGCTTGAGTTCACGGGCCAGCGGGTCGGCGAGGGCGCTGCTGTCGAAGGCCTGGCCGATGGCCTTGAAGATGGCGTCGGCGGCCAGTTCAAAGGTTTCGCCGGTGGTTTGCAGGCGGCCTTCGACCAGATGCGTGCGCGCGAAACGCATGCCGCGCACGCGACCGTTGGCGTCGAGCAGGACTTCTTCGGGTTGTGCCCAGGTCATCAGGCGCACCTGATTGGCCTTGGCGATGTCCTGTTCGTGGTGGGTGGCACCCATGTCCTCGGCGCCACGGCGGTACACCAGATTGACGTCACGGGCCCCGAGGCGGGCCATCTGCACGGCCATGTCGATGGCGGTATTGCCGGCACCGAGTACGATGCAACGATCAGCCAATGGCAGTTGAGTCAGGTCATCGGCCTGGCGCAGTTCGTGGATGTAGTCGGTCGCGGCCAGCAGTCCCGGCGCGTTTTCATGGGCCAGCCCCAATTGCTTGCTCGCCGCCAGACCCAGGCCGAGGAACACCGCATCGAATTGCTGATGCAGTTCAGTCAGGCTCAGGTTCTCGCCGAGTTTTTGCCCGTGACGGATCTCGATCCCGCCGATCTGCAGCAGGAACTCCAACTCCTTCTGCGCGTAGTCATCCACCAGTTTGTACTTGGCGATCCCGTATTCATTGAGGCCGCCGGCTTTTTCACGGGCTTCGAAAATCACCACGTCATGGCCGTGCATGGCGCTGCGATGGGCGCAGGACAAACCCGCTGGCCCGGCACCGACCACGGCGATGCGTTTGCCGGTGGCGGCGGCACGGGGGAAGGGGTGTTCGCTGAAGTGCGCGTTGTCCACCGCGTAACGCTGCAGCAGGCCGATCAGCACCGGTGCGCACTCCTGAGCGTTGTTGCGCACGCAGGCTTGCTGGCAAAGAATTTCGGTGGGGCAGACCCGGGCGCAACTGCCGCCGAGGATATTGGCCGAGAGGATTTTCTGCGCCGCGCCCTGCACGTTGTCCTGATGGATGTTGCGGATGAACGATGGAATATCGATCTCGCTCGGGCAGGCATTCACGCACGGTGCGTCGTAGCAATACAGGCAGCGCGAGGCTTCAAGGTGAGCCTGTCGATCGTTGAGCGGCGGTGCCAGGTCGGTGAAATGACTGGCGAGGACGGCCGCCTGCTCTACGGGATGGGGGAGGTGGTTCAGGGTCTTGATCACGGTATTGGCCTCACGGTGATGGCGGTGCTGCCTCTGTCGGGCATTGTTTTTGTGTGGTTCGGGCTGACGCCATCGCCAGCAGGCTGGCTCCCACAGGGATTTCAGGTGTTCACAAAACCTGTGGGAGCGGGCTTGCCCGCGATAGGTCGAAGGCCGATTTCAGCGTTTCACGGCAACCGGCTGATTCAACTCGGCGCGCTTGCTCAGCAAATCAAACACCGCCGGATACGCCGGCCGCTCGATGTAGCGCCCGGCTCCGCGTTCGGCGCGCAGATCGCCGTCGGCCCAGACCACCCGGCCCTGGCTGATGGTATGGCTGGGCACGCCGCGCACGGTCTTGCCTTCGAAGATGTTGAAGTCGACTTGCTGGTGGTGGGTCTTGGCGGAAATCGTGCGCGTGCCCTGAGGGTCCCACAGCACCAGGTCGGCATCGGCGCCGACGCGGATCGCGCCTTTGCGCGGGTAGAGATTGAAGATTTTCGCGGTGTTGGTGGAGGTCAGCGCCACGAAGTGCTGCATCGACAAACGCCCGGTGTTCACCCCTTCGTCCCAAAGCACGGCCATACGGTCTTCGATGCCGGCAGTGCCATTGGGGATCTTGCTGAAATCGTCCTTGCCGGCGGCCTTCTGTTCGGCGCAGAAGCAGCAGTGGTCGGTGGCGGTGGTGTGCAGGTTGCCGGCTTGCAGGCCATGCCAGAGCGCTTCCTGATGCCCGACAGGGCGGAACGGCGGGCTCATCACGTAACCGGCGGCGGTCTGCCAGTCCGGGTGTTGATAGACGCTGTCGTCCAGCAACAGGTGCCCGGCCAGTACTTCGCCGTAAACCGGTTGGCCCTTGGCGCGGGCATAGGTGATTTCGTCGAGGGCTTCCCTGGTCGAGACGTGCACCAGGTACAACGGTGTGCCCAGGGTTTCTGCGATGCGGATCGCCCGGCTCGCCGCTTCGCCTTCCACTTGCGACGGACGCGACAGGGGATGCGCCTCCGGCCCGGTCATGCCCTGGGCCATCAACTTGCGTTGCAGGTGATAGACCAGCTCGCCGTTTTCCGCGTGCACGGTGGGCACCGCGCCGAGCTCCAGGCATCGTTCAAAACTCGCCACCAGCGTGTCGTCGGCGGCCATGATCGCATTCTTGTAGGCCATGAAATGCTTGAAGCTGTTGACCCCGTGGTGTTTCACCAACTCGGCCATTTCTTCGCGGACTTGCTCGCTCCACCAGGTGATGGCGACGTGGAAGCCGTAATCGGAAGCCGACTTCTCGGCCCAGCCACGCCACTGATGGAACGCTTCCATCAGTGATTGTTGGGGGTTGGGAATCACGAAATCGATGATCGACGTGGTGCCGCCGGCCAGACCGGCCGCCGTGCCGCTGTAAAAGTCTTCGCTGGCCACGGTGCCCATGAAGGGCAGTTGCATGTGGGTGTGCGGGTCGATGCCGCCGGGCATCAGGTATTGGCCGCTGCCGTCGAGTATTTCGGCGCCTGTGGGAGCCTCGAGGTCTTCGCCGATGGCCTTGATCACGCCGTCTGCGCAATACACATCGGCGCGATAACTTTCATCATGGGTAATAACGGTGGCGCCACGGATCAACAGAGACATTCCGAGTTCCTCGCAGGCAATGACCGGCTGATGCCGGCTCTCAATGTTTTATATGAAGCGAGTTGCACAGGTGTATTCCTGTCATCGCTGTCAAGATTGAAAGCTAGCTGGTGTTATTGAAATCAGCAAGAATAATTTTTATAAGCTTATATGCGTTTTAAATTATTGATTTTTAACAGTAAAAATTAAAAATCACCAAAATGGTGAGGCCTCTCACCATTTTGACGCACTTGACAGGATTCAAATATGGTCAAGATTTCTTATGTGAAATCAGCTGTTTGAGAATGGTCTATGGTTGATGCGCACCGTTTAAAAAAAGATTCACGCACCAGATTGAGACCTGACTGTTCGGACAACTTGCCTGACATTCGGCCTGAGTGGCATGGCAAGTGACCGAAGACTGAATGGATGAATAAATAAAACTGTTAATAATCAAATATTTATAAAACGTTTATGGAACTGCCCGATGCGTAAGCGGGGTATCCGGCACGTTTATTGATGCCGCCAGCCCTCGATGAGCAATACAAAACAACAATGGAGCGGCCATGCAACAGATCAGATCGCAAGTGACCGAGCGCGACGGCTTGTTTGAGTTGGAGGCCGGCAGCGACGTCCTCGACAGTCCCCGATACAACCACGACATGGCACCGACCAAGGTGCGCGAACGAACCTGGAACAAATGGCACATCACGGCCTTGTGGATCGGAATGGCGGTTTGCGTGCCGACCTACACCCTGGGCGGCGTGCTGACGGCCTATTTCGGGCTGAGCGTCGGCGAAGCGCTGCTGGCGATCCTGTTTGCCAACATCATCGTATTGATCCCGCTGACCCTGAACGCCTTTCCCGGCACCAAGTACGGCATCCCGTTTCCGGTGTTGCTGCGCTCGTCCTTCGGCGTCCTCGGTTCCAACATTCCGTGCCTGATCCGTGCCTTGGTGGCGTGCGGCTGGTTCGGCATCCAGACCATGTTCGGCGGCCTGGCGATTCACCTGTTCCTGGGGTCGGTGTTCGACGGCTGGAAATCCCTGGGCGGCACCGGTGAAGTCATCGGCTTCATGATCTTCTGGGCGCTGAACCTGTGGGTGGTGATTCGTGGCGCCGAGTCGATCAAATGGCTGGAAACCCTGTCTGCGCCATTGCTGGTGGCGGTAGGCGCAGGCTTGCTGGTGTGGGCCATGCCCAATGTGTCGATGACTGAACTGCTGGCGATTCCGGCCAAGCGTCCCGAAGGGGCCGGCGTGGCCAGTTATTTCGCCGCCGGATTGACCGCGATGGTCGGCTTCTGGGCCACTCTGTCGCTGAACATCCCGGACTTCAGCCGCTATGCGAAAAGCCAGAAGGACCAGATTGTCGGGCAGATCATCGGTTTGCCGCTGACCATGTTCCTGTTCGCCTCGCTGGGCGTGGTGATGACCGCCGCGTCGGTGAAACTGGTGGGCGTGACCGTCTCCGACCCGGTGACGCTGATCGGCCATATCCAGAGTCCGGTCTGGGTCGCGGTGGCCATGGCGCTGATCATCATCGCTACGTTGTCCACCAACACCGCGGCCAACATCGTTTCGCCGACCAACGACTTCCAGAACATTGCGCCCAAGGTGATCAACCGCACCAAAGCCGTACTGCTGACCGGGTTTGTCGGCCTGGCGCTGATGGCCCATGAGCTGCTGAAAAAACTGGGCCTGATCGTTTCTGACGTGAGCCTGGAAACCGTCTATTCCAACTGGTTGCTGGGCTATTCCAGTCTATTGGGGCCGATTGCCGGGATCATGGTGGTGGACTATTTCCTGATCAAGAAACAGCAACTGGACCTCGCCGGGCTGTACCGCGATGACGTGTACCCGGCATGGAACTGGAACGGGTTCCTGGCCTTCGGTGTGCCGGTGGTGCTGACGCTGCTGTCGTTGGGCAGCGATGCCTTCAGCTGGTTCTACAGCTACGGCTGGTTCACCGGCTCGGCCCTGGGCGGGTTGATTTATTACGGGTTGTGCTCGATGCGGGCGCAGCCGTCTGCCGTGAAATCGGCGGTGTAGCGGCTGGCCCTGTCGCGAGCTGGGTACGCGTCACCCCTGTGGGAGCGAGCCTGCTCGCGATGACGGCCTCAAACACACCGACGAAATGCCTGATAGAAACCATAAGAATTGCTTGAGGAGATCATCATGAACGCTGCTGTAGAGGTTCTGCAGTCCACCCATCAGCACATCAACCGCGACCGTCTGTGGCAGTCGCTCATGGAATTGGCCAAACTCGGCGCCACGGTCAAGGGCGGCGTTTGTCGCCTGGCCCTGACCGACCTCGATCGCCAGGCCCGGGATATTTTCGTCAAATGGTGTGAAGAGGCGGGCTGCACCGTCAGCATCGATGCCGTGGGCAACATCTTCGCCCGGCGCCCCGGACGCAATCCGGACCTGCCGCCGGTGATGACCGGCAGCCACATTGACACCCAGCCCACCGGCGGCAAGTTCGACGGCTGCTTCGGCGTACTGGCCGGGGTCGAAGTGCTGCGCACCCTCAATGATCTGGGCGTGGAAACCGAAGCGCCGCTGGAAGTGGTGGTCTGGACCAACGAAGAAGGCTCGCGTTTCGCCCCGTGCATGATGGGCTCCGGCGTGTTCGCGGAAAAATTCACCCTCGAGGAAACCCTGGCCAAGGTCGACGCCGAGGGCGTTACCGTGGGCGAGGCGTTGAACGCGATTGGTTACGCGGGGTCGCGCGCGGTCAGCGGCCACGCGGTGGGCGCCTATTTCGAAGCGCATATCGAGCAAGGCCCGATTCTCGAGGACGAGCGCAAGACCATTGGCGTGGTCATGGGCGCCCTCGGGCAGAAATGGTTCGACCTGAAACTGCGCGGCGTCGAAGCCCATGCCGGGCCGACGCCGATGCATCTGCGCAAGGACGCGCTGGTCGGTGCCGCGGTGATCGTCGGCGCGGTCAATCGCGCCGCCCTCGGCCATCAACCCCACGCCTGCGGCACAGTCGGTTGCCTGCAAGCCTATCCCGGTTCACGCAACGTCATTCCCGGCGAAGTGCGCATGACCCTGGACTTCCGCCATCTCGATCCGGCACGGCTGGACTCGATGATCGCCGAAGTCCGCGAAGTCATCGAAACCACCTGCGAGGAACACGGCCTGACCTACGAACTCACCCCGACCGCCGACTTCCCGCCGCTGTATTTCGACAAGGGGTGCGTTGAAGCCGTGCGCGGTGCGGCACAAGGCTTGGGCCTGTCGCACATGGACATCGTCAGCGGAGCAGGGCACGACGCGATCTTCCTCGCTGAACTCGGCCCCGCCGGGATGATCTTCGTCCCCTGCGAAGGCGGCATCAGCCACAACGAAATCGAAAACGCCGCGCCGGATGACCTGGCGGCCGGTTGTGCGGTGTTGTTGCGGGCCATGCTGGCGGCTTCGGCGGCGATTGCCAGTGGGCAATTGGCCGCTTGAAGCGCAACAGACCGTAACCCTCGGCATCCCGTGAAGGCAGTGCTGGTCGAACGCGTGCAGGAACTTCGCACGATTGCAGGCTCTGGCGGTCGTACTTGTCACCGGAGTGCAATTGCTCCGCCGCAGGTATGGAGATGCAATGAGCCAAGACGTCCTGACCACAGAAACCAGCCGCCGCCAATTGCAGCAGATCATCACGGGCCTGTCCGACGGGGTGATTCTGCTCGATCTCGACCAGACCATCGTCTGGGCCAATGATGCCGCGCTGGCCATGCACGGCATCGAGCGGATCGGGGAACTCGGGGCGAACGCCGGGGAATACGCACGCCGCTTTGCCCTGCGTTATCGCAACCATCACCCGGTGCCGGTGGCCAGTTACCCGATCAGCCGTGTCGCCCGAGGCGAGACCTTCAGTGATGTGCTGGTCGAGCTGACCCCGGTTGATGACGAAGAACGTACCTGGGTGCATAAGGTGCGCAGCCTGGTGGTCACCGACAGCCACGGTGAGCCGGAGTCGTTGGTGCTGATCATGGACGATGTCTCCGAGTGGGCCAGCGCCGAGCAGCGCTTCGAGAAAACCTTCGCCGCCAACCCGGCCCCGGCGGTGATCTGCCGGCTCAGCGATTTGCGCTACATCAAGGTCAATCCCGGCTTCCTCGAAATGACCGGTTATGCCCGTGATCAGGTGATCGGTAGCTCCACTTATGAACTGGATATATTGGACCAGGCGCAAGACAAGGACCTGGCCAAGCAACGTTTGCGCGAAGGCGCGACCATTCCGCAAATGCAGGCCGAACTGCGCGTGGCCGGCGGGGGAAGCAAACAGGTCATCGTCGCCGGCCAGCCGCTTGAGCTCAACGATGAGCCCTGCATGCTGTTTTCCTTCGTCGACGTGGAGCCGCGGCGCAAGGCTGAAGTCGCCCTGCGCCAGAGCGAGGAGCGCTTTGCCAAGGCATTTGGCCTGACGCCCGTGCCGATCCTGGTGTGCAGTGCCAGCGATCAGGTGGTGATGGATGTCAACGAGGCGTTTCTCGAATCCCTCGCGTATCCCCGCGAGGAAGTGCAGGGCAAGACCATCGCCGACATCGACTTCATCCACGATAAGGGCGCGAGGACAAAACTGTTCAGCGCCCTGGAGAAAACCGGACGTCTGGATCGGGTTGATGTTCGCGTTCGAAAGAAAGATACCGAACTGATGGATTGCGCGGTTTCCGCTGACACCGTGAACATTCAGGACAGTGCCTGCTACCTGCTGGTGTTGATGGACATCACCGAGCGCAAACGCACCGAGCTGGAGTTGGTGTCGGCCATTGAAGAGGTGATGAAAGACGCTTCCTGGTTCAGTCGCACGCTGATCGAAAAGCTCGCCAACGTGAAGCACGTCAACTCGCCGCAGTTGCCCAGCGTGTCCTTCACTGACCTGACGGCCAGGGAGCGCGATGTGCTGGAGTTGATCTGCGAAGGCCTGGCCGACAAGGAAATCGCAGCGCGCCTGAAGCTGGCACCGAACACGGTGCGCAATCATGTGGCGACGGTGTACTCCAAGCTTGATGTGCACAGTCGTAGCGAGGCGATTGTCTGGGCACGCGAACGCGGGTTGTTTTCCGGCACATGGAGACAGAAGGGTCAACGGTAGGTGCAAATGCACTAGGTGATACGGTGCAAATTCACGTTCTGGCCAGCAGGTGGCAAGCCTTAGGCTGAGCGCGTGCGAATGACAGTTTCGGATCATTCGCACGCTCCGAAATCGCTAAAAGGACCAGCCATGCACCTACAACGTTATTTCTGCGCAGCTGTTTGCCGCCGAGGGCCACCGCAATGATGAGCCTGGCGCAACTGCGGACGCAGCTTGAGCGAACCTTTTCACCATTGGCCTGTGAATGTGCGGTCACGGGCGAACACTCGTTGACCATCAAGCTCTATCACCCGGTGACCGGACAAGTTGATCTGGTGGTCAGCGGTTTGAACATGACGAGGCTGCAGACGCCCGAATCGATCGCGACGCTCATTGAAGAGCTGCGTTATGAACTGGAGAGCAACAGCCTGCAACGCCCCGACCCGGTGGTGTAGGAATCGTCAGGTTTTTCCGGTCTGGACGGCTGGTTACGCGACAAGAATGTATAAAAGTGATCTTTCTGCACCTGCCCCGTGAACTTTTGGGCGGTGTTTTGTTGTCACACCCCTGTGTACATCCTTTTCTCGCGGGTCATCCTATGAACAGTCTTGGGAAACGCGTTTTTGCTCCAACGTCGCTTGTACTCTGCGCCTTGATTCTCGGCGGCTGTGCCAGTCCGCCTCCGCCACCTCCCGCCGCACCGCCTCCACCCCCTGAACGCACCTGCCAGACCCTGGATAAAACCGATGTCATGGGCGATGTGAGGGCCGAAGGCGAGGTGACCCGGGTCACGACGACCACCCGCTGCGTGACGCAGTAAAGCGGGCACAAAAAAGGCAGTCCCGAGGACTGCCTTTTGCGCATCTGCTGAACCGGGATCAGGACAGGAAGCCACCGTCCACATTCAGCGATACACCGGTGGTATAGCTCGACGCATCGCTCGCCAGGTAAAGTACGGCGCCCGCCATTTCGCTCGGGTCGGCCACGCGCTTGAGCGGAATCTGTGCCAGCGCGGTATTGAGGATGGCCTCGTTCTTGACCAGCGCCGAAGCGAACTTGGTGTCGGTCAGGCCCGGCAACAGGGCGTTGCAGCGGATGCCGAACTGCGCACATTCCTTGGCGAACACCTTGGTCATGTTAATCACGGCAGCCTTGGTCACCGAATAGATGCCCTGGAACACGCCCGGCGAGACGCCGTTGATCGAAGCGACGTTGATGATGCTGCCGCCGCCGTTTTCACGCATCAGCTTGCCGGCTTCCACCGACATGAAGAAGTAGCCGCGAATGTTCACGTCGACGGTTTTCTGGAAGGCGCTGAGGTCGGTGTCCAGCACGTTGCAGAACTGCGGGTTGGTCGCCGCGTTGTTGACCAGGATGTCCAGACGCCCGAATTGTTCCTTGATGGCGGCGAAGACCTGGCTGATCTGCTCCATTTCACCGATATGGCAGGCGATGGCGGTGGCCTTGCCGCCCGCCGCGATGATCGCGTCGGCCACGTGCTGGCAGCCCTCGATTTTGCGACTCGACACGATGACATGGGCGCCTTGCTGCGCCAGCAGCCTGGCGATGGCTTCACCGATGCCACGGCTGGCGCCGGAGACGAATGCGATCTTGCCGTCGAGGTCGAACAACTGGGTCTTGGACATGGGATTCCCTTAAAAAAGTCTTGTTATCGAGTCAAATACCGGGTGCTGCCAATGCTGTTCAGTTGAGGCCAGTCAGTGCGCGTTATCGTTCACGATTTTCGCGAGCGGGATCGCGCCCGCAGGGATCGCGTACCGTCACAGGCTGGATTTCTGGATGACCTGCAGGCTCATCTGCTCCAGCAGTTTGTTCATGTGAATGAACTGCGCGAAGCGTTTGTCCTGGGTCTGGCCATGGTAGAAGCGGTAGTAGATCTGCTGCACGATGCCGGCCAGGCGGAACAGGCCGTAGGTGTAGTAGAAGTCGAAGTTGTCGATCCGGATGCCGGAGCGCTCGGCGTAGTAATCGACGAACTCGCGGCGGGTCAGCATGCCCGGCGCGTGGCTTGGCTGGCGACGCATCAGTTGCACCGGCGCCGGGTCACCGGCTTCGATCCAGTAGGCGAGGGTGTTGCCCAGGTCCATCAAGGGGTCGCCGAGGGTGGTCAGTTCCCAGTCGAGCACCCCGATGATCTGCATCGGGTTGTTCGGATCGAGGATAACGTTGTCGAAGCGGTAGTCGTTGTGGACGATGCTGGAGGTCGGGTGATCGGCCGGCATCTTGTCGTTGAGCCAGGCTTTGACCACTTCCCATTGTGGCGCGTCGGGCGTCAGGGCCTTCTCGTAGCGGTCGCTCCAGCCTTTGATCTGGCGCGCCACGTAACCTTGGGGCTTGCCGAGATCGCCCAGGCCGTAGGCGTTGTAGTCGACCCGGTGCAGCTCGACGAACTTGTCGATGAAGCTCTTGCACAAGGCTTCGGTTTTCGCGGCATCCAGGCCGAGCTCCGACGGCAGTTCAGAACGCAGGATGATCCCCTTGACCCGTTCCATCACGTAGAACTCGGCGCCGATCACCGATTCATCGGTGCAGTGCACGTAAGCCTTGGGGCAGTAGGGAAAACCCTCGCGGAGCTGGTTGAGGATGCGAAACTCACGGCCCATGTCGTGGGCGGACTTGGCTTTGTGGCCGAAGGGCGGGCGACGCAGGACGAATTCCTGTTCGGGGTATTCCAGCAAGTAGGTGAGGTTCGATGCGCCCCCAGGGAACTGGCTGATCTGCGGCAAGCCGCTGAGGCCTGGGATGTGCGCCTTGAGGTAAGGATCGATCAGGCTGGCATCGACTTCTTCGCCGGTGCGGATACGGGTGGACTGGTCAGTAAGCGCCATGCTTATCCCTTCTGCTTATTCTGGAGGCCTGAAACTATTGACTAATCTAATGCGCCCACCCGGCACCCACAACCATGAACGGCCCTTATAGGTGAGCGTGTTGCCGGGCAATCATTATTTTTGATACGCCTGTTTGAATTGTCCTACAGGACCGCGTTACTGATACGGGTCGGCAATTCAACCGGGGTGAGCACCGGTTGCCCGGAAAAGAACGCCACGAGGTTGCGGCCCACCAGTTCAACCGTGCCTTCGATCGCTTCCGGGGACAATCCGGCGACGTGCGGGGTGAGCACCACATTGGTCAGTGACTTGAGTGCATCCGGCACATGAGGTTCGGCATCGAAGACATCCAGTGCGGCCCCGGCGATGCGGCGTTGTTCCAGGGCGCTGATCAGGTCGGCGGTGACCACCACGCTGGCCCGGGCAATGTTGACCAGAAAGCCCTTGGGCCCGAGGGCGTCGAGCACCTGGCGATTGATCAGGTGTTTGGTGGTCAGGCCTCCCGGAGTGGCGATAACCAGAAAGTCCGAGGCGCGCGCCAGTTCAGTGGGCGTGGAACAGAAGGCGTAGGACACGTCGCTGCGATGTTGCCGGTTGTGGTAGCTCACGCTCATGTCGAAGCCGTTGGCGGCGCGTTTGGCGATGGCCATGCCAACGGCGCCGAGGCCGAGGATGCCCAGGCGTTTGCCGGACAGGGAAGGGCGCATGATCTTCGGCCACTCGCCCCGGCGCACGGCAGCGTCGCAGCGCGGAACATCGCGTACCAGTGACAGCAGCAGGGCCATGGCATGGTCCGCCACTGAAGAGGCGTTGACCCCGGCGCCATTGGTGACGGTGATGCCGCGGTCGGCCGCCGCTTGCAGGTCGACATGCTCATAACCGGCGCCGATCACGCATATGATCTTCAGATTGGGCAGGGCAGCGATTTCATCGGCATACAGGCCCAATGGGCCGCGGGTCAGGACCGCGTTGATCTGGCCGCTGTGCCGGGTGATGGCCTCGGCGCGTTCGGCAGGCGTAGGCGCCAGTATCAGGTGAAAGCCCTGATGTTCGAGGATGGGCAGATAATCATTGATGGTTTCGACCAGTACCAGAACGGTTGCAGGCATGCTTGGCTCCCTGTGGGCATCGGTATTTTGGACTCGAACATCGGTGGAGATTGCTGGCTGCCGGACGTCCTGGCAATCAGCAACATCGGTGCCGCGTCACTCAGTGTAGGAGCTGGCGCGGCAGGCGAGGGTTTTCTGTGGGGTGGCCAGGCATTCAGCGTGGGGCAGGGGATGCAGGCTCCGCGCCGAGAAAGCCCTTGGCCGCCTCCAGAATTTCATCCGACAGGGCGTCGCCACGCGTGGCGCGGGCCAGCGTCAACGCTCCGACCATCAGCGAATACTGCGCCAGCGCTTGCTGGCGGTTACGGGCGGCGTCGTCCGAGTCCATCAGTTGACTCAGGGTATCGAGCAGCCTGTTCAAGCCGGTCATGAACGTCTCGCGCAAGGCGCTGTCGGCAGGCTCGTGGCACATGTCACCGGCAAACGCCACCACCGGGCAGCTGTTACCCGGGTTGTCGCGGCTGGCGGTCGACAGGTAGGGCTCGATCAAGGCGCGGCGTGCGGTGGCGTGGTCCTCGGCCGCCACAATCCACTCCCGCCAGCGCCCTGCCGCCTGTTCGAACGCCCGGCCACTGGCCTCAACGGCCAGCGCCTCCTTCGATTCAAAGTGACCATAGAACCCGCCGTGGGTCAGCCCCGCCGCGCCCATCACATCGACGACGCTGATCCCGTGCAGGCCGCGCTCGCGAAACAGCCGCGTGGCCGCCTCGACGATGATTTCGCGGTTGAGGTCGGCTTGCTTGCGGGAGACTCGGGGCATGGGTGGGCTCACAAAAATTCAAATGGGACATCAGATCGCGTATTGAGCAATGCCATTACCGCACGACCCGTTCTCTTGCTTCACTTCCGCCAGATTAATGAAAACGTCTTCAAGGCGCACCGCCAGTTGCGCGTCAGGCGCTCGACGATGGTTTTACAGCGCTGTGTCATCGCGAGCAAGCTCGCTCCTACAGGGCCAGTAGCTTGTTAGATTTCAGCCACCTGGCACCACCGTTCCTCACCTAAGTCTTTGCTTCTGTTCACTAATCCCGGACAATCGCGCCCCTGTTTCGGCCAGGGCGCTACCTGTCGGGTACTCCGACGCGTTCTGACCGGGTGGCAAGTGACCGGAATGTGGAGATCCCACCGGATGAATGATCAGGCCAATAGCGTTAACGAACGCTATTTAGACGCGACACCAGCGACCCTTTCGAGCTGGAATCGCCAAGACACCACCTGGATGCTTGGCCTGTTTGGCACGGCGATTGGCGCCGGCACCCTGTTTTTACCGATCAACGCGGGCGTGGGCGGCTTTTGGCCCTTGCTGGTGCTGGCGCTGCTGGCTTTCCCGATGACCTACTATGCGCACCGCGGCCTGACCCGCTTCGTATTGTCGGGCCGTGAAGGCGCGGACATCACCGAAGTGGTCGAAGAGCATTTCGGCATCCAGGCCGGCGCGCTGATCACCCTGCTGTATTTTTTCGCGATCTTCCCGATCCTGTTGATCTACAGCGTGGCCCTGACCAACACCGTGGGCAGTTTCCTGGAGCATCAACTGCACATCATGCCGCCGCCCCGCGCGCTGCTGTCGCTGGTGCTGATCCTCGGCCTGCTGGCCGTGGTGCGTTGTGGCGAGCAGGTGATCGTCAAGGCCATGAGCCTGATGGTGTACCCGTTCATTGTCGCCTTGCTGTTCCTGGCGGTGTTCCTGATTCCTCACTGGAACGGCGGCATCCTGACCACGGCCAGCACCTTGCCTGAGCCCTCGGCGCTGCTGCACACCCTGTGGCTGGCGATTCCGGTGATGGTGTTTTCGTTCAACCACTCGCCGATCATCTCGGCGTTCGCGGTCGATCAGAAGCGTCGTTACGGCGACCACGCCGAAGAGCGCAGCTCGCAAATCCTGTCCCGTGCCCACGCCTTGATGGTGGTGATGGTGCTGTTCTTTGTCTTCAGTTGCGTGCTGACCCTGTCCCCGGCACAACTGGCCGAGGCGAAGGCGCAGAACCTGTCGATCCTGTCGTACCTGGCCAACCACTTCAGCAACCCGACCATCGCCTTCGCGGCGCCGTTGATTGCCTTCGTGGCCATTTCCAAGTCGTTCCTGGGCCACTACATCGGCGCCAGCGAAGGCTTGAAAGGCCTGATCGTCAAGAGCGGCAAACGCCCGGGCGCCAAGGCGCTGGACCGCATCGTCGCGGCGTTCATGCTGGTGGTGTGCTGGATCGTCGCCACCCTCAACCCGAGCATCCTCGGCATGATCGAAACCCTCGGTGGCCCGGTCATCGCGGCAATCCTGTTCCTGATGCCGATGTACGCAATCCGCAAGGTACCGGCCATGGCGCGCTATCGCGGCCAGGCGTCCAACGTATTCGTGGTGGCGGTGGGGCTGGTGGCGATTACGGCTCTCGTCTACTCGCTGACGGCTTGATTTAAAGATCAAGAGATCGCAGCCTTCGGCAGCTTCCGTAGAAAACGGTGTTTTCTCCCAGGTGCTGCCAGAGGCTGCGATTTTTTTTGCTTCGGATTAAAGGGCGGCAGCGAAAACCCGCAGTCACCTGACCCACCGAAACCCCTCGCCATAACGTCCTCCTTCCTCTATTCACAGTCCGCGTTGCACCTCGGCAAATATCTCGGTGATAGGCCGTCGCGGCTGGCGCTTTTGCAGCTGTCGGACCTGCTCACTCAGCCGCAGCAATTCCTCACTTGGCTTGGCCCATTGCTCTTGCGGCAGCGGTTCCGACCATTCGCGCATGGCGTCGGGCAGGGCTTGTTTGCCGATTTCTTCGAGGCGGCGCACTTCCCACTCGGCGAGGCGGTTGGGGACCGTCCACAAGGTCATGACGTGGTACAGGTACCAGAAAAAGCCTGACGTTCGGCTGCGCGAACCGTCGCGGATCTGCTGGTGCATGCGTGCGCGGGCGTTACGGAAGGTGTGCAGGCCTTCGTGGGGAGGGTCGTCGGGGCCTTGCAGGTCTTGCAGGTCCTGAATGGATTTGAGGTCGTTGACTTCGTATTCCATGTAACCGCGAATGGCTTCCCAATGGCTGATGGCCAGCGGCAGGCCAGCACACTGGAATTCGAGGCTGGTGAGGGTTTCGCCGTGGTGGTAACCGATGCCCATGCCGTACTGGCGGTGGATGCCGTACTGGGTGGCGCCCTGGGCTTCGATGACCCAGGCGGAGAGTGACTCCCAGGGGACGAAGAGTGGCTCGGTCGCGCCTGAGGGCATGAAGCAGACTTCGCGGCGTTGACGGTTGAAGCGGGTGGGGATGAGGGTGGCGCGTTTTTTGTGGTTGTGGTGCCAGACTCCCAAGCCGATGAGGAGCATCAAACATCCCACCAAAAATGAAATTCCTTTAGCTTCATTGAAAACCCCTTCTATGGCGTGAGAAATGTCATCCCAACCCATCCCGAACAAAAAGAACATGAAACCGCCGATTAGAGGGAACAGGAATGCGGTGGAGAATGAAACGCTTAATGGCCCGCCCAAAATGACTTGCCATGAAAAGACTTGCGGTGATCCCAACCCAAAGTCTATGTAGACGTCATTAAGCTCGCCAATATGTGGGCCGTAGGGTGGCATTGGCGTTGGTAATGGAAGCGGCGCGAGATACGTAATTTTCCCGCTTGGAAACGGTTCAATGTCTCCAGCTTTTCTGGGCTGTTGAAGCTGCGGCGCGCCGACGGGCGTGTTGTGATTATTCGCCATGGTCGGCCTTCTCCAAAAACTCGGTTTCGACCAGCACAACCGACGGTCTCTCCTGTTCTTTCTGGTGGGCACCAGCCCAACTGTGCACCTCTGGAAAACCACTCATGCGCGACGTTTTCCGTTGGAGGGCGAGCGCTGTACCTCGGCAAAAATCTCGGTGATAGGCCGTCGCGGCTGGCGCTTTTGCAGATGTCGCACCTGTTCGCTCAGCCGCAGCAATTCCTCACTCGGCTTGGCCCATTGCTCTTGCGGCAGCGGCTCCGACCATTCGCGCATGGCGTCGGGCAGGGCTTGTTTGCCGATTTCTTCGAGGCGGCGCACTTCCCATTCGACGAGGCGGTTGGGGACCGTCCACAAGGTCATGACGTGGTACAGGTACCAGAAGAAGCCTGATGTTCGACTGCGCGAACCGTCGCGGATCTGCTGGTGCATGCGTGCCCGGGCGTTGCGGAAGGTGTGCAGGCCTTCGTGGGGCGGGTCGTCGGGGCCTTGCAGGTCTTGCAGGTCCTGGATGGATTTAAGGTCGTTGACTTCGTATTCCATGTAGCCGCGAATGGCTTCCCAATGGCTGATGGCCAGAGGCAGGCCGGCGCACTGGAATTCGAGGCTGGTGAGGGTTTCGCCGTGGTGGTAACCGATGCCCATGCCGTACTGGCGGTGGATGCCGTACTGGGTGGCGCCCTGGGCTTCGATGACCCAGGCGGAGAGTGATTCCCAGGGGACGAAGAGTGGCTCGGTCGCGCCTGAGGGCATGAAGCAGACTTCTCGGCGTTGGCGGTTGAAGCGGGTGGGGATGAGGGTTGAGCGTTTTTTGTGGTTGTGGTGCCAGACGGCTAGGCCGATGGATAAGCTAACTACACCTCCGAAAATGGCGTATTGATAGATGACAAAGAAAAAATCAACGACGACCTCCCATGAGTATGCAAAGTCGTAACCGAACATTAGTCCCATGGAACCTATAACAGGTGGAAATACAAACGCGATCATAAAAGCGATACTGAAGGGGCCGCCCAAAATGACTTGCCATGAAAAGATCTGTGGCGATCCCAACCCAAAATCCATGTAAACGTCATTCAGCTCGCCAATATGCGGGCCGTAGGGTGGCATTGGTGTCGGTAAGGGGAGCGGTGCCAGATACGTAATTTTTCCTCTTGGAAACGGTTCAATGTCTCCAGCTTTTCTTGGCTGTTGAAGTTGCGGTGTGCCGCCTGGCTTGTCGTGATTATTCGGCATGATCGGCTTGCTCCAGAAACTCGGTTTCGACCAGCACAACCGACGGTCTCTCTTGTTCTTTCTGGTGGACAGCTACGCCACTGAGCACCTCTGGAAAACCACTCATGCGCGACGTTTTCCGTTGGAGGGCGAGCGCTGTACCTCGGCAAAAATCTCGGTGATAGGCCGTCGCGGCTGGCGTTTTTGCAGCTGCCGGACCTGTTCACTCAGGCGCAGTAACTCTTCACTTGGCTTGGCCCATTGATTTTTCGGCAGCGGCTCCGACCATTCGCGCATGGCGTCGGGCAGGGCTTGTTTGCCGATTTCTTCGAGGCGGCGCACTTCCCATTCGACGAGGCGGTTGGGAATCGTCCACAAGGTCATGACGTGGTACAGGTACCAGAAGAAACCCGATGTTCGACTGCGCGAACCGTCGCGGATCTGCTGGTGCATGCGTGCGCGGGCGTTGCGGAAGGTGTGCAGGCCTTCGTGGGGCGGGTCGTCGGGGCCTTGCAGGTCTTGCAGGTCCTGGATGGATTTAAGGTCGTTGACTTCGTATTCCATGTAGCCGCGAATGGCTTCCCAATGGCTGATGGCGAGCGGCAGGCCAGCGCACTGGAATTCGAGGCTGGTGAGGGTTTCGCCGTGGTGGTAACCGATGCCCATGCCGTACTGGCGATGGATGCCGTACTGGGTGGCGCCCTGGGCTTCGATGACCCAGGCGGAGAGTGATTCCCAGGGGACGAAGAGTGGCTCGGTCGCGCCTGAGGGCATGAAGCAGACTTCTCGGCGTTGGCGGTTGAAGCGGGTGGGGATGAGGGTGGAGCGTTTTTTGTGGTTGTGGTGCCAGACTCCCAGGCCGATGAGCAAGATGAACGGGCCTGTGAGTATTACGTGCTCATAGCCTACTTCAAACATCACAACCATTGAGTCCCATATGGCTTCCTGCTCATACCCAAAAATAATTCCCAGTAGTCCGGTGATTAGTGGGAACAAAAATATTATTGAGGAAGAAACGCTGAAGGGTCCACCCAAAGTCATTTGCCACATAAAGACCTGCGGAGATCCCAACCCAAAGTCCATGTACACATCATTCAGCTCGCCAATATGCGGGCCGTAGGGTGGCATTGGTGTTGGTAGTGGAAGCGGCGCGAGATACGTAATTTTCCCGCTTGGAAACGGTTCAATGTCTCCAGCTTTTTTGGGCTGCTGAAGCTGCGGCGCGCCGATTGGCTTGTCGTGATTATTCGCCATGGTCGGCCTTCTCCAAAAACTCGGTTTCGACGTGCAAGACCGGAGGCTTCTCCTTGACCAAGTGGGAGGCAACCACCGAAAAATGGCCTTCACCACGAGGATCTATATGTATGACGGAGGTACGCGACGCCCACTCGCCTTTGGCATTCAACGTCTGAATGCAGACCGCCAGCTCCAGTGTTTCTTTCGCTGGTGTGTACTCGGTGCCAGGATTCAGCGGATATCGAAGACAGAGCACCAAGCCTTCGGGGGTTGATCTGACGATGCGCAGGCTGCTCACGACCTCGTCGCTGATCACGTCCTTGCGTTCCCGTGGTGCGCCCTGGCTATGCAAGGGAAGGGAAATACGGTGGGCACCGATACCCAGTCGATGGGTCGGCTTGCCGCCAAAGGGAGGTAGAAGGTTTTCCAGCGTCAGGCTTGGCAGCACCAGATGGATATCGCTGGGTCTGGCCTTGAAGAGCAGGTCTTTCAACCAGGAGTCGTAAAGGTTCGGACCCAGTTGCGCGTAGGGTGCGTGTATCACATAGGCTAGATAACGTTGATACTCATCCAGCGAGTGATCGCCGCGCATCTCGGCATCCCGGCTCCAGGGTGTGGTTTTCAGCCACTTGTCATGGGCGCTGAGGTTGTAGCGGCTGAACAGCCAGGTGCCACTCAGTTCCAGCACAGTGAACAGTGCGCCTGCCAGACTGACGCGGAAGAACACGGTGGAAAGACGAGTGGCGGCGGCTGTCCAAGCCGTAATGCGTGCTGCACTGTTTTCCGCAGCGATGACGATGTAACCAGCATGTAAGGTCGATCCAAGACCATATGCATTGAAGGCAGTCAATCCGCCGGCACCCATTGTTGCCAGTGCAGCAGCAGCTTGTGCCGGATGATTTCCGCTACGGATCGCCTGCTGCCAATTTTTGATGTGTTTTTGAAGACTGATCGCTGAAGACACAAATCCGAAACCATAGGTGAAGATGCCCAGCCCAATATGCAATTTCCCCATCTGTACATGTACATGTTGCAAAGCATGGTGCTGAAGCCCTACAACGAGTGTTGCGCTCCTAGCTCTCAAAGCTGTATTTCCAAGACTCTGTGCAGCGGTAAACCCAGCAGCTCCCGTAGCTGTAAGCGCCGAAAGGAAAGCTATCTGTTTTTTCCTGTCTCTGGTCTGACTTATAAGTTCCCTGTAAGCCCCCACCAAATTCACCACCTGCACCAAAACCACCACCAACCCCATCCCTTCAGTCTTCACCAGGCTGCCCGTCGACACTCCGCCCAGCCCTGACCGAATATTCCCCAACAAACTCCGCAACTCCTGCTGCTGGGCCGGCGGGAACATCACCGTCACGCCGGCCCGAGCCGGGGTTGCGCCGTACAGCCGTGCCGACTCGTCCGGCAGTTCCGCAATCGGGCTTAACGCCTTGGCCAGCCGTCCTTCGATCAGCGCCAGTCGTGCCCGCACCCGCACGATTTCGTGCTGCAACTCCACGGCCCGCGGGGTTTTGTGGCCCTGGCGGTTTTTGTTGCGGGTCAGTTGGTTGCGTTCGCGGTTCAGGGTTTTCAGGTAGTCGCGTTCACTGAGCAGGTCCTTGATTTCCCGTTGCAAGGCGGCCTGTTCGGCCGGGCTGGCGACGGTGAAGGTCACACCGCTGGTTTTTGCGGCATCGAAGAGCCGCAGCTTCAGGCCCTTGGGCAGGCGCTGGAACAGTTCGTCCAGGTCGGGGATTTTCTCCGCCGCGAGGTCGAAGCCTTCCAGTACGCGGGCCAGGCCCAGGTTCAGCGCCGGGCTGTAGGTGTGCTGCACGGCCTCGGCGACGGCGCGGGTGTGGTCGGGCAGGTCGTCGAGGGCCGGCAGCTGCGGTTGCTCGATTTTCCGCAGTTTGGCCAGCCACTCCGCCAGGTTGTTGAACATCGCCATGCCGGCGTTGAACAGCGTTGAATACTGCCCGACCTGCTCGGATTGCAAACGCAGCGGCAAGGTGTAGAACAGCGCTCGGGTCAGCTCCGGGTGTTCTTCCAGATAGCCCAGCAATTGCTCGGCGGCCGCGTCGCTGCGGCAGAGGTCCTTGAGGCAGGCGTATTCGGCGGTGAACGCCTGGCCGAGTTGCGCCGGCACTTGTGCGTCGTAGTACCAGGCCGAGCGATGGTAATGGCCGGCACACAGCAGTTGCGTGCGGTCGGCGGTGATGCGGTCGAGCAGGCGGTTCCAGCGGCCGAGGTCGTCGCGATGACGGTTCAATGCCTCGTCCATCGCCGGGCGGTCGATCAGGTCGTTGACCCCGCGCTTGCCGCTGAGCACCGGGCCGTCGAGCACGTTGCGCATGCGCAGGTCCTGATCCTTGCCCAGATCGACCAGCGCCGACAGGTGCCGCTCGACGAAGTCTTCGGGAGCGACCGCTTCGAAGTACTGACGGGTGTAGTAGCGTCGATCCGCGTCGGCCATGGCCCGACCGTGGGCGGTGAAGTCCGGTGCGACACCGTCAAAGCGGTTCAGCTCAAGCGCGCGGTCGAGGGTTTTGTCCCGTAATTGCTCCAGCTCCGGGGAAGCGGCGGTGTCGCTCGGCTCGATCTTGCCGCCCTTGTTCAGGTAGTCGAGCAAGGCCTTGCGGGTGTTCTCGCGATCCGGCTCGGGCAACTGCTCCAGTTCGGCAAACACGGCTTTGGCCTGCGGCTGGTCGTTGGCCTTGGCCAGACTGTCGATGTCCTGGTCGCTGAGCTGACTCAGGGACTCGATGTAACAGGCCAGCAGGTAATCGCGCTGGTTGTTGTCGGCGTTGCTCCAGTCATCGACCCAGCCGACCACGGTGTCCTGATAGTCGGCCAGATCGCGCATCACGCCGAGGTCATCGTTGACCAGCAGAAACAGTGTGTCGTCCTGATAAGGCGCGCGCACCCGTCCCAGGAATTCGCCGATGTGTGCCGCGCGGAAACGCCGCGGTTGCTCCCACAGATAAGGCTCGCGTTCGTGTTCGGGGGCGTCGCTGACCTGCACGGCGGGCAGCTCGACCTCGCCCGTTTGCGGGTCGTTGGCCGATTCTGCGCCGGTCGCTACTTCCGCCAGCCATTGTCGGGCCTGGGCGACGGTGAGCAAGTGCTCGCCACCCAGTTGGCAATGTACCGGCCCGAGGTCGACCGCCTGCATGAAATGCTTGCGCTCCTCGGCGCTGTCCAGCACCTGACGGCATTTGGCGGCACTCCACTGCACCTCGGCGAAGGTCACGTACAGGGTGCTCTTGCGGGAAAAGATCAGCGCCGGGCGTTCTTCGATGGCCGCTCGCTGATCCTCGTGAACCGTTTTGCCTTTGTGCAGCAGCGCGCTGACGACACCGTCGAGCACCCGGTACTCGTACAGCTCGCCGCTGAGGCTGTCGATCAGGTACAGCCAGCCATCGCGCAGCAGGCGGACGCCCAGGGGGCGGGCGGTGAGGGCGTAGGGCATCTCCAGTTCGGCGCCGGGGTCGAGGGTCTTTTCCACCAGGCCGTAACGCAACGGCAGCAGTTGCACATGGGTTTGCCGCAGCGGGCAGGCAGCGGGTGCGCCGATGGGTGATTTCGAAGCGGCGGCGGCCGCGAGGTTGGCGGGGTGTTGGTTCATGATGGGCCTCGTTCAGACGCCCATTGATGGGCCAGGGCCGCAGCCAGCGCGACGCGCTCGCCGGGTGATTGCAGGGAAGGCGTGTGGAGCAAGTGGCGGATGTGCGGGTGCCGGTCGAGGTCGTCGCCCTCCAGCCAGGCCACGACATTGGCGTAGTAAAACAACTCGGATTGACCCTGCAGCCCGAGGGCAGAGGCCTGGACCTCCAGCTGTTCAAGCCTGGCCCAGCGCTGGGCCAGACTGTCGCCGGGGTGGCGTTGGGGAAAATGGCTGAGCAGATGTGCGTCGAGTTCAAGCAGCGTGCGCCGGTGATCAACCTGATCCAGCGCCGCGATCTGTTCCGGGCTGAGTCGATAGGGGGCGGGCAGCGCGGGGCATTCGGGGTGTCCAGGGCGATGACTGTGCCAGACCGTGTTGACGCAGTCGGCGGTCACCACCCAGGACATCGGGCCGAACAGACTTTGATCGGCGCTGGCCAACAAGGCCCGCATCACGGCGGCATCGGCCAGTCGCAACAGTGCCGACAGGCCTTCGGACAGCTCTACGGTCAGCAGCTTTCTCAAATGTTCGGCGACGACATGGGGTTGAGCCGGGCTGAACAGCAGCACACCGCACTCCATGGGGGCGTGTTGCATGAAAAACCGCATCACGGCGTCGTCCGGTTGCTCGACGGCCACCAGCAATGGCGAGACATCGCGCAAGGCGCTAAAAGGTGGCTGGTCGTACAGGGGCAGGGTGAGTGCAGCGCGGTTGAGCCGTTTTATCCGCGATGGCAAGTCGCTCAGCGTCGCGCCATCGAGCAGCACAAAGGCCTGCTGCTCGCCCCATGGCAGATTCTCAGGCAAGGAAGTCGAAAGGCTCATGCCTGGGCGGCCTCGCAGATCAGGCAGCGCGAGGCGCGGGTCGACACCAATGCGTGGCGCTGCTGAACCGCATCGAACGCCACCTTCAGCAATGGCAATGCGCCCGGTACCAAGGGTTCCGCCAACAGGCCCACCGCCGGAGCGCCACCTTCGACAATCGCCACGCTGCTGAAGATGCCTTCAGGCCCCAGCGTCAACCAATGCCCGCCGGCCTTGATCGTCACATGGGCGCCACCATCGATGACCACTTGCTGGCCGGCACCGAGGTGCACATGCTGGCTGGCGCTCAGTCGCTGACTGGCGACACGAATATGACGGTCGCCTTGCACCGACAGATGATCATCCTGTTTGAGTTCGGTCAGGCGATTGCCGTGGGTCAGGTGATGTTCATCACTGCGCAGCTCATGGCTGGCAATGCCGCCGACCACCACCGACAGCTGGTTGTCGACCTGGATGCGTTGGTCGTTGAGCACATGCTGGACATAGTCGCGCTGGGCGCGAATGGCGATTTCTTCGGCGCCTTTCCTGTCCTCGATCCGCAGCTCGTTGTAACCGCCACCGCCGGGGCTGCTTTGGCTGCGCAGGATGCTGCGCGTCTGTTCCGCCGGAAGGTCCAGCGGCACCGGGGTGACGGCATTGGGCAGGCAACCGAGGACAAACGGTTTGTCGGGATCACCTTCGGCGAATCCCACCAGCACTTCCATGCCGACCCGTGGAATCTGCACGCTGCCGTAGCGATCATGGGCCCAGCCCGTGGCCACCCGCAGCCAGCAACTGGTCCGCTCATTGAGCTGACCGTCCCGGTCCCACATCATCTGGACCTTTACCCGGCCGTAGGCATCGCAGTAAATCTCTTCGCCGGGCGGGCCGGTCACCACTGCGTGCTGGTTGCCGGGGATGCGCGGTTTGGCGTGTTTCAGTGCGGGGCGGAATATCACATCCCAGGGCGTCGCGACAAAGTGGTTGCGGTAGCCCTGAATGAAGCCATCACCGTTGTCGGAGGCCGCCGCTGCCTCCTCCAGCACTTGTGGCTGTCGACCAACGTGCACGACGCGGGTCAGTAGCCATAAACCGTTGCAGTCGGGTCGCGGGTGCTTGCTCATCTCGACGAAGCTGCCACTGCGCATCAGGCTCTGGTCGCTGCGGCCGTTGCCCTGACGGTAATCGGCGCGATGCCGCTCCAGGGTGCGCTGGCTCAGGTGCTCACCGCGATCGCGAAGGGTGAACTGCCCGGGAAAGCCGTAATCCTCCAGCACGGGAACACGCGCCTCGGCGGCCTCGGCTTCCAGTTGCACATTGGGTTTTTCGAAGTGGTAATCGCGGCGGCTGACCTGGGTGGTGCGGGTTTCCAGGCGGACATTGAAGCGGTCGATCACCGTTGCGTCGGCGACCATGCCGCTATCTTGTGCGTAGGCTGTCGGTGCGTCAGGCAGGGGGAAGACGGTCTGGTCGTCACCGAAGACCAGGACGTGTCCATCGGTGTTGTGCTGGAAATGAAAGTGCAGACCTTCTTCCTCGCATAACCGATGGATGAAATCCAGGTCTGACTCGTTGTATTGCACGCAGTACGGGCGGGGTGGGTAGTCGGCACTCACCTGGAAGCGCCAGACGTCGGGCTGCATTCCGTGATCGCTCAGCACGCTTTGGATGATTTGCGGCACGCTCTGTTGCTGAAAAATTCGCTGGTTGTGACGATGCGCCAGATAGGCGAGATGCGGCACCAGCGTCATCTGATAGCGGGTCAGCCGGGCGCCGGAATCGCCTTGGGCGACGCGATAAACCTGCCCATGAACACCGCTGCCGTCGGGACCGAAAGAGAGATGGGCCGGCAGGTGCAAAAGTGATTCGAGATCGAGGTCTCGGTGTTCACTGACCAGTTCCAGTTTGACCTCATACGTCTCGTTGAGCGCCTCGGTGAACTTGAACTCAAACACTTGAAAGTCGTGGGGGACGCCCTGGATATCGAGCTTGTAAACGACGGGTTTGCCGGCAATGAGCATTCACATTTCCCTGTGTTTTTTTTAAGGCACGGGACTTTGCGCGGGTCCACGGCTTGGCGCAGTCAGGCGAATCGCTTTGATGTGTAGGACGATTCCGAGATTGAGTGGCGCCGCAGGGGCAGTCCATCGGGCGTCTGCGACGGGGCCAGCGGGAACAAATCCTTTAGCCACAGACGGCGATCGTTTGCTTTTGCGCTACAGTGGCGGCTGCACGTATCACGCGTGCAGCGGTTTTCTTGTCTGGAGACAGTGGCTTGTCGAGTGCCCCCAACCCTGTTGAATCCACCCATCGCTGGCAGGATGTTCTGGCCGGGCTGTCGATTGCCGGTCTGTTGCTGCCCGAGGCGGTCGCCTATTCGAGCATTGCTGCGTTGGCGCCGCAGGCCGGGGTGATCGCGCTGTTTGCCGGGTTGCTCTGTTATGGGCTGTTCGGCACCAGCCGGTTTGCCATTGTCTCGGCCACTTCGTCGGCGGCGGCGGTGCTGGCGGCGGCGACGGCGACCCTGGCCAACGGCGATCCGCAGTTGCGTTCGACCCTGGCTGCCGGGCTGGTGCTGGTCACCGGCGGGCTGTTTCTGCTGGCCGGGATTTTTCGCTTTGGCAGTGTCACGTCCTTTATTGCCAAACCGGTGTTGCGCGGGTTTGCCTTTGGCCTGGCGCTGACCATCATTCTCAAGCAGGTCGCCAGTGTGGTCGGTGTGCATCTGATCGACGCCAACCTGGTGCGCTTCGCCCCGCAATTACTCGCACAACTGCCGCAATGGAACTGGCCGGCAGCCGGTGTGGCGGCGGTGGCGCTGGTGTTATTGCTGTTGTTTTCGCGGTTTCCACGGGTGCCCGGTGGTTTGCTGGTGGTGGTGATCGGCATCGCGGCTGGCCAGTGGCTGAACCTGTCGGCGTATGGGGTGAAGATGATCGGACTCATCGACCTGAGCCTGGAAGTGCCGAACCTGCCAGCCTTACCATTTGCCGATTGGCTGCGTTTGGGCGAAGTGGCGTTTGCCATGGTGATGATCCTGTACGCGGAGTCCTACGGCTCGATCAGTGCCTACGCGCTCAAGCATGGTGACCGGGTCAATTCGAACCGCGACATGCTGGCACTCGGGGCCTCGAACCTGCTGTCCGGCCTGTTCCATGGCCTGCCGGCGGGGGCAGGGTATTCGGCGACATCGGCCAACGAGGCGGCGGGTGCCACGTCACGGCTGGCCGGTGGCGTGGCGGCGCTGGTGGTGTTGCTCATCGTCATGACGGTACTGCCGTATATCGCCTTGACCCCGGAGCCGATCCTCGCCGCCATCGTCATTCATGCATTGGCGCGCGGGTTGAGCCTGCAGCCGTTGGGGCGATATTTCATCTGGCGGCGTGACCGTGTGCTGGTGATGTGCGCCGTGGGCGCGGTATTGGTGCTGGGGGTGCTGGACGGCTTGCTGGTGTCCGTGGCGATCAGCGTGCTGCTGATGCTCAAGCAAATGTCGGCGGCCAATATCCAGATTCTCGGCCGGATCGACGGCGGGCACGACTTTGTCGACGTGCAACGTCATCCCGCGGCGGAAACCGTGCCGGGCGTCCTGGTCGTGCGACCGGATGAAGCGTTGTTTTTTGCCAATGTCGAGCGGATTCTCGGTGCTGCCTTGCACTTGATCCGGCACCCACCGGCACCGATTCATACCGTGATCCTCAGTCTGGAAGAGTCCCCCGATCTGGATGGCACCAGCATCGAGGCGATGCAGGAGTTTTTCGTCCGGGTGCATAACGAAGGCAAACGACTGATTCTGGCGCGTCTCAAGGACAGTGCGGAAACGGTATTGTCGGCGTTGCCCGAAGTTCGGGCCAACGGGGTGATGCTCAGCGGGCTGAGCGTGGATGGCGCTGTGCAACGAGCCTACAAGGATTAAGGCATGACCTGTGGGAGCAAGCGCGCTCCCACAAGGGGCATGCCACTAAAGCCTGGGCATAAAAAACGCCGCTCATCTCACGATGGGCGGCGTTTTTCATTGCCTTGCAGCGTTAGGCTTGAACGACCGGGATGTTGGCGTTCGCAGCCGCTTCGCGGAACTCGGCGATCTGGTCGAAGGACAGGTAGCGGTAGACATCAGCCGCCATGCTGTCGATCTTGCCAGCGTATTCCATGTACTCCTCGACGGTCGGCAGGCGACCCAGGATGGAAGCCACCGACGCCAGCTCGGCCGAAGCCAGGTAGACGTTTGCGCCGTCACCCAGACGGTTCGGGAAGTTACGGGTCGAAGTCGACACGACAGTCGAGTTCGGCTCTACACGTGCCTGGTTACCCATGCACAGCGAGCAGCCCGGCATTTCCATGCGCGCGCCAGCCTTGCCGTAGATGCCGTAGTAGCCTTCTTCGGTCAGTTGGTGAGCGTCCATCTTGGTCGGCGGCGACAGCCACAGACGGGTAGGCAGCTGACCTTTGACCTGTTCCAGCAACTTGCCGGCAGCGCGGAAGTGACCGATGTTGGTCATGCACGAACCGATGAACACTTCGTCGATTTTCTCGCCAGCAACGCTGGAGAGCAGGCGAGCGTCGTCCGGGTCGTTCGGCGCGCAGAGCACAGGCTCCTTGACGTCGGCCAGGTCGATCTCGATGACTTCGGCGTATTCAGCGTCTTTGTCCGCTTCCAGCAGCTCAGGGTTGGCCAGCCAGGCTTCCATCGCTTGAGCACGACGCTCCAGGGTACGCGCATCGCCGTAGCCTTCGCCGATCATCCAGCGCAGCAGGGTGATGTTCGACTGCAGGTATTCGGCGATCGACTCTTTGGACAGCTTGATGGTGCAACCGGCAGCCGAACGTTCGGCCGAGGCGTCGGACAGTTCGAACGCTTGCTCGACGGTCAGTTTTTCCAGACCTTCGATCTCCAGGATGCGACCGGAGAAGGCGTTCTTCTTGCCTTTCTTCTCTACGGTCAGCAGGCCAGCCTGGATCGCGTAGTAAGGAATGGCGTGAACCAGGTCACGCAGGGTGACGCCTGGTTGCAGTTCGCCCTTGAAGCGAACCAGGATCGACTCAGGCATGTCCAGCGGCATGACGCCGGTGGCTGCGGCGAACGCAACCAGACCGGAACCGGCCGGGAACGAGATACCGATCGGGAAACGGGTGTGCGAGTCGCCACCGGTACCGACGGTGTCTGGCAGCAGCATGCGGTTCAGCCACGAGTGGATGATGCCGTCGCCCGGACGCAGGGAAACGCCGCCACGGGTCATGATGAAGTCAGGCAGGGTGTGGTGGGTGGTCACGTCGATCGGCTTGGGGTAAGCCGCGGTGTGGCAGAAGGACTGCATCACCAGATCGGTCGAGAAGCCCAGGCACGCCAGGTCTTTCAGTTCGTCACGGGTCATTGGACCGGTGGTGTCCTGGGAGCCCACGGTGGTCATTTTCGGTTCGCAGTAGGTGCCTGGACGAATGCCAGTCACGCCGCAAGCCTTGCCGACCATTTTCTGCGCCAGGGTGAAACCCTTGGTGCTTTCAGCCGGTGCTTCAGGCTTCTTGAACAGCGTCGAAGGTGGCAGACCCAGCTCGGCGCGAGCCTTCTCGGTCAGGCCACGGCCGATGATCAGCGGAATACGGCCGCCGGCGCGAACTTCGTCCAACAGGACCGGAGTCTTCATTTCGAAGGTGGTCAGGACTTCGTCGGTACCGTGCTTGCAGACTTTGCCAGCATGCGGGTACAGGTCGATCACGTCGCCCATGTTCATGTTGGAGACGTCGAACTCGATTGGCAGTGCGCCGGCATCTTCCATGGTGTTGTAGAAGATCGGAGCGATCTTGCTGCCGAAGCAGAAACCGCCTGCGCGCTTGTTCGGCACGTAAGGAACGTCGTCGCCGAAGAACCACAGTACCGAGTTGGTAGCCGATTTACGCGAAGAACCGGTACCGACCACGTCGCCGACGTAGGCGATCGGGAAGCCGGCGTTGCGCATTTCTTCGATCTGCTTCATCGGACCGGTGACGCCTTGTGCGTCAGGCACGATGCCGTCGCGAGCCATTTTCAGCATGGCCAGGGCGTGCAGCGGGATGTCTGGACGGGACCAGGCATCCGGAGCAGGGGACAGGTCGTCGGTGTTGGTCTCGCCGGTAACCTTGAACACGCGCAGGCTGATCTTGTCGGCCAGCACCGGGCGCTTCACGAACCACTCGCCGTCAGCCCAGGATTGCAGTACGCCCTTGGCGTGAACATTACCTTTCTTGGCTTTTTCAGCGACGTCGTGGAAGGCGTCGAACATCAACAGGGTGTGCTTGAGTTCTTCGGCCGCTACTGGTGCCAGTTCGGCGTCGTCCAGCAGGTTCACCAGGGTCACGATGTTGTAGCCGCCCTGCATGGTGCCGAGCAGTTCAACAGCGCGTTTTTTGTCGATCAGAGGGGATTTGGCTTCGCCTTTGGCGATGGCGGACAGGAAGCCGGCCTTGACATAGGCTGCTTCGTCCACTCCCGGTGGAACGCGATTGGTGATCAGGTCAACGAGGAAAGCTTCTTCGCCAGCCGGGGGATTTTTCAGCAGCTCGACCAGGCCTGCAGTTTGTTCGGCGTTTAGCGGCTGGGGAACGATACCCAGTGCTGCACGCTCTTCGATATGTTTGCGGTAGGCTTCAAGCACAGTATTACCCTCATCAGTGGTCCCAAATGGGTGTCCGGGACGCTCATCCAGAAATTGCCGTACTCATGCGCTTCATGGCGTTGTGAGCCACTTAGCCAGAATTACCGGCAATTTCTTACAGAAGCTGCTTTCAAAGTTTTACGCCTGCAGAACGGGAGCTGATGAGGGTTGGCGTCGGGTTTTTCCCCGCTGGAAAAAACCTTTCGCCAACACCGTTCTGAAGGAACGACTGTGCTCGTGACGCTTTGAAAACAGCTTCCAACGGACATTGGCGCCTAAAAAGGCTGGCTGATTCTACGGTAAAAAAAATTTAAAGGTAAGTCGGGCTCTATTGGACTTTGGTGGAGAGCCGACCCCGGAATGTTGACGCGCCGGATGCGCAGAGCGTTGAGGGGTGATCAATGGCGGACAAAGGGCTAACATGCCGCTCTGTTTTGCTTTTTCGCGTTCTCCCCTATGCCCAATCAGACCATCAAGACCCCTTGCGTCGGCCTCTGCTCCACTGTTTACGGTGATCTGGTGTGCCGTGGCTGCAAGCGTTTCCATCATGAAGTGATTCACTGGAACGGCTACAACGAAGACGAAAAGCGCGCGGTATGGCTGCGTCTTGAGCAGTTGTTGTCCCAGGTGATGGCGGCCAAGGTGGAAATTTTTGATCCGGCGCTGCTCCGAATGCAGCTGGAGCAGCGCAAGATCCGCTTCGTGCCCCATCAGTCGGAATACTGCTGGGCGTATCAGTTGATTGCACGGGGCGCGCGGGTGATCAACAACCTGGAAGCCTACGGCATGGTGCTGCTGCCGGAGTTTCGCGACTGGAACCTGCCGGAGCTGCGGGACGCCATTGATCGGGAATTCTTTTTGCTTTCAGAAGCGCATTACCAGCGCTATATCGCGCCGGGGTTTCTGAACGATGCGTTTGGCGGCTAAGAGCATCGCGGGCAAGCCCGCTCCCACAGGTTTTTCATCGATTTTGTGGGGGCGGGCTTGCCCGCGATGGCAATCTGCCAGGCGCTGCTGGGCTTAATGCTTGCTCGCGATTTCATCCAGGTGATCCTCGACTTCCTGCGGCTTGAGCACCAGCACATCGCTCTCCACCGCATCGAGCACCACTTCCGCCGTATTGCCGATCAGCGTCCCTGAAATCCCCCTGCGCGCCACGGTGCCAATCACCGTCACAGCCGCCTGCAGCTTGTGCACCATGAACGGGATCAGCACGTCCGCAGGGCCTTCGGCGATGTGCAGGTGTTCATCGTCGACGTCGAACTCCGCCTGGAACGCCTTGCACTGTTCGCGATAGCGCGCTTCGATGGTTTCGCTGAGCTGGAAGGTCGGGTCGGCCGACGACAGCATGGGCGACGGATGGGCGCTGATGACATGCAGGTGCGCTTTGGCCATGCTGGCAATGTCATAGCCGTAATCGATGATGGTGTTGTGCAGATGGCGATGCTCACTGTCGATGTTGCCGACATCGACGGCCGCCAGAATCACTTTGTCCTTCCAGGAACCTGCGGTTTTCACCAGCAGGACCGGAGTCGGGCAGGTGCGCAACACTTTCCAGTCTTCCGGGGTCAGCAGGGCCTTTTTCAGCGGGCTGTCGGGGTAATGCTGCTTGATGACCAGACCGCAGCCTTCGGCTTGCTGCACCGTGACGATGGTTTCATGCAGGCTGCTTTCCCAGGCCTGTTCGGTGGTGACGCTATAGCCATCCGCCACCAGCGCCGCCTTGAGCACGCCGAGCATGGCGCTGTGGTCGTGCTTGCGGTCGCAGACCAGCAGGTGCAAATGAGCCTGGGTCACACCGGCAATCAATTTGGCGCGCTTGAGCGCGAGGCTTTCCGAGTGCTCGGGTTCAAGAACCACCAGAATGCTGCGAATGGCTTGCATGATCGGGATCTCCGGAAAGTAAGGACTGCGTGAAACTACTATAGATGCTGGTCGCCTGCACGGGACTTGATGCATATCAACGGTAGCGTCTGGTGGTCTTCGGGCAGGCCGGTATAATCGGCGCCCTTCGTTTTGAACCTTTTGTCCGTGGGCCCCATGATCCTTCCCGAAATACACGAATTCCTTGGCTGCCGTACCCCCGATGGTTGGGTTCAAGCCGCACTGGCCGATCAGGAAACCCTGCTGATCGACCATAAGAACTGCGAATTCAAGGCTGCCAGCACGGCGCTCAGCCTGATTGCCAAGTATCACTCCCACGTTGATCTGATCAACATGATGTCGCGCCTGGCCCGGGAAGAGCTGGTGCACCACGAGCAGGTCATGCGCCTGATGAAAAAACGCAAGATCGGACTGCGTCAGCTGTCCGCCGGGCGTTACGCCTCGGGGTTGCGCAAAGTGGTGCGCAGTCACGAACCGGTGAAACTGGTGGATACCCTGGTCGTCGGCGCGTTCATCGAGGCCCGCAGTTGCGAGCGTTTCGAAGCGTTGGTGCCGCATCTGGACGAAGAGCTGGGCAAGTTCTATTTCGGCCTGCTCAAAAGTGAAGCCCGGCATTTCCAGGGTTACCTGAAACTGGCCTATCAATACGGAGATGCCAAGGATATCGCCCAGGTCATCGACAAGGTCCGCGCCGCCGAGCAGGAGCTGATCGAGTCGCCGGATGTGGAGTTCCGCTTCCACAGTGGTGTGCCGACTGCGGCCTGAACCGCATGACCCTCCGGGGTGATTCTTTATGCCTGGAATTTGCCCTTCAAAATACCGCCCCTGTAGGAGCGAGCCTGCTCGCGATGGTCGCCAACGATTACGCGGACGTTCAGGTTTAATGCGGCGTCTTTGGGTGCTTCGCGAGCAGGCTCGCTCCTACAGGGGGATCGCGCTGGTGCCTGGATCGCGAGCCTGGCAGCCAAGACCCAATCGCTCATGCCACTGCGCAATGGACTCCTCGGAATAGACATCGAACTGCCGGTCCTTCCCATGCGCTTCGACCTCCACCCACGAGGCTTTCGAGCCGAGCATCAGGTGCGTGTGTTCCGGCGGGATCGGTAGCGGGGTGTCGATGGCCGAGGCGAACGGGTGAATCAGCTCGGGCCATTCAGGACTGAACAACCACAAGCCCGAACCGCACAACGAGCAGAAATGCCGCTCGGCGGTGCTGCTGTGGGCGCGTTTGTCACCTTCATTCTTGAGCCGCGCATGGTAGATCGCGATGTGCTTGCGCCCGCGTACTTTCAGGCTGGCGGCATCGCCGCCGAGGTTGATCGCATAGCCGCCACCGCCCTGGGTCTTGCGGCAGATCGAGCAATAGCAGCGTTGATAAGGGTAGGGGTGGGCGCTGGTCAGGCTGAATGACACCGCGCCGCAATGGCAGGAACCGTCGAGTCGCATGGTGCTCTCCCCAGAGGACTGAAATCGTTCGTTCAGCCTAGAAGGTCTGTGGTGAGCTTGCTGACGTCTTCGCTGGCCAGCCAGCGATGAACGATAACGCGGTGCCACTGGACGGTTACCGACAGCCAAGTCAGCATGGGCACCTCCCACTCCGGACCAGGCCCGATGCGACGACTACCCTCCCTGGCAGCACTGCGAACCTTCGAATGCGCTGCGCGCCATGCCCATTTCGGTCGGGCAGCCGCTGAGTTGTGTGTGACCGACAGCGCCGTCAGTCATCAGATTCGTCAGCTGGAAGAACAACTGGGCGTGTCGTTGTTTATTCGCGAAGGCCGGCAAATTCGTCCGACCATGGCGGCCGGGCGTTTGATGCAAAGCTTGCAGCAGGCCTTCGAATTGATCGGTGATGCCTGCGACGAATTACGCGACCCCTCGTCCCTCGCGGTGTTGCGCCTGGCGGTGACCGCCGAACTGGCGCAAAAGTGGCTGATGAGCCGCCTCACCGATTTCTATGCGCGCTATCCACACATCACCTTGCACCTTTACGAACAACCGATTGATGCCACGGCGCCGGGGGAAGACATCGACCTCGCCATCACCTACGGCACCGGCCCGGTGGACAGCAGTGCGTATTTCGTCCGGCCGTTGCCGGCGCTGCAGTTTTTTCCGGTGTGCAGTCCCGGCCTGTTCAACCAGGGCACGTTGAAAGCCCCCAGGGATCTGGCCCGTCACTGCCTGCTCCACGACGATCAGGACGGCAAGACCTGGACCGCCTGGCTCACCAGCCACGCCGGCGATCAGCGCCCCGAACGGCAGCTGTATTTCGCCCATGCCGGATTGGCGCTTGAGGCTGCGGCCCAGGGGCAGGGCGTGGCCATGGGCGATAACCTGACTGCACAGGAAGACTTGCTCAGCGGCCGTCTGGTCCGGCCTTTTACCTCCAGCATGACCGCGTTGGGCCAATACGCGCTGGTGTGTGAACGGGTGCGCCTGGAGCGGCCGGCGGTCGCGCAGATGCTGGAATGGTTCAACGATCAGCTGGTCGATTGATGAGTTGAATTCAAGTATTCCGAAATAATCATCGTTGGCGAGGAGGCCGCCAACGACCTTAGCCTGTGGTCATTCCAATCCCCCGCTGATGAGGTAGGCCCATGGCACGTTTGCTCGATTCCACTCCCAAACTCGACGGTTTCCGTTTGCCCGGCGAATTCGAAACCAAGTCCGGCTGCTGGCTTGGCTGGCCGGAGCGCACCGACGTCTGGCGCAATGGCGCCAAGCCTGCGCAGAAAGTCTGGGTGCAGATTGTAACCGCAATCGCCCAGAGCGAACCGGTTACCGTGTGTGCCTCCGCTGCCCAGTTCGCCACCGCACGCCGCCAGTTGCCGCCGCAAGTGCGGGTGGTCGAAATGACCTGCAACGACACCTGGTTTCGCGACAGCGGCCCGTGCTTCGTGGTCAACGACCAGAGCGGCGAAGTGCGCGGCGTCGACTTTGAATTCAACGCCTACGGCGGACTCGACGGCGGTTTGTACTATCCATGGGACAAGGACGACCAGATCGCGAGCAAGATCCTCGAAATCGAACGCTTCGACCGCTATCGCGCACCGTTGATTGCCGAAATGGGCGGTATCCAGAGCGATGGCCAGGGCAGCATCCTCACCACCGAACAATGCCTGCTCAACCGCAATCGCAATCAGCACCTGGGCAAGGACGAAGTCACCCGGCGCCTGACCGATTACCTGGGCGCCGAGCAAATCATCTGGCTGCCGCGGGGCTGCAAGTTCGACGAAACCGATGGCCATGTCGATGACCTTGCGTGCTTCGTGCGCCCCGGAGAAGTGGTGCTGCAATGGACCGATAACCGCGATGACCCGCAGTGGGAAATCTACCAGGAGGCCTACGACATCCTGCGCAGCACCCGCGACAGCCGTGGCCGCGAGCTGATCGTGCACAAACTGCCGCAACCGGATGTGCTGGAATGGACCGCTGAAGAGGCCGAAGGCCTGGACCAGCAGGACAGCACCCACACCCGCCAGGCCGGCACCAAAATCTGTGCGTCCTACATCAACTACTACGCCGGTAATACGTCGATCGTGGTGCCGCTGTTTGGTGATCGCAACGACCAGGTGGCGCAGGCGACTCTGGCGGAAGTGTTCCCTCGGCACAAAATCGTCGGTATCGAAAACTCCCGGGAAATTCTCCTCGGTGGCGGCAACGTCGCGTGCATCACCATGCCTCAGTACGCCGGCGCCGTCAGCCACAAAAAGGGAGCGTGACCATGGGCCTGCACAAACTGACTCAAGCAATACTGCTGGTGCTTGCACCCCTGTGTGTGCAGGCCGCCGACACCCCAAAACCAGTGGTGAATCTCTATATCTGGGGCGAGTACCTGGCCCCGGACACCCTGACCCATTTCGAGAAACAAACCGGTATCCATGTGGTCGCCGATCACTTTGACTCTCTGGAAACCGTCGAGACCAAACTGCTCACCGGCCGCAGCGGCTACGACCTGGTGCTGACCGCCGGACAGCATCTGTCCCGAGCCATCCAGAGCGGCGCGATCCAGCCCGTGGACAAGCAGCGACTGCCGCACTTTGCTGGCGTCGGCGAGGAGTTTCGTCAGCATATGGCGGTGTTCGATCCGGGCAATCGCTATGCCGGGATCTACGCCTGGGGCACCACGGGCGTGGGCTTTCAGGATGAGGCGGTCAAACAGCGCCTGCCCGACGCGCCGACGGACAGTTGGGCAATGCTGTTCGACCCGGCGGTGGTGGCGAAATTCGCCGATTGCGGGGTCAGCCTGCTCAATGATCCCAACGAGGTGTTCGCGGCGGTCATGAAGTACATGGGCCTGGACATCAACCGCCAGAACCTCGATGACCTGAAACGCGCCGAGGCGCAACTGGCGAAGATCCGCCCCTACATTCGCTACTTCGACAACGACCTGAACATCAGCGACCTGGCCAATGGCAACACCTGTGTGGCGATGTCGTGGAACGGCAACGTGGCCATCGCTGCCGGCCAGGCCGAAGCGGCGGGCAAACCTTACAAGCTCGGTTACCGGATACCGAAGGAGGGCACGTTGATCTGGTTCGATGCCATGGTCATTCCCAAGGATGCGCCCCATCCGCAGGCCGGCCTGGCTCTAATGGACTATTTGATGACGCCTGAAGTGATGGCGCCGATCACCGATACCATTCACTACGCCAACGCGATCACTGCGGCGGACAGCTTGATCGACCCGGCGATTCGCAATGATCCGGGGACTTACCCGCCGACCGAGGTTCGCGCTTCGTTGTACAGCAAGAATGACAACGGCAAGGACTTCAACCGGGCGCTGATCCGGGCGTTCAGCCGGTTGAAATCGGGGTTGTGACTGGCGTTGGGTGATGTGTTGAATCGGCGGGCGCCATCGTCGGAACGCCGCCCGGAGCCTGCTCGCGAAGAACGATAACGCGGTCTATCGGTTGGACACCCGCCACAAATACCAGGAAGCCACCGTCCGATAAGGGCTCCACGCCAAGCCGATTTCAACCATCTGCTTGCGCGTCGGCTGTGCTTCCAGGCCCTTGAGCCGCCGATAACCTTCACGCACTCCGAAGTCGTCGGCCGGCAGAATGTCCGGCCGTTCCAGGCTATAGATCAGTAGCATTTCCACGGTCCAGCGGCCCACCCCGCGCAGGGTGATCAAACGCTCGATCAACGCTTCATCGTCCATGGCCAGCGCGGTGGCGTAATCCGGCACGACGCCCTCGAGGGTCGCCTGGGCGATGCCTTGAATAGTGGCGATCTTGCTGGCGGAGAACCCGCAACCGCGCAGTTGATCGAAGTCGCTGGCCACGACCTGCTCGGGCCTGGGGAACAGGCCGGACGGGAACAGGGCGAGCAACCGACCGATGATCGCATCGCCGGCCCGGGCATGCAGTTGCTGATAGGCAATCGCCCGTACCAGCGACTCATAGGGATCGCGGGCGGCGTGGGGTTGGTGCAGGCACGGGCCGACCGCCGCGATGTGCCGCCGCCAGTCCTCATCGACTGACGACAAGAACACCGTGGCGGGTCGGTAGCGGTCGGGTATGGGCTCAGGCATTTGCGCAGGGCTTTAATGGCGCGTGGATTTCGCCGTGGGTCTGTGGGTGCCATTGATTGTCGCGCCAGTCCATCGGGTTTCCTTTCTTGTGAAAAACAGTGGGCGATCAGAAGGCGAGTTGTTGGGTGATCTGCACGGCGGCTTTTTCCAGCCTGAGCAGAAACGCCTTGCGCGGCTGCCCTCCACCATAGCCCGTCAGCGAGCCATCGGCACCGATCACCCGGTGGCACGGCAGGACGATCGAAAGGCGGTTGTGCCCATTGGCCAGGCCGACCGCGCGGCTGGCGCCGGGTTTGCCCAGCCTGGCGGCGATGGCCCCGTAGGTGGTGGTCTGGCCGTAAGGGATGGTCGCCAGGATGGCCCAGACCTGGCGGGAAAATTCGCTGCCGGGCAGGTGCAGCGCCACGTTGAACTCGGTCAAGTCGCCGGCGAAATACCGCGCCAGTTCCTGCTCGATTTGCTGCAGGTGGTGGTTGTGTCCTGGCGCCACGGCATAGCCGAAACGGTTCTGCAGGGCTTCAATCTCCCGGGTCAACGCCGGCCGGTCGAGGAACTCCAGCAACACCAGCCCACGGCGCTCGGCCATGGCGATCATCGGTCCCAGCGGCGTGGTCAGGCGCGTGAACAGCAGCGGCTCACTGTTGGCTGCGCGACCGGGGGTGATGTGGAAGGATTTCTGGAAGGCATCGCGAAAGCCGCTCAGGGACTCGTAGCCGCAGTCGAACGCCGCGCTGTCGATGGAGTCGCCCTGTTTGATGCCGCCCAGCGCCATGCCCAGGCGGCGCGTGCGCAACCAGGCATGAAAGGTCATGCCGAAATGCTGCTTGAACCAGCGCCGCAGTTTCAGCGGCTCGATGCCGGCGGCCAGCAACCGGGCATCGGTCCAGCGCTGCTCGGGATCGGCTTCCACCGACTTGAGCAGCGCCTGTACCCAATCCGGGGCGATGGCCGCGGCGTCCAGGGGTTTACAGCGCAGGCAGGCACGATAGCCCGCCGACAGGCATTCGTCGGCATGGGCGAAGAACTCGACATTCTCCGGCTTTGGCTTGCGTGCCGTGCAGCTGGGACGGCAGAAAATCCCGGTGGTTTTGACCGCGGTAAAAAACACCCCCTCGTAGGCGGTGTCGCGTTCGAGCATGGCGCGAACCATCTCGGCGTGGGGCGGAAGTAGCGTGCTGTGTACGTTCATGGGGCCAGCATAGAGGGCGAATCAGACGGTCTCCACCGGAAAATCGACAGAGAATTGCGGAGCGTTCCAGACCCGCTCCATCAGGAGTTGCCGGTGCTCGACTAGTGCTTGTGACGATGATGAATGTCTGGAAAGTGCGCATGGCTGTGGCGCAGGGGCGTGTGTTGGTGTTCATGGCTGTGGGGTTCGGTGCCGTCCCACTCGAATGTATGTTCGTGTTGGTGGTGTTCATCGTGGACGTGTCGATGACGGTGAAGAAGGGCTTGGTGCTCATGTTCATGGGCATGGCTTTCCTTGAGGTGAATCCAGACCCCCAGCCCCATCAACAAAGAAGCCACCCAAAAACTCGCCGTCACCGATTCGCCCAGCAGCAGGATGGCAATGGCGGCGCCGAGGAACGGCGCGGTGGAAAAATAGGCACCCGTGCGTGCGGAGCCCAGCCCGCGCAAGGCCAGTACAAACAACACCAGGCTGATACCGTAACCGAGGAAGCCGACGATCAGGGTTGGGCCAAGTACCGTCATCGGTGGCAACGATGCCCCGAGCGACAGCGCCAGGGAACAGTTCACCAACCCGGCGCACAAACCCTTTACACCCGCAATGAACAGCGCGTCCGAGGCTGACACTTTGCGCGTCAGATTGTTATCGATAGCCCAACAGGCGCAGGCCAGGGCGACACACAGCGGCCCGGTCCAGCCCTGGGAGTGAACCGCTCCCTGTGGCCAGGCCAGCAGCACGCCCCCTGCGACGATCGCCAGCATGCCGATGACGATGCGTCGGTCGGCGTTCTCTTTAAACACCACCCACGCCAGCACGGCGGTCAGTACTGATTCGAGGTTCAGCATCAAGGAGGCTGTGGCGCCAGAGGTTGAGGTCAAGCCAGACATCAATGCCACGGGGCCGAGAATCCCGCCAAATGCAATCGCGCCGATCAGCCAGGGCCATTCGGCAGAGGTCAGCCCGCTGGGGCGCCAGCCGCGGTCGCGGATCAATCGGGCAAGGGTCAATCCCAGGCCGCTGCCCATGTACAGCAGTCCGGCCAGCAGGATGGGCGAAAGGTTCAGTCCCAACAGCTTGGCCAATGGCGTACTTGCACCAAACAGCGCAGCGGCGGCAAGGGCGTAAAGAATGCTTGTGTTCATTGGGGCCTGGCTTTCACATCAATGGCGGGATGATCTATTTAGTCACAAGCGCAGTGCCCGATCCATGCTGATGGAGAGGGCCATGAATAAAAAACGCCTCAGGCCCGACGCGCCATCAGCAACACCGAAGCCGCCGCCGACAGCAGCCCCGCGCAGCAGCGGTTGAAGAGGCGCTTGCCCGACGGCTTGGCAAACCAGCGGCGCATGTGCAGGCCCATGTAGGCGTAGGCCGCGATGGCGATCCATTCCAGTATCAGGAACAGTGCACCCAGCACCGCGAATTGCGGGGTGATGGCGCGGGTCGAGTCAACGAACTGCGGCAGGAACGCGGTGAAGACCAGGATGGCTTTCGGATTGCCCGCCGCCACCAGAAACTCTTGCCGGGCCAGCCCAAGCAGGCCCACGGGCGCGCTGGCCACCACGTTCGCAACGCCAGGATCGGCGCGCCACAACTGCCAGGCCAGGTAGAACAGGTACGCGGCACCGAGAATCTTGATCCCGTAGAACAACAATTCCGAGGTTTGCAGCACCACCGCCAGACCGGCCGAGGCCAGAGCGATCATCCCGGCGAATGCCAGCAGGCGCCCTAGGCCGGCCAGGCACGCGGTGCGATAGCCGTAGCGGGTCGAATTGCTCACCGACAGCAGGTTGTTCGGGCCGGGCGCCATGTTCAGGGCGAAGCAGGCCGGGAGAAAGAGGGAGAGGGTGGCGAGGTCCATGATGGGCTCCAGTAGCGAGAGCGTATTTTTATCACAGCCCTTGAAGGGGCCGCCCCGTACAGTCATGGACCTAAAGTGCCGTATCAGTGGCTAGCGGGAGAACTTTTTCGCCCCGGCCACGCAGAGGATCACCGCGACTGTCACTCCAAGCATCCCAAGGCTGACCTGTTCGTGCAGCAAGGTCGCCGCCAGTGCCAGGCCAAAAAACGGCTGCAGCAATTGCAGTTGGCCGACGGCGGCGATTCCGCCCTGGGCGAGGCCGCGATACCAGAACACAAAGCCGATCAGCATGCTGAACAGTGACACGTACCCCAGGCTGAGCCAGGCCGGTGCGCTGATGTTGGCGAGGGTCACGGGCACTCGCCACCAGGTCACGGCGGCCATGATCGGCAGTGCCAACACCAGCGCCCAGCAAATCACCTGCCAGCCACCGAGCGTCCTGGACAGCTTCGCGCCTTCGGCATAGCCAAGGCCGCAGGCCAGGATTGCCAGCAGCATCAGGAGATCGCCTTGCGGTGCCGCGGTCAGTCCCTGGGACGCGGCGAAACCGACGACCAGCAGGCTGCCCAGTACCGAGAACACCCAGAACACTGGCCGGGGCCGCTCGCCACCGCGCAAGACCCCGAACACCGCAGTCGCCAGCGGCAACAGGCCGACGAACACGATGGAGTGTGCGGACGTCACGTATTGCAGCGCCAGTGCCGTCAACAGCGGAAAGCCGACCACCACACCCAAGGCCACGATGGCCAAAGGCAGCAGTTGCTGGCGCGCGGGGCGCTTTTCCTTGAACAGCAGCAACAGGCACAGTGCCAGGATCGCCGCGAGCGTGGCGCGGGCGACTGTCAGGAATACCGGATCGAACTCCAGCACCGCCACCCGCGTCGCAGGCAGCGAGCCGCTGAAGATCACCACGCCGATCAGGCCGTTGATCCAGCCGCTGGCGTTGCTTTGCAGTGACGGGTGTTGCAGGTTCGAAGTCCGTTCCATTTCGCTCTCGCTCAAAGTCTGATTGCATGAAAGCCATCCTATGGCCGACTATCGGTACAATCAAAAAATTGTCATGGATACATCTCGACATGCCTCGCTCCCGCTACAAATCCCTGGTAGACGCCTTTGCCGCCGACATCCGCGCCGGTCGCCTGTCGCCCGGTACACGCTTGCCGACTCACCGGCAACTCGCCTCCGAGCAAGGCTTGGCGCTGGTCACGGCCAGCCGGGTGTACGCCGAGCTTGAAAGCATGGGCCTGGTCAGTGGCGAAACCGGGCGCGGCACCTTTGTCCGGGAGACGTCGCTGCCGCCCGGTCAAGGCATTGCCCAGTCCGTGGTGGCGGCGGGGATGATTGACCTCAACTTCAACTATCCGTCGTTGCCCGGTCAGGCCGACTTGTTGCGCAACGCCCTGCGGCAGTTGGCGGTGTCCGGGGACCTCGAAGCGCTGCTGCGTTACCAGCCCCACGCGGGGCGTTTGCATGAACGGGCCTCGGTGGCGCGGCACCTGAGTGAGCGCGGGCTCAACGTGCCGGCCGAACAGGTCATGATCGTCAGCGGCGCCCAGCACGGCCTGGCGGTGACCCTGATGACCTTGCTCAAGCCCGGCGATGTGATCGCTGCGGATGCGTTGACGTACCCCGGTTTCAAGACGCTGGCCGAAACCCTGCATCTGGAGCTCTTGCCCATTCCCGTCACGGACCAGGGGCCTGACCTGCCCGCCCTCGAAAAGCTGTGCCGGACTCGATCGGTACGGGCCGTCTACGCGATGCCGACGCTGCACAATCCCTTGGGCTGGGTGATGGCGACCGAACAGCGGGAGCAGTTGGTGTCGATAGCCCGCCGGCATGATCTGACGATCATCGAGGACGCGGCCTACGCCTTTCTGGCCGACGACGTTCCGCCACCCCTGGCGACCTTGGCGCCGGAAAGGACGGTTTACGTTTCAGGCTTGTCGAAGAATATCGCCACCGGGTTGCGCGTCGGATTTATAGTCGCGCCCGTCCCCTGGGTCGCGGCCTTCGAGCGCACGATCATGGCAACCACCTGGAACACGCCCGGCGTGATGACCGCCATCGCCTGCGGCTGGCTCGATGACGGCACCGTCCTCAAGCTCGAAGCTCAGAAACGTGCGGACGCCCAGGCCAGGCAGGCCCTGGCGCGCAAGGAACTGGCGGGGCTCAGGATCATCAGCCATCCGTCTTCGTATTTCATCTGGCTGCCACTGACCGACGATGCCCGCGCTGACCAGATCGCCATGGCGCTGATGCGCGAGCAGGTCTCGGTCTCGCCCGCCGACCCCTTTGCGATCTCGACCCATGTGCCCCATGCGATCCGCCTGGCGCTGGGCTCGGTGGACATGGACTCGTTGCGTCAGGCGCTGGTGAAGGTCAAGAGGGTGGTCGACTTTTACGCCTAGGGCAGTTTTCTTCAATACGCACGCCTGCAGGCTCTTTACCTTGGGGCCTGGTTCAACTGACAGGAACAGGTGTGCGATGAGTTTGATGATGTCCATGGCGGCGTTTGCGTTGGCCGCTTCGATTACGCCGGGGCCGGTGAATATCGTGGCGTTGAGTTCCGGGGCGCGCTTCGGCTTTCGTGCCAGTCAACGGCATGTGGCCGGGGCGACCCTGGGCTTCGTGTTGCTCCTGGTGTTGATGGGGCTGGGGTTGCATGAGGTGTTGCGTCTGTGGCCGGCGATGACCCGGGTGGTGCAGTGGGCGGGCGTGGCGTTCCTGTTGTACATGGCGTTCAAACTCGCGGCCGACAATGGCCAGCTTGAAGCGAAGGATTCTGCCCGTGCGCCATCGATGCTGTACGGCGCCGTAATGCAATGGCTCAATCCGAAAGCCTGGCTGGCCTGCGTGGCCGGCATGGGCGCGTTTGTCGCCGATGGCGAGGCGCGGCTGGTCTGGCAGTTTGCGGCCGTTTACCTGGTGATTTGCTACCTGTCCGTCGGCTGCTGGGCCTATGCCGGGACGTTCTTGCGCGGCTACCTCAACAACCCGGCGGGCATGCGCTGGTTTAACCGGGTGATGGCGTTGATGCTGGCGGCGAGTGCGGTTTATCTGATTGCTGAATGAGTGACAGGTCTGTTGTGTTGATGAGTATCTGTGGCGAGGGTTCACCCCCGATACTGCCCCGGCGTCGCCGCCAGATGCTGTTTAAACGCCCGTTGAAAGTGCGCCTGGTCGGCAAATCCCGCTTCCAGTGCGACGTCGGCGATCAGCTTGCCGTGGCGCAGTTGGTCCCGGGCGAACTGGATGCGTCGGTTGACCAGGAAGGCGTGGGGTGTCATGCCGTAATGCTGCTTGAACGCGCGGATCAGGTAGGACGGTGACAGCTGTGCCGCTTCGCAGATGTCTTCGAGCTTGAGCATCTGCGTGCAGTGATCGCGGATGAATTCGGCGGCGCGTTCGAGTTTGAAGTTCGGCTCGCGCAGCGGTTGATCGGTCGGGTTGAGGCGCAGTTGCACGTCGCTGAAAAACTCCACGGCCGTGCTCTGCTTGCGCAGCACGTCCTGCTGCGGATCGACCAACACTTCATACAAGGTCTTCAGCCCATCGAACAGGCTGGCGTCGGACGTGTGGGTGACTGCAAACCGGCGGAACGCCAGGTCGTCGCTGAACCCGAGCTGGTGCTGCAGGTCGGTGAGCCACGCGGTATCGACGTACAGCATCAGGTACGACCAGGGCTGGTCGTCGATCGGGTTGCAGGCGTGGACATCGTCGGGGTTCATCAACACCACGGTGCCGGTGCTGACCTCGAACTGCGATTGTTCGTGGACGTAAGTACTGCGCCCGGCGGTGATTGCGCCGATGGAGAAGTGTTCGTGGGCATGCCGGGTGTAACAGACCTCGCGCCCGTCGGCGATGGCGCGGGCTTCGATGAAGGGCAGGGTGTCATCGCGCCAGAAGCGCGGGGCCTTGTCGGTGGCCTTGGGCGTGGAGAGCTTCATGGTCAATCCTTGGCAGTTCAGCGTCGGAGTGTATTAGCTCTCGCCGTCAAAGGCTCGTTGCAGCTCGGCAATATCGAGTTTTTTCATGTGCATCATCGCCTGCATGGCGCGCTGGGATTTGGCCGTGTCGGGGTCTTTGATCATCTCCATCATCGCCACCGGCACGATTTGCCAGGACACGCCGAACTTGTCCTTGAGCCAGCCGCATTGCTGCGCCTCGACCGGCCCGCCCGCGGACAGGCGTCCCCAGAAGTGGTCGACTTCTTCCTGGGTCTGGCAATTGACCTGAAACGAGATCGCTTCGTTGAACGTGAAGTTCGGACCACCGTTAAGGCCGGTAAACGTCTGGCCGTCGAGCTCGAAGCTGACGGTCATGACCGACCCGACTTCCCGGCCGTGGAATTCCTGGCCGGCCTTGCCGTAATGGGTGATGGCGGTGATTTTTGCGTGATCGAAGATCGCACAGTAGAACCTGGCGGCCTCTTCGGCCCGGCCGTCGAACCACAGGCAGGGGGTGATTTTTTGTACGTGTAGCATGGCGGGTCTCCCTGGCAGGTTTTTGCAGACTGGACTATCAGCGTAGCCAGCCTGATGTCGGCCGGGCGTGCCGTAGATCGACAAGTGCTTGCTGCTGTTTTGTCGGGTGTAGTCTGTTTGACTCCTGATCGAGTCATACGGACTATTCCTTGTGGTAGTCGAAAAGACTCAAGGCATCGCAGGTGGCTGATTTATAGGGGTTAAATATCTGGCACGGGACTTGATACGACACACGTACCACTGAACGCCTTCAGGAGTACGGAAATGTTCGACTTCTTCAGCCATCCTCAGAATGTTCTGCATCTTTCCAGCCGCGTGCTCGGCACCGGCCTGGCCCTGCTGCTTGCCGGGATCTATGGCGCTTATCTCTATGCCGGTCATTTGCCGATCGTCGCGCTGGTAGCGATGCATGCCATGACCATCGTCGGACCCACCCTGTTGAAAGTCGGCTACGTCATGCGCTTGCTGGCTCAGCATCAGTTGAGCATACCCATGGCCGGGGTGCTGGCCTGATGCGCACCTTCGGCGCTGCACCCGTCTTCAGTCTCGGTTTTCGCCCGTTCTTTCTCGCCGGCGCTGCATTTGCCGCGCTGGCGGTGGCCATCTGGGCGCTGTGGCTTTACGGCCGATGGCCCGGCGTTGAACCGGTGGGCGGCATGCTTGCCTGGCATCGACACGAGATGCCGTTCGGGTTTGCCGTGGCGATCATTGCCGGCTTTTTGCTGACAGCGGTGCCGAACTGGACAGGTCGGCGGGGACTCAATGGCTGGCCGCTGATCGGGCTGGTGCTGGTCTGGCTGCTGGCCCGGCTGGCGTGGCTGATGCCGATTCCTCCTGCGTTGTTGCTGGTGCTTCAACTGCCTTTTCTGCCGCTGCTGGCGTGGGTGCTGGGGCGGGATCTGCTGGCGGCAGGCAAACGCGACAATTACCCGATTTTGCTGATGATCACCTTGTTGGCCGGGTGCCAGGTGATGACGCTGTGGGGGCTCGCGACCCATGACGATGGCCTGCAACGGCGCGGTGTGTTGGCGGCCCTTTGGCTGGTGGCGGCCTTGATGAGTGTGATCGGTGGGAGAGTGATCCCGTTTTTCATTCAGCGCGGATTGAGTCGTCCGCCAGCGCCTGCGGCCAGTCCGTTGCCGACCAGGGTGCTGCTGGTCAGTGGGATGCTGGTCGCCGTGAGCTTTGCCTTCGGCTTGAACGACGCGCCAAGGCCCTGGTTGTCGTTGTTGTTTGTGCTGATCGGGGCGTTGCATCTGCTGCGGCTGTGGCGCTGGCATGACCGTGGAATGTGGCGGGTGCCTCTGCTGTGGTCGCTGTACCTGTCCTATGGGTGGCTGCTTGTGGCGGTCGTGGCGATGGCGTTGTGGCACGCCGGCTTGATGCCGCAACAGAGCCTGGCCACCCATGCGCTGGCGGTTGGCGCCATCGGCGGGCTGATTCTGGCGATGATTGCCCGGGTCGGCCTCGGCCATACCGGGCGGCCGTTGTTGCCTTCCAACGCGATAGTGGCGGGTTTTTTCCTGATGCTGCTGGCCGGTTTGTCGCGGGTGCTGCTGGTGCCGTTTTCCGGGTTGGGACTGGGACTGGCGGCGTTGCTGTGGTGTTCGGCATTCGGATTGTTCCTGCTGCGTTATACCGGGGTGTTGCTCAAGCCTCGGGTCTAGCGCCGATGTCGCTAAAACTGTGGGGGCGAGCCGGCTCGCTCCCGCAACAGTCCTTGAACTCACTGGGATCAGTCGATTGAGACGGTTTAATTGACCGACTGTCGATAGGGTTCGGCCTGCGGGCCAAATTGCGCTTAGCTGTAAGGGATAACCCAAGGCGCGCGAAAATTCGCTTTACTCCTGCAACCCATCACCTTTCCCAAGACGCGCGCTCTTCAGAACACTTTGAGTCTGAGGACCTTCGCAATGCTGACCCTGAACATCAATGGCAAGGACCAGGAACTGGATGTCCCCGCGGACATGCCGCTGCTCTGGGTCCTGCGCGACGTTGCGCACCTGACCGGGACCAAATTCGGTTGTGGCATGGCCCAGTGCGGCGCCTGCACGGTGCACATCGACGGCGCGCCGCTGCGCTCGTGCATCACGCCCGCCACGGCCGTGGCCAATGGGCAGAAAATTCTCACCATCGAAGGCCTGTCCACCGACGGTTCGCACCCGGTGCAACAAGCCTGGGCCGAACTCGATGTGGTGCAGTGCGGTTACTGTCAGTCCGGGCAGATCATGTCGGCGGCGGCGCTGCTGGCGAAGATCCCCAAGCCGACTGACAGCGACATCGATCAGGCGCTGTCCGGCAACATCTGTCGCTGCGGCACCTATCCACGCATTCGCGCTGCGGTGAAACGCGCCGCCGAGCTGGGTTGAGGTGGCCATGGACAGCCTGATTGCGTTATCGCGTCGTGGTTTTCTCAAGGGGGCCGCAGCGGTAGGTGGTGGACTGGTGGTGGCGTTTGTCATCCCTGGCGCCCATCGGTTTGCCCAAGGCGCGGACAACCAGGGCAAGGTGTTCGCGCCGAATGCGTTCCTGCGCATTGGCAATGACAACAGCGTCACCGTGTTGCTTGGCCATTCGGAAATGGGCCAGGGCATCTGGACCGGCCTGACCATGCTGATCGCCGAAGAGCTGGATGCCGACTGGTCGAAAATCCGCGTCGAACATTCCCCGGCCTCGGCCAAGGATTATGGGCTGGCCGGGTTTGGTGGCATGCAGATCACCGGCGGCTCGACTTCGACCTGGATGGAGTTCGACCGCTACCGCCAGGCCGGTGCGGCGGCACGCTTGATGTTGATCGAGGCCGCGGCCAAGCGTTTCAACGTGGCGCCGTCGCAGATCCGTACGGAATCGGGGGTGGTCATTGCCGGTGACCAGCGCGCCAGCTACGGCGAACTGGCCGACGATGCGGGCAAGCTGCCGGTGCCGGAACCGGCGTCGATCAAGCTCAAGGACGCCAAGGACTGGACATTCATCGGCAAGCCCACCAAACGCCTGGACACCCCGGAAAAAATCACCGGGCGCGCGAAGTTCGGCATCGACGTGCAATTCGACGGCTTGATGACCGCGATGGTCGCCCGGTCGCCGGTGTTTGGCGGCAGCGTCAAATCCTTCGAAGGTGCCGGCGCGTTGGCGATTCCGGGGGTGCACAAAGTGCTGCAGGTGCCGACCGGTGTGGCGGTGATTGCCGAGCATTATTGGGCGGCCAAGTTGGGGCGTGACGCGCTGACGGTGGAGTGGGACTTGGGGCCGAATACAGGCCTCGACAGTCAAAAACTGTTGGAGAGCTTCCGCAAACTCGCCGCCACGCCCGGCATACCGGCCAGTCAGGCGGGCGACACTCAGGCGGCGCTGGCCAAGGCGAGCAAGACCCTTGATGTCGAGTACAGCGTGCCGTACCTGGCCCATGCGCCCATGGAACCACTGAACTGCACGGTGAAGATCACCCAGGACAAGTGCGAGATCTGGACCGGCACCCAGTTCCAGACCCTCGATCAGATGATCGCCGGGAAAATCACCGGGCTCAAACCAGAGCAAGTGGAAATCCATACCGAATTCCTGGGCGGCGGTTTTGGTCGGCGCGCCAACCCGACCTCGGACTTCGTCGCTGAAGCGGTGCAGGTGGCCAAGGCAGCGGGCGCGCCAGTGAAAACTGTGTGGGCACGGGAAGATGACATTCGTGGCGGCTATTACCGCTCGGCGTTCCTGCATCAGGCGCGGATTGGCCTGGGTGCCGACGGGCTGCCGCTGGCGTGGAAGCATGTGATGGTCGGGCAGTCGATCATGGCCGGCACCTCCCTCGAAGCGGCGATGGTCAAGAACGGCATCGACAAGACCTCGGTCGAAGGCGTGGTGGACAGTCCCTACCTCGAAGGGCTGGCCAACCATCAAGTTGAGCTGCATTCACCGCAAACCGGCATCAAGGTGCTGTGGTTGCGTTCGGTGGGGCACAGTCACACGGCGTTTGTCATGGAATCGTTGATCGACGAGCTGGCGACGGCGGCGGGCAAGGACCCGGTGGAGTACCGCCGAACCTTGCTCAAGGATCATCCGCGACACCTCGGTGTGTTGAACCTGGCGGTGGAGAAAGCCAACTGGAAGGCGCCGTTGCCCCAGGGCCATGCCCTGGGCGTGGCGGTGCACGAGTCGTTTGGCAGTTACGTGGCGCAGGTTGCCGAAGTGTCCCAGGACAACCTGGCGATCCGCGTGCATCGGGTGGTGTGCGCGGTGGACTGCGGGATTGCGGTCAACCCGCAGAGCATTGCGGCGCAGATGGAGTCGTGCATCACCTTCGGTCTCGGCTTTACCTTGCACAGCAAACTGACCTTCAAGGACGGGCAAGTGGTGCAGTCCAATTACCACGACTATCAGGTGCTGCGGCTCAACGAGATGCCGGTGGTGGAGGTGCATATCGTGCCCAGCAGCGATAAGCCCGGTGGTATCGGCGAGGCGGGGGTGCCGCCCACGGCACCGGCCGTGGCCAACGCGGTGTTTGCCTTGACTGGCCAGCGCCTGCGCGAATTGCCGCTGCAGTTGTCGGGGGTGTGAGATGAAACGCCATCACTGGTTGCTGGGCTCGTTATTGCTGATTTGCCTTTTTATCTATGCCACCGAGCTGTTCGCCGATGACCGTGAAGCCTTGAAGGCCTTCGAAACCGTGCAGAAGGTTTTCCAGAGCCCGCGTTGCCAGAACTGCCACATTCCCGGCGATTCACCGTTGCAGTTCGAGTCGGGAAAGCCCCATGGAATGAATGTGGTGCGTGGCCTGGATGGCAAGGGTGCCGCGGGACTGCCCTGCGCGACCTGCCACGCCGAGGCCAATCCACCGCCCGGTTACGACCCCAAGGCACCGCCGGGGGCGCCCCATTGGAGCCTGCCACCGGCCGCGCACAAAATGGCCTGGATTGGCCTGCCGCCCGACAAGTTGTGCGCCATGATCAAGGACCGTTCCAGCAACGGCGATCGTGATTTCGCGGCGCTGATCAAGCATATCAGCGAGGACAAACTGGTGCTGTGGGGCTGGAATCCCGGAGGCAATCGCGAGCCGGTGCCGGTTCCCCACGCTATTTTCGTCGATCAATTCAAGATTTGGGCGGACGCGGGAGGGCCCTGTCCGCTGGGGAGCTGACCAACGGTGCGTCAACCGGGAGTCAAACCGGTTCTGGGCGACTCTAAAGTGTATCGTCGCCACTGGAGCAACTTATGCTGATCCCAGGCAAGTCTCATCAAACGAGCGTCTGCGCAGACCCTTTGCGCACGCCACTGCAGGAGCGCGAACTGCTTCGCGACCTGGCGCGCCAGGCCGAGCAGGAACTGATCGGCGTGCAAATGGCGAGCATGGATGAGTTGACGCTGCTGTCCAATCGGCACGGGTTCATCGCATTGGCCCAACTGGGGCTGAACGTTTGCCAGCAATTGGGCCGGCCGGCGACCCTGCTGTTTTTTAACCTCGACGACTTCAAGCGCATCAACTACCTGTTCGGTCGCGCCGAGGGCGACGATGCCCTGAAAACCTTTGCCGATGTGCTGCGCATAGGCTTCAGGGAAAGCGACGTGATCGGTCGACTGGACGGTGCCACCTTCGTTGCTTTGCTGACGGGGTCCAGCGCGGTGGACATCAAGGCGATCACGGCGCGACTCGAAGAAATGCTCGATGAGCGCAATGCCACGGTGCATCGCGGTTATGACATTCGCTTCAGCATTGGGCAGATCGAGTACGACACGGTGCTGCATGGCTCGATTGAAGAGCTTTTGGTTGAGGTGGAAGCGGTGTTGGGCCGCTAAAAGTGCATTGGCTGGACTGGCCCCTTCGCGGGCAAGCCCGCTCCCACAGGGTGTTGGTGTACACCGTTCGTGTGAACGACAGAAATCACTGTGGGAGCGGGCTTGCCCGCGAAGGCGTCCTCGCTGTCACCGCTTATTTGGCAAACAACTGCCCGATATCCTTGAATGCCTTGAATTCCAGCGCATTGCCGCAGGGATCAAACAGAAACATCGTCGCCTGCTCACCCACCAGCCCCTGGAAACGAATCCCCGGTTCGATCACGAAGCGCGTCTCCAGCGTCTTCAGCCGTTCGGCCAGCGCCTCCCACTCCGTCATTCCCAGGACCACGCCAAAATGCGGCACCGGCACGTCATGGCCGTCCACGGCGTTGGTGTGGGCGGCTTCCTGGGTCGCGTTTTTCGGTGCCAGGTGAATCACCAGTTGGTGACCGAAAAAGTTGAAATCGACCCAATGCTCGCTGGACCGACCTTCTTCCAGACCGAACACGCTGCCATAGAAGTGTCGCGCGGCCGGCAGGTCATAGACGGGAATGGCGAGGTGAAAAGGGGAGAGCTGCATCGGGGTGGGCCTCAATCTTCTGAATTCAGGCTGAGTGTAGTCCTGTGCTTTTCGATTAAAAGACGATAGTTTTTGCGCCGAGCTCAAATTATTTCGATCAATCGGGGGCCCTATGCTGCGGGAACTGAAAACCTTTATCGCGGTGACGCGTTACGGCACGTTTGCGGCGGCGGGCATGCACATTGGCCTGACGCAGTCGGCCGTCAGTGCGCAGATGCGCAACCTGGAACAGGCCCTCGGGATTCGCTTGTTCGATCGCACTGGACGTCAGGCATTGCTCAATGCGGCGGGGCAGCGTGCGTTGCCCATGGCCCGCGAGATCCTGGACACCTTCAGCCGCATGGCAGTCAGCGACGATGTCAGCGAATACCGTGGCGAGCTGAAAATCGGTGCGGTGGCCACGGCCCAGACCGGATTGCTGCCCCAGGCCTTGCTGCGTTTGCGTCAGCAGGCGCCATTGCTGGAGCCAAAACTGGTGCCGGGGGTATCGCTCAATCTGTTGAGCCAGGTGGACACCGGCGAAGTCGATCTGGCGATCCTGATCAAGCCACCGTTCGACCTGCCCAAGGAACTGTCGGCGCAAGTGATTCGCCGCGAGCCGTTTGTATTGATCGTCCCGGCGGAGCTCGAAGGCGACGAGCCACTGCAACTGCTCGCCGATCATCCCCATGTACGTTACGACCGCAACTCGTTTGGTGGGCGCCTGGTGACCCGGTTTCTGCGTGAACAGCAAATTGATGTGCAAGTGGCGCTGGAGCTGGATGAACTGGAAGCCATCGTCAAGATGGTCGAATGCGGGTTGGGGGTTTCGTTGCTGCCCGAAGCCGGTTTGTGGCTTGAGCATGGGGCGAAGGTCAGGGTGATTCGTCTGGGCGAGTTGACGTTTTCTCGGGAGATTGTGCTGTTGCAGCGCTATAGCCAGCGGACCCAGCCAATTCAGCGGTTGTTTGCAGACTGCCTCATGCACAACCCCTGTAGGAGCGAGCCTGCTCGCGATGGACTTCAGACCACCCCGTTTCATCCTGACAAAAGGCATCATCGTTAACGACCATCGCGAGCAGGCTCGCTCCTACAAAGGGCGTGCCGTCCCGACATCGCAGGTAAAAAAAACCCGCCTGAAGCGGCGGGTTTTTTATCGGCTAACCGAAGATCACTCTTCGAGGTTGCCCATGGCGGTGGTGTTGAAGCCACCGTCCACGTACATGATTTCACCGCTGATGCCGGACGCCAGGTCCGAGCACAGGAAGGCGCCGGCGTTGCCGACTTCTTCGATGGTGACGTTGCGACGCAGCGGGGTTTGCGCTTCGTTGGCGGCCAGCATCTTGCGGAAGTTCTTGATGCCGGAAGCGGCGAGGGTACGGATCGGGCCAGCCGATACGCAGTTGACGCGGGTGCCGTCCGGGCCCAGGGAACCGGCCAGGTAACGTACGCCGGCTTCCAGGGAAGCCTTGGCCATGCCCATGACGTTGTAGTTAGGCATGGTGCGCTCGGCGCCCAGGTATGACAGGGTCAGCAGGCTGCCGTTGCGGCCTTTCATCATTTCACGACCAGCCTTGGCCAGGGCCACGAAGCTGTAGGCGCTGATGTCGTGAGCGATGCGGAAACCTTCACGGGTGGTGGCTTCGGTGAAGTCGCCGTCCAGTTGGTCGCCCGGGGCGAAGCCGACGGAGTGCACGATGCAGTCCAGGCCGTCCCACTTCTTGCTCAGTTCTTCGAAGACCTTGGCGATTTCCGCATCGCTGGCCACGTCGCACGGGAAGCACAGCTCAGGGCTCGAACCCCAGCCTTGTGCGAACTCTTCGACACGACCTTTCAGTTTGTCGTTCTGATAAGTGAAGGCAAGCTCAGCGCCCTCGCGATGCATGGCGGCAGCGATGCCGGATGCGATGGACAGCTTGCTGGCGACACCGACGATCAGTACGCGCTTACCGGCGAGAAAACCCATGTGTTGCTCCTCTCTTTCAGGTTATTGCGCAGTGGCTGGAGCCAGGAAAGCGGCTTCGAGCAACTGCTGTGTATACGGATGTTGGGGGGCGGCAAAAATGCTTTGCGCGTCTCCCTGTTCGACCACTTGGCCATGCTTGACCACCATCAGCTGGTGGCTCAGCGCTTTGACGACAGCCAGGTCATGGCTGATAAACAGATACGTCAGGTTGTACTTGCTTTGCAGTGAACGCAAAAGCTCCACCACTTGGCGTTGCACGGTGCGGTCGAGGGCCGAAGTCGGCTCGTCCAGCAGAATCAACGCCGGTTTTAGCACTAATGCCCGGGCAATGGCGATTCTCTGCCGTTGCCCACCGGAAAATTCGTGGGGGTAGCGGTGCCGGGTTTCCGGGTCCAGTCCTACCTCCTTGAGTGCCGCAATGATCGCTTGTTCCTGTTCCGCCTCGGTGCCCATCTTGTGGATGCGCAGGCCTTCGCCGACGATCTGGCTCACGCACATCCGCGGGCTCAGGCTGCCGAAAGGGTCCTGGAACACCACCTGCATTTCCCTGCGCAACGGCCGCACCTGTTGTTGCGTCAGGCAGTCTAGCTGCTTGCCTTCAAAACGGATGGTGCCTTTGCTGCCGATCAACCGCAGGATCGCCAGACCCAACGTCGACTTGCCGGAACCGCTCTCTCCCACGATCCCCAGGGTCTGACCCTGAGGCAGGCTGAAATTGATGCCGTCCACTGCCTTGACGTAATCCACCGTCTTTTTCAGCAAACCTTTCTTGATCGGGAACCAGACTTTCAAGTCCTTGACCGTCAGCAATGGCGGGCCAACCACATTGGTCGCCGGCGTACCGCTGGGCTCCGCTGCCAGCAGGATCCGGGTGTACGGATGCTGCGGCGCGCGGAACAATTCTTCGCACGATGCCTGTTCGACGATGCAACCGCGCTGCATGACACATACGCGATGCGCAATTCTTTTGACCAGGTTCAAATCGTGGCTGATCAGCAGCAATGCCATGCCCAGGCGGGTCTGTAGTTCCTTGAGCAATTCGAGGATTTTCAGCTGAACGGTCACGTCCAGCGCGGTGGTCGGCTCGTCGGCAATCAGCAGTTCCGGCTCGTTGGCCAGGGCCATGGCGATCATCACTCGCTGGCGCTGACCGCCGGACAACTCATGGGGCAGGGCCTTGAGGCGCTTGTGCGGCTCGGGGATGCCGACCATTTCCAGCAACTCCAGGGTGCGCCTGGTCGCGACTTTTCCCACCAGCCCCTTGTGGATGCCCAATACCTCGTTGATCTGCTTCTCGATCGAGTGCAGCGGGTTGAGCGAGGTCATCGGCTCCTGAAAGATCATCGCGATCCGGTTGCCGCGGATGTGGCGGATGGTTTTCTCTTTCAGGCTCAGCAGATCTTGCCCGGAATAGGCAATGGTGCCCGACGGATGCCGGGCGAGCGGGTAGGGCAGAAGGCGCAGGATCGAGTGGGCGGTCACCGATTTGCCGGAGCCGCTTTCGCCCACCAGGGCCAGGGTTTCACCGCGCTTGATGTCGAAACTGACCCCTTCGACCACACGCTGGCAGTGGTCGCCGACGACAAACTCGACGGCGAGGTCGCGCACTTCGATCAGATTGTCCTGATTCATTTCACTTCCTCGGGTCGAAGGCGTCGCGAGCGGACTCGCCGATAAACACCAGCAAACTCAACATCAACGCCAACACCGCAAACGCGCTCATGCCGAGCCACGGTGCTTGCAGGTTGGATTTGCCCTGGGCCACCAGTTCACCCAGGGAAGGACTGCCCGCCGGCAGGCCGAAGCCGAGGAAATCCAGGGCGGTGAGGGTGCCGATGGCACCGGTCAGGATGAACGGCATGAAGGTCATGGTCGAGACCATGGCGTTGGGCAGGATGTGGCGGAACATGATCGCCCCATTCTGCATGCCCAGCGCCCGGGCCGCGCGTACGTATTCCAGGTTGCGCCCCCGCAGGAACTCGGCGCGCACCACGTCGACCAGGCTCATCCAGGAAAACAACAGCATGATGCCCAGCAGCCACCAGAAATTGGGCTGGACGAAACTGGCCAGGATGATCAGCAGATAGAGCACCGGCAACCCGGACCAGATTTCGAGGAATCGCTGCCCGGCCAGATCGATCCAGCCACCGTAGAAACCCTGCAGGGCACCGGCGATGACGCCAATGATCGAGCTGAACAGGGTCAGTGTCAGGGCGAACAACACCGAAATGCGGAAGCCGTAGATCACCCGGGCCAATACGTCACGGCCCTGGTCATCGGTGCCGAGGAGGTTATCGCTCGAGGGCGGCGCCGGTGCCGGGACTTTCAGGTCGTAGTTGATGCTCTGGTAGCTGTAGGGAATCGGCGCCCACAGCACCCAGGCGTCCTTGGCCTTGAGCAGTTCGCGGATGTACGGGCTCTTGTAGTTGGCTTCCAGCGGGAATTCGCCGCCGAAGGTGGTTTCCGGGTAGCGCTTGAGTGCCGGGAAGTACCAGTTGTTGTCGTAATGCACCACCAGGGGTTTGTCGTTGGCAATCAGCTCGGCGCCGAGGCTGGCGCCGAACAGGATCAGAAACAGCCACAGCGACCACCAGCCACGCTTGTTGGCCTTGAACAGTTCGAAGCGACGGCGATTGAGAGGGGACAGGTTCATCTCAATGCTCCCGGCTTTCGAAGTCGATGCGCGGATCGACAAAGGTGTAGGTGAGGTCGCCGATCAGTTTCACCACCAGCCCCAGCAGGGTGAAGATGAACAGGGTGCCGAAAACCACCGGGTAATCGCGGTTGATTGCCGCTTCGAAACTCATCAGGCCGAGGCCGTCGAGGGAGAAGATCACTTCGACCAGCAGCGAACCGGTGAAGAAGATACCGATGAACGCCGACGGGAACCCGGCGATCACCAGCAGCATGGCGTTGCGGAACACATGGCCGTAGAGCACGCGATGGTTGGTCAGGCCCTTGGCCTTGGCGGTGACCACGTATTGCTTGTTGATTTCGTCGAGGAAACTGTTTTTGGTCAGCAGGGTCATGGTCGCGAAGTTGCCGATCACCAGCGCGGTCACTGGCAGCGCCAGGTGCCAGAAGTAATCGAGCACCTTGCCGCCCATGCTCAGTTCATCGAAGTTGTTCGACGTCAGCCCGCGTAACGGGAACCAGTCCAGATAACTGCCACCGGCAAACACCACGATCAGCAGGATGGCGAACAGGAACGCCGGGATGGCGTAGCCGACGATGATCGCCGAACTGGTCCAGACATCGAAGTGACTGCCGTGCCGCGTGGCCTTGGCGATCCCCAGCGGGATCGACACCAGGTACATGATCAGCGTGCTCCACAGCCCGAGTGAAATCGACACGGGCATCTTTTCCTTGATCAGGTCGATGACCTTGGCGTCGCGGAAGAAACTGTCACCGAAATCCAGGGATGCATAGTTCTTGACCATGATCCACAAGCGTTCAGGCGCCGACTTGTCGAAGCCGTACATGTGCTCGATTTCCTTGACCAACGCCGGGTCCAGGCCTTGGGCGCCGCGATAGGCCGAGCCGGCTACCGAGACTTCGGCACCGCCACCGGCGATGCGGCTGGTGGCGCCTTCGAAACCTTCGAGTTTGGCAATCATCTGTTCCACCGGCCCGCCGGGGGCGGCCTGGATGATCACGAAGTTGATCAGCAAAATGCCGAACAAGGTCGGAATGATCAGCAGCAGTCGCCGAAAAATATACGCCAGCATCTGATTACTCCGTGCCCGCAGGGTCGGCTTGCAATTTGGTTTCGATCTCTATGGCCGGTTTGGCATCGGGCTTGACCCACCAAGTGGCGGTGCCGATGTCATATTTGGGCGAGATCTTGGGATGGCCGATGTGGTTCCAGTAGGCCACGCGCCAGGTTTTGATGTGCCAGTTGGGAACCACGTAATAGCCCCATTGCAGCACCCGGTCCAGTGCGCGGGCATGGGCCACCAGGTTTTTGCGCGAATCGGCGTTGATCAATTGTTCCACCAGTTGGTCCACCACCGGGTCCTTGAGGCCCATGGAGTTGCGGCTGCCCGGTTTGTCGGCGGCAGCGCTCATCCAGAACTCGCGCTGTTCGTTGCCCGGCGAGTTGGACTGCGGGAAGCTGCCGACGATCATGTCGAAGTCCCGCGAGCGCACGCGGTTGACGTACTGCGAGACGTCGACCCGGCGGATCACCAGGTCGATGCCCAGGTCGCTCAGGTTGCGCTTGAACGGCAGCAGCACCCGCTCGAATTCGGTCTGGGCCAACAGGAACTCGATCGTCACCGGTTTACCGGTGGCGTCGACCATTTTGTCGTCGACGATGCGCCAGCCGGCCTCTTGCAGCAGTTGATAGGCCTTGCGCTGCTGGGCACGGATCATGCCGCTGCCATCGGTGACCGGGTTCTGGAAGGCTTCGCTGAACACCTGTTCGGGAATCTTGCCGCGGAACGGTTCGAGGATTGCCAGTTGATCGGCGTCCGGCAGGCCGGTGGCGGCCATTTCCGAGTTTTCGAAGTAACTGCGGGTTCGCGCGTAGGCGCCGTTGAACAATTGCTTGTTGGTCCATTCGAAATCCAGCAACAGTGTCAGGGCCTGACGCACGCGCACATCCTGGAACATCGGGCGACGCAAGTTGAACACGAAGCCTTGCATGCCGGTGGGGTTGCCGTTGGGGATTTGCTCCTTGATCAATCGGCCCTCGGTGACCGCCGGGATGTTGTAGGCGTTGGCCCAGTTCTTGGCGGTCATCTCCAGCCAGTAATCGAACTGCCCGGCCTTGAGCGCCTCCAGCGCGACGGTGTTGTCGCGATAGTAATCGGTGGTCATCACGTCGAAATTGTAGAAACCACGGTTGGCCGGAAGGTCCTTGCCCCAGTAGTCCTTGACCCGCTCATAGCGCACCGAACGCCCGGCCTTCACTTCGCTGACCCGATAGGGGCCGCTGCCCAGGGGAATTTCCAGGTTGCCCTTGTTGAAGTCGCGGGTCGCCCACCAATGCTTGGGCAGTACCGGCAACTGGCCGAGGATCAGCGGCAGTTCTCGGTTGTTGCCGTGCTTGAACTTGAACAGCACCGTGAGCGGGTCCTCGGCGACCACTTCGTCAACGTCGCTGTAATAGCCACGGTACATCGGGGCGCCATCCTTGATCAGGGTCTGGAAGCTGAACACCACATCTTCGGCGCGTATCGGATGACCATCGTGGAATCGCGCTTGCGGGCGCAGGTAGAAACGCACCCAGGTGTTGTCCGGGGCTTTTTCGATTTTGCCGGCGACCAGGCCGTATTCGGTGAACGGTTCATCCAGGCCCTGTTTGGCCAGCGTGTCGTAGATCAGCGTGATGTCTTCGGCGGCCACCCCTTTGCTGATGAACGGGTTGAGGCTGTCGAAGCCGCCAAACCCGGCCTGGCGGAATTTTCCGCCCTTGGGGGCATCCGGGTTGACGTAATCGAAGTGTTTGAAATCGGCCGGGTATTTCGGCGGCTCGTTGTACAGGGTCAGGGCATGCTGCGGGGCGGCACAGGCCAGCCCGGCGAACAACAGGGCGCTGGCCTGCAGGAGCAGGGCGCTTACAGGTTTCATTGATCTTTCTCCGAAGATTTCAGCCACCACGCGCTCAGGCCCAGGGTGTAGGGCGGCGTGGTGACGAAAGCCAACCGGTTGCGGTAGGCCAGACGGTGATAATTGAGGTACCAGTTGGGAATGCTGTAGTGCTGCCAGAGCAGTACCCGATCCAGGGCCCTGCCGGCGGCCACTTGTTCATCGCGACTCTTTGCTGCGAGCAGTTGTTCGAGCAGGTGGTCGACCACCGGGTTGGCGATGCCGGCGTAATTCTTGCTGCCCTTGACCCCGACCTGGCTGGAATGAAAGTACTGCCATTGCTCCAGGCCCGGGCTTAGGGTCTGGTTGAGCGTCATCAGGATCATGTCGAAATCGAACTGGTCGAGGCGCTGTTTGTACTGCGCACGATCGACCGTGCGCAGCCGGGCGTCGACGCCGATGCTGGCGAGGTTCTCGACGTAAGGCTGGAGGATGCGCTCCAGGTTCGGATTGACCAGCAGGATCTCCAGGCGCAAGGGTTGTCCGGCGGCGTTTTGCAGGCGCTGGCCGTTGAGCTTCCAGCCGGCTTCGGCGAGCAGCCCCAGGGCTTTGCGCAGGGTTTCCCGGGGGATGCCGGCGCCTTGGGTCTGCGGCAGGCTGAAGGGCTCGGTGAAGAGCTTCGCGGGCAACTGTTCGCGCCAGGGTTTGAGCATCAGCCATTCATGTCCGACCGGCAGGCCGGTGGCGGAGAACTCGCTGTTGGGGTAGTAACTCATGGCGCGCCTGTAGGCACCGCTGAACAGCGTGCGGTTGGTCCACTCGAAGTCGAACATCAGCCCCAGCGCTTCACGGACCTTCACGTCGGAGAACGTCGGCCGGCGGCTGTTCATGAACAGACCCTGGCTCTGGGTCGGGATCTGGTGCGGGATCTGCGCCTTGATCACGTCACCGCGGCGTATCGCCGGGAAGTTGTAGCCGGTGTCCCAGTTCTTCGCCTGGTGCTCGATGTAAATGTCGAACTCGCCGGCCTTGAACGCTTCGAACGCGACATCGCTGTCCCGGTAGAACTCGACCTCCATGCGGTCGAAATTGTATTTGCCGCGATTGACTGCCAGATCCTTGCCCCAGTAGTCCTTGACCCGCTCGAAAACAATCTGTCGTCCCGGCGTCACCGAGGTGATGCGGTACGGTCCGCTGCCCAGTGGTGGTTCGAAGGTGGTGGCCTTGAAGTCCCGACCCTTCCAGTAGTGTTGCGGCAGTACCGGCAACTCGCCCAGGCGCAGGATCAGCAGCGGATTGCCGGCGCGTTTGAAGACGAACCGTATGCGCCGTGGATTGAGAATGTCGACCCTCAACACTTCCTGGAGGCTGGTGCGGTACAGCGGATGGCCTTCCTTGAGCAGCAAGCGGTAGGAAAACGCGACGTCATGGGCGGTGATGGGGGTGCCATCGTGGAAACGCGCCTCGGGGCGCAGGTTAAACACCACCCAGCTGCGGTCCTCGTTGTACTCCACCGACTGGGCAATCAGGCCATAACTGGAGGCAGGTTCGTCGCCGGACGGTGCGTACTGACCTGTGCCGACCATCAGCGGCTCATTGAGTTCGTTGATGCCGTATTGCAGGAAATTCGGCGTGGTCACCGGGCTGGTGCCCTTGAAGGTGTAAGGGTTGAGCGTATCGAAGGTGCCAAACGCCATCACCCGCAACGTACCGCCCTTGGGCGCTTGCGGGTTGACCCAGTCGAAGTGGGTAAATCTGGCCGGGTACTTGAGCGTGCCGAACTGCGCATAACCATGGCTTTCGCTGATCGTCGCGCTTGCGGTGGAGCTCAAGGCCAGGCAGATCAGGAGCGAGAGGAGGGGATGCTTCAAATAGGGAATCCGATCCGGGCGGCTTGGGCTTTGTGGACCGTACAGTAACAGCTTGTATGAACAGGAAAAAGACAGGGGTTTAAAGCAGATCTGATCCGTTGCAGGGGCCGGGCTTGCTGGCGATGGTTGGGGAGATTACGCGTAAAACGGGAAGCGCGGCGGCGCTCTCTGGTTTTTCGCGAGCAGGCTCGCTCCTGCGGGGTGAAAAAATCGCGGGCAAAAAAAGCCCCTGAATTCAGGGGCTCGTTTTTAATGCGGATTGGCAACGGTCAGCATCTGACCCGGTTTCAACGCCTGGCCGACGCGCGGGTTCCAGCGCTTGAGGTGCTGCATTTCAACATTGAAGCGCTTGGCCACGATGTACAGCGAGTCGCCTTGCTGAACCTTGTATTGGGATTGTGGCTTCCTGGTTTCGCCCTTGGTCTTGGCATTGGCCGCGACCACGGTGTTGATGCGTCCGGAACCGCGTTTACTGGTGTCCTGAAGAACCAGGGTCTGGCCCGGTTTGAGGTTCTTGCCACTCAGCTTGTTCCAGCGCTGCAGGTCCTTGGTGTCGACGTTGTTGGCCTTGGCGATGGAGCCCAGGTTGTCGCCACGCTTGACCCGGTAGTTGCGTTTGGCACTCGCCACCTGGATGTCATCAGCGCCCTCGAAAACCGGTTTGCGCGATTTCTTGCTGATCAACTCTTCAGGACGCATGGTCTGCAGGCTGGTGGTCAGCAGCTGCGCCTTGGAGGTCGGCACCAACAGATGCTGGGGGCCGTCGAGGGTGGTGCGCTGCTTGAACGCCGGATTGAGCTGGAACAGTTCGTCTTCGTCGATGTTGGCGACTTCGGCGACCTTGGACAGGTCCATGCGCTGGTTGATTTCGACGACTTTGAAATAGGGTTCGTTGGCGATCGGGTTTAGGTTCACGCCGTAGGCCTCTGGCGCCAGCACCACTTGCGAGAGGGCCAGCAGTTTCGGCACATACGCCTGGGTCTCGGCAGGCAGCGGCAGGTTCCAGTAGTCGGTAGGCAGGCCGAGTCTTTCATTGCGCTCGATGGCCCGGCTGACCGTGCCTTCGCCTGCGTTATACGCGGCAAGGGCCAGCAGCCAGTCCCCGTTGAACATGTCGTGCAGGCGAGTCAGGTAATCCATCGCGGCGGTGGTCGAGGCGGTGATGTCGCGACGGCCATCATAAAAGCGGGTTTGACGCAGGTTGTAGTAACGCCCGGTGGACGGGATGAATTGCCAAAGGCCCACCGCGTCGGACCGGGAGTAGGCCATCGGGTTGTAGGCGCTTTCGATCACCGGCAACAGCGCCAGCTCCAGCGGCATGTTGCGCTCTTCAAGACGTTCGATGATGTAGTGAATGTAGAGGCTGCCGCGTTCGCCGGCATTTTCGAGAAAAGACGGGTTGCTGGCAAACCACAGGCGTTGCTGCTCGATGCGCGGGTTGACGCCCAGGCCATCCTGCAACTGGAAGCCCTGGCGCATGCGTTCCCAGACGTCCTGCGGAATCTGCGGGCTCGGCTTTTCGCTGAGCCAGACGGGCTTCTGCTTGGCGCGCGCGGCAATATTCGGAGTGTGTGCCGCATCGGTTTGCGGCACATGGCTGGAACAGCCGGCCAAGGTCGCTGACACAGCCACCGCGATGGCTTGAGCCAGGCGGGTCAATGCGTCCGAATTGATGGCTTTGCGAATAGATGACGACATTGGCTGGAAGTAAGTTCCGGGCAAAAATGTCGGGGGATTCTAGAAAGCGCACCTCCAACGGTCAACCACTCATGGTTTTTGCACCATCGTACAGGTGGCTCAGAACGTGTCTTTCCAACTTCTTAGCGCAGCAAAAACCATATCGGGCGCAGAGTTATCGGTGCCGGTCCGTTCGTCCACTTTTTCTTTAACGGATGTTACGGCGGTACGCAAAAACGGGTTTGTACGTTTTTCCAGGGCCACCGTGGAAGGCAGTGTGATGACGCCCGCTTCCCGTTGGCGGGTAACGGTGGCGAGGCGTTCCAGCGTATCGGGATTGCCGGGCTCGACCGCCGCGGCGAAACGCAGGTTGCTCAGCGTATATTCGTGAGTGCAGTACACCAGCGTGTTTTCGGGAAGGGCCGCGAGGCGCGACAGCGAGGTGTACATTTGCAGGGGCGTCCCCTCGAACAGGCGTCCGCAACCGGCCGCAAACAGGGTATCTCCGCAAAACAGCAGGCCGCGATGATAATAGGCAATGTGGCCCAGGGTATGGCCGGGCACGGCGATGACGTCGAAGTCATGGCCCAGTACATTGATGCGGTCGTTGTCCTTGAGGGCCATGTCCCGCGCCGGAATGTTTTCACTGGCCGGGCCGTAGACGGTGGCATCCGTCGCTTTTTTCAGCTGTTCAACGCCGCCGACATGGTCATGATGGTGATGAGTGATCAGAATATCGCTCAACACCCAGTGCGGATTGGCTGCAAGCCAGGCCTGCACGGGGGCGGCATCGCCGGGGTCGACCACCGCGCAGCGCCGGGTGTCGGGATCTTGTAACAACCAGATGTAGTTGTCGGTAAAGGCGGGCAGGGCAGTGATCTGTATCATCGTCGGATTCGCCAATTGGAAAGCAATGGCGCATCTTAGAGCTTCCTGGCGCGTTGGAGAATGCAATGACGGATAAAGCGTTCGCTCAGGCTGATCCTGACTGGCTGGCATTGATCAGCGCGGCCCGTGACTGGCTGTCCGGCCCCATCGGGCAGTTTTTGCTGGATGAAGAACGGCGCATGCTCGAAGAAGAGCTGGGTCGCTTTTTCGGCGGTTATCTGGTGCATTACGGCCCATCCGCCCAGACACCACCGTCGGCACCGCAGGTGCAGCGCAATGTCCGTCTGGGCGCGCCGTTGCCAGGGGTTGAGATTGTCTGCGAAGAGCAAGCGTGGCCGTTGAGCGAACATGCCGCTGACGTGGTGGTCATGCAGCATGGCCTGGACTTCTGCCTGTCGCCCCACGGACTGCTGCGCGAAGCGGCGAGCAGCGTGCGGCCTGGCGGGCACCTGTTGATCATCGGGATCAATCCCTGGAGCAGTTGGGGCCTGCGTCATGTGTTCGCTCATGATGCGTTGCGCAAGGCCCGCTGCATTTCCCCGTCGCGGGTCGCCGACTGGCTGAATCTGCTGGGCTTCGCGCTGGAGAAACGCCGCTTCGGGTGCTATCGTCCGCCGCTCGCGTCACCCGCCTGGCAGACCCGTCTGGCCGGCTGGGAGCGCATGGCCGGTCGCTGGCAGTTGTCTGGCGGTGGCTTCTATTTATTGGTGGCGCGCAAGATAGTGGTCGGCCTGCGACCCTTGCGTCAGGAGCGCCGCGAACCGATGGGCAAGTTGATTCCATTGCCTATGGCCAAGGTCAACCGTCGTCATATCGAACCGTAATTCACCTTGTATTTCCTGGCCGGGGTTGCCCCCGGTCTCGGGCGTTGTCGATCAACGATCGGCGAGCCACCGCATTTTCTGGATAGATTGGCATGAGCGATAGCGTAGAACTCTTCACTGACGGCGCCTGTAAAGGCAACCCTGGCCCTGGCGGCTGGGGCGCATTACTGGTGTGCAAGGGTGTTGAAAAGGAACTCTGGGGCGGCGAAACCAACACCACCAACAACCGCATGGAGCTGATGGGCGCGATTCGTGGCCTCGAAGAACTCAAGCGTCCCTGTGATGTGCTGCTGGTGACCGACTCGCAGTACGTGATGAAGGGCATCAACGAGTGGATGGCCAACTGGAAAAAGCGCGGCTGGAAAACCGCTGCGAAAGAACCGGTCAAGAACGCTGACCTATGGAAGATGCTCGACGAGCAGGTCAACCGTCACAACGTCACCTGGAAATGGGTGCGCGGGCACATCGGCCACCATGGCAACGAGCGGGCCGACCAACTGGCCAACCGTGGCGTGGATGAAGTGCGCGGGTTCAAGCAGGCCTGATTTCCGGGGCGTCGCTATCGCGAGATAGCTCGCGATGGGGGGCAACACGGCGTACCTGAAAGACCTTGGCGAGCGTGTTAACATCGCCGTTTTTGCACGATTGACCGATTGAGAGCTGAGCATCAGATGGCCACCAGATCCGTTGTACTCGATACCGAAACCACCGGCATGCCGGTGACCGACGGCCACCGGATTATCGAAATCGGTTGTGTCGAGTTGATCGGTCGTCGTCTGACCGGTCGGCATTTCCATGTCTACCTGCAACCGGATCGCGAAAGTGATGAAGGCGCCATCGGCGTCCACGGCATCACCAACGAGTTTCTGGTGGGCAAGCCGCGTTTCGCCGAAGTGGCCGAAGAATTCTTCGAATTCATCAAGGGCGCGCAGCTGATCATCCATAACGCCGCGTTCGACGTTGGCTTCATCAACAACGAATTCGCCCTGATGGGCCAGCACGACCGTGCGGACATCACGCAGCACTGCTCGATCCTCGACACCCTGCTCATGGCTCGGGAGCGTCACCCGGGGCAGCGCAACAGCCTCGATGCCTTGTGCAAACGCTACGGCGTCGACAACTCCGGCCGTGAACTGCACGGCGCCTTGCTCGACTCCGAGATTCTCGCTGACGTTTACCTGACCATGACCGGCGGCCAGACCAGCCTGTCGCTGGCCGGCAATGCGTCCGATGGCAATGGCTCCGGCGAAGGCGCGGACAACTCCGCCACGGAAATCCGCCGTCTGCCCGCCGACCGCCAGCCGACACGTATCATTCGCGCCAGCGAAGACGATATGGCCCGGCACGTGGCACGCATGGAAGCCATTGCCAAGTCGGCAGGTGCGCCGGCGCTGTGGGTGCAGTTGGCCGAGGCTGAAGTTCAGGCCTAGGTCGTTTCTTTATGTCGGTGACCCGTTTTGGGGCGTCGCACTCGCTACATCCGCTGCAACCCTCTACCCTGAGGTTATTGGCAGGCTCTGTTCTGCCGCCTCAGGACACTGAGTCCCATGTATAAAGATTTGAAATTCCCGGTGTTGATTGTCCATCGCGACATCAAGGCCGACACCGTTGCCGGTGACCGTGTGCGGGGCATTGCCCGGGAGCTTGAGCAAGAAGGCTTCAGCATTGTCTCGGCCGTGGACTACACCGAAGGGCGTTTGGTGGCTTCGACTCATCACGGTCTCTCGTGCATGTTGATCGCTGCCGAAGACGCCAGCGCTCGCTCGCATTTGTTACAGAATATGGCCGAGTTGATCGGGCTGGCGCGAGTGCGCGCGCCGGACCTGCCGATCTTCGCCCTGGGCGAGCAAGTCACCCTGGAAAACGCCCCCGCGGACGCCATGGCCGAGCTCAATCAATTGCGCGGGATTCTTTATCTGTTCGAAGACACCGTGCCTTTTCTCGCCCGTCAGGTGGCGCGGGCTGCGCGCAAATACCTCGATGGCTTGCTGCCGCCCTTTTTCAAGGCGCTGGTGCAGCACACGGCAGACTCCAACTATTCCTGGCACACGCCTGGGCATGGTGGTGGCGTGGCCTACCACAAGAGCCCCGTGGGTCAGGCGTTTCACCAGTTTTTCGGGGAAAACACCCTGCGTTCGGATTTGTCGGTGTCGGTGCCGGAGCTGGGGTCGCTGCTGGATCACACCGGGCCGCTGGCAGAAGCAGAAGCCCGGGCGGCGCGCAACTTCGGCGCCGATCACACTTTTTTCGTCATCAACGGGACGTCGACCGCGAACAAGATCGTCTGGCACTCCATGGTCGCGCGCGATGACCTGGTGCTGGTCGATCGCAACTGTCACAAGTCGGTCCTGCATTCGATCATCATGACGGGCGCGATCCCGCTGTACCTGTGCCCGGAGCGCAATGAGCTGGGGATCATCGGTCCGATTCCGTTGAGTGAGTTCAGTCGCGAATCGATCCAGGCGAAGATCGACGCCAGTCCCTTGACCAAGGGGCGGGCGCCCAGGGTCAAACTCGCGGTGGTCACCAATTCGACCTATGACGGCCTGTGCTACAACGCCGAGCTGATCAAGCAGCAATTGGGTTCCAGCGTCGAGGTGCTGCATTTCGATGAGGCCTGGTACGCCTATGCGGCGTTCCACGAGTTTTTCGCCGGGCGTTACGGCATGGGCACTTCACGCAGTGAAAACGGCCCGCTGGTGTTCACCACCCATTCCACCCACAAGTTGCTGGCAGCGTTCAGCCAGGCATCGATGATTCATGTGCAGGACGGTGGCGCGCGGCAGCTCGATCGCGATCGCTTCAACGAAGCGTTCATGATGCACATCTCGACGTCGCCGCAGTACGGCATCATCGCTTCGCTGGACGTCGCGTCGGCGATGATGGAAGGGCCTGCCGGACGTTCGCTGTTGCAGGAAATGTTCGACGAGGCCCTGAGTTTTCGCCGGGCGCTGGCCAACCTGCGACAGCACATCGCCGCCGATGACTGGTGGTTTTCCATCTGGCAACCGCCTTCGGTGGAAGGTATCGACCGGGTTGTCACACAAGACTGGCTGCTGCAACCGGAGGACGACTGGCACGGCTTTGGCGGCGTGACCGACGATTACGTATTGCTCGATCCGATCAAGGTCACCCTGGTGATGCCGGGTTTGACCGCCGGCGGCGCCCTCAGCGAGCGCGGGATTCCGGCGGCGGTGGTCAGCAAGTTCTTGTGGGAGCGCGGGCTGGTGGTGGAGAAGACCGGGCTGTATTCGTTCCTGGTGCTGTTCTCCATGGGCATCACCAAGGGCAAGTGGAGCACGCTGCTCACCGAGCTACTGGAATTCAAGCGCAGCTACGACGCCAACGTCAGTCTGGCCAACTGCCTGCCGTGCGTGGCGCAGGAGAATGTTGCGCGTTATCAGGGCATGGGCCTGCGTGACCTGTGCGATCAATTGCACGCCTGTTATCGCAGCAATGCCACGGCCAGGCATCTCAAGCGCATGTACACCGTTCTGCCGGAAATCGCCATGAAGCCGGCTGACGCCTATGATCAATTGGTGCGTGGCGAAGTTGAAGCGGTGTCGATCGATGCTCTGGACGGGCGTATCGCTGCCGTGATGTTGGTGCCGTACCCACCCGGGATTCCGTTGATCATGCCCGGCGAGCGTTTTACCGAGTCGACCCGCTCGATCATCGACTACCTGAAGTTTGCTCGCACGTTCGACAGCAGCTTTCCCGGGTTTGTCGCCGATGTGCACGGCTTGCAACACGAAGATGAGGGCAATGGACGGCACTACACCGTCGATTGCATCAAGGAATGAGGACCTTTCCCAGTATGCAACCGGTCATAAACCCGATTTACCCAGGGCTGTCGGTGCGAGTCGCCGACGAAGCTTTTGCCGCCTATATCTGGGGCAGTGATTTCAGTTTTGAAGTCACCGCCTATGGCACCCCCGAAATAGGCCAGCCAGTGGAGCAGTGGGCGATCACGCCGATCACGCCCTATCGCAAGTGCTATGGCATTGACCCCGAGGAGTTCAGCAGTTATCGCGACGCCGTCGACAGTGCGATTTTCATGGCGTATCTGGATGACGAGCCGGTCGGACATATAGTGGTCAGCACTAACTGGAATGGCTTTGCCCATATCGACGAACTGGCGGTGCATGCGCCCGCCCGGCGCCATGGTGTGGCCAAGGCACTGCTGGATGTGGCGCAGTTCTGGAGTCGCAAGAAGAAGCTGCCAGGCATCATGCTGGAAACCCAGAACAACAATCTGGGAGCCTGTCGTCTCTATGAGCGCTGCGGTTACGTGATTGGCGGCATCGATCACCTGCGCTATCGGGGCATCGATCCCAACACCGCCGAGGTGGCGCTGTTCTGGTATCGATTGTTCGATAATCCGCTCGAAAATCCGCTCAGTTCGCGAGCATCGCCGCGGCTTGTTCCGTGATGATCGCCAACAGGGTCTGAATGGCGGGCGAGGGCGCGCCGTTTTTAAGGCTCAGGGCGTAGAGACTGACCGGCACCGCGGGCGCCAGGGGGCAGGCATCGAGTCCGGCCGATTTGGCGCCGAGCGCGGTGAAGGGGTCGACGATGGCCAGGCCTTCACCGGCCTCGACCATGCTGCGCATCATCTGGTGAGTCTGTACCCGTGTGTGGATCACAGGTGCCGGGCGCAGTGCATGCAGTTTGTTTTCCAGCGCCGGGCTGAGCGGGTCATGCCCTTCGAGGCCGACCATTGCCTGGCCCGCCAGATCCTGCAGGGAAATGTACTTTTGCCTGGGTTGCAGCCAGCCGTGGGGGGCGAGCAGTTGCAGCTTGCCCTGGGCAATCACCTGGCATTCAATCTCGGCGCGATCGGGATCATGCAGGCTCAAGCCCAGATCGCTTTCGTGCAACAGCAGGCTTCGGACGATGTCGCGGGTCGGTTGGCTGAGCAGGGTGCAGGGCGCGTCAGGCAGGCGTCGGCGCAAAGCCGCAATGCTTTGGGGCAGCAGTTGCTGGGCCAGGGGAGGCGTACAAATGATACGTAAGGGCGGAGCCTGGTATTGCCTGAGGCTGTTGGCCAGGCGTTGGACCGGTTCAAGCGCATCGTAGACGCGGGCCATTTCGACTTGAAGCTCCCGCGCCTCCCGCGTGGCTTGCAGGCGCCCTCTTACGCTGGAGAACAGCATGAAGCCCAGTTGATCTTCGGCGTCGCGCAATATGCGCTCGACTTCGGTCACCGGCAACTGCAGCCATTCGGCGGCGGTGCCCAGATGACCGGTTTGCAGGAGCGCCTGGATCACTTCGATATGGCGTAAGCGCATGCGTGAAGTCCATGTTCAGCAGGGTGAGGAAGCCAGTGACTGAATCCTAACCCAAGTCTGCGCCTATGACTCCTGCTCATAACGTCGAGTTATGAAGCGGTGCTGGTTACCGGTTCGCGGGTAATGGTGACGCCCGACTGCACCAATAGAAATTCATTTTCATCCAGCTTGTTCACGCGATCGCCAATAGCCAGTTTGTACGTGGTGACAGGCGCCGCGCTTGCCAGGCCGTCTGCCGGCGGGGTGGATTCCTGGAACTCATGTACGGAATAAATGCGGCCTTCCGCGTCTCTTGCATGGAACTGACCGACGAGTACTGCTGCCATCTGCTTAGAACCTCTGGAGATAAATCACTCAATGTGCGGTGGAGTAGACCGTCACTGAGCACGGTAAGTTTTCCTGCGTATAAAAAATAATCAGAACGCAGATATACCTGTGTTCACTGGTTGAATCGTCATCTGATCAACTATAACTTCAGGTTCCTCCCACGGATAAGCGAGAGTCTTCCATGAGCAATGTCTATACCGTCGCCGTAGTGGTCGGCAGCCTGCGAAAAGAATCGATCAACCGCAAGGTCGCCCTCGCACTGGCGGACCTGGCGCCGGCCAATCTCAAGCTGAACATTGTCGAAATCGGTGACCTGCCGCTCTACAACGAAGACATCGATGGTGCTACACCGCCGGCAGCCTACAGTAGTTTTCGACAACAAGTGAGTTCATCCGACGCAGTGCTGTTCGTCACGCCGGAATACAACCGTTCGGTGCCGGCACCGATGAAGAATGCAATCGATGTCGGTTCGCGTCCCTATGGCAAGAGTGCCTGGAGCGGCAAACCGGGGGCGGTGATCAGTGTTTCGCCCGGCGCGATCGGCGGATTCGGCGCCAACCATCACTTGCGTCAGTCCATGGTGTTTCTCAACGTGCCGCTGATGCAGCAGCCGGAAGCCTACCTGGGCGGCGCCGGTTCGGCGTTCGACGAGGCGGGCAAACTGTCGGAGTCGGTCAAGCCGTTCCTGCAGAGCTTCATCAATGCCTATGGTCAGTGGGTGGAGCAGCACAAGAAAGTCTGAGGTCGTTCGCGTCCCGAGGGAGTTTGCCTGTGACAGAGGGGGCAGGCTTCCCTTGACAGGCATGTTCCCTGTCACGCAAGCACAACAGTATTGAGTCTATCGTCGCCGTTGCCACGCACGGCGGCTCTACTTCAGAATCCCTGCCGGTCCGCTCCCTCGCTCAAGGCTGTTTCGCATGCTCGCCGCTTCATTGATTTTTCTCCTGACCATTACCCTCGTGATCTGGCAGCCCAAAGGCCTTGGTGTCGGCTGGAGCGCGGTGCTGGGTGCCGTGCTGGCGCTGATTTTCGGCGTGGTGCATCTGAGTGACATTCCGCTGGTGTGGCAGATCATCTGGAACGCCACTGGTACCTTTGTCGCGCTGATCATCATCAGCCTGTTACTGGACGAAGCCGGGCTGTTTGCCTGGGCGGCGTTGCATGTGGCCCGCTGGGGACGGGGCAATGGGCGAAAGTTGTTTGCCTATATGGTGCTGCTCGGGGCACTGGTGTCGGCGCTGTTCGCCAATGACGGCGCGGCGCTGATACTGACGCCCATCGTGATTTCAATGCTCCTGGCCTTGCGTTTCTCGCCCACGGCAACCCTGGCGTTTGTCATGGGGGCCGGTTTCATTGCCGATACCGCGAGCCTGCCATTGGTGGTGTCGAACCTGGTGAACATCGTTTCCGCGGACTTCTTCAAGATTGGTTTCAACCGCTATGCGGCGGTGATGATTCCGGTCAACCTGGTCAGCGTTGCCGCGACCCTGGCGGTGCTGATGTGGTTTTTCCGGCGCGACATTCCCCGGGATTACGACCCCGAACAACTGGAGCACCCGGCGTCCGCCATCCACGACAAGGCAACGTTCTATGCTGGCTGGGCGGTGCTGGTGATTCTGTTGCTCGGTTGTTTTGCACTGGAACCGCTGGGCATTCCGATCAGTGCGATTTCGGCGGTGTGCGCGGCCTTGCTGCTGGCCATCGCTGCGCGCGGGCACAAGATTTCCACGCGCAAGGTCATGAAGGAAGCCCCATGGCACATCGTGATTTTTTCGCTGGGCATGTATTTGGTGGTCTATGGCCTGCGTAACGCCGGGCTTACCGGGTATCTGGCGGGCTGGCTGGACATTTTCGCCGGATACGGCGTCTGGGGCGCGGCGCTGGGCACGGGGGTGCTGACGGCGTTGTTGTCATCGATCATGAATAACCTGCCGACGGTGTTGATTGGCCTGCTGTCCATTGATGCGAGTCAGGCGACGGGGGTGGTGAAAGAAGCGATGATCTACGCCAACGTCATTGGCAGCGATCTGGGCCCGAAAATCACCCCGATTGGCAGTCTGGCGACACTTTTGTGGTTGCATGTGCTGGAGCGCAAGAATATCCGGATTGGCTGGGGGTATTACTTCAAGGTCGGGATCGTGTTGACCGTGCCGGTGTTGCTGGTGACCTTGGCGGCGCTGGCGGTGCGGTTGTCCGTTTAAATCGGCTCGCCGCAATCGCGAGCAGGCTCGCTCCCACAGGGGAATGCATTTCAAGGTGGGAACGAGCTTGCTCGCGATAGGGCCAGTACAGTTGTCATAAAATCCGGATCAACCCTGTCCCGGCACATCCGGCCAAAGATCCGCCACCAGAAACAATCGTTCGGCTTCCTCCCAGTCGCCCTGGGCATTTTTCACCAGTCGCACCAGCAACTGCGCCGGGGCCTGCGGCTCCAGATCGCTCAGCCACGCGTCCAACTGCTCGGCGCTCCATGTCTGCTCGGCCGGGTAGTGCGCAGGCGCCAGCCATGCATGGCGGGGCAGGGGTTGCCAGCGGCCAGGCGGACTCTGGGCCGCGAATTCGGCCCAGTCCTTTTGGTGCAGCCAGCGACCACGCAAATGCTGCGGATGCGCACCCCTGGGGGGTGTGGCTTTCCCCGGCCAGGGATAAAGCAAATAACCGCCCAGCCACAAATGAGCGCTGAACTCGCGGATATCCAGCGCCTCCAGCACTTCGCGGCTTTCCGGACGCGCGGAAATCGGCAACTGATGCTGGCAAAGGTGCGCCAGTTTGCGGTCCAGTCGATCATGGCAGCCGGGGCCGAGCCATTGCGCGGCATCGTGGCCGTCGCCGTTTTGCGGCCCCAGGTACAGCTTGATCGCCAGCTCCAGGTGATGCACGCCGTCGCGATCACGCAGCAGCATGTCCAGCTCGCCAAGGGTGTGGCCTTCGCGACGGATTGGCATGTTGGCGGCAATCAACTCGATGCCGGGCGCGTGCTGTATGGCAAATTGCCAGAGACGCTCGTAGTAAAGGCCCAGGCGCCGGGTGCGGGCCTGGGCCAGCCAATGCAGCAAGCCATAACTGTCCCGGTCCAGTTGTCGCAGCCAGTGTTGCAGGCGTTCCGGCGCCTGCACCCAGTCACTGCCGGCCAGCGGATGGCGCTGCGGCCACGGGGTGTCGCTGAGCATCGGCGGCGCCAGGATGACCCACGCCAGGTCGCGCACTTCGGGGTGGCGCAACTGATGGGGTAACTGCAATAAATCTGGAAATAGGATCATCTTGCGAGCATAGCCCGAAACCGGAAGCTACCTTGAGGCTGAAAGGATTTTGTCTATCCGCGGCTTTCGCCCATAATCGTGCTTTTCGCCGTCGCTGCCCTTCCTTAGGAGCCCCATGGAGCAATTTCGCAATATCGGCATCATCGGTCGCCTGGGCAGTTCTCAGGTGCTGGATACCGTCCGCCGACTGAAACGCTTTCTGCTCGATCGTCACCTGCACGTGATTCTCGAAGACACCATCGCCGAAGTCCTGCCGGGCCATGGCCTGCAGACCTCGTCGCGCAAGATGCTCGGCGAAGTCTGTGACATGGTGATTGTGGTGGGTGGGGATGGCAGCCTGCTGGGCGCGGCTCGTGCGCTGGCCAGGCACAATATTCCGGTACTGGGCATCAACCGGGGCAGCCTGGGTTTCCTGACTGACATTCGCCCCGATGAGCTGGAAATCAAGGTCGCCGAAGTGCTCGATGGCCACTATCTGGTGGAAAACCGCTTTCTGTTACAAGCCGAAGTCCGGCGCCACGCCGAGGCCATCGGTCAGGGCGACGCGCTCAATGACGTGGTGCTGCACCCCGGCAAATCCACACGGATGATCGAATTCGAGCTGTACATCGATGGCCAGTTCGTCTGCAGCCAGAAGGCCGACGGCCTGATCGTCGCCACGCCGACGGGGTCGACGGCCTATGCGCTTTCCGCGGGTGGCCCGATCATGCACCCCAAGCTCGACGCTATTGTGATTGTGCCGATGTACCCCCATACCCTGTCAGGCAGGCCAATCGTGGTCGATGGCAACAGTGAGCTGAAAATCGTCGTGTCCAAGGATATGCAGATTTACCCGCAAGTCTCGTGCGACGGGCAGAACCACTTTACCTGTGCGCCCGGCGACACCATCACCGTCAGCAAGAAAGCCCAGAAGCTGCGGCTGATTCACCCGCTCGACCACAACTATTATGAAGTCTGCCGAACCAAACTCGGCTGGGGCAGCAAGTTGGGGGGTGGAGGCGACTGATGCTCGATCCCGCGCGTAGCTACGACCTGATCGGTGACGTGCATGGTTGCACTCTGACCCTGGAGCACTTGCTCGACCGACTGGGTTACCACAAACAAGCCGGCGTCTGGCGCCACGCTTCGCGCATGGCGGTGTTCGTCGGTGACATCATCGACCGCGGCCCGCGGATTCGCGAGGCGCTGCACATCGTCCACGACATGGTCGAGGCCGGGCAGGCGCTGTGCATCATGGGCAACCATGAGTTCAACGCGTTGGGCTGGTGCACGCCGGCACTCCCTGGCAGCGGCAAGCAGTTCGTGCGCGAACACACCCCGCGCCATGCCCGGTTGCTCCAGGAAACCCTGACCCAGTTCGAGCATCATCCGGCGGACTGGCATGACTTTCAGCAATGGTTCTATGAGCTGCCGTTGTTCGTCGATGCCGGGCGTTTCCGGGTGGTGCATGCCTGTTGGGACGCGAGTTTGATCGAACCGTTGCGGGCGCTGTTCCCCAATGGTTGCGTCGATGAGCACTTCCTTCAGGCGTCGGCCATGCCGGGCAGCTTCGCCTGCACCGTGTTCGACCGATTGCTGCGCGGCACCGACATGCGTTTGCCCCATGGTCTGACCATGACCAGCGGCGATGGCCTGACACGCTCGTTCTTCCGTACCAAGTTCTGGGAAGACGATCCGCAAACCTACGGAGACATCGTGTTCCAGCCTGACGCCTTGCCCGACCCGGTGGCCCGCACGCCACTGACGTCAACCGAGAAAAACAACTTGCTGCGCTATGGCATCGATGAACCGTTGCTGTTCGTCGGTCATTACTGGCGCAGCGGCAAACCGGCACCGATTCGTCCGAACCTCGCGTGCCTGGATTACAGCGCCGTGCTCTACGGCAAACTCGTCGCCTATCGCCTGGACCAGGAACCTCGTCTCGATCCGCATAAGTTCGTCTGGGTCGACGTCGAGCGCCCGGAGGTACTGCAATGACGAATGTCGCTGTATTGCGACTGCCGCTGGCGGTGGATTTGAGCGGGTTCGTCAAGTTGCTGCAACGCATGCAGGTACCGCATCGGGTCAGTGAGGAGTCGGGCGAGCAGGTGTTGTGGGTGCCGGCGAACATCAGTGAAGACGTCCGGGTGTTGTACGAACGCTATCCGGCGGGTGACCCCGATGAGCAACTGGCCATCCCGGTGGCCCGAACGGTTCGCCGGCCGAGCTTCGCCTCGCAGCTTCGGCATGCAAAAGGCACGGCGCTGGTACTGCTGCTCAGCCTGCTCGTCGGTGTCGTGACCTTGCTGGGCGATAACCTTGCCACCATGCGCTGGCTGACCTTCCTCGATTATCACGTCGTCGGTGAGTACATCCACTTCGTGCCATTGGCCGACAGCCTGGCGGCGGGGCAGTGGTGGCGCCTGGTGACGCCGATGCTGATCCATTTCGGCATCCTGCACCTGGCCATGAATGGCATGTGGTACTGGGAGCTGGGGCGGCGCATCGAATCGCGTCAGGGCACTGTCAATTTGATCGGGCTGACCTTGCTGTTCAGCCTCGTGTCCAATTTTTCCCAGTTCGTATTCGGTGGCCCGACCCTGTTTGGCGGGTTGTCCGGGGTGCTGTACGGCCTGCTCGGGCATTGCTGGATTTTCCAGATATTGTCGCCAAACGCCGCCTATCGCCTGCCCCGCGGGGTGCTGGTGATGATGCTGGTGTGGCTGCTGCTGTGCCTGTCCGGGCTGGTCTCGATGATCGGCTTTGGTGAAATCGCCAACGCGGCCCACGTCGGCGGGTTGCTCGTCGGATGCCTGACCGGTTTGTTGGGTGGTTTGTACAACCGCCGTAAACTGGCCGCCTGAAACAGTTATGTAAATAGAGAGCGCGGAGACCCAATGTCCTCTTTTAACGAAATGATCAAAAACATCACCCCGGAGATCTACCAGAGCCTGAAACTGGCGGTGGAAATCGGTAAATGGTCCGACGGTGGCAAGCTCACCGCCGAGCAGCGCGAGCTGTCGCTGCAAGCGATGATCGCCTGGGAAATCAAGAACCTGCCTGAAGAAGAGCGTACCGGCTACATGGGGCCGCAGGAGTGCAGCTCCAAATCGATTCAAGTGCCCAATATTCTGTTCAAGTCGGATGCCATCCATTGATCGAGATTGGCCGCGGTGCAATCAGTAAAATGTCGGCGCGCCTGGACGGGCCGAACGTGCAATACGCATTTCGTCTGGGCGACGTCGAGGTACCGGTCAACCCCTTGATCGGCACCACGGTTCGCCTGGAATACCTGGGGGCGATCCACTGCACCCATTGCGGACGCAAGACCAAAACCAGTTTCAGCCAGGGCTACTGCTACCCCTGCATGACCAAACTGGCCCAGTGTGACGTGTGCATCATGAGCCCGGAGCGCTGCCATTACGACGCCGGCACTTGCCGTGAGCCGCAGTGGGGCGAGCAGTTCTGCATGACCGATCACATCGTGTACCTGTCGAACTCTTCCGGAGTGAAAGTCGGGATCACCCGTGCCACCCAACTGCCGACCCGCTGGATCGACCAGGGCGCCAGCCAGGCCTTGCCGATCATGCGCGTGTCGACCCGCCAGCAATCGGGCTTTGTCGAGGACCTGTTCCGCAGTCAGGTGGCGGACAAGACCAACTGGCGCGCGCTGCTCAAGGGTGATGCGGTGCCGGTGAACCTGGCAGAAGTTCGCGACCAGTTGTTCGACAGCTGCGCCGAGGGGCTGCAAGGCTTGCAGCAGCGGTTCGGCCTGCAGGCGATTCAGACCGTTGCCGATGTCGAACCGCTCGAAATCCGCTACCCGGTCGAGCAGTATCCGGCCAAGATCGTCAGCTTCAACCTGGACAAGCAGCCCATTGCCGAAGGCACGCTGATGGGGATCAAGGGCCAGTACCTGATCTTCGACACCGGCGTGATCAACATTCGTAAATACACGGCTTATCAGCTCGCCGTGCATCAGTAAGGACTCCAGCATGCGCACCGAACAACCGAAGATGATCTACCTCAAGGACTATCAGGCTCCCGAGTACCTGATCGACGAAACGCACCTGACCTTCGAGTTGTTCGAGGACCACAGCGTGGTCCATGCGCAACTGGTGATGCGCCGTAACCCCGATCGTGGTCCGGGCCTGCCGCCGTTGGTGCTGGACGGTCAACAACTGGAACTGCTGTCGGTGACGCTGGCCGATCGCGAGCTGGGCATCGCCGATTACCAGTTGACCGAGAATCATCTGACCCTGCACCCGACCGGTACCACCTTCACGGTCGATACCAGCGTCAGGATCCACCCGGAAACCAACACCGCGCTGGAAGGCCTGTACAAGTCCGGCACGATGTTCTGCACCCAGTGCGAGGCCGAAGGCTTCCGCAAGATCACCTATTACCTCGACCGTCCGGACGTCATGAGCACGTTCACCACCACCGTGGTCGCCGAGCAGCACAGCTATCCGGTGCTGCTGTCCAACGGCAACCCGATTGCCTCGGGGCCCGGCGAAGATGGCCGGCACTGGGCGACCTGGGAGGACCCGTTCAAGAAACCGGCGTACCTGTTCGCGCTGGTGGCCGGTGATCTGTGGTGTGTCGAAGACACCTTCACCACCATGACCGAGCGCAACGTGGCGCTGCGCATTTACGTCGAGCCGGAAAACATCGACAAATGCCAGCACGCCATGAACAGCCTGAAGAAATCCATGCGTTGGGATGAAGAGGTCTACGGTCGCGAATACGATCTGGACATCTTCATGATCGTCGCCGTGAACGACTTCAACATGGGCGCCATGGAGAACAAGGGCCTCAACATCTTCAACTCCAGCGCCGTGCTGGCCCGGGCCGAAACCGCCACCGACGCCGCGCACCAGCGGGTCGAGGCGATCGTTGCCCACGAATACTTCCACAACTGGTCGGGTAACCGCGTGACCTGCCGCGACTGGTTCCAGTTGTCGCTCAAGGAAGGTTTCACGGTTTTCCGCGATTCGCATTTCTCCGCCGACATGAACTCGGCCACGGTCAAGCGCATCCAGGACGTGGCGTACCTGCGCACGCACCAGTTCGCCGAAGACGCCGGCCCCATGGCCCACGCGGTGCGCCCGGACAGCTTCATCGAGATTTCCAACTTCTACACCCTGACCGTGTACGAAAAGGGTTCGGAAGTGGTCGGGATGATCCATACCTTGCTCGGTGCCGAAGGTTTCCGTAAAGGCAGCGACCTGTACTTCGAACGCCACGACGGTCAGGCCGTGACCTGCGACGACTTCATCAAGGCCATGGAAGATGCCAACGGCGTCGACCTGACCCAGTTCAAGCGCTGGTACAGCCAGGCAGGCACCCCACGTCTGGCGGTGAGCGAGTCCTACGACGTAGCGGCCAAGACCTACAGCCTGACCTTCCGCCAGAGCTGCCCGCAAACCCCGGACAAGGTCGAGAAGCTGCCGTTTGTGATCCCGGTCGAACTGGGCCTGCTGGACAGCCAAGGCAACGAAATAGCCTTGCGCCTTCAGGGCGAAGCCAGCGCCCAGGGCGCTACCCGTGTCCTTTCCGTGACCGAAGCCGAGCAGACCTTCACCTTCGTCGACATCGCAGAACAGCCGCTGCCTTCGCTGCTGCGTGGCTTCTCGGCACCGGTGAAACTGAGCTTCCCGTACAACCGCGACCAGTTGATGTTCCTGATGCAGCACGACAGCGACGGGTTCAATCGTTGGGATGCCGGCCAGCAATTGTCGGTGCAAGTGCTGCAGGAACTGATTGCCCAGCAGCAAAAGGGCGAAGCGCTGGTGCTGGATCAGCGTCTGGTTTCGGCCTTGCGCACCGTGCTGTCCGACGAGTCGCTGGATCAAGCGATGGTCGCGGAAATGCTCTCGCTGCCAAGCGAAGCCTACCTGACCGAAATCAGCGAAGTGGCCGACGTCGAGGCCATTCACATCGCCCGCGAGTTTGCCCGCAAGCAACTGGCCGAAGCGTTGTTCGAAGGCCTGTGGCTGCGCTATCAGGCTAACCGCGAGTTGTCGAAGCAAACCCCGTATGTGGCCGAGGCCGAGCATTTCGCCCGCCGTGCGCTGCAGAACATTGCGCTGTCGTACCTGATGCTCAGCGGCAAGCCTGAAGTCCTGGCGGCGACCCTGGAGCAGTTCGACACCTGCGACAACATGACCGAGCGCCTGACCGCACTCGCAGTGTTGGTCAACTCTCCGTTCGAAGAGCAGAAGGCCAAGGCACTGGCCAGTTTCGCCGAGCACTTCAAGGACAACCCGCTGGTCATGGATCAGTGGTTCAGTGTCCAGGCCGGCAGTGTGTTGCCGGGCGGCCTGGCGCGGGTCAAGGCGTTGATGCAGCATCCGGCGTTCAACATCAAGAACCCGAACAAGGTGCGGGCACTGGTGGGCGCATTCGCCGGGCAGAACCTGATCAACTTCCATGCGGCCGACGGTTCCGGGTATCGCTTCCTGGCAGACCTGGTGATCGAGTTGAACGGCTTCAATCCGCAGATCGCGTCTCGCCAACTGGCACCGTTGACCCGCTGGCGCAAATACGACAGCGCCCGCCAGGCGTTGATGAAAGGCGAACTGGAGCGCATCCGTGCTTCGGGTCAACTGTCCAGCGATGTGTTTGAAGTGGTCAGCAAAAGCCTGGCGTGATGCCTTTTGCGCGGAGTGCCATGTACTCCGCGATGCCTTGATTGCCAGCAAGCTTGCATCCACAGGGTTCAGCCTGATCCTTGTGGGAGCCAGCCTGCTGGCGATGGTCGTCAACGATCACGCGTATTACCTGGAAAAACGCGGCGCACTTGAGTCCGTCGTCGCAATGCCGCCCGGAGCCGGTTCGCGATGATGTCGGCCCAGACCTCATCATCATCCTTCCTGATACCCCCTCATTCACCCGCACCCGTTAGCCCGGCAGTTAACAAAACATAACGTGCCGTCGATTGTCAGCCCTTCAAAAACACCGATAGGATAAGCCAGCTTCCGAAGGGGCTCTGGATTGCGGGTTTCGGGACTATGCTCCGAAATAGCCAATCACAACGAGCACCCTGTCGGCGCCCTGAAAGGTTGAATGACCTAACAATAATAATGGGGGATGGTCTATGAGTGAGCCTGTCATGGGTGTGGGTATTTGCCGCCCGCCGGCATTACGCAAATTCGCGTTGCTGGCCACAGCGCTCTCGCTGTTTGGCTGTGCCGTGGCGTCGGTATCCGTGCTGGCCGCAGACGCGCCGGCATCCGACGTTGCTTATTCCGTTGAATCGGCCAAGGCCAGCAAAAGCCTGATACTCGATGTCGTGCACGCCGGCCCGCGCCTGGTGGCGGTCGGGGATCGCGGGCACATCCTGTATTCCGACGACAAAGGTACGACCTGGGTTCAGGCCAAGGTGCCCACCCGGCAACTGCTGACGTCGGTGTTTTTTGTCGATGACAAGCACGGTTGGGCCGTTGGTCATGACGCGCAGATCCTCGCCAGCGAGGACGGTGGCGTCACCTGGACCAAGCAATTCGAAGATCTCAAACGCGAGTCGCCGCTGCTCGATGTCTGGTTCAAGGACGTCAACAGTGGCTTTGCCGTGGGCGCCTACGGGGCGTTGATGGAAACCACCGACGGCGGCAAGCACTGGGAAGACGCCAGCGATCGCCTGGACAACGAAGACCAGTACCACCTCAACGCCATCACGGCGGTCAAGGATGCCGGGCTGTTCATCGTTGGCGAGCAGGGCAGCATGTTCCGCTCCGCCGATGGGGGCCAGACCTGGGAAAAACTCGAAGGCCCTTACCAGGGCTCGCTGTTTGGAGTGCTCGGCACCGCACAGGCCAATACGCTGCTGGCTTACGGGCTGCGCGGCAATCTCTATCGCTCCACCGATTTCGGCAGCACCTGGCAGCAAATCGAACTCAAGGCTGAACGCGGAGACCTGGAATTCGGTCTGTCCGGCGGCACGTTGCTCGATGACGGATCGATCGTGATCGTCGGCAACGGTGGTTCGGTGATCAGCAGCAGCGACAACGGCGAGACTTTCAGCGTATTCAATCGTCGGGATCGCATTTCCCTCTCGTCGGTCACTGCCGCCGGGAATGGCAATCTGATTCTGACCGGACAGGGCGGCGTTCACGCCACTTCGCCAAACGGCGCCGAGCTGGGCAAATGAGCCGGGTTAATAATAAGAAGGCGGGGCTATGACTTCCTTGAGCACTCATCATCAGGACAAGGCGACGTTTCTTGAGCGCCTGATCTTCAACAACCGCCCGGCAGTGATCACGATCTGCCTGCTGGTCAGCATCTTCCTGTTCTGGCAGGCGACGCTGATCCGCCCATCCACCAGCTTCGAGAAAATGATCCCGCTCGAGCATCCGTTCATTCAAAAGATGATGGAGCACCGCAACGATCTGGCGAACCTGGGCAACACCGTGCGCATTTCCGTGGAAGCCACCGACGGTGACATCTTCTCCAAGGAATACATGGAGACCCTGCGTCAGATCAACGACGAGGTGTTCTACATCTCCGGCGTCGACCGTTCCGGCCTCAAGTCGCTGTGGAGCCCGAGCGTGCGCTGGACCGAAGTGACCGAGGAGGGCTTCGCCGGTGGTGAGGTGATTCCGCAGAGTTACAACGGCTCCCAGGCCAGCCTCGACCTGCTGCGCAACAACGTGCTCAAGTCCGGACAGGTCGGGCGCCTGGTGTCCAACGACTTCAAGTCGAGCATCGTCGACATCCCGCTGCTGGAGGCCTACCCGGACCCGCAGGACCAGGGCAAGTTGCTGGCGCTGGACTACCGCAAGTTTTCCCACGAACTCGAAGACAAGATCCGTAACAAGTTCGAGGCGCAGAACCCCCACATCAAAATCCACATCGTCGGCTTCGCCAAGAAAGTGGGCGACCTGATCGATGGCCTGGTGATGGTGGTGATGTTCTTCGGCATCGCCTTCGTGATCACGCTGATCCTGCTGTACTGGTTCACCAACTGCATGCGCAGTACGGTGGCCGTGTTGAGTACGACGCTGGTGGCGGTGGTCTGGCAGCTCGGGTTGATGCACTTCTTCGGCTTCGGGCTTGATCCCTACTCGATGCTGGTGCCGTTCCTGATCTTCGCCATTGGTATTTCCCATGGCGTACAGAAGATCAACGGCATTGCCCTGCAATCCAGCGATGCGGACAACGCCCTGACCGCCGCGCGCCGCACCTTCCGCCAACTGTTCTTGCCGGGGATGATCGCGATCCTCGCGGATGCGGTGGGGTTCATCACGTTGCTGATCATCGACATCGGCGTGATCCGCGAGCTGGCCATTGGCGCGTCGATCGGCGTGGCGGTGATCGTGTTCACCAACCTGATCCTGCTGCCGGTGGCGATCTCCTACGTCGGCATCAGCAAGCGCGCTGTGGAACGCAGCAAGAAGGATGCTCACCGCGAACACCCGTTCTGGCGTCTGCTGGCCAATTTTGCCAGTGCCAAAGTCGCGCCGGTGTCCGTCCTTCTGGCACTGATCGCCTTCGGTGGCGGCCTCTGGTACAGCCAGAACCTGAAAATCGGTGACCTCGACCAAGGGGCGCCGGAGCTGCGTCCGGACTCGCGTTACAACAAGGACAACAACTTCATCATCAGCAACTACTCCACCAGCTCCGATGTGTTGGTGGTGATGGTCAAGACCAAGGCCGAAGGCTGCTCGCGCTACGAAGCCATGGCACCGATCGATGAACTGATGTGGAAGATGCAGAACACCGAGGGCGTGCAGTCGGCGATTTCCCTGGTGACTGTGTCCAAGCAGATGATCAAGGGCATGAACGAGGGCAACCTTAAGTGGGAAACCCTGTCGCGTAACCCGGACGTGCTGAACAACTCCATTGCCCGGGCCGATGGTCTGTACAACAACAGTTGCTCCCTGGCGCCGGTGCTGGTGTTCCTCAACGATCACAAGGCCGAGACCCTGAATCGCGCCGTGCATGCAGTGCAGGAATTTGCCAAGGCAAACAACAAGGAGGGTCTGGAATTCATCCTCGCCGCCGGTAACGCCGGTATCGAGGCGGCCACCAACGAGGTGATCAAGGAATCCGAGTTGACCATCCTGATCCTGGTCTACATCTGCGTGGCGACCATGTGCATGATCACCTTCCGTTCCTGGGCGGCGACCTTGTGTATCGTGCTGCCGCTGGTGCTGACATCGGTGCTTGGTAACGCCCTGATGGCCTTCATGGGCATCGGCGTGAAAGTCGCGACCCTGCCGGTCGTGGCGCTCGGGGTCGGGATTGGTGTGGACTACGGCATCTACATCTACAGTCGCCTGGAAAGCTTCCTGCGTGCCGGCCTGCCGCTGCAAGAGGCCTACTACCAGACGCTGAAGTCCACCGGTAAGGCCGTACTGTTCACCGGTCTGTGCCTGGCCATCGGCGTGTGCACCTGGATCTTCTCGGCCATCAAGTTCCAGGCCGACATGGGCCTGATGCTGACCTTCATGCTGCTCTGGAACATGTTCGGTGCACTCTGGCTGCTGCCAGCGCTGGCACGCTTCCTGATCAAGCCGGAGAAACTGGCGGGGCAGAAGGGCAATTCGTTGTTCGCTCACTGACCCACGTTGAAATGAAAAAGCCGCAACCCTGGTTGCGGCTTTTTTATTTCTCACATTCACACCAGCCCGCTCCCACAGGGTTCTTCGGTGATCAGGCAGGATCGCTGCCCAGCACCACATTCAACGCGTTACGCGCATCGTCGAGTTGTACCAGGGTCGCATGCCGTGCTCCCAGCGCATCGCGATTCTCGATAGCGGTCAAAATCGCCTTGTGCCGTGGCAGCGCCAGTTCATGCAGGTTCGGTCGCTGGTTCGAGTGCTTCAGCGCTTCGGCAATGGCCACCGAGAGCATGTTGCACAGGTTGGCCAGCAAGTCGTTGTGGGTTGCGTCGGCGATGCGGCTGTGGAAGTCCAGGTCCGGTTGCAACAGCGCTTCCGGCGTCGGCGCGGCTTCCATGCGTTGGTAGGCCTCACCGATGGACGCGATGTCGGCCTCCGTGGCGAATTGCGCGGCCAGTGCGGCGGCGGCCGGTTCGATGATGCTGCGCACACTGGTCAGCAGATCGAAGAACTGGTTCTGCGGACTGCTTTGCATCAGCCAATGCAGCACGTCCGGATCGAGCATGTGCCAGTCTTTGCGCGGTTTGACCACGGTGCCGACCCGTGGACGGGAATACACCAGGCCTTTGGCAACCAACACCCGCGTGGCTTCTCGCAACACCGGCCGGCTGACGGCATATTCCTCGCACAACAGGGCTTCGGCGGGCAGTTTGTCATCGGGCTTGAAGCGTCCGGAGACGATCTGCATGCCCAGTTCCTGGACGATGCGCGAATGCATGCTTTTGCGGTCGGAGGGTTTGCGGTAGTCCATGGGGAACGGCGCGGTCCTGTGCGATGGAGATGCCGGGCATGATAGCAGGCACGGCGGGTGACGGTCGTTAGCGCCGGTATTTGACCGACGCAGAACGAATGTAGGAGCGAGCCTGCTCGCGATCGACGTGAACGTTGACGCGTGCTGTCTGAAAGCACGCGTCGCCTGCCAGTTCATCGCGAGCAGGCTCGCTCCTGCAGGGGGCGGGGTTAGTGGGAGTGACGCGGCACTTCAGCCCCACGGCAACCGACCAGGAAATCGAAGTCGCAACCCTGATCCGCCTGCAAGACATGGTCGATGTACAGCTGGCGATAACCACCCACCAACAATTGCTGCGGCGGTTGCAGATCCGCCATGCGCGCCGCCAGTTCGGCGTCCGGAATGTCCAGGTGCAGGCGGCCGCTGGCGCAATCGAGTTCGATCCAGTCACCTTCCTTCACCGCCGCCAGGGGGCCGCCCGCAGCCGCTTCCGGCGCTACGTGCAGGACAACGGTGCCATACGCGGTGCCGCTCATGCGTGCATCGGAAATACGCACCATATCGGTCACGCCCTGGGCCAGCAGTTTGGCCGGCAGGCCCATGTTGCCGACTTCGGCCATGCCTGGATAACCCTTGGGGCCGCAGTTTTTCATGACCAGGATCGAGTTGGCGTCGACGTCCAGCTCCGGGTCGTTGATCCGCGCCTTGTACATGTCGAAGTTCTCGAACACCACCGCGCGTCCGCGATGTTGCATCAATTCCGGTGTGGCCGCAGAAGGCTTGAGGACCGCGCCGAGGGGCGCCAGGTTGCCGCGCAACACGCAGATGCCGCCGTCGGCCCGAATCGGGTTGTCGAGGGTGCGGATCACCTCATCTTCACCGTAGATCGGCGCGTCCCTGGTGTTCTCGCCGATGGACTTGCCGTTGACGGTCAAGGCGTTTGGGTTCGGGATCAGATTGGCCTCGCCAAGACGGCGCAGCACCGCCGGCAAACCACCGGCGTAGTAGAACTCTTCCATCAGGAAGCGCCCGGAGGGCTGCAGGTCGACGATGGTCGGCATGCCGCGCCCGATGCGGGTCCAGTCGTCGAGATCCAGTTCCACGCCGATGCGGCCGGCAATGGCTTTGAGGTGAATCACGGCGTTGGTCGAACCGCCAATGGCGGCGTTGACGCGAATGGCGTTTTCGAAGGCTTCCTTGGTCAGGATTTTCGACAGTTTCAGGTCTTCGCGGACCATTTCCACGGCGCGCATGCCGGACATGTGTGCCAGGACATAACGACGCGCATCCACCGCTGGAATCGCCGCGTTGTGGGGCAGGGAAGTGCCGAGTGCTTCCGCCATGCAGGCCATGGTCGAGGCGGTGCCCATGGTGTTGCAGGTGCCGGCCGAGCGGGACATGCCGCCCTCGGCCGCGAGGAAATCGTCGATGGTGATGGTGCCGGCCTTGACCTGTTCGCTGAGCTGCCAGACCACGGTGCCCGAGCCAATGTCCTTGCCCTTGTGCTTGCCGTTGAGCATCGGCCCGCCCGTGACGACGATGGCCGGCACGTCGCAGCTGGCCGCGCCCATCAGCAGCGCCGGGGTGGTTTTGTCGCAGCCGGTCAGCAGCACCACGCCGTCAATCGGGTTGCCGCGAATGGCTTCTTCCACGTCCATGCTCGCCAGGTTGCGGGTGAGCATGGCGGTTGGGCGCAGGTTCGATTCGCCGTTGGAGAACACCGGGAATTCCACGGGGAAGCCACCGGCCTCGATCACGCCGCGTTTGACGTGTTCGGCAATCTGGCGGAAATGCGCGTTACACGGAGTCAGTTCCGACCAGGTGTTGCAGATGCCGATGATCGGCTTGCCATGGAACTGGTGGTCGGCGATGCCCTGATTCTTCATCCAGCTGCGGTACATGAAGCCGTTCTTGTCGGCCGTGCCAAACCATTGGGCGGAGCGCAGGGTGGGTTTCTTATCAGACATGATCGATTCTCTTATTGTATGACTATATTGTTCAAGCTTGTGCCTAACATAAGCTCAAATTGCCGTGTTTGGAAGTGTTGTTGGGTAAATAGTATTACTATATAGTCGATCTCAACGGAGGGATGGCCCTGACGGTTTTCCGTGAGAGGCGTCTCCCGAGTTTCTATAAAAACAACAATCGGAGACCGATCTCATGAGCCAGGAACTGCGGCTTATTCGCCGCATCACGCTGAAACTGATTCCCTTCCTGATCCTGCTGTACCTGATCGCCTATGTGGATCGCTCTGCCGTGGGCTTCGCCAAATTGCACATGGGCGCCGACATCGGCCTTGGCGATGCGGCTTACGGAATGGGCGCCGGGCTGTTCTTCATTGGTTACTTCCTGCTGGAAATCCCCAGCAACCTGATGCTCGACCGCTTCGGTGCTCGGCGCTGGTTTGCGCGGATCATGATCACCTGGGGCGCCATCACCATCGGCATGGCCTTCGTCCAGGGGCCGAACAGCTTCTATGTGATGCGTTTCCTGCTCGGTGCAGCCGAAGCCGGGTTCTTTCCGGGCGTTCTCTACTACATCACCCAGTGGTTCCCGGTTCGCCATCGCGGCAAGATCCTCGGGCTGTTTATCCTGTCCCAACCCATCGCGATGATGATCACCGGCCCGGTGTCCGGCGGTTTGCTCGGCATGGACGGCGTGTTCGGGCTGCATGGCTGGCAATGGCTGTTCATCGTCATTGGCACTCCGGCGATCCTGCTGACCTGGCCGGTGCTGCGTTATCTGCCGGACGGCCCGCAACAGGTGAAATGGATGGACCAGGCCGAGAAGGACTGGCTGACCGGCGAGCTGAAAAAAGACCTGGAACAGTACGGCCAGACCCGCCACGGCAACCCGTTGCATGCCCTCAAGGACAAACGCGTGCTGCTGCTGGCGCTGTTCTACCTGCCAGTGACACTGAGCATTTATGGCCTGGGCCTGTGGCTGCCGACGCTGATCAAGCAGTTTGGCGGCAGTGACCTGGTGACCGGTTTCGTGTCCTCGGTGCCCTACATTTTCGGGATCATCGGCTTGCTGATCATCCCGCGCAGTTCCGACCGTCTGAACGATCGCTACGGTCACCTCGCGGTGCTTTACGTATTGGGTGCCATCGGCTTGTTCTTCAGCGCCTGGCTGTCGGTGCCGGTGTTGCAACTGGCGGCGCTTTGCCTGGTGGCATTTGCGCTGTTTTCCTGCACGGCGATTTTCTGGACCTTGCCGGGCCGTTTCTTTGCCGGTGCCAGCGCGGCGGCGGGGATTGCCTTGATCAACTCGGTGGGCAACCTCGGCGGCTACATCGGCCCGTTCGTGATCGGGGCGCTCAAGGAATACACCGGCAACCTGGCCTCGGGTTTGTATTTCCTGTCCGGCGTCATGCTGTTCGGCCTGGTGCTGACCGGCGTGGTCTATCGCCTGCTGGAACGCAAGCATGTACTGCCGGCCGACGAATTTGCCGCCAGTGCGCGTGGGGCAACCCGCACCTGACCCATAACTGCAAATCACCACTATCCCTGTGGGAGCGGGCTTGCCCGCGATAGCAATCTATCTGGCACGTGAATGTTGAATGTGCTGCCGTCATCGCGGGCAAGCCCGCTCCCACAGGGAGTCAGGTGTGCCCGAGTTCTGTGTTTACAGGAGAAAGTTCATGCGTTTGGTTCAATTCGAATTGAGAAACGGCGAGCGCCGGGTTGGCGTGGTCGAACAAGGGCTGGTACACGAGGTGCAGGATGCGCACACGGTTCGTGACCTGGCACTGGCGGCGATCGAAGCCGGGGTCAACCTTGAGCAGCAAGTGAAAAGTCTCGGGCTGGGGATCAGCCATGACTACGTCGAACTGCTGGCACAATTGCGTATCCTGCCGCCGCTGGATCATCCGGACCCGGCGCACATGCTGGTCAGCGGCACCGGTCTGACGCACCTGGGCAGCGCTTCGGCCCGGGACAAAATGCACCAGCAAGCCGGTGACGAAGCGTCGATGACCGACACCATGCGCATCTTCAAATGGGGCGTGGAGGGCGGTCAGCCCGCGGCGGGTCAGGCCGGCGTACAGCCTGAATGGTTCTACAAGGGCGACGGCAGCATCGTCGTGCGTCCGGGCCAGCCGTTCCCGTTGCCGCCGTTCGCCGAAGACGCCGGGGAAGAGCCTGAAATCAGCGGCCTGTACGTCATCGGTCACGATGGCAAACCCTATCGCCTTGGTTTTGCCGTGGGCAACGAGTTCTCCGACCACGTGATGGAGCGCAAGAACTACCTGTACCTGGCCCATTCGAAATTGCGCAGTTGCAGCTACGGGCCGGAACTGCGAGTCGGCGAACTGCCGCAGCATCTGGCTGGCACCAGCCGCATCCTGCGCGACGGTGAAGTGCTGTGGCAGAACGAGTTCCTCAGTGGCGAGGCGAACATGTGCCACAGCCTGGCCAACCTGGAGTTTCACCATTTCAAGTACAGCCAGTTCCTGCGCCCGGGGGACGTGCACATTCACTTCTTCGGCACCGCGACCCTGTCGTTCGCCGATGGCGTGCGCACCCGTCCCGGTGATGTGTTCGAAATCAGTCAGGCCGAATTCGGCGCGCCATTGATCAATGGCATCACGCCGGTCGAAGCGGTATTCGAACCCGGCTCCGTCGGCACATTGTGAGGAGTTACCCATGACCCGGATTCTTGGCCACAACTACATCGGCGGCCAGCGCAGCGCGTTGGGCACCGTCAAGCTGCAGAGTGTCGATGCCGAAACGGGCGAGGCATTGCCCCACGATTTCTTCCAGGCCACACCGGCAGAAGTCGAGGCTGCCGCCAAGGCGGCGGCAGCAGCATACCCGGCTTATCGCCGCTTGAGCGCCGAGCGACGCGCACAATTTCTTGAGGCCATCGCTGATGAACTCGATGCCCTGGGTGACACGTTCGTGACGGTGGTTTGCCGTGAAACCGCGCTGCCAGCAGCACGGATTATCGGCGAGCGTGGCCGCACCAGCGGCCAGATGCGATTGTTCGCCCAGGTGCTGCGGCGCGGCGACTTCTACGGTGCGCGCATCGACCAGCCGCTGCCTGAACGCCAGCCGTTGCCGCGCCCTGATCTGCGCCAGTACCGTATCGGTCTGGGGCCGGTGGCGGTGTTCGGTGCCAGCAATTTTCCCCTGGCGTTTTCCACGGCGGGCGGCGATACCGCCTCGGCACTGGCCGCCGGTTGTCCGGTGGTGTTCAAGGCCCACAGCGGACACATGGCCACGGCCGAGCAGGTGGCCGATGCAATCATCCGCGCGGCGGAAAAAACCGCGATGCCGGCCGGCGTGTTCAACATGATCTATGGCGGTGGCGTCGGCGAGGCACTGGTCAAGCATCCGGCGATTCAGGCGGTGGGCTTCACCGGTTCGCTCAAGGGCGGCAGGGCGCTGTGCGACATGGCGGCGGCGCGTCCACAACCGATACCGGTGTTCGCCGAGATGTCGAGCATCAACCCGGTGATCGTGCTGCCCCAGGCGTTGCACGTGCGCACAGAAGCCATCGCCCGTGGCCTGACGTCTTCGGTGGTGCAGGGTTGCGGCCAGTTCTGCACCAACCCGGGCCTGGTGATTGGCATTCGTTCGCCGCAGTTCACGGCGTTCCTGCAATTGCTGACGGACTTGATGGCTGATCAACCGGCGCAAACCATGCTCAACGCGGGAACCCTGGGCAGTTATGGCAAGGGCCTGCAAAAGCTTTTAGATCATCCGGGCATCGAGCACCTGGCGGGCAATCCGCAACAAGGTCATCAGGCGCAGCCGCAATTGTTCAAGGCCGATGTCAGCTTGCTGATCGATGGCGACGAGGTGCTGCAAGAGGAAGTGTTTGGCCCGACCACTGTGGTGGTGGAAGTGGCTGATCAGGCACAACTGCACGCGGCCTTGAATGGGCTGCACGGTCAGTTGACCGCGACCATCATGGGCGAACAGGCGGACTTTGAGCAGTTCGGCGAGCTCACGGACTTGCTGGAGCAGAAGGTCGGACGAATCCTGCTCAACGGCTATCCGACCGGTGTCGAGGTGTGTGAATCGATGGTGCATGGCGGGCCGTATCCGGCGACTTCGGACGCTCGCGGCACGTCGGTCGGGACCCTGGCCATCGACCGCTTCTTGCGTCCGGTGTGCTTCCAGAATTACCCGGACAGCCTGCTGCCGGACGCGTTGAAAAACGCCAATCCGCTGGGCATTCAGCGCCTGGTGGATGGCAAGCCGTCACGCGACGCGATCTAACGGCTGGTTACAGTCCCCATGGGAGCGGGCAAACCCGCTCCCATGGTTTGTGTGGAACAGTCAGCAAACGCATGAGCTATCATTGCGTCTTTCCCCTTCAAGATTGATTGCCATGACTGCCGTAACCGACACCCTGCTCAATACCCTCTTACACTGCGGTATGGTGGAAATCGACGGGCTGCATGCCTTCGAATTCTCCCTTGATGAAGAGGACAACCTGCATATCGAATGCATGGACGGCCGAGCGGCCAAGCACTGGGCGTTCACCCCGGCGCAAATCCAGGCCGCGACCTTCGACAGCACACTGCAAAGCTGGTTGATCACTGGTGATTCTGGCGAGCATCGCTTGGTATGCCTCGGTGACGTCTTCGGCGGTGACAACGACGACGATGACGAAGACGATGAAAATGAGGATGCGTAACTTCTGGCCCTTGTTAATGGCCGGCAGCATCGGCGCGATGGGCGTTCAGGCGGCCATTGCCGACGACTATCAACTGCTCGTGGGTTCGTACACCGCTGGCCAGAGCCAGGGCATCTATCGGCTGAATTTCAACAGCGCCACCGGACAGATCGACGCCAAACCCCTGCAAGTGATCAAGAGCGACAATCCCTCCTGGCTGACCCTGTCAAAGGATCAGCGTCGCCTGTTCGTGGTCAACGAAAACGGTCCCGGTCAGAGCGATCCGGTGGGGCGTGTCAGCAGCTACGCGATCGACCCCAAGACCCATGAGCTGAGCCTGATCAATCAGGTGCAGAGCCTGGGCAACGAGCCGACGCATTCGAGTCTCAGCGCTGACGCCAGCCATCTGTTTGTCAGCAATTACTCGGTGGCCGAAGATCCGGGTGGCACCCTGGCGGTGTTGCCAGTCAGTGCTGACGGTGAGCTTAAGCCGGTGGTGCAGATGAGCAGTCATCCGGCCAGTCGGGTCAATCCCGAGCGGCAAATGTCGTCGCATGTGCATTCGACAGTTTCGTCGCCGGACGGCCGTTACGTGTTCTCCAATGACCTGGGCGCGGACAGGGTCTTTGCCTATCGCTTCGATCCCAAGGCCAACCCCGACCTGCCCTTGACCCCGGCCAACCCTGCATTCGTCCAGTTGCCTGCCGGCAGCGGGCCACGGCATCTGCTGTTCAGCGCCGATGGCAAACATGCGTGGCTGACCATGGAGATGAGTGCGCAGGTGGCGGTGTTCGATTACCGGGACGGCTCGCTTGAGCAGACGCAGATGGTCGATCTGGCGGCCGGCCAACCGGTGTCGGACAAGGCTGCCGCCGCACTGCATGCCTCGGCGGACGGCAAATTCCTTTACGTCAGCAACCGTGGCACCGCCAATCAGTTGCTTGTATTCGCCATCGACCCTGCAACCGGCCACCTCAAGGAATTGCAGCGTCGCTCCGTAGAGGGTGACCACCCGCGTGAGTTCAGCCTCGATCCGAGCGGCAAGTTCGTGTTGATCGCCAACCAGAAAAGCAACGGGATTGTCGTCGTCGAGCGCGATGCCAAGACCGGTTTGCTGGGCAAAACCGTGCAGAAATTGCCGATGGACGCCCCGAGCGATCTCAAGTTTCTGCTGCGACAATAGGCCGCAGGCCCCGGTCCAGGGGGCCTGCGTCGTTCTATCAATGAGGCTGATATCTGGTACTGCTGCAAAGCATTTCAAGGCATCGACCCTTGAAGGTTAAGTTTGCTTCACGGCCCCACCGGGCAAGCAAGCCAACTGACTTCGAGGAATACCGCCATGAACTTCAATCTCTTCTCCGTAATCGCCGCTTCCGCCATCTCTGCTTCCGTTGCCCTGCCAGCCAGTGCCAACGTTGAAATCAGCGAGAAAAAATCCCACACCCAGAGCTACACCCAGAAATACCTGCAACAGAGCGCCAACTTCTACGCCGCGCTGGACCACAAAGCCCAACACTGAAAGCGCCTCCCTGCACCCTTTATGCAGGAGCGAAGTCACTTGCCAATCGACCGTTCACCGATCGGAAGGCGCTGAAGTGATGTCGCTCCTGCATAACGCATTTACGACAGCATCAAATAGCCACTAATCCTCTGCTTGATATCATTCAGCCATGCGTTTAAATTTGACGCTGATTTTTTGACTCCTTCTCAAGAAAAGGATCGACAAGATGGCGATGCGTCTGGCTGTGGTGCTGCTAATCCTTTATTCCACTCCGATTTTATCCGCCGTAGAGCCCGTTTCTGGCGAGCCTGACGCTGCCCGCGAACGCTTGATGAGTTTTATTGAAGACTGAAATAGTCTGCTTCAATGATCAACGAAGCTGATAGTTGCTATAGACCGGACTCGTTGGTTATCCGCGCTTTTTTGATCGATCCTGTGGACATTGAAACATGCCCACGGAGAACATCATGGCCCGCGCAATCATCACTTCTGCCAAACATGGCGCCTATGTGGCTATCGGTCTTTACCTGGTCATGGTGCTGGTTGTCAGCCTTTCGCCGCAGTCGCAACGATCCTTCGAAACGCCGATTCAAGTCGCACATCCTGGCATCCAGTTTGAGCACCGCGCGCACAACGCGATGGTCGACCAGGCGGATCTCGCGGGAGTCGGCGGCGCATGAAAGGTCACAGACTTTGGGTCATTGCCTTCCTGGCGTTCATGACCAACGGCGCGTCGCTGTTGGGGATCGGCCACGGCTCGGCGGGCTCGGTGGCCCGGTCCATAGAGGCCAACCACAACATCGCCCGTAACATCGAAACCGCCAAGGCGCTGGGCTTGCTGGCCGGCAACCCGCCGATCAAGCCTGAAAGCGGTTTTTTCGGGCCGTTCCAGGTTGATTGCTCAGCCATCGGGATGTGCGAAGTACTGGCCTGAATCACTGAATCAACACGCTCCCTGTGGGAGCGAGCCTGCTCGCGATGGTCGTGAACGATGACGCTGAGAACCTGACACCGCGCGGCGCTCTCAGGTTTTTCGCGAGCAGGCTCGCTCCTACAGGGGATCGCGTTTACTTCGCCATGATCGATGTAAACAAATCTGACTCGATAAACCGCTGCAACCAGGCCTGTAACCGCCGATAAGGCGTCTGCGCGAACCACTCGCGATCGACATGGGCGAATTGCCGTACGAACGGCATCAGCGCCACGTCGGCGAGGCTGGGGTGGTCGGCCAGCAGATAGTCGCGACTGGCGAGCATCTCCTCGAGCTTGCGCAAGAACACCTCACCCTCGGCGCGGTAAAACTCCATCGCGTGCTCGGGGTAACGTTCGGCGTATTTGTAGCGATTGAGCTGCACCTTGAACGACTGGTCGTTTGCCTCGATCAGCGCGGCAATCGTCAGCTGTCCCTGCGGATCATCCTTGAGCAACCAATCCTGCGGATCGTTCTGCGCCAACGCCCAGCGCATGATCTCGAGGCTTTCATCGATGACCCGGCCGTCCACGTCCAGCACCGGCACCGTGCCTTTGCTCGACAGCGCGAGCATTTCGGCGGGTTTGGCCTTCAGACTGACTTCGACAATGCTGAATTCAACCCTTGAGTAGCGCAGGGCCATGCGCGCTCGCATGGCGTAGGGGCAGCGGCGAAAGGAATAGAGCGTGGTCATTTCACCTCCAGGGTGCTGAGGCCGTTGCCTTGGCGGCGGACCTGAATCTGCACCGGGATCCGTTCATGCATTTCCTGCACATGGGAAATGACCGCGACCTTGCGGCCCTGGGCCTGCAGGCCGTCGAGGGCGTCCATGGCCAGTTGCAGGGACTCCGGATCGAGGCTGCCGAAGCCTTCGTCGATGAACAGCGATTCGATTTTCAGCGTGCTCGACGCCATCGATGCCAGGCCCAATGCCAGCGCCAGCGACACCAGGAAGGTCTCGCCACCCGACAACGAATGCACCGAACGCAGTTCGTCGCCCATTTCGGTATCCATCACCAGCAACCCCAGCATGCTGCCGCCGCGCTTGAGGCGATAGCGGCGCACCAGTTGGCGCAGTTGCACGTTGGCGTGATGGACCAGCAAGTCGAGGTTGTAGGCCTGGGCGATCTTGCGGAAGGTGTCGCCGGTGGCCGAGCCGATCAACGCATTCAAACGCGCCCAGCGCTGGAATTCGGCATAAGCATCGGCAATCTGTTGCGCCAGGGCCTGATTGGCGTTTTGCCGGCGCTGATCTTCTGCCTGCTCGGCACGCAATTCGGCGCAGCGCTGTTCGCTGACGCTGAACTGGTTTTGCAGTTCTGCCAGCGCTGTGGCGAGTTGCTCGGCGTCGAGGTTACCGTTGTGCTGCGCCTGATGAGCGAGCAGGCGCTGGTCGCGCTCTTGCAGCAGCACTTTGGCCTGTTCGATGGCCTTTTCGCTGTTCTGCAAACGCTGGCGAAGCTCGCTGACGTGCGTGTCATCGACCCGCAGCAGGTCTTCGAGACCGCCGTCATCCAGCTCGGGATGACGGCCGCGCCAGTCGGCGATTTTGTCGGTGAGATCGCGATCTTCGATGTCCAGCGCCAGCAGACGCTCTTGCTGCGCCTTGAGTTCGGCGGCGATCTGCACGCGGTGCGTACGGACGTTTTGCAGTTCCTGCGCCGTTGTTGTTTCGGCACTGCGTGCTTGCTCTATGGCGTTTTCCAGCCCTTGCTGAAACTGCTCGGCGCTGCTGTGCTCGCCCAGCAAGTGTGCAAGCTGGAGCTGGCAAGCCTGTTGCTGCTCGGCCAGCGCACTAAACTGCTGCTCGGCGGTTTGCAGTTGTTGCACACGGGTTTGCTGGCGATCCTGTTCTTTCTCAAGCGTCTGTTGACGCTGTTGCTGCTCGGCCAGCTCTTCTTTCTGCTGATCGAGTTGTGCGAGTCGTTCGGTGATCTGCCGATCCAGCTGCATGAACGTCGCAGCAGGTTCCATCCGTAGCGCTTCGAGGGTTTCGGCCGGCAACAGACTGCTGAACGCGGTGAGTTCCTCGTCGAGTCGTTGACGGTCACTGCTCAATTCGCGCTGCTGGTTGCTCAGGTGCTGGGCCGCTTGTTGATGCGCTGTTTCGGCTTGGCGCAATTGCTGGGTCATACGCGCGGCGTCTTGCTGCAAGGTGAGCAGGGCGCGCTGACGCTGTTCGTCCTGAGCGATGCTCTGGTTCAACTGATCGTTGTGGCGGGTCAGCCAGGCGTCTCGCTGTGGGGCGTCCTGATCCAGCAGTTGTGCGGCCAGAGGGTGGGCGCTGAGGCTCGGGGCCAAGGCTTGTTGCTGGGCGTTCAGTTGCTCCTGTTGTTGCAGCAATTCCTTTTGCTGGGCGATGACGCCCACCACCTCGGCGCGCAATTCGGTGAGCTTTTCCTTGAGCTGGTCGACGGCTTGTTGCGCGCTGGCCTGTTCGTTTTCGTCGTGGCGACCGAGGCTTTGCAACAGTGCTTCGGGCTGATGGTAAGGATGCTCTTGACTGCCGCAGACCGGGCACGGCTGGTCGTCCTGCAACTGCGCGCGCAACTCTTCGACACTGGCGCTGCGGGCCAGACGCTGGCGCTCCAGCAGTTCTCGGGTGACGTTGAAGGTTTGTTCGGCCACCGTCAGTTCGGCCTTGGTTTTTACCCCGTCCTGAGTCAGCCGGTCACGTTCCTGTTGCGCGGCGTGCTGGCGTTGTTGCAGTTCGGTGCCGCGCTTGTCCAGTTCCTGCTGGCTGGCCCACAGTCGCATCAGGTCTTCGACGGTGCGCAGCTGTTTACGGTTGTCCTGCAACAGGTTGCCGAGGATGCCGATCTGCTCGGCCACCGCGTCCGGCTCGGCACCGGCCTCTTTAAACAGCACTTCAAGTTGCTGCTTTTGTGATGCGAACGCCTCGGCGCTGCGGGTGGCGTTGAGTTCGAGGGTCGCGAGTTCGGCCTGGCCTTTGTTTAGACGGTTGCCGATCAGCATCAACTGTTGCAGGCGGTCTCTATAGGCATTCCAGGCATCGCCAAGCGATGCCAGATGGCTGCTGCGTTCCAGCTCGGTGGCGATGCGCTGCAAACGCTCGGCAACCTGGGTCTGCTTTTCCAGCAGGCTTTGAATGGCGCTTTGGCCCTGGAGGCAGGCCTGTTCTGCCGTGTGCTTCGCGTCGGCGCTGAGGGCGGCTTCCTTGGCCAGGCGGGCGAGGGTGCTTTGCTCTTCGAAGGCCTGACGCAGTCGTGGAGCACTTTCGGATTGCCGTTGTTGGGCTTCGCTCAGGGCGGTTTGCGTGGCCGTGAGATGGTGCTCCAGCACCGTCTGACGCTCAGTCAGCTCGTGTTGTTGCCGGGTATGGGCAGCGATCTGCGCGGCCAGTGGCGTTAACAGCGCATCGAGTTCGGTTTTGCGGGCGAACTGGTGCCGCTGCGGAGCGAGATGTTCCAGCCGGGTCAGCTTCAGGCGCTCGTCGGCCAGACCTTCCCACTGCTGTTGGGCGCTGTGCAGTTGCTCGGTCGCTGCGTGCTGCGCGTCCTGCAACTGACGAAGATCCTTGAGCCAGGTGTGTTGCTGCTCAAGCTGCTTGAGTTGCGCCTGCTGCAACTTCAGCTGTTGCTGCGCTTCGTTGAAGCGTTCATCCAGCTCCGCACGGGCTTCGGGCGACAACGGGGTGACACCGCTGGCCTGGTCCTGCAGCAGTTTGTGCGCTTCGCGGGCCTCCTTGGTCTTGTCGAAGGCCCGACGGCCGAGGCGGGTGTAGAGCGCGGTGTCGGTGAGTTTTTCCAGCAGTTCGCTGCGGTCGTTGTCATCGGCCTTGAGAAAGGCGCTGAACTCGCTTTGGGCCAGCAGCACGGCGCGGGTGAACTGTTCGAAATTCAGGCCCAGGGCGGCTTCGAGTTGGGTCTTGTATTCGCCTTTCTGGCTGGCCAGCAATTGATCCTGATCGATGTCACGCAGGCTCTGGCGACTGGCTTGCAACTTGCCACTGGCCTTTTCCCGGGCGCGGTTGGCTTCCCAGCGTGCGCGATAGCGGCGGCCGTCGACGCCGACGAAATCCACTTCGGCATAGCCCTCACCGGTGCCGCGACGCAGCAGGGTACGCGGGTCACCGGTGCCGATTTCGCCATCGGCGTCCGGCACCTTGGCGTCGCGGCCGGTGTTGTTCAGGCGTGGAACCGCGCCGAACAGCGCCAGGCACAGGGCATCGAGCAACGTGCTTTTACCGGCGCCGGTCGGGCCGGTGATGGCGAACAGGCCGGCACTGGCCAAGGGTTCGGCGGTGAAGTCGATTTCAAACGGCCCCGCCAGGGAGGCGAGGTTTTTCAGGCGGATCGCGAGGATCTTCATGGCTGTTCGCTCTCCATTTGCACGTCTTGCAGCAGCTCGGCAAAGTCCTTGAGGGTTTGTTCGTCGACTTCGCTGCCGTAGTTGTCCTGCCAGGCACGGCTGAACAGTTCCTGAGGCGTGAGCTGGTCCAGTTCGATCAACGCCGCACCGTCCTCGGCGCCTTCACGATTGCCATTGCCGGCGTATTCGGCGGCGATGCGCACCAGGCGCACAGCCTTGCCTTGCAGGGCGCTTTCCACCTGATGGCGCAAGTCCGGTTGCGGTTCGTCAAGGCGCACGCGGACTTCCAGCCAGGGTTGACGCTGCACGTCGGCGAGCAGGTCGATGTTCGGCAGGTCGGCCAATTGCAACAGGATCTCTGCCAGCGGCGCCGGGCCGAGGCGCTGCAGGTTCACCGCGCGGGGGATGAGCTTGGGTTCGACGCTGACCAGGGTTTCGCCGTCGAGGGTGATGTCGAGAATCTGGTGCTGGTAGCCGATTTCGGAGAACGACAACGGAATCGGCGAGCCGCTGTAGCGAATGCGCTCCTCGCCGTTGACCTTCTGCGGCTTGTGCAAGTGACCGAGGGCCACGTAGCTGATGCTCGGCCCGAACAGGCTGGCGGGCAGGGCTTCGGCGTTTCCGATGATCAGGCTGCGCTCGGAGTCTTCCGACACCGAACCTCCGGCCATGTGCGCGTGGCTGATGGCGACCAGCGCCTGACCCGGCTGGCGTTTGGCGTTGGCCGCTTCGATCAGCCATTCATGGACCTGGCCAATGCCGCGCAGGTAGTTGTCGCCCAAATGCGCGCCAGTCACTTCCGCCGGGCGCAGGAACGGTAGCGCCAGGCACCAGCCGGCGATTTCACCGCTGGCGTCCGGCAATGGCAACAGCAGGCGTTCGGCGTCCAGTTGCCCGTCATCCAGCCACAGCACGCGGCCCAAGGCATGGGTGCGCAAGCGACGCATCAACGGCGCCGGCAGTTCGATGCGTGAGCCGGAGTCGTGGTTGCCGGCAATCATCACGATGGTCAGCAACGGCTGCTGCTCGTGGGCGCTGACGATGAAGTCGTAGAGGCGTTCCTGGGCTTTGACCGGCGGATTGACCGTGTCGAAGATATCACCGGCGATCAGCAGCACATCGGGCTGATCCAGCTTGAGCTGACGCAGCAGCCAGTCGAGAAAACAACCGTGCTCGAAATCGCGATCCTGGCCGTGCAGGTTCTGCCCGAGGTGCCAGTCGGAGGTGTGGAACAGACGCAAGGGCAACTCCGCTAGATAAAAGGTGATGGCCGCAGGGACAAAGGACAGCGGCGAAAGGGGGAGAGTTTACTGGCAAAAAAGCACGAGCTCCCTCGCCACAAAAGCCTCCTGCCATAAAGACAGGTGTTTATTTGGGATAAAGCGGCGGCAAACCACTGTCACCCACCGGATCCTGGACCCTTTCGGCCATCGGGATGGTGCGGATCGCCCGCCACAGTTCCTCGCCTTGCCAGTGTTGGCCGGTTTCGCTGTAGAGCGCGCCGTTGAGGCCGTCGAGGGCGTCGGACAGGGGGACGAAGCGGGCGGCCATGTCGGCCAGGGTTTCCGGTTGTTGCCGGGCCCAGGCGTCGAGGGCCTGGCGCGTGGCGTGGGGGTCGTTGGCCTGGCAGGCGCGCTTGAGGTCGTCCAGTACGGTGCGCGGGCTCGGGCCGGTTTGTGCGGCTCGCGCGATCGCCGGTTGCCAGCGTGCGCGCCACCACAGGCCGAAGCCCAGCAAAGTGGTGCAAGCGAGGATCAGGGTGCTGAGTTTCCAGCGCCACAGGGTCTCGCTGTCGACCGTGGCGTTGGCCGGAGAATTGCCGGCCGGCGTGTCGACCATCAGGCTCGGATTGACCGAGACCTGCAGGGTTCTGGCAGGCAGGCTGCTGTGTTCCAGATGGTCTTCAAACGTGTTCCACCAGACCACTTCGACCGATGGCAACTCGATCGAGCCGCTACGGGATGGCACCAGCGCCTCACGGTCTTCGCGACTGCCGACCAGGCCGCGGTCACTGTTCTGGTTGCCGAGCACCGGTTGATCCGGATAACGACGCAGACCACTGGCTTCGGTGCCGGGCAATGGCGGCAGCTGTGCGCTGCCAAGGCCTTCGGCCTTGACGATCAGGCTGCGGGTCAGCGAGTCACCGACCTGTACATGATCGGGCTCCGGATTCCAGTTCTCGCTCAAGGTCAGGCTGCGTGCCGGCAGCCAAGGCAGGTCGGCGGGGTAGGTGATGGGCTTGGCTTTGACCGTGAGCAGCAGTTCACTGGAGCTGACGCGCATCAGTTTGCCGGATTTCGGCGACTGCGGCGTGGCGTCCGGGGCGGGTTGTGCATCCACCAGGGCGGCATTGAAGATCTGCGCCGGGATGATCAATTCGCCACTGTGCTGCGGGTAGATCGCATAGCGCATTTCGATCACGCCGTGGCGCACGCCGTTGATGTCTTTCTCGTAGGTGCGCGACTCGCCGAGCTGCTCGATGCGTGCATCGGGAATCTGCAACGGTGGCAGGCTGCTGTCGTCGTACAGCGACACCGAGTGGTAGATGCGCAACGTCAGGATCGCCTGAGCCTGCACGTACACGCTGCTCTGATCGAGGCTGGCGTCGATGAAGACCGGGGCCTGTTTGTTCGGGTTGTCCTGGGTTTCGCTTTCCACCACTTGTACGGTGATCGGCTGGCTCTCGACCTCACCCAGTTTCAGCGGCGGAATCACCACGCTGCCCGTTTGTTTCGGCAGCAGCGTGACGATCCAGCGGGTCGTGGCGCGGTTGTCGCCACTGAGGGTGTTCAACTGGTTGACCTGGCGTGTGCCGCGCACGTCGAACAGCGGCTCCAGCGGCGCCAGGTCCGGCTTGCCGAACTGCGTGACGTCGGAGGACTCCAGGGTCAGTTCGATCGTCTCTCCGGAGCTCAGGCGCGTGCGATCGACGCTGGCGACCAGTTCGGCTGCCTGGGCCTGAACGGTGCAGATCAGCAAGGCCGGCATCGAGGCGAGCATGTAGGCGGTGAAGCGGGTCATCGAGTTTTTCCCTGATCCTGATGTTGTTGCTGTTCGTACCAGAATTTGCGTCTGAGCAGTTCGCCGGGGTCATCCGGGATCTGCCGCAGCCATTGCTCCAGCGCCTGCTGTTGTTCGCCTTCGATGCTGTCGTTGGCCGGACGCATGGGTGGCGTGGTGTGCTGTTCATCCCCCAGTTCGCTGCCCGGTACTTCATTGCTGCCGGGGCGGGCCGGGCGGGCGGGCTGTTGTTCGGTGGTGGATTGGGCGTCCTCGCCCTCGGTTTTCGGTTCGCCCGTGCTCGACGGTTGTGCCGCAGCGCTGGACGGAGATTCCTGGGGCGGCGTCTGTGGCTCTTCACTGGAGGCCTTGTCCGGCTCGGCGGCAGGCGGGGTCTGCTTCTGCTTGAGCAGGTTTTCCACCAGCGCCTTGTTGGTCAGGGCCGGGCGCAAGTCCGGTTGGCGTTCCAGTGCCTGGTCGTAAGCATCCAGCGCCGCTTCCAGTTCACCACTCTTGGCCAGGGCATTGCCACGATTGTAGTGGGCATGGGCGTCATTGCCCTCGGCGAACCGCTGGGCGGCGCCGGTGTAGTCGCCAGCCTCGTAAAGGGCCACGCCTTGCCATTGGTGATCTTCGAAATGCTGTGCCGCTTCTGCCGGGCGTTTCTGCATGAGCAAGTGTTGACCCTGTTGGTCGGGGCGCAGCCACAGGTCCTGGAAGTCGAAGGCATAGCTCGGTTGTGGCAGCGCCAGCAACAGCGGCAGGCAGAACAGCCAGCCACGCCGGCCGGCGCAGGCCGCCAGCAGCAACAAGGGCAGCAGCAACCAGTAACCCTGATCGGCCCAGGTGTCCAGGCGCAGGGTCTGGCCGTCGTTGCGCAGGTTTCGCGGGCCGTCGAGCAGGCCGAGCTCACGCAGATCGGCATCGTCCAGGCGCGCGTGGCGATAATGTCCATCCAGGTCACTGGCGAAGGCTTTGAGGCCGGCGTCGTCCAGACGCGGCACCAGAATCGCGCCCTGTTCGTCCTTGAGAAAACTGCCATCGTCCTGAGTGATCGGCGCCCCTTCGGCGGTGCCGATGCCGAGCATCAGAAACTGCGTTGACTTGCCGCTCAGCGCACGGCGAATCTCCAGGCGTTCCTGTTCCGTGAGGGACGAGCCGATCAACAGGATCCGCCCATCGCCGAGCGCGGCCTGTTGCAGCAACGTCAGCGCCTTGACCACCGCGAGGTCGGCGCGATGGCCGGCTTCGGGCATCAGCGACGGCTTGAGTGCATCGAGCAGATTGCGGCTGGTGGCCAAATCGTCCGACAGGGGCACCAGGGTATGGGCACTGCCGGCGTATACGACGATGGCCGTCTGCGCATCACAGCGATTTTGCAGCAGGTCGAAGAGCTTGCGCCGGGCCTGTTCCAGCCGGTTGGGCTGAACGTCGGTGGCGAGCATCTCGGGGGTCAACTCCAGCAGCACCACCAACGGGTCGGCGGGTTTCTGGCTCAGTTGCTCGACACGTTCCCAGCTCGGTCCCAACAGTGCGAATACGGTCAGTAGCCAGGCCACGCCGAGGGCGATCCATGGCAGTTTGCTGTCGCGTCCGTTACCGCCACTGAGCAATGCCGCATGGAAGGCCGGGGGCAGAATCATCTGCCAGCGCCCGGCACGTTTCTGCCGATGCCAGAGTTGCCAGAGCAGCCAGCCAAGCAGTGGCAGCAATAACAGCCACCAGGGGCGGAACCAGTAGGGCCAGAGTGCGCTCATCGACGCCTCCGCAGGCGCAGGCGCTTGAGCCGCTCTCGCCAGTCGGGCAGTTGCGTTTGCAAAAACAGATCCTTGGTAAACAGGCGGTGCAGCGGGTTATCCGGCCAGAGTTCGCGGGCCACCAACAGCATGCTCAACAACAGTGCCAGCGCCAAAGGCCACTGATACAGGGTCTCGGCCGGGCGGGCCTGGGTCGGTTGCTGTGCCACCGGCTCCAGTTGGTCAAGGGTGTCCTTGATCGCTTGCAGTTCCTTGCCGTCACGGGCCCGGAAGTACTGGCCGCCCGTGGTTTCGGCGATGGCTTTGAGGGAGGGTTCGTCCAGGTCCAGGCTCGGGTTGATCCCGAGGAATCCCAGGGTGCCACTTTGCTCCGGGTCGGCGCCGATGCCGATCGGGTAGATTTTCACCCCTTCCTTGGCCGCCAGACGCGCAGCGGTCAGCGGGTCGATCTGGCCGCCGTTGTTGGCGCCGTCTGTCACCAGTATCAATACGCGGCTTTGCGCCGGACGCTGGCGCAAGCGCTTGATGGCCAGACCAATGGCGTCGCCGATGGCGGTGTTCTTGCCGGCGATGCCGATGCGCGCTTCGTCGAGCCAGACACGCACGGTATGGCGGTCGAACGTCAGTGGCGCTTGCAGGTACGCCTGGCTGCCAAACAGGATCAAGCCGACCCGATCACCTTCGCGGCTTTCGAGGAAGTCGCCGAGCAGATGCTGGACCAGCGCAAGGCGGCTGACGTCATCGTCTTCCCATTGCATGTCGGGGAAGTCCATGGAGCCGGACACGTCCACCGCCACCAGCAGATCACGGCCGCTGGCGGCAATCGGCAGCGGCTCGCCCAGCCATTGCGGACGCGCGGCGGCGATCAGCAGCATCAACCACAGCAGCATGAACGGTGCCTGTTGGCGCCAGGCCGGCAGGTTCGCGCGAGCACGGCGGCGGGCCAGCCCTTCGAGGTCACTGAGGAAGCTGACCTTGAGCGCCGGCTCGCCGCTGTCGGCCACCGGCAACAGGATGCGCATCAGCCACGGCAGCGGCAGCAGGACGAAGATCCATGGCCAGGCGAACTCAAACATGTTTGCGAATCCAGATTTCGACGGCTTGGGTCAGGCCGGCGATGGCCTTGTCGTCGAGTTTGCATTCGGGCTTGTAGGCCCCTTCGACCAGCACCATCCAGCGGGTCAGGCCGGCCGCCGGGCAGCGGTTGTCCAGAAATGCCAGCCATTTGCGCCCGTTGAGGGTGTGGCTCTGGCTGTAGGGATAGTGGTTGCGGCACAGGCGCTTGAGCAGGCCGTTAAGCTGTTGCAGCCAGGCGCCTGCCGGTGCGCCGTCGTAGGGCTTGGGCATCAGCGCCAGTTCCGCCAGTGCGGCGAGACGCACCGGGTCCAGCGGCTGTTCGGCGCGCACGATCGGGCGTTTGTCGGGAATCAAGCGTCGCAGCTTCCACAGGCCGAAACCGATCAAAGGCAGCAGCAACAGCAGTGACCACCAGCCCGGCGCCGGTGGCCAGAACCCGATGGCCGGCGGGGTAATCAACGGTTGCAGTTGATCGAGACCGTTCATCGACCTTTCCCCGGTTTCTGTGGGTTCAGGTATTCGCGCAATTGTTCGACCATCTCGCTTTGGGTGCTCAACGGCATCAACAACACGCGCAGCTTTTGCGCGAGCAACTCCCAGCGGGCAATGCGCACTTCGGCCTGGGCACGGTAGGTCTGGCGCAGATCGAAGTTCAGCGTGTCGAGTTCGAGTTGTGCGCCACGTTCGGCAAAGCGCAACAGCCCGGCGGCGGGCAGGGCATGATCCAGCGGGTCGGACAGTGGCAGCAACAACAGGTCGCAATGGCGCGACAACAAACTCAACTGCTGTTCGGCGCTTTCGGACAGGGCCCGCTCGTCGCAGATCACGATCACCAGGCTGCCCGGGCGCAACACTTCCCGGGCACGGCGCAAGGCAATGCCGAAGGCATCGCGGGACGGCTCGCTTTCGGTGTTCAGGGACTGGTTGACGCGCACCAGTCGGTTGAGCAATTGCAGCAGGCTCTGCTTGCTGCGCCGGGGTTTGATTTCGTAATGCTCGTTGTCGCCGAACACCAGCCCGCCGACCCGATCGTTATGACCCAGCGCCGCCCAACCGATCAGGCTTGCAGCCTGGGCGGCGAGCACCGACTTGAACATCAGCCCGGAGCCGAAAAACAGGCGGCGGCTTTGCTCGACCATGATGAAGATCGGCCGCTCGCGCTCTTCATGGAACAGCTTGGTGTGCGGCTCTTGAGTTCGCGCGGTGACGCGCCAGTCGATGGTGCGCACGTCGTCACCGGCCTGGTAGACCCGCACCTGATCGAAATCCACGCCACGTCCGCGCAGTTTGGAGTGGTGCAGGCCGATCAGCGGGCTGCGCTGGCTGGGCGTGGAGAACAATTGCACTTCACGTACGCGATGGCGCATCTCGATCAGCTCGGCGAGCGTGATGCGGATACCCGGTTGGGACGGCAGGGGGACGTTCATCGGGGTCAAGCGACGGCTACGACGTCGAGAATCCGCTGGACCACCCGATCCTGGTCGATCCCTGCGGCTTCGGCTTCAAAGGACAGAATGATGCGGTGGCGCAGCACATCGAACAGCACGGCCTGGATGTCTTCCGGGCTGACGAAGTCGCGCCCGGCCAGCCAGGCGTGGGCGCGGGCGCAACGGTCGAGGGCAATCGAACCGCGAGGACTGGCGCCGTACGCAATCCATTCGGCCATCTCCGGGTCGAATTTGGCCGGTGTCCGCGTGGCCATGACCAGTTGCACCAGGTATTCCTCCACGGCATCGGCCATGTATAAGCCGAGGATTTCCTTGCGCGCGGCAAAGATGGCCTGCTGGCTGACCCTGCGTTCGGGCTTGGTCTCGCCGTTCAGCGCTTCGCCGCGAGCCTGCTGCAGGATCCGCCGCTCGACGGCGGCATCGGGGAAGCCGATTTTCACGTGCATCAGGAAACGGTCGAGCTGGGCTTCGGGCAGCGGGTAGGTGCCTTCCTGCTCGATGGGGTTTTGCGTGGCCATCACCAGAAACAGCGGCGACAGCTCATAAGTGCTGCGCCCGACACTGACCTGACGCTCGGCCATGGCTTCGAGCAAGGCCGACTGAACCTTGGCCGGGGCCCGGTTGATTTCGTCCGCCAGCACCAGGTTGTGGAAGATCGGACCTTGCTGGAAGACGAAGCTGCCGGTTTCGGGGCGATAGATCTCTGTGCCGGTGATGTCGGCGGGCAACAGGTCGGGAGTGAACTGAATGCGATGAAACTGTGCTTCGATGCCTTCAGCCAGTTCTTTGATGGCCTTGGTCTTGGCCAGGCCAGGGGCGCCCTCGACCAGCATGTGGCCGTCGGCAAGCAGGGCGATGAGCAAGCGCTCGATGAGTTTTTCCTGGCCGAGAATCTGCGTTGAAAGAAAGGTTCGCAGCGCGAGCAGCGCTTCACGATGTTCCATCGATGACTGTTCCTGGAAAGGGTGACCGAAGACGTTCGAATAACGCCAGGGCTGGGGGCGTTACTTTAATCCATCGCGGGGGGCGGCGACTAACGGCATTTTGCGCAAAGTGGGGGAAATGATTGGCGAGGCGCCGTAACCTTGACAGGCAGGGAGGCAGGTTGGGGCTTCACGACGCTATCGCGGGCAAGCCCGTTCCCACAGTTATCTGCGGTGTGCTCACTATCTGTGCTGCACATCCAGACCTTGTGGGAGCGGGCTTGCCCGCGATGAAGCCTGCTCAGGCACCGTCAAATGTTGCGGATGTAAGTCCCGGTCCCCTTGAGAATGTTCTGCAAGGTTTCCTCGACTTCCGCCAGATCACTCGCATCGGTGCTGTGAGTGATCTCCAGCACATCATCCCCATTCAACGCATCGGCATCCGTTGCAGCAATTTCGATCTTCAGCAGGGTAGGGCTCAGGGTGACTTTCACCCCATCGAGGGTCGACGGCTCGCCATCGAGCGTGATTTCCAGCTCGTCCTCGTCCGGGTAGCGACTCATCAGGAACATTTCGCCCTTCTCGCTGTGGCAGCAGAGCATGGCCATGTTGTCTTCTTCTTCATCGCACGGGTTGACGATCAAGAGGGGGGTGGTCATTTGCATGGGGGATTCCTGGCTCGGCGAGCGTTGTGAAGGCGAACAAAGGGCGATTCTGCCAGTCCTCGCCTGTTTATGCTCGTTCAGTGTCCGCGAGTGAGTCGTGAACGACCAAAGTGTTGCTGGTCATTTCTGGTACGGATGTGCCGTCAATCCGGGCATAAAACGCCCAAAACTCCATATGGCTGCTAGTGTTGTTCGATGGCGTCGCCACCAAGCAGCGTACCGTTGACCGAATATGTCGCAGCACCGCAAGCACGGGCCTTGCCGCACTCGTTAAGCTGCGCAACGGATGAGCACCTGTAAAGGCATTGAGCTGCACGCAGCCCAGTCGTTTTTGCAGATGCCCATCCATGGAAGGTGAATGTGACCTGAGTGTCTCGTCCAGCTTCACCCACCTGTCGTCCTGTTTCCTCTGCCCGAGAATCAGGAACAGGGTGACGGGTTGCCCCGAACAGGGGTTTTGCACGCGACGCTTCCATCAATAACAAGCCCAAGCGGAGTACCACAGATGGCGTTCTTCACCGCAGCCAGCAAAGCCGACTTCCAGCACCAACTGCAAGCGGCACTGGCGCAGCACATCAGTGAACAGGCACTGCCACAAGTGGCGCTGTTTGCTGAACAATTCTTCGGCATCATTTCCCTGGATGAACTGACCCAGCGTCGGTTGTCCGACCTCGCTGGCTGTACCCTTTCTGCGTGGCGCCTGCTTGAGCGCTTCGATCACGCGCAACCGCAAGTGCGCGTCTACAACCCCGATTACGAGCGTCATGGCTGGCAGTCGACCCACACCGCGGTCGAAGTGCTGCACCATGACCTGCCGTTCCTGGTGGACTCGGTGCGTACCGAGCTGAACCGTCGCGGCTACAGCATCCATACCCTGCAAACCACCGTGCTGAGCGTGCGTCGCGGCAGCAAGGGCGAGTTGCTGGAAATCCTGCCGAAAGGCACCCAGGGCGACGGCATCCTGCAAGAGTCGTTGATGTACCTGGAAATCGACCGTTGCGCCAACACCGCCGAATTGAACGTACTGGCCAAAGAGCTGGAGCAAGTGCTCGGTGAAGTACGCGTCGCGGTGGCCGACTTCGAACCGATGAAAGCCAAGGTCCAGGAAATCCTTACCGGCCTGGACAACAGCCAGTTCGCGGTCGATGCCGGCGAAAAGGCCGAGATCAAGAGCTTTCTGGAATGGCTGGTGGGCAATCACTTCACGTTCCTGGGCTATGAAGAGTTCGTGGTGCGCGATGAGGCCGATGGCGGTCACATCGTCTACGACCAGAATTCCTTCCTCGGCCTGACCAAATTGCTGCGTACCGGCCTGACCTACGATGACCTGCGCATCGAGGACTACGCGGTGAACTACCTGCGCGAACCGACCCTGTTGTCGTTCGCCAAGGCTGCGCACCCGAGCCGTGTACACCGCCCGGCTTACCCGGATTACGTGTCGATCCGTGAAATCGACGCCAACGGCAACGTCATCAAGGAATGCCGCTTCATGGGCCTGTACACCTCGTCGGTGTATGGCGAGAGCGTGCGGGTCATCCCTTACATCCGTCGCAAGGTCGAGGAAATCGAACGCCGCTCCGGCTTCCAGGCCAAGGCTCACCTGGGCAAGGAACTGGCGCAGGTGGTTGAAGTGCTGCCGCGCGACGATCTGTTCCAGACCCCGGTGGACGAGCTGTTCAGCACCGTGATGTCGATCGTGCAGATCCAGGAACGCAACAAGATTCGCGTGTTCCTGCGCAAAGACCCGTACGGCCGCTTCTGCTACTGCCTGGCCTACGTGCCGCGTGATATCTACTCCACCGAAGTGCGCCAGAAGATCCAGCAAGTGCTGATGGATCGCCTGAAAGCCTCCGATTGCGAGTTCTGGACCTTCTTCTCCGAATCCGTGCTGGCCCGCGTGCAACTGATCTTGCGCGTCGACCCGAAAAACCGCATCGACATCGACCCGCTGCTGCTGGAAAAAGAAGTGGTGCAGGCCTGCCGCAGCTGGCAGGACGACTACGCCAGCCTGGTGGTCGAAAGCTTCGGCGAAGCCCATGGCACCAACGTGCTGGCTGATTTCCCGAAAGGTTTCCCGGCCGGTTACCGCGAGCGTTTCGCCGCCCATTCGGCTGTGGTCGACATGCAACACCTGCTGAGCCTGAGCGAAAAAAATCCGCTGGTGATGAGCTTCTATCAGCCGCTGGGCCAAGTCTCCGGCCAGCGTGAGCTGCATTGCAAGCTGTACCACGCCGATACCCCGCTGGCGCTGTCCGACGTGCTGCCGATCCTGGAAAACCTCGGTCTGCGCGTGCTGGGTGAGTTCCCGTATCGCCTGCGTCACACCAATGGCCGCGAGTTCTGGATTCACGACTTCGCGTTCACCGCCGCTGAAGGCCTGGAACTGGACATCCAGCAACTCAATGACACCTTGCAGGACGCGTTTGTCCACATCGTGCGCGGCGATGCCGAGAACGATGCGTTCAACCGTCTGGTGCTGACCGCCGGTCTGCCATGGCGTGACGTGGCGCTGCTGCGTGCCTACGCCCGTTACCTGAAGCAGATCCGCCTGGGCTTCGATCTGGGTTACATCGCCAGCACCCTGAACAACCACACTGACATCGCTCGCGAGCTGACCCGGTTGTTCAAGACCCGTTTCTACCTGGCGCGCAAGCTCACCAGCGATGACCTGGAAGACAAGCAGCAACGTCTGGAACAAGCGATCCTGAGCGCACTGGACGACGTCCAGGTGTTGAACGAAGACCGCATCCTGCGTCGCTACCTGGACCTGATCAAGGCGACCCTGCGCACCAACTTCTACCAGACCGACGCCAACGGTCATAACAAGTCCTACTTCAGCTTCAAGTTCAACCCGCACCTGATTCCAGAGCTGCCAAAGCCAGTACCGAAGTTCGAAATCTTCGTTTACTCGCCGCGCGTCGAAGGCGTGCACCTGCGCTTCGGCAACGTCGCTCGCGGTGGCCTGCGCTGGTCCGACCGTGAAGAAGACTTCCGTACCGAAGTCCTGGGCCTGGTAAAAGCCCAGCAAGTGAAGAACTCGGTCATCGTGCCCGTCGGCGCGAAGGGTGGCTTCCTGCCGCGTCGCCTGCCACTGGGCGGCAGCCGTGACGAGATCGCGGCCGAGGGTATCGCCTGCTACCGCATCTTCATTTCGGGCCTGTTGGACATCACCGACAACCTGAAAGACGGCGCTCTGGTGCCGCCGGCCAACGTCGTGCGTCATGACGACGATGACCCGTACCTGGTCGTGGCGGCGGACAAGGGCACTGCAACCTTCTCCGATATCGCCAACGGCATCGCCATCGACTACGGCTTCTGGCTGGGCGACGCGTTTGCGTCCGGTGGTTCGGCCGGTTACGACCACAAGAAAATGGGCATCACCGCCAAGGGCGCGTGGGTCGGCGTACAACGCCACTTCCGCGAGCGCGGCATCAACGTCCAGAAAGACAGCATCACCGTGGTCGGTGTCGGCGACATGGCCGGTGACGTGTTCGGTAACGGCTTGTTGATGTCCGACAAGCTGCAACTGGTCGCTGCGTTCAACCACCTGCACATCTTCATCGACCCGAATCCGAATCCGGCCACCAGCTTCGCCGAGCGTCAGCGCCTGTTCGACCTGCCGCGTTCGGCCTGGTCGGATTACGACACCAGCCTCATGTCCGAAGGCGGCGGGATCTTCTCGCGCAGCGCGAAAAGCATTGCGATTTCCCCGCAGATGCAGGAACGCTTCGACATCAAGGCTGACAAGCTGACCCCGACCGAACTGCTCAATGCCTTGCTCAAGGCGCCGGTGGACCTGTTGTGGAACGGCGGTATCGGTACGTACGTCAAAGCCAGCAGCGAAAGCCACGCCGATGTCGGCGACAAGGCCAACGATGCGCTGCGCGTGAACGGCAACGAACTGCGCTGCAAAGTGGTGGGCGAGGGCGGTAACCTGGGCATGACCCAACTGGGTCGTGTGGAGTTCGGCCTCAATGGCGGCGGCTCCAACACCGACTTCATCGACAACGCCGGTGGCGTGGACTGCTCCGACCACGAAGTGAACATCAAGATCCTGCTGAACGAAGTGGTTCAGGCCGGCGACATGACCGACAAGCAACGTAATCAGTTGCTGGCGAGCATGACCGACGAAGTCGGTGGTCTGGTGCTGGGCAACAACTACAAGCAGACCCAGGCCCTGTCCCTGGCGGCCCGTCGCGCCTTGCCGCGGATTGCCGAGTACAAGCGTCTGATGAACGATCTGGAAGGTCGCGGCAAACTCGATCGCGCCATCGAGTTCCTGCCGTCGGAAGACCAGCTAAACGAACGCATCGCGGCAGGCCATGGCTTGACCCGGGCCGAGCTGTCGGTACTGATTTCCTACAGCAAGATCGACCTCAAGGAGCAGCTGCTGGGCTCGCTGGTGCCGGACGATGACTACCTGACACGCGACATGGAAACCGCTTTCCCGCCGACCCTGGTGAGCAAGTTCTCCGACGCCATGCGCCGTCACCGCCTCAAGCGCGAAATCGTCAGCACCCAGATCGCCAACGATCTGGTCAACCACATGGGCATTACCTTCGTTCAACGACTCAAAGAGTCGACCGGCATGAGCCCGGCGAACGTGGCGGGCGCTTATGTGATCGTGCGCGATATTTTCCACCTCCCGCACTGGTTCCGTCAGATCGAAGCCCTGGACTACCAGGTCTCCGCCGACGTGCAACTGGAGCTGATGGACGAGCTGATGCGCCTGGGCCGTCGCGCCACGCGCTGGTTCCTGCGCGCCCGACGCAACGAGCAGAACGCTGCCCGTGACGTCGCACACTTCGGTCCGCACCTGAAGGAGTTGGGTCTCAAGCTGGACGAGTTGCTCAGTGGCGAGATCCGCGAAACCTGGCAAACCCGTTATCAGGCGTATGTCGAAGCCGGTGTGCCGGAGTTGCTGGCGCGTATGGTGGCGGGTACTTCGCACCTGTACACCCTGCTGCCGATCATCGAGGCTTCCGACGTGACTGGCCAGGATCCGGCCGAGGTGGCCAAGGCCTACTTCGCCGTGGGCAGTGCGCTGGACATCACCTGGTACCTGCAACAGATCAGCGCTCTGCCGGTTGAAAACAACTGGCAGGCGCTGGCCCGCGAAGCGTTCCGCGATGACGTCGACTGGCAGCAACGTGCGATCACCATCTCGGTCCTGCAGCAGGGTGACGGCACCCTGGACGTGGAAACACGTCTGGAGCTGTGGATGCAGCAGAACGAGGGCATGATCGAGCGCTGGCGCGCCATGCTGGTGGAAATCCGTGCCGCCAGCGGCACTGACTACGCCATGTACGCGGTGGCCAACCGCGAACTGCTGGACCTGGCATTGAGCGGTCAAGCGGCAGTTCCTGCCGCTGCGGTCGCCGAGCTGGAACCGGCGGCCTGATCAGGCGTTGAATGAAAAAGCCCCGCATCGAAAGATGCGGGGCTTTTTTATTTGAGGGCGGACAACACGTCGGCCCAGGGATCGATCACTCAGGTGTAGGGGGTAGAGCGTTCGGGTGTAGCGACGTGCCTTTCCAGAATATCCAGCTCGAACGTGGCGATGTCTCCGGATTTATCGGTGAAACAAGTGCTGTACGCCGGGTCGCGCCAGATTTCCTTTTTGATGATGCCGGCGTTACGCGCTTTCAAGTGAAGGGCCGCTTGGGAGCTGTTCAAATCATCCAGAGTGATGATTTGATGATTGCCGCTCAGTAAATTGAAGGAGGTGGTATCACCGCCGGCGGCCGGATAGGCACCCAGTACGCCTTGCCCGTCCTTGCTGAAATATTTCTGATAGTAGGCTTCGCTCACAATCTGGATGTTGTAGTAGTCGTCATAGCACTTGAAGTGGACGACCATGGTCTTCATTTTTCTTCGGCCTACAGGGAGCATTGTTTGGGTGGCTGGATCGTAGGCTTCAAATGTCGACACTATATTTGGAGGTAGTGGAGAACTGCGTCCGTTGAATTGGAAATGCCCCGGGCTCAACAACTCGTCAAAAAATGTCATGTTGATTCCAGCGCAAGTGATGCGGGCGATGAAGGATCTTTCCTGGTCTTTAGTCATGTAGACGTCCTTGTCCGAAAAAATGGTTATTGGCGCTGTTGCGCGGAACTGAAGGTATCGCTATTTAAAAGTCGTGGCATTGATTAATTGTGAGCAAACCCTTCCTGTCCAAATCGGGGCTTGCTCACATTGATTGTCGCAGTCTCAATACAGTTGTTGCTCTTTGGTTTTGTCGATCATCGAAACGTTACTTGTCGGCTTGGTCAATAAATTTCTGAGTGACTGGTCAAACTTCTGCAGTGCTCTTACTTGCACGTTTTGCTGTTCGTTAATATCCGCGACGATTTCTTCACTGCGCTTGTAGTCCGCCCACACTGGACTCATCGCCTTGGCGTCATGCCCTTGCGCCGTACCGATGTAACCCAGGTTTTTGTCGTAGAAGTCCACGCTGACCTTCGCCTCGATGTCCGAGCTGCGCGATGTCATCAACTGGCTGCGGCTGTCGACGATGCCGACCACGTCCGGTTTGGCCGCCTTCAGGCTTTGCATGTCCGGGTACACCGTGACCGAGCCGAACTGGCGTTGCAACGAGGCCTTGATCCAATCCACGGCCAGGTCGGGTTGGGAGGTGGCTACGTAGGCATCGTGAATCGGCTGCACCAGCAGGCTCTGGCCGAAACCGGTACCGGCGTTGGCCTGGTAATCCTGCAGGTAGGCGCGGTTGGCCTGGGTGTTGCGGCTGTAGACGATGCCCAGCGAAACATTGTGGGCGTTGGGAATGCTCGTGGCATTGCTGCGTCCGACCGGCTGGGTGAACATGCCGTCCAGAGAAGAAACCGCCGAAGGAGCGGTGGGTATGGAGCAGCCGGCTATTAGGACGGTCATTGTCAAGGTACTGACAAGCGCGAGTTTCATGGTGTTTCTCCAGTGAAACAACATCAGTCGGAAAGTTAAATAGCCGGTTTTAAGCGGCCGTCATTCCAGACTAAACCGCTTGACTCCCATGCAGTAGTCAATATCCGTAGTTATCCGCCGGGCAATAGTTTTGTTTGATTTAAAACTTTTCGGTTAATTGCCGGCAGATATAAAAAAGCCCAAATCAATGATTCGGGCTTTTTTGTTTATGGCTGTACGTTCAGCCATCAGTTTTCCAACGGGATCAGCACTTTCTCGTCCGGTGAGAGCACCATGAACACCAATAGCTTTGCAGGCTTCGTTTTGCTGGCGTTTTTCGACACCAGGTGCTCGGAACCGGCTGGTTCGTACCAATACTCACCGGCCTTATAGGTCCGTTCTTTTTCGCCCTTCACCTGAGAAGTGACGGCCCCGGATAACACGTAGGCCATGGCAGTGCCCTCATGTTTGTGTGCAATGGAGGATTGCCCTGGCTTGTAGTCGACTTCGATCATCATGGCTTTTTTGCCAGGCGCGTTTTGCAGCATTTGATCTTGCAACACCGTGACCTTTTCCGAAGGACCACCGGCTTCATGGGCGAACGCCGAGGCGGAAACGACCAGCGCCAGGGCAACAAAAGGGGCAGTACAGAAGCGCAAAACGTTCATGGTTCATTACCTGCAATGGGTGAGTTGTCCGGGACCAATCTAGTCCGCCACCCATAACAAAAAAACAGCCAATATTCGGGAAGTCCAGGGGACCAATGTCAGGTTTACAGGCAAAAAAAGATCGCAGCCTCCGGCACCTTCTACAGAGGTACCCATGCCCTGTAGAAACTGCCGAAGGCTGCGATCTTTAATCGCGTTCTTAACGAATCGGAAAGCTGTTGAAGTCGACGGCGTTGGCCAGTTGGCAATCGATCAGGTCGATGAATCCCTGCACTTGAGGGCTGTTGAAATGCGATTGCATGGCCGCTTCGGATTGCCAATGGGAGCTGACGGTCCAGCGATTACTGTCGTCGGGGCAACGGTCCACCATATAGGACTCACAGCCCGGTAGATCGCGCAGCGTCTCGACAATCTTTTGCAGTTGCTTACCCAGCTCGTCCGAGCGGCCGGAGACGGCTTTCACCTTGACGGTATTGATCATTTGGTTGGGCATTGCTCACACTCCTGAATCAGGCCGGACGAATCCTGCTCATTGAGAGATAACGCCTATGCAGGATAGGCCTGCACCCCCGGACCACCAATAGCCAATCGCCGGATAAAGTCGCAGACCAATCCGTCAGGCGACTTGCTGCAAGATGTCGCGCAGGCGATCCAGAGCGGTGTCGATGTCCAGCGTATCAATGGCGCCAAAACCGAGGAAAAGCCCGGCCAGCGGCGCTTGCTGGTAGAAAAAACTGTTGATGGGGTAGAGCCCGACTTCGACTTTTTTCGCCAGTTCGATCACCAGCGGTACATCGATCGGCACCTTGCACAACACCACCATGTGGAAACCGGCCGTGGTCGGCACCGCTTCCAGCCATGGCGAGAGGTCAGTGGCGATGCGCGCCAGTATCCGTTCCCGTCGACTGGCGTAGATGCTGTGACAACGGCGTATGTGCTTGAGCAGGCAGCCTTCGGCGATGAACTTGGCCAGCGCCCATTGCGGCAGGGTAGAGGTGTGAAGGTCAGTCAGTTGCTTGGCGCGTACCACCGCATCGAGAATCGCCGGCGGCAGAATCGCATAACCCAGCCGCAACTCCGGCAGCAGCGTTTTCGAGAAGGTCCCGACGTAGGCGACGATTCCGCGCTCATCCATGCTTTGCAGCGAGTCCGTGGGTCGGCCCTCGTAGCGGAATTCGCTGTCGTAGTCGTCCTCGATGATGATTGCGCCCAGCTCGTGGGCCTTTGCCAGCAACGCCACGCGCCGTTCCTGGCTCATGGGCATGCCCAGCGGGAACTGGTGCGACGGGGTCACATATATCAGCCGGGTGCCAAGGGGGATCTTGTCCACCTGAATGCCTTCCCCATCCACCGGTACGCCGATCACCGTGGCGCCGTGGGTGCCGAACAGCAGGCGCGCGGGCGGGTATCCGGGGTCCTCCATGGCGACGATGCTGCCCGGGCGGGTCAGCACCCGGGAAATCAGGTCCAGGGCCTGTTGGGCGCCGTTGCACACCACCACGTCTTCATCCTGGCAATTGACCCCGCGAGAAAACGCGATGTGCCGGGCGATGGCATTGCGCAGTGCTGGCAGGCCTTCCGGAAGGCTGTAGAAGCCTTTGGACGCGGAGATCTGCCGCAAGGCGTGGGAGGTGCAGCGCCGCCAGTCGTCTTGGGGAAACTGGCCCTTGCTGGTGGCGCCACCAATGAAGTCGTAGCGCAACGAGCCTTCGAGTGTCGGGTGGCGCAGAAACACCGGCAGGTTGCGCCAGGATTCGATGACCTCGAATCCGGCCAGTTCCGAGTGGCTCTGTTTACGCTCGACTTTCGACGCCCGGGCGTTGACGTAGGTGCCTTTGCCGATCACTCCGGTAAGGAAGTTTTCGTAGGTCAGTTGAGCGTAGGTGTCGGAAATGGTCTTGCGTGAAATGCCCAGTTGCTCGGCCAGCAGGCGACTGGGTGGCAGCTGCGTCCCCGCCGCCAGGCGCCCGGACTCGATGGCGCTGCGCAGTTGGTTGTACAGCTGACCTGCCAGGTCCTTGCGGCCATTGATGACAACATGCAGTTCCATACCGGCGAAGCTCCGGGGCAATTGAGGCGCGTGTGCGTCGCGCAAGATTACCCCCATCCGCCGGTGATGCAGAAGTTGCGTGGCGTAAAAACCGTCAATTGGTCTGGAGGCGGGTGGTCCACGGTTTTTTCGCCAAATTGGACCTGTAACGCAGGGGTAACAACGGATACCGTGAATTACACATTCTCGCTGCACGAGGCCTGTCATGAACCCCCGCCTGGATTACTACAGCGCGTCACCCAAGGCGATGAAAGCCATGATCGCGATGGAGGCCTTGACCAGCAGCTTGAGCATCGAACCGGCGCTGCTGCACCTGGTCAAGATCCGCGCTTCACAGCTCAATGGCTGTGCGTTCTGCACCGACATGCATTCGGTGGATGCCCGGCGTCTGGGCGAGACCGACCGGCGCCTTTACTCGATTGTGGTCTGGCGCGACAGCAACTTCTTCAACCCGCGCGAGCGTGCAGCCCTGGCCTGGACCGAGGCCGTGACCCTGCTTGCCGAAAGCCACGTGCCGGACGACGTCTACGAGCAGGCGCGGACGCAATTCAGTGAAGCTGAACTGGTCGACCTGACCATCGCCGTCACGACCATCAATAGCTGGAATCGCCTGGCGGTGAGTTTCCGGCAAAGCCCCAGTGCCTGATCGGGTTGTCATACGGCGTTCATGAAAGGTGCGCAGGATGAATCGCACGGATAGAAGGACAGGGAGTCATCAATGCCAATCATGGGAACCGGCAGCCGTCGGCGCATTGCCGAGTATGACGCGCCCCTCGATAAAAGCGTGCCCTGGCGGACACTGGCGGCAGATGTCGATCCGGTGCTGGCCCAGTGTTTCAGCGTCACCGCGCGCTCTGGCTGTTTCATGCAGGCGGCGCGCAGCCTCAATATCAAGGCGACCCGGTTACGCAAGCAATTGGCGGAACTGGAAACACAGCTGCAGTGCTCATTGTTCAGCCCCTCGGACAATGGCGTCGCCCTCAGTCGTGACGGGCTGCAACTGCATTCGCAATTGATCGCACTGGCCCACGAGCGCGACTGGCCGGTGATCGAACAGCCGCTGGTGCGCCTGGCCGTCGCCGAATCGATCCTGCATGACATTCTCGGGCGCGACCTGGTGGCCTTGCTGCGGCGCAATGCCAGCGTGCGCCTGGACATCATCAGCCTCGACAGCGAGCTGTCCCTGCGAGCGGTCAGTGCCGATGTGGTGCTGTGGTTGTCTGGCGCCGATTCAGCGCTGCCCGGGCCGAGTTTTGCCATCAGCGAACCCCGGTGCCTGGCGCGTCTCGACTACCTGCCGCATATCGCCAAACGTTACTCCAGGGTCGCTTCGCGCCCGGACAGCCTTGATGACCTGGCCGATTTCCTGCTCGTGCAATGGCAGCATGATTGGCAGGTCGACAGTTTTCGCCCGTGGAACAATCTGGTGGACCAGCGCCTGGCCGGGGTGGTGCAGTTGCATTCCTATGAACTGATGCTGGAAATGATTCGTTGCAGCGCCTGCATTGGCCTGTTGCCCGGCTACATGAGCCATTTCGACCGTGGCCTGATCGGTTTGCCGGAGCTGTTCGACCTGCCGATGCAGCGTCAGGTCTGGTTGGCGGTGAATCGCCACTCCGAGGCGGATGCACAGGTGCGGATGATCGTCGAGTTGATCAACGGCACCTTCAACGAGCGCCGGGAGTGGTTCGAAGGTTGAGCCCAATCAAAATGTGGGAGCGAGCCAGCTCTCACAGGGTGCTCGCCAGCCAGCAAGTTTGCGATATAGAGTGAGCAGCCATGTCTGTATCAAGGATGAGTCACCCATGCCCGCCATCGACCCTGTCATCACCCTCGAACGCCTCAACGAATCCCACATCGAGGGCATCACCGCGCTTTACCACGACCCCATGGTCGCCCGGCAGACGCTGCAAATGCCGTTTCCGTCCAGCGAGACCTGGCGCAAGCGCCTGGCGTCGGACAACGAACGAATCGTTCAATTGGTAGCGCTGCACCAGGGAGCCGTTGTCGGCAGTATCACCCTTGAGCAGTATTCACGTGTCCGTCGCGGCCATGCGGGGACTTTCGGCATGGGGGTCGCGCAGGCGTGGCAGGGCAAGGGCGTTGGTTCGACACTGTTGGCGGCGGCGCTGGATATCGCCGATGACTGGATGAATCTGCGGCGGGTCGAACTGTCCGTCTATACCGATAACGAGGCTGCCATCGGCCTGTATCGCAAATTTGGCTTTGAAACCGAAGGGATCTTTCGCGATTACGCGGTGCGTGACGGGGTATTCGTCGATACCTTGAGCATGGCGCGCCTGCGTCGCCCACGTAACGCCGGTTGAATCACCGGTTCAGGGCAAACGCCAGCGCCGCTCGTGCTTTTAGTCGCACGCCAGCGGCGCGCTTCTGCCATGCTCAGGGTCCGCAGCACCGCTTCAACCAAAGGAACACCGCGATGGACGACGTACAGCAACTGGGCGAGATGCTTCGTCATTACGCAGACAGCGAAGCGCACAAGAAGCAATTGTTCGAGACGCAATCGGCCGAGTGGGCCAAGCGCATTGGCGAGCTGTTCGATCAGATCCAGCAGTGGCTGGAACCGGTCAAGGCGCCGAATCTGCTGGAGGTGAGTCGTGAAGCCTATGTCGCCTCGGGGCCGAGTGTCCCGGTGGAGACGTCTACCTTCAATACCGAAAAGCTGAGCATTCTGATTGCCGGTAAGCCGGTGGAGTTCGTGCCGGATGTGATGGGTGTCGGTGGGCAGATTTCAGTGGCGGTGATGGGCTTTACCGCCGCACGCTACGGCAGTGTTTCCCTGGTTTGCCTGCCGCCGTCACAGGGCTGGCAGTGGCGCAAGACCAATGGCCTGAAGGACCCGGATACCTTCGCCTTCGATGCGAACTTTCTGGCGCAACAGTTGCAAAGCCTGATCCCCCGCGAGCGCAACTGAACGTATTGATCAATGCACAGACCCCTGTGGGAGCGAGCCAGTTCGCTCCCACAGGGGTTGGCTGTTGTCTCAGAGTTCGAGGTGGCCCCATCCCGGCTTCGGCGCTGGCGGGGCGACGGCCTTCACCGTCTTCCCCGTCGCCTGTTCCACCCGCCGCGCCACTTCCGGGTCATCGGCGAACGGCATCAGGCTGGCGTCATCGAGGCTTTGCGCCGAGTGACTTCTCAGGCAGTACTCGACGCCCAGCCACAGGCTCGCCGCTGCCAGAATATTCAGTGCGATTTCAATCATCAGGCGATCTGAGCCTCCCGTTCGGCCATGGCTACGTCGCCCACCCGTCCCGTGCGCCATACGTTGTACGCCATCAGCAACATACCGCTAAGGAAGAACACGCCACCGGCAAAGCGCACCACAAATCCGGGATGACTGGCCTGCAAGGCTTCGACGAAGGAGTAGGTGAGGGTGCCGTCGTCGTTGATCGCCCGCCACATCAGGCCCTGGGTGATGCCGTTGACCCACATCGAGGCGATGTACAGCACCGTGCCAATGGTCGCCAGCCAGAAATGCAGGTTGATCAGCGGCGTGCTGTGCATCTGCTCGCGACCGAATACCTTCGGCACCATGTGATAAGTCGCGCCGAAGGTGATCATCGCCACCCAGCCGAGGGCACCGGCGTGCACGTGGCCGATGGTCCAGTCGGTGTAGTGGGACAGGGCATTGACGGTCTTGATCGCCATCATCGGCCCCTCGAAGGTCGACATGCCGTAGAACGCCAGGGACAGCACCAGAAAGCGCAGGATCGGATCGGTGCGCAACTTATGCCAGGCGCCCGACAGCGTCATCATGCCGTTGATCATGCCGCCCCAACTCGGCGCCAGAAGAATCAGCGACATTGCCATGCCCAGCGACTGCGCCCAGTCCGGTAGCGCGGTGTAGTGCAAGTGGTGCGGGCCGGCCCAGATGTACAGGGTGATCAGCGCCCAGAAATGCACGATGGACAGGCGATAGGAGTACACCGGACGCCCCACCTGTTTGGGCACGAAGTAATACATCATCCCGAGGAAACCGGTGGTCAGGAAGAAACCCACTGCGTTGTGCCCGTACCACCACTGCACCATGGCATCGGTGGCCCCGGAATACACCGGATAGGACTTGAACCAGCCCACCGGGATCGACAGGTGATTGACCACGTGCAGCATCGCAATCACCACGATGAACGCACCGAAGAACCAGTTGCCGACGTAGATGTGTCTGGTCTTGCGCTGCACCACCGTGGTGAAGAACACGATGGCGTAAGCGACCCAGACCACGGTCATCCACACCGCGCCGGAGAACTCGATTTCGGCGTATTCCTTGGTGGTGGTGTAACCCAGCGGCAGGCTGATCAACATGATCACAATCACCGATTGCCAGCCCCAGAAGGTGAACGCGGCGAGTGTGTCCGAGAACAGCCGTACCTGGCAGGTCCGCTGTACGGCGTAGTAACTGGCCGCGAATTGCGCGCTGCCGGCAAAGCCGAATATCACCAGGCTGGTGTGCAGCGGGCGTAAACGGCCGAAGGTGGTCCACGGCAGATCCAGGTTCATCTGCGGCCACACCAGTTGCGAGGCGATCCATACGCCCATCGCCATCCCCACGACGCCCCAGATCACCGTCGCCACGACGAATTGGCGCACGACCTTGTAGTTATAGGCTTGCCCGACAGTTGTTGTGCTCATGTTCAATGCTTCCACGGTTGCAATGCCGTGCACTGTAGAAACCGTGGCGTAAACAAAACAGGCTCAGGAAAAGTTCATTAATGCGGATCAGATTGGAAATGACCTTGTCCCGGTTGAGTCACAACTGATACGGCTTTTTAACAAAGATCTGAATCTGTAATGAAAATCAGCGCCGGCCCATAGTGCTACCTCCTGTAGGAGCGAGCCTGCTCGCGATGGGCGTCAACGATGGCGCGGGCTGTCTGGATGCCCCCGTTGTCTGTGCGTTTTTCGCGAGCAGGCTCGCTCCTGCAGGGTTTTGTGCCAAATCCTGATGAGGTAGCCACATGTATCAGTACGACGACTATGACCGGGCGTTGGTGTTCGAACGGGTTGCGCAGTTTCGCGATCAGGTCGAACGCTTCATCGCGGGGGAACTGAGCGAGGAAGAGTTCCTGCCCCTGCGCCTGCAGAACGGCCTGTACATGCAGAAACACGCTTACATGCTGCGCGTGGCGATCCCCTACGGCACGCTGAGCGCCCGGCAGATGCGCACGCTTTCGAGCATCGCCCGCGACTACGATCGTGGTTACGGCCACTTCACCACCCGGCAGAACATGCAGTTCAACTGGATCGAACTGGCCGAAGTGCCGGACATCCTGGAACGCCTGGCACAGGTGGAAATGCACGCGATCCAGACGTCCGGCAACTGCGTGCGCAACATCACCACCGAAGCCTTTGCCGGGGTCGCGGCCGACGAAATGATCGACCCGCGCCCGCTGGCGGAAATCCTGCGGCAGTGGTCGACCATCAACCCGGAATTCCTGTTCCTGCCACGCAAGTTCAAGATCGCCATCTGCTCGGCCGAGCAGGATCGGGCGGCGATCATGATGCATGACATCGGCCTCTATCTTTACCCTGGCAGCGATGGGCAAATGCTCCTGCGGGTCATCGTCGGCGGGGGCTTGGGACGTACGCCGATCCTCGGCTTGCAGATCCGCGAAGGCTTGCCGTGGCAGCATTTGCTGTCCTACGTCGAGGCGGTGTTGCGGGTGTATAACCGCCATGGCCGGCGCGACAACAAGTACAAGGCGCGGATCAAGATCCTGGTCAAAGCCCTGGGCATTGAGGCGTTCGCCCGGGAAGTCGAGGAAGAATGGCAGTACCTCAGGGACGGTCCGGCACAGCTGACCGAAGATGAATACGAGCGCGTGGCCAGTGCCTTCGTTGCGCCGCCATACCGCGAACTGGCGGACACCAGCCTGGATTTCGGCACTCAGTTGAGCGAGCACCCGGCATTCGCCCGTTGGGTGCAGCGCAATGTGCAGGCGCACAAAGTGCCGGGGTATGCCAGCGTGGTGCTGTCGACCAAACCCGGCAATGCCGCGCCGCCGGGCGATGTCACCAGCGAACAGATGGAGGCGGTGGCCGAATGGGCCGAGCGCTTCGGGTTCGCCGAGATCCGCATTGCCCACGAACAGAACATCGTCCTGCCGGACGTGCCCAAGGCCGATCTGTTCGCGCTCTGGCGCCTGGCGTGCGAACACAACCTGGGCAGTGCCAACGTCGGCTTGTTGACCGACATCATCGCCTGTCCCGGCGGCGATTTCTGCGCACTGGCCAACGCCAAGTCGATCCCTATCGCCCAGGCCATCCAGGCGCGTTTCGACGACCTCGACTACCTGCACGATCTGGGTGATATCAGCCTCAATATCTCGGGCTGCATGAACGCTTGCGGGCACCATCACATCGGTAATATCGGCATCCTGGGGGTCGATAAGAACGGCAGCGAGTGGTACCAGATCACCCTCGGCGGCGCCCAGGGCAAGAACAGTGCGCTGGGCAAGGTCATCGGCCCGTCCTTCAGTGCCACCGAAGTGCCCGGGGTGATCGAGCAGATCATCGACACCTTCGTGCGTTATCGCGAGAGCGAGGAAGTGTTCGTCGATACCTTTCAGCGCATCGGCCTGGAACCGTTCAAAGAGGCGGTTTATCCAAAAGTGCTGGAGGTGTCGGCATGAACAATCTGTTGCGTCTGCAAGAGGGCGTGGCACAGCTGATCGAGGACGATCCATGGACGCTGGTCCGGGACCTGCAGGTGCCATTGCCGGCGGGGAAGCTGATCCTGCCACTGGCCCGTTGGCTGGAAAACCCGAGGCAACACGCGCTGTGGCTGGGGCCGGACGATGACGTGGAGGGCCTCAAGCCGTGGTTGCCCGAGTTACCGCTGATCGCCGTGGACTTTCCGAGTTTTCGCGATGGTCGCGGCTATAGTCAGGCGTATTTGCTGCGCACTCGATTGGGTTGGACGGGCGAGTTGCGAGCCATTGGTGATGTGCTGCGCGACCAGCTCAGCCACATGCGCCAATGCGGTTTTGACAGCTTTGCGGTGCGGGCGGATAAATCTGCCGAGGATGCATTGAAAGGATTGGCCGGCATGAGCGTGCTGTACGGACGCTCGGTGATAGAGCCTCGGCCGTTGTTTCGGCGGCGTTGACTCAGAAGGGCTGCTTTGGGGGGGGAACCCGTCCCCCCGTCACAATAGACCCGCCCAGCACCT
>NZ_JBXAFA010000003.1:389331-545802 GCF_058792515.1 Pseudomonas sp. MT92
GAGGGGGTTTTTTTGGGGGGGGGCCCCTCCCCCCCCCCCAAAGCAGCCCATCCAATCACTTCAACGCCGGATCGCCCATGTTCATTTTCTTCCAGCCCTGCAACAGCACCTGCGCCTTGGGTTCATGGCCGTTATTAAGGTAGTACTGGATCAACGCCAGGCGCGCATTGCGGTTGGCCGGCTGCACTTTCAGCAGTCGTTCCAGTTCTGCGCACGCCTCATCGATTTTGCCGCTGTCGTGCAGCGCCACGGCCAGCACATAGCCAAACTGCGCACTCTGCGGTTCGAGTTGCGCGGCTTTGCGCAGGAACGGCATGGCCTGGGCGGACTGGCCGGCGCGCACCAGTGACAAGCCCTGGGTGTGTTGCAACAGGGCGGCGTCCGGGTGCTCTTTCAGGCTCTGCGCCAAGAGCGCCTGCGCCTCCTGACGGCGGCCATTGGCCTCCAGCCATTGCACCAGCGTCACCAGGGCCGGGTAGAAGCCCGGATCACGCTTGAGCGCGGTTCGCAGTAAGCCCTCGACCTCGTCACTGCGTCCGCTGGCCTGATACAGCATGGCCAGGTTGAGGTTGGATTCGGCACGCTCGGCGAGGCTCTTCTGCACGTTTTCGTACTCGCTGATGGCCGCCTCCCAATTGGCCCGTGCACTGCCCAGACCCGTGTTAGCCACGCTGAGCAGGTCCCTGGCTGCGGCAATGCGCACGGCTTTCACCGGATCGCCGAGCAACGGCGACAGCAGCGCGGCGCGTTCCTCGGGCGGCAGGAACGCACTGATGGCGTGGACCGCGCTTTCACGCACTTGCGGAGCCGGATGGCTCAGGTCCCTGGTCGCCAGTTTCAACGCCTGTTCGCTCGGATACAGCGGCAGCTCAGCGAGCAGGGTCGCCCGTTGAATCGCCGGCAGGTTGCTGCGTTGCAGCTGCTCGTAGAGTGCCTGCGCCGCGCCCGGCTGGCCGTTGCGAATCAACCACAGGCTTTCGTCGTAGCGCGGGGCCTGGACGGGGCTGGCATTGGCGGTGTTCCACAATTTGAACTGCTCGGTGACCTTGTCGCCTGCCTTGCCCTGGTGACAGCTCAGGCAGGCGTCCGGTGTGCCGAGTCTTGCCGCACGCTCGGGGTTGGGAATGCTGAAACTGTGGTCATGGCGGAAGTCGTTGCCCATGTAGAACTTGCCGGGCATGTGGCAATCCACGCACTGCGATCCGGGCTGGCCCATGGCGTGACGGGTGTGTTCGATGGAGTCGTAGTTCTTCGCTTGCAGGCCCTTGCCATCGACGGTTTCCACGGTCGTCTTGCCGGCGGTGTTGTGGCATTGCAGACAGACGCCATTACCCGGCGCCTTGAGCTCGGCGCTGTGCGGGTTGTGGCAATTGCTGCAGCGCACACCCTTGTCGAACATCTTGCTCTGGGCAAAGGAGCCGTGTTCGAACACTTCGTCCTTGATCTTGCCGTCCAGGGCATACAGCTCTCGGGTCAGGGGGCTCGGCAGGTAGTCATCCATCAGGCGCTTGCCAACGGTGTAGCCGTCGTCCAAGGGTGCGCGGCGCGAGTGGCAGCGGGCGCAGGTTTCGATTTCGACGGTGGCGTTCTTGTCCTTGAGATCGACGGCGAAACCGGCGTGGATCAGGTCGGTCTTCTTCGCGGCCCATTCCAGGTGATTCGAGGCCGGGCCGTGGCAAGCCTGGCAGCCGACCCCGAGGCTGTTCCACTGACTGTCGAAGGTATTTTTCGCCGCATCGAAATTACGCTTGAAACCGGTGGTGTGGCACTCGATGCACATGAAGTTGGCGTTCTGGCTCGGTTTGCTCCAGTGCAGCGGGTCCTTGAAGGTCACACCCTGGCCCGGATACAGATGAAACCAGCGGTGCTTTTCGGTATCCCAGGCCACGCCCAGGGCTTGCAGTCGACCTTCGCCGACCTCGATCAAGTACTGCTGCAAGGGGGCAATGCCGAAGGTGTAGGCCACCTTGAAGTCGGCGTTCTTGCCATCGCTGCCGGGGGTGTTGACCCAAAAGCCGTCGTCCTTGCGCGAAAAGCGGGTGGTTTCGTTTTCCGCCTTGAAGGTGACGTTGTTGAAGTCGCCGAGCAGGGTGTCGGCGTTGGCTGGCTGCATCGCCAATTGGTGATGGGAGCCTTGCCAGTCCTTGACCTGTGCGCTGTGGCAGCCCTGGCATTGTTGCTCATCGACCATTTTGGCCGGCGCCAGGGCAACGGGTAGAGGTTGTGGTTTGGCCGGTTCAACCGCGGCTTTGCTGATCGGCGCATAGGTCACGGGTGCCGGATCGTTGCCGAACAGAAACCAGCCGATGCCCGCGACCGCCAGCAGCAAAACGCCAATGGTGACGGGAAACAGGTAGCGATTGATCAGGGGCGGTTGCGAATCAGGGGTGGCGGTTGCAGCTTTGTTTTTATGTTTCGGCATTGCGACTTCCCTGGTCCAGGTGCGTTTTCCAGCAGGCATGCGTGCTGCGAGAGGCAGCTTTGCCGGATGGTCGGCGTCTGTCAAATGACGATTGTGATCGGTGATGCGGCGTTGTGTTGCCCAGGTCGTGGGCAATGGAAAACTGCATAGGGTGCTGTTGGCAGGTGTTCATTCTTCGATGGGGCGGGCGCAGTCCCTATCCGATGATGCCTTATTGAACACCTCAGCCAGGTTGATCTATTGCGTTGGCTCTGTTGAGACAGCATCGAACGGATAGATCCGACGCCATTCGGCCGCCATGTCGACGACGGTCCAGCCACGTTTATTCGCTTCGTTCAGGGCCTTGTCCAGACGGCCGATCTGCGACTCGCGGTCATAGGCCCACTCGCGCTTGGCGTCGGTGTGATGCACCAGGCCCATGAAGCGTTTGCCAGGCCCGGCAGCGGTCCACTGCAGCATTTGCAGGTCGCCGTCGGAGTTGCCGAACGCCAGAATCGGCCGCTTGCCGATGACCGCGTCGATGCTTTCCGGTTTGCCCGGGCCGTCGTCGTTATGGGCCAGTTTTGGTGTGCGCAGGATCGACGCCTGCCCATCCTTGTACTGAAACACTGTTACGAAGGTGGTGCCGATCACCTGCTCGGGCGGGATGCCATAAACCTTCTGGGCGAAGGCGCGCATGAAACCGGTATCGCCACCAGAGACGATGTAGGTCTTGAAGTCTTCGCTGCGCAGGTAGTCGAGCATTTCCAGCATCGGCTGGAAGATCATCTCGGTGTAGGGCCTGCCGGTTTTCGGATGGCGAGCCTGGCTGAGCCAGGTCTTGGCGTAGTCGTCGAAGGCCTCGGTGGTCATGCCGGTGTGGGTCGCACCGAAGATCTTCATCATGCCGTCCAGCCCGGTTGCAGCCAGCGCCTTGTGATCGTTTTCCAGTACCGCCTTGAACGGCTGGGTGGTTTTCCAATCCGGGTGTTGTGGCGCGGTGCGCTTGACCTCTTCCAGGGCAAACAGCAGTTCGAAGTACATCGGCTGCTCGCTCCACAAGGTGCCGTCGTTATCGAACACGGCGATGCGGTCTTCGGGTTTGACGAAGTCCTTGCTGCCTTGATCGGTCACCGCCTGCACGAACTCGATGATGTTCTTTTTCGCTGGGCCGTCGTTCCAGGAGGGCAGTGGTTCGGCGGCCTGAGCCAGCAGTGGCAGGCTTAAAGCCAAGGCTAATAGCAGCTTCAACCCGTGAAAGTGGCGGTGGCTGATCGGGTTCGTCATGGGCGTTCCTTCGAGTGAACCGGATTGAGTGTTTGCAGTCCGGGAACGGCAGCTCATTTGCTGCATTCGGCCTGACTATGGAGCGTAGTCAAGGATTCCCTGCTTGGGGTGCGGAGCTTGATCGTTAGTCGCTCCAGGTGACCTGTATAGATAACGGGGTATTTGGCGGCCGTTTCGACGTGAGTGTGGGGGCTGAATCGACGAAACCCGCCGTCTGCGTGAAGGCAAAAGGTGGGTTTCAAGGATCTGTGGTGAGAGGGCCCCAACGCGGTAGACGCGATTTATCGAGAAAAAGGTTCGACAATTCCGGAGGCGCCCGCGCACCCGACAGGCAATCACCTCGTCACAAAGGGTCAGAGGTGATCAGCGGGGAACAAGATTATCCAGCACCCGGTTAACAGCCAGTTCTCCCAGCATGATCGACTGTTGAATACCCAGCAGCGTATTGCTCTGGGACCCCTTCAGATACCTCGCGAAGTCACTGGCAGTGCCGAGGGTTGGATTGGCGTCGTACCTGCGGTTGTACCCTGGCCGATACCGTCGGCCCACAGATGGAAACCCTTGGTGCCGCCGGCCAGCGAACACCTTGGATCGACGACATCGCCGATCTCACCGACCGACCCCTTGGTTTATCCCGGCAGCCCGACCATCCCCGTCCTACCGCCAATCGAGACGTTTCCGGCTGTTGATGAAGCGGAGATTGGTGCGAGTATTCCGGGGTTTCCGGGGGATATGGAATTGCCTTCGCCGGATGCCCTGTTTCGTGATCGACGGGACGATCCGGGAGTTGCGACCGGAGTGGGGAAAGCGGTTTCGGGGGTATGGTTGGGGGAGGCTGCGCGAGCGCAGGGAGCGCCTATACCTTCGCAGATTGCTGATCAGTTAAGAGGGCGTGAGTTTGCTAATTTTCATCGGTTCAGGGAGGCGTTTTGGAAGGCGGTGGCAGCGGACACGATTTTAAGTGCTCAATTCAGTGCTACCAATCTGAGATTTATGGGCAAGGGTACTGCGCCCTTCCCGAGCACGAATGATCAGTATGGTGGTCGAGTAAAATTCGAGCTTCATCATCAAGTGGAGATTGCGCAAGGAGGAGCGGTCTACGACATGGAAAATATTGTCGTAATGACACCGAGACGACATGTTCTAGAGCATAAAGGAGGAACACAACCATGAAAGAAAACTCACGTCTCGAAGACTACACGGAGTCTGAATTTTTGGAGTTTCTTAGAGAGCTTTTTGAAGGTGGAGGAGATTTGACTGCGGATGAATTTGATAAATACATGCTAAAACGCATCAAGCACTTTGAGCTGGTCACCGAACATCCAAACCGTTCAGATGTCATCTTCTACCCAAAGGAGGGCCAGGAAGACAGTCCCGAAGGCATCCTGAAAGAAGTCAAAGCATGGCGTGCCGCCAATAATAAACCTGGGTTCAAGCCAGAATAACTCACACCTCGACGAAGGCAACATCGAGATTGAGCGCGAGAGGTACATGCTCTTCACAAACAACAGGGGTGGTACTAATGGATGTGGTAAAAGTAATGGAGCTGATAGCAGGAGTTGGTCGAACGTATAAGTCGTTGCTGGCAAGCGGAATCATTCCTGCCAGATCTCTTTTTGAACTCTATCCTGGGTGCGATCGGCTGGATCTTGAGGTCGAAGATGGCGTAGAGCTGACGTTTTGGTATGAAACTAAAGTGTTGGATAGTTTATTTTTTACTTTGATTGAAACAATGCTTACTACGGTGAAATATAAAGGCGACCTTCCTGCTCCCTACAGAATGGCCATGACCCAGTCCGATGTGCATGCGCTCTTCGGTCAACCAATGGAATCAAGAGGTCCAATCAAAATGCCAGAACCTATGGGCCAAACAGGTGGATGGGAATCCTATCTGCTGGATCCTGTTGTTTTTCCAGGCAAGAAGGTCGTATTTCAATATACAGCGGCAATGGAAGTTAAAACCTTGGTCTTTACATTGGTCGATAAAGATCATGATTAAAACCTTGCTGTAGCGGCTGAGCTTTGTGAACAGTTGTTCAGGGGTGTAAATTGCGGGCTTGATGAATGTAGATTCGTCTAAATATAACGTTGTTTTCCGTTTTCGGATATTCGATCCTGCCGCTAATCGAGATGATTGCGGCTATTGATGAGGAGGAGAATGGTGCTGGTATTTCAGGTTTGTGGTTTTTTGAGTGCGCTTCATTATCGGAAAGAAAATAAGTGCGAATTAAAGTCGAAACTCGCCATTTCGTATAGGTAGCCCAGCGAAGCGGAGTTTTCGTAACGGAAAATTTGATTGTAATGATGTCAAGGCAGTACGTTGATTTTCATGGACAAGGAAGTTAATCATGATTTTCAAAGAGAAACTTGAAGACTACACAGAAGCTGAATTTTTGGAGTTTTTACGCGGCCTTTATGAGGAACGAGACGACTTGTCTGTAGAAGCGTTTGATAATTTCATCGCCGATGGGGTGCAGCATTTCGAATGGGTGACCGAACATCCAGATCGCTCTGATGTGATTTTTTATCCTAAGGAAGGATGTGTGAGTACACCTGAGGATGTCCTAAAGGGTTATTAAGGAATGGCGTGCCGCCAATAACAAGCCCGGTTTCAAGTCTGATAACAAACCAGGGCGGATGCGCGAGGGCCTTTGATCGTACCCACGATTTGCAGATCAAAGTGGAGGACGTAAAACGTTTGAACTTCACCACAATGTCGAAGTTTCGATGGGCGGTGATGTTTATGGGATTGATAATATTTCGGTTGTGACACCACAGCGTCATATGCAACTACACCGGGAAAGAAATCATCATGATCTTTAAACAGAGATTAGAAGACTACACCGAAGCGGAGTTTTTGGATTTCCTTCGAGGGTTCAGCATTTATCCGGACGGATTGCACGGTAAAGCGTTGGAGGCATATTTGGATCGCCTTCTCACACATTTTGAAAAAGTCACAGAGCACCCAGGCCGTTCAGACGTCATCTTCTACCCAAAAGAGGGCCAGGAAGACAGTCCCGAAAGCATCCTGAAAGAAGTCAAAGCATGGCGTGCCGCCAATAATAAACCCGGCTTCAAGTCTGAATAACTCACACCATCTACGATGGCAGTTGCTTGGAAGGCTGTTGCGGTGGATGCATTACTAAGTGCGCATTTAATATAGGTAACATCGAAAGAGTGCGAGATGGTTCAGCTCCATGCTCCACGAGGATTGATCAAATCGGAGGGCGGAAGACATTCGAGCTCCATCATCAAATTGAAATTTCAAAAGATGGCGCTGTTTATGATCTGGATAATTTATTGGTAATGACCCTGAAGCGTCATATTAAACTGCATAAAGGTAACCATAATGATCTTTTTTAAAGAAAAACTCGAGGATTACACTGAGGCGGAATTTCTGACTTTTTTGGGCGAGTTTTTTCATCAGACAAGCAGTTTAAAAGGGCGAGCGCTTGAGGAGTATCGAGACAGACTCTTAAGCCATTTTGAGTTAGTCCCTGAACATCCAGACCGCTCGGATGTGATCTTTTACCCAAGAGAAGGTCAGGAAGACAGCCCCGAAGGCATCCTGAAAGAAGTCAAAGCATGGCGTGCCGCCAATAATAAACCCGGCTTCAAGTCAGAATAACTCGGCGGTGGCTCAATTTTCATGGCAGAACACCACTGGTGCTCCACTCGCCACCCAGTGCGCTCCTGTGCTGCATTTCGGATTTTCCAGTCGTGCAGATGCCCAGATTTACGGCCTTAGCACGCCGTTGTCAGAACTGGTGCCTATCGAAGGTATGGATTGGCAAGCACTGGCACGGAGCAGGGCGGAGATAGAGATCCCATTCAGGATGAGTTCTGCCGTCATTACCGCCACACCTGGCACCTCGCTCCTGGGCATGCAGGGTGTCAGTTCCATGTCGCAGGTTTTCGTCACTGCGTCTTTGTCTGGACACTCAACTCCCAAAGTGCGGGTGAGGCCGGCCTATCCAGGCCAGGGAGTGAGTGCGTACAGTTTTACTGCTGATGGCGCAGCGCCGGTTACGATTTCCTGGGCCGGCGAGATTTCTCTTGAAAACAACAAACCTGGGAACTGGCAACAATCACGTTCGTTGCTGTTTGTTGAATCTCCTCCCGTCCCGGTTCTGACGCCCTTGGGCAATAACGAAGGTGTCCATTTTGACGACTACATTGTGGTTTTCCCTACCGCGTCAGAGCTGGATCCTCTTTATGTCATGTTTAGAAACCGACATGAGTATCCCGTCTAGCAGGTGATCGCCGAGCATTCGATCACGTCCATTGAGACTGGAAATACTCGGGACGTGATCGCACGAATCGTCGTTACCTGCTCAGGCACAAATATTCAGCACTTCTTATGCCCAAACGCCCGCTCTTCCTGCTCGCGCAGTTCCGGCGTGAACTCTTCGCCGAAATCCTCCATTTCGAACACCTGGCGGATTTCGATCTCGGCTTCAGTGCCGGGCATCGGATTTGGGCAGCGCTTGACCCACTCGATGGCCTCTTCTTTGGATTTCACCTGCCACAGCCAGTAGCCGGCGATCAGTTCCTTGGTTTCGGCGAAGGGGCCGTCGATCACCGTGCGCTTGTCGCCCGAGAAGTGCACGCGGGCGCCTTTGCTGCTGGGGTGCAGGCCTTCGCCCGCGACGAGAATGCCGGCCTTGGCCAGTTCTTCGTTGTAATTGCCCATGGCGGTCAGCAATTCGTTGCTGGGCATGACGCCGGCTTCGGAGTCCTGACTGGCTTTGATGATGATCATGAATCGCATGGTTTCGATCTCCGCTGGTTTTGAGTGAGTCAATTTATAGTCGTACGGCGGAGGGCCAAATCGACACTGTTGCAAAATAAATCGCCTACGAAGTCGATGCTCGTATTTCTTAATGAGTCCGGGGGCGGCTGGGGAGGGCGATTGCCTATTGGGGCGGGCAAGCCGGGCTCCCACAGGGTTTTGTGGTGATTGTGCAAGCGCCGGATTTCAGATTGCTCGACGACTGTTCACAAATTGTATCCAGAGTAGGTCGTCCGACAATTTCGTGGTTAACTTCGACCTCTTCAAATTTCTCTACCACAACGTTCAGAAGGACTCCGTTCATGGCTCAAGTCACTCTTAAAGGCAACCCGGTTCAAGTCAACGGCCAACTGCCTCAAGCCGGTTCCAAGGCGCCAGCCTTTTCCCTGGTTGCCGGCAATCTGTCCGACGTCTCCCTGAAGGACTTCGCCGGCAAGCGCAAAGTGCTGAACATCTTCCCAAGCGTCGACACTCCGACCTGCGCCACGTCCGTGCGCAAGTTCAACGCCCAGGCCAATGACGTCGCCAACACCGTGGTGCTGTGCATCTCCGCTGACCTGCCGTTCGCCCAGGCCCGTTTCTGCGGCGCCGAAGGCCTGGAAAACGTACAGAACCTGTCGACCCTGCGCGGTGCCGAGTTTATTCAGAATTATGGCGTTGCCATCGCTGACGGCCCGCTCAAAGGCCTGACTGCCCGCGCCGTGGTGGTGCTGGACGAGAACGACAACGTCCTGCACAGCGAGCTGGTCAAGGAAATCGCTGAAGAACCGAACTACGAAGCGGCACTTGCTGTACTGAAATAAGCCTGCGTTTACATTTGTTAACGGCCTGGCCCTCCCCAGGCCGTTTTCATTTGTGTTTCAGTGTCTTGGATAAATCTCCTGATACGTAAGCCGAAAGTAAATTGCCGGTAAAGGCGCTTTGCTTAAAACCCGCCAGTGCTTATCGTTCAGCCTCATGTAAAAGAAGCCCACGCGCCTAATGGTTGATCACTCAATGCAATCCTCCGCCCCCCGTAGTCCTCGTCGCTGGCTGTTTGGCCTGCTTGTCCTGTTGGTCATCGCTGGTCTGTGCTGGAAATTCTGGCCCGGCAGCGCTGTGCCGAAAGACGCTGCGGGTCAAAAAGCCGTTGCCGGACACACGGGCAAGTCAGGCGCGATGCGTCCAGGGTTCGGCGGTGCGACCGGGCCGGTTCCGGTGCGAGTGGCTCCCGCGGTCAAGGGCGACTTCCCGCTGTACTACAAGGCGCTGGGCACTGTCACGGCGCTCAATACCATCAACGTGCGCAGCCGCGTTGGCGGTGAGCTTGTCAAGATCTATTTCGAAGAAGGGCAGATGGTCAAAGCTGGCGATCTGCTGGCCGAGATCGACCCGCGCCCCTACCAGAACGCCTTGCTCCAGGCCGAAGGCACCTTGCTGCAGAACCAGGCTCAATTGAAAAACGCCCAGGTGGACGTCGAGCGTTATCGTGGCCTGTACCGTGAAGACAGCATCGCCAAGCAAACCCTGGACACCGCCGAAGCGCTGGTGGGACAGTTCCAGGGCACGGTCAAGACCAATCAGGCGGCGGTCAACGACGCCAAGCTCAATCTGGAATTCACCCGGATCCGCGCACCGATCGCCGGGCGCGTCGGTCTGCGGCAACTGGACGTCGGCAACCTTGTCGCAGCCAACGACACCACGGCGCTGGCGATCATCACTCAGACTCAACCGATCAGCGTGGCCTTCACCTTGCCGGAAAACAGCCTTGAGGTCGTACTGGCCCGCTATCGCAGCGGCGCCAAGCTGCCGGCCGAGGCCTGGGATCGCGGTGACACCAAACTGCAGGCCACCGGCGTGTTGCAGAGCCTGGACAACCAGATCGACGTCACCACCGGCACCCTGAAATTCAAGGCCCGCTACGATAACCGCGACCAGTCGCTGTTCCCCAACCAGTTCGTCAATGTGCGGCTGTTGGCCGACACCCTCAAAGACGTGGTACTCGCGCCTTCCGCGGCGATCCAGTTCGGCACCAATGGCACGTTCGTCTATGCCCTGGACGGCGACAAGAAGGTCAAGATTCGCCAATTGAAAATCGGTGCCAGTGACGGTGTAAATACCGTGGTCACTGAAGGTCTTTCCGCAGGTGATCGCGTGGTGCTGGAGGGCACCGATCGCCTGAAAGACGGCAGCGACGTGGAAGTGGTCAACACCCCCGAGGACGTACCGACCAGCCCGGCCGGCCACCTGCAAGGCAAATCGGCGGCCAGCGCGACTGAGCAGACCACCGACAAGGCGAAAAAGGGCGGCGCATGAATCTCTCGCGGCTGTTCATCCTTCGCCCGGTAGCGACCACCCTGAGCATGCTGGCCATTATTCTGGCCGGCGTGATCGCTTATCGACTGTTGCCGGTCTCGGCATTGCCCCAGGTCGATTACCCGACCATCCGCGTCATGACCCTTTATCCCGGCGCCAGCCCGGACGTCATGACCAGCGCCGTGACCGCACCACTTGAACGGCAGTTCGGACAGATGCCCGGCCTGACGCAAATGGCGTCCACCAGCTCCGGCGGCGCCTCGGTGCTGACCCTGCGTTTCAGCCTCGACATCAACATGGACGTCGCCGAGCAGCAGGTGCAAGCCGCGATCAACGCCGCGACCAACCTGCTGCCCAAGGATCTGCCGGCACCGCCGGTGTATAACAAGGTCAACCCGGCCGATACCCCGGTACTGACCCTGGCCATCACGTCCAAGACCATGCTGTTGCCCAAGCTCAATGACCTGGTCGACACGCGCATGGCACAGAAAATCGCCCAGATCAGCGGCGTCGGCATGGTCAGCATCGCCGGCGGCCAGCGCCAGGCGGTGCGGATCAAGGTCAACCCCGAGGCCCTGGCGGCCAACGGCCTGAACCTGTCGGACGTGCGCACGCTGATCGGCGCCTCCAACGTCAACCAGCCCAAGGGCAACTTCGATGGCCCGACCCGGGTTTCGATGCTCGATGCAAACGATCAACTGACGTCGCCCAAGGACTACGCCAACCTGATCCTGGCTTACGCCAACGGCGCGCCATTGCGTCTCAAGGACGTGGCCGAGATCGTCGACGGTGCCGAGAACGAACGCCTGGCGGCGTGGGCCAACGAAAACCAGGCGGTGCTGCTGAATATCCAGCGCCAGCCCGGGGCCAACGTCATCGAGGTGGTTGACCGGATCAAGGCCTTGTTGCCGAGCATCACCGACAACCTGCCGGCCGGCCTCGACGTGACGGTGCTGACAGACCGTACCCAGACCATCCGTGCCTCGGTCAAGGACGTGCAGCACGAGTTGCTGATCGCCATCGCGCTGGTGGTGATGGTGACGTTCCTGTTCCTGCGTCGGGCAAGCGCCACGATCATTCCGTCGGTGGCCGTGCCGCTGTCGCTGATCGGTACCTTTGGCGTGATGTACCTCGCAGGCTTCTCGGTCAACAACCTGACCCTGATGGCCCTGACTATCGCCACCGGTTTCGTGGTGGACGATGCGATCGTCATGCTGGAGAACATTTCCCGATTTATCGAAGAGGGCGACAGTCCGTTGAATGCGGCGCTCAAGGGCGCCAGGCAGATCGGTTTCACCCTGATTTCCCTGACGTTGTCGCTGATCGCGGTGTTGATTCCGCTGCTGTTCATGGCGGACGTGGTGGGGCGGCTATTCCGCGAGTTCGCCATCACCCTGTCGGTGGCGATCCTGATTTCCCTGGTGGTGTCCCTGACCCTGACGCCGATGATGTGCGCGCGGTTGCTCAAGCGGGAACCCAGGGAAGAAGAACAAGGCCGTTTCTATCGCGCCAGTGGCGCGTTCATCGACTGGATGATCGCGGCCTACGGGCGCAAGTTGCAGTGGGTGCTCAAGCACCAGCCACTGACCCTGCTGGTGGCCATCGCCACCCTGGCGCTGACGGTATTGCTGTACATGGTCGTGCCCAAGGGTTTCTTCCCGGTACAGGACACCGGGGTGATCCAGGGGATTTCCGAGGCGCCGCAGTCGATTTCCTTTGCCGCGATGAGCGAACGTCAACAGGAACTGGCCAAGGTGATCCTGGCCGATCCGGCGGTTGAAAGCCTGTCATCGTATATCGGCGTTGATGGCGACAACTCGACGCTCAACAGCGGTCGGTTGCTGATCAATCTCAAGTCCCACAGCGAGCGCGACCTGAGCGCAATGGCAGTGATTGCCCGACTGCAACCGGAGCTGGACAAACTGGTCGGCATTCGCCTGTTCATGCAGCCGGTGCAGGATTTGACCATCGAGGATCGTGTCAGCCGGACGCAATATCAATTCAGCATGTCGTCGCCGGACTCCGAACTGCTCAGCCTGTGGAGCGGGCGGCTGGTCGAGGCCTTGGCGCAACGGCCGGAGCTGACAGACGTCGCCAGTGATCTGCAGGACAAGGGCTTGCAGATCTATCTGGTGATCGACCGGGATGCGGCATCGCGGGTCGGGGTCTCGGTGTCGAACATCACCGATGCACTGTACGACGCCTTCGGCCAGCGGCAGATTTCCACCATCTATACCCAGGCCAGCCAATACCGTGTGGTGCTGCAATCGCAGTCCGGGGAGAAGATCGGCCCGCAGGCGCTGGAGCAGATCCACGTCAAGACCACCGATGGCGGTCAGGTGCGATTGTCCAGCCTGGCGCACATCGAAGAGCGCCAGGCGCAACTGGCGATCACCCATATCGGCCAGTTCCCGGCGGTGATGATGTCGTTCAACCTCGCGCCCGGCGTGGCGCTGGGGCATGCAGTGCAGATCATCGAACAGGTGCAGAAGGACATCGGCATGCCGATTGGCGTGCAGACCCAGTTCCAGGGCGCGGCCCAGGCTTTCCAGGCGTCGCTGTCCAGTACCTTGCTGCTGATTCTGGCGGCGGTGGTGACCATGTACATCGTGTTGGGCGTGCTGTACGAAAGCTACATTCACCCCATTACCATTCTCTCGACCTTGCCCTCGGCGGCAGTCGGCGCGTTACTCGCGTTGATCCTCAGCGGCAATGACCTGGGCATGATCGCGATCATCGGCATCATCCTGCTGATCGGCATCGTGAAGAAGAACGCGATCATGATGATCGACTTCGCCCTGGACGCCGAGCGTAATCAGGGCATGGACCCGGAAACGGCCATCTACCAGGCGGCCTTGCTGCGCTTCCGGCCTATCCTGATGACCACCCTGGCGGCCCTGTTTGGTGCGGTGCCCCTGATGTTGGCCACCGGATCGGGGGCGGAATTGCGCCAGCCGCTGGGCCTGGTGATGGTGGGCGGTTTGCTGGTCAGCCAAGTGCTGACGTTGTTTACCACGCCGGTGATCTACCTGTATTTCGATCGCCTCGGTCGGCGCTGGGGCCGCACGCCTGAATCCGTGGAAGCGGTAGAGCAGCCATGAACCTTTCCGGTCCTTTCATCAAGCGTCCGGTCGCGACCATGTTGCTGAGCCTGGCGATCATGCTGCTGGGCGGTGTCAGCTTCGGCTTGTTGCCGGTGTCTCCGCTGCCGCAAATGGACTTTCCGGTGATCGTGGTGCAGGCCAGCCTGCCTGGTGCAAGCCCGGAGGTCATGGCGTCCACCGTGGCCACGCCGCTGGAGCGTTCCTTCGGCGCCATCGCCGGGGTCAACACCATGAGCAGTCGCTCCAGCCAGGGCTCGACCCGGGTGATCCTGCAATTTGACCTCGACCGCGACATCAACGGCGCCGCGCGGGAAGTGCAGGCGGCGATCAATGCCTCGCGTAACCTGTTGCCCAGCGGTATGCGCAGCATGCCGACCTACAAGAAGGTCAACCCGTCCCAGGCGCCGATCATGGTGCTGTCGCTGACCTCGGATGTGCTGGAAAAAGGCCAGCTCTATGACTTGGCATCGACCATCCTGTCCCAGAGCCTGTCCCAGGTGCAGGGGGTCGGCGAGGTCCAGATCGGCGGCAGTTCGCTGCCGGCGGTGCGCATCGAACTCGAACCTCAGGCGCTCAATCAGTACGGCGTGGCGCTGGACGATGTGCGCAACACCATCGCCAATGCCAACGTGCGCCGGCCCAAGGGCTCGGTGGAGGACAGCCAGCGCTTGTGGCAGGTCCAGGCCAACGATCAACTGGAGAAAGCCAAAGACTACGAATCGCTGATCATTCACTACGCCGACGGAGCAGCCTTGCGCCTGAAGGATGTGGCCAAGGTCAGCGACGGCGTCGAAGACCGCTACAACAGCGGGTTCTTCAACAACGATTCGGCGGTATTGCTGGTCATCAACCGGCAGGCCGGCGCCAACATCATCGAGACGGTCAACGAGATCAAGGCCCAGTTGCCGGCGTTGCAGGCGGTGCTGCCGGCCAGCGTCAAACTGAACCTGGCCATGGACCGCTCGCCGGTGATCAAGGCCACATTGCACGAAGCGGAAATGACCCTGTTGATCGCCGTGGCCCTGGTGATTCTGGTGGTGTTCCTGTTTCTCGGTAACTTCCGTGCGTCGCTGATTCCGACCCTGGCGGTACCGGTGTCGCTGGTCGGCACCTTTGCGGTGATGTACCTCTATGGCTTCTCGCTGAACAACCTGTCGCTGATGGCGCTGATTCTGGCCACCGGGCTGGTGGTGGACGATGCCATTGTGGTGCTGGAGAACATTTCCCGGCACATTGATGAAGGTGTGCCGCCGATGAAGGCCGCGTACCTCGGTGCCCAGGAAGTCGGTTTCACCCTGCTGTCGATGAACGTGTCGCTGGTGGCGGTGTTCCTGTCGATCCTGTTCATGGGCGGGATCATCGAAAGCCTGTTTCGCGAGTTCTCGATCACCCTGGCGGCGTCGATCGTGGTGTCCTTGGTGGTCTCGCTGACGCTCACGCCGATGCTTTGCGCCCGTTGGCTCAAGCCCCATGTGCCGGGCCAGGAAAACCGGCTGCAGCGCCGGAGCCGGCAGGCCAACGAATGGCTGGTCGGAAAATACGCGACGAGCCTCGACTGGGTCCTGCGTCATCGTCGGTTGACCTTGTTGAGTCTGTTGGTGACCGTTGGCGTCAACGTTGCGCTGTACGTGGTCGTGCCGAAAACCTTCATGCCGCAACAGGACACCGGCCAGTTGATCGGTTTTGTGCGTGGCGATGACGGCCTGTCGTTCAGCGTGATGCAGCCGAAAATGGAGACCTTCCGCCGCGCCGTGCTCAAGGACGAAGCGGTGGAAAGCGTTGCCGGTTTCATCGGTGGCACCAACGGCACCAATAACGCCTTCATGCTGGTGCGTCTGAAACCGATCAAGGAGCGCAATATTTCGGCGCAGAAAGTCATCGAACGTCTGCGCAAGGAAATGCCCAAGGTTGCCGGGGCGCAACTGATGTTGATGGCCGACCAGGACCTGCAATTCGGCGGTGGTCGCGAGCAGACCACCTCGCAGTATTCCTACATTTTGCAAAGCGCTGATCTTGGCGAGTTGCGCCAGTGGTACCCGAAAGTCGTCACGGCGCTGAGGGCCTTGCCGGAGCTGACCGCGATTGACGCCCGTGAAGGCCGTGGCGCCCAGCAAGTGACCTTGATTGTCGACCGCGACCAGGCCAAGCGCCTGGGGGTCGACATGAACATGGTCACGGCGGTGCTGAATAACGCCTACAGTCAGCGGCAGATTTCCACCATCTATGACAGCCTCAACCAGTACCAGGTGGTGATGGAGGTCAATCCGAAATACGCCCAGGACCCGATCACCCTCAAGCAGGTTCAGGTGATTACCGCTGCCGGTGCGCGGATTCCGTTGTCGACCATCGCTCACTACGAAAACAGCCTGGAAGATGACCGGGTCAGCCACGAAGGCCAGTTCGCTTCCGAAAGCATCTCCTTTGACATGGCCGAGGGGGTCACGGTGGAGCAGGGCACGGCGGCCATCGAGCGGGCGATTGCCAGGCTGGGGATGCCGGAGGACGTGATCGTGAAAATGGCCGGCACCGCCGATGCCTTTGCCGCTACCCAGAAGAGCCAGCCGTTCATGATCCTTGGCGCACTGGTGGCGGTTTACCTGGTATTGGGTGTGCTGTATGAAAGCTACATCCATCCGCTGACCATTCTGTCGACCTTGCCCTCGGCCGGGGTCGGCGCGTTGCTGTCGATCTATGCCCTGGGCGGGGAGTTCAGCCTGATCTCGTTGCTGGGCCTGTTCCTGCTGATCGGCGTGGTCAAGAAAAACGCCATCCTGATGATCGACCTGGCCCTGCAGCTCGAACGCCAGCAAGGCATGGCGCCGCTGGAGTCGATCCGCAACGCCTGTCTGCAACGTTTACGGCCGATTCTGATGACTACACTGGCGGCGATCCTCGGAGCCTTGCCATTGTTGCTCAGTCGTGCCGAAGGGGCCGAAATGCGCCAGCCACTGGGCCTGACCATTATCGGCGGGCTGATCTTCAGTCAGGTGCTGACCCTTTACACCACCCCGGTGGTTTACCTCTATCTCGATAAGCTGCGCCATCGCTTCAACCATTGGCGTGGGGTGCGTACCGATGCTGCTCTGGAAACTCCGCTATGACTGACCGTTCGCTTTACAACCTGACTGCACCGATGATCGCGGCTCGAGGCTCGCGTTTGTTGAGCCTGTCGCTGTGCGTGGCGATGCTCAGTGCCTGCGCCGTCGGCCCCGATTACCAGCGCCCGCAAACCGCCTCGCCGGCGCAGTACAAGGAAGCCGCCGGCTGGCGTCAGGCCAATCCCAGCGATTCCCTGGCGCGCGGCGCGTGGTGGGAGTTGTACGGTGATCAGCAACTCAATGGGCTGGTCGAGAAACTCAATGCGTCCAACCAGACCGTGGCCCAGTCCGAAGCCCAGTATCGCCAGGCCCAGGCCCTGGTGCGCAGCGCACGAGGCGCTTTTTTCCCGACGGTGGACCTGACCGTCGGCAAGAACCGTTCAAGCCAGGGCACCGGCAGCAGCAATTCCAGCCTGACCAGTTCTTCCAGCGGCATTCGCGACACCTACACCGCCCAGGCGGGCGTGAGTTGGGAAGCGGATGTCTGGGGCAAACTGCGCCGTGGCCTGGAAGCCGACACCGCCAACGCCGAGGCCAGTTTTGCCGATCTGGCGGCGATGCGCCTGAGCCAGCAGTCGGAACTGGTGCAGAACTACCTGCAATTGCGCGTGATCGATGAGCAGAAACGTCTGCTGGAAGCGACCGTCGAGGCCTATCAGCGTTCGCTGAAAATGACCGAGAACCAGTACCGCGCCGGGGTTTCCGGCAAGGACGCGGTGGCTCAGGCGCAGACGCAACTCAAGGGTACCGAGGCAGACATGGTCGATCTGATCTGGCAGCGTGCCCAGTTCGAAAACGCCATTGCGGTACTCGTCGGTCTGCCGCCCGCCGAGTTCAGTCTGGTGGAAATCAACAGCATCCCGGCATTGCCGCAAGTGCCACTGAGCCTGCCTTCGCAATTGCTTGAACGACGCCCGGACATTGCCTCCGCCGAGCGTTCGGTCATGGCTGCCAACGCCAACATCGGTGTGGCCAAGGCGGCCTATTACCCGGACCTGACGCTGAGCCTGAATGGCGGTTACAGCAGCAGCACGTACTCCAATTGGATCAGCCTGCCTAACCGTTTCTGGTCGGTCGGCCCGCAACTGGCCATGACCTTGTTCGACGGTGGCCAGCGTTCGGCGGAAGTGGACCGCAGCGAAGCGGCCTACGATGAAACCGTGGCCAAGTACCGCCAGACGGTGCTCGACGGTTTCCGTGAAGTGGAAAATTACCTGGTTCAACTCAAGGTGCTGCAAGACGAAGCGGTCGTGCGTCATCAGGCACTGGATGCTGCCCGTGAGTCTTTGCGTTTGACCCAGAACCAATACAAGGCCGGGTTGATCGCGTACATCGATGTGGTGGTGACCCAGGCGGCGGCCCTGAACAATGAGCGCAGCAACCTGAGCCTGCTGCAAAGTCGCTTGATTGCCAGCGTGCAGTTGATTGCGGCGTTGGGGGGCGGCTGGGATGGCCAGCTTCAAGTGAGCGAAAACCGGTAAGGCAATGCCTGTAGGCACAGGTGGAGAGAGGTCGAACAAGCGTTTCATCGACTTGCTGGCCTTTTGCTAATTTTGTGAGTGCGTTCTCAATTGGAATCAGTACAATCGCCGGATTTGCCCTGCCGAGAATGAATTCCATTACGGAGGGTGTTGGCGAGAAGTCTCATGCTTATCGGCAGTTATTCCCCCACCCTGGTTATCATCTCCCTTTGTGTCGCGATTCTCGCTTCGTACACGGCCCTCGACTTGAGCGGACGCATTGCCACGGCCAAGGGACGGGCCGTGCATTTATGGACGGCGGGTGGTGCTTTTGCCATGGGCATTGGCGTGTGGTCGATGCATTTCATCGGCATGCTCGCGTTCAAATTGCCCATCGACCTGGGCTACGACCTCACCTTGACGCTGTTGTCGCTGTTGATCGGCATCCTGTCTTGCGGCTTTGCGCTGTGGCTGGTCAGTCAGCCGCAACTGCCGGCCTGGCAATTGGCTTTCGGCGCAGTGGCGATGGGGACCGGCATCAGTGCCATGCATTACACCGGCATGGCGGCCATGCGCATGCAGCCTGGTATCGATTACGACCCGACGCTGTTCAGCGCATCGCTGCTGATCGCGGCGGGCGCCTCCGGTGCGGCGCTATGGATCGCATTCCGCCTGCGCCAGCACGCGCCGTATGTGCGCCTGATCCGTGGCGGTGCGGCAGTCATCATGGGGATTGCCATCGTTGGCATGCATTACACCGGCATGGCGGCTGCGCGTTTCGCGGATGGCAGCTTTTGCGGCGCTGCCGTCAATGGCTTGAATGGCAAAGGCCTGGACAACCTCGTCCTGATCACCACCCTGGCGGTGTTGAGCATTGCCTTGCTGACATCGATCCTCGATGCGCGGCTGGAGGCCCGCACCGCTGGCCTTGCCCAGTCGCTGACCGAAGCCAACCGCGAACTTACCCAACTGGCCCTGCACGACACCCTGACGGGCTTGCCGAATCGGGTCCTGCTGGCCGATCGCATCGAGCAGGCGATGTCCAGGGTGGACGCCGAGGGCGGTTGTTTTGCGTTGATGTTCATCGATCTGGACGGCTTCAAACCGGTCAATGATGCCTTTGGTCATCATATGGGTGACCTGTTGTTGCGCGAGGTCAGCCTGCGTTTGCGTGAAGAACTGCGTAGTCAGGACACCCTGGCGCGAATCGGCGGCGATGAGTTCGTGCTGCTGGTGCAACTGGGTGAGCAGATCGATGCCATGGGCCTGGCGGCGCGCCAGGTCGGATTGATCGCCCGTTCGTTCCGGGTCGCCGAACATGACGTGCAGATCTCTGCCAGCATCGGCATTGCGCTCTATCCGGGCAATGGCCAGACCGTCCATGAGTTGCTGATGAATGCCGATGCGGCGATGTATCACGCCAAGGGCGCAGGCAAAAACGGTTACAGCTTTTTCGATGCCTCGATGAACAGCAACGCGCGCAAGCAGCTGCAACTGCTGCAAGACCTGCGCAACGCGCTGGACCGGAACGAATTCAGCCTTCACTACCAGCCCAAGTTCGACGCCGGCACGGGTCGGCCGGTCGGTGCCGAGGCGTTGTTGCGCTGGCAGCACCCGACGCAAGGCATGTTGCTGCCGGACAAGTTCATCCAACTCGCCGAAAAGACCGGGCTGATCATTCCGATTGGCGACTGGGTGCTCAATGAAGCCTGCCGCCAGATGCGTGAGTGGTACGTGCTCGGCTACACCGACTGGCGCATTGCAGTGAACCTTTCTGCCATGCAGTTCTGCCATGTCGGCCTGGTACAGAGTGTCGCCAAGGCGCTGACCACGCACCAACTGCCGGCCAACAGCCTGACCCTGGAAATTACTGAAACCACGGCCATGAGCGATGCCGATGCGAGCATGACGGTGCTCCAGGCGCTGTCGGACATGGGCGTTGACCTGTCCATCGATGATTTCGGTACCGGCTATTCCAGCTTGATGTATCTCAAGCGTCTGCCGGCCAACGAACTGAAGATCGACCGCGGTTTTGTGCGGGATCTGGAGCGTGACAGCGACGACGCCGCCATCGTTTCCGCCATTGTCGCCCTGGGCCAGGCGCTGGGCTTGCGGATCGTCGCCGAAGGCGTGGAAACCGGGATGCAACAGGACTTCCTGACCCAACTCGGTTGCGACTCATTGCAGGGTTACCTGCTCGGGCATCCATTGCCGGCCGAGCGTTTCATCGTGGAAATTCACCGTTCGGAGCAATCGGCCGTCGTCTGATCGGTGGCGAGGGAACTCGTTCCCTCGCCATATCGAATGGCAACAGACCCATGCAAAAACCGAAGAGGACGGTTATCCTTCCCCCCGGTTCGCTTACGCTTGAAACGGGGAAAGCTTGTATGGACAAAGTCATTGTTATCACCGGCGGCAGTCGCGGCATCGGTGCCGCCACAGCCCTGTTGGCCGCCGAACAAGGGTACCGGATCTGCATCAACTATCAGTCTGATGAACAAGCGGCCCAGAGCGTGCTGGATAAAGTCCGCGCACTGGGCGCTGAAGCCATCGCCGTGCGTGCCGATGTCAGCATCGAAGATGAAGTGATCGCGTTGTTTCACCGGGTCGATACCGAGCTCGGCCGGGTCACCGCACTGGTGAACAACGCCGGCACCGTGGGACACAAGTCCCGTGTCGACGAAATGTCCGAATTCCGTATCCTCAGAACCCTCAAGACCAATGTGCTGGCACCCGTTCTGTGCGCCAAGCACGCGATTCTGCGCATGTCGCCCAAGCACGGCGGGCAGGGCGGCAGCATCGTCAATGTGTCTTCGGTCGCCGCCCGCCTGGGCGCGCCCAACGAATACGTCGACTACGCCGCGTCCAAGGGTGCACTCGACACCTTCACCATTGGCCTGTCCAAGGAAGTGGCCGGCGAAGGCATTCGTGTCAACGCCGTACGTCCCGGCTACATCTATACCGATTTCCATGCGCTGAGCGGCGATCCTGATCGGGTCAGCAAACTCGAGTCGGCGATACCCATGGCCCGGGGCGGGCGTCCGGACGAAGTGGCGGAGGCGATTGTCTGGTTGCTGTCGGACAAGGCGTCCTATGCAACCGGGACTTTCGTTGATTTGGGCGGTGGACGTTAGACCTCTGGATTGTCGCTCCCACAATTGACCGAGTCGCCCTGTGGGGGCGAGCCTGCTCGCGATAGCGTCCTTTCAAGCGACATCTGAACGTCAGAAGGACCTGACAATCCGGCCCAACGTCTCCATCGCCTTTTCCGCAGCCTCGTTCCACGGGCTCCCGTAATTCAATCGAATGCAATTCCTGAACCTTTGGGTCGGCGAGAATATAGGCCCCGGCGCAATGCTGATGCCCTGGGCCAACGCCATCTGAAACAACTTCAGCGAATCCATCTGCTCCGGCAATTCCAGCCATAAAAAGTAGCCGCCCGCCGGTTGGCTGACGCGAGTCTGTGCCGGGAAATAGCGGGCAATGGCTGCGAGCATCGCGCTTTGCTGTTCTTCCAGCGCGTACCGCAGTTTGCGCAGGTGCCGGTCATAGCCGCCGTGCTGCAGGTAGTCGGCGATGGCGGCCTGAGCCGGCATTGAGGCGCAAAGCGAGGTCATGAGCTTCAGGCGTTCGATTTTTTGCGCGTAGCGGCCGGCGGCCACCCAGCCAATGCGATAACCGGGAGCAAGGCTTTTGGCGAAGGAGCCGCAATGCATCACCAGGCCTTCGGTATCAAACGCCTTGGCCGGTTTCGGTGCCTGTTGACCGTAATACAACTCGGCGTAGACATCGTCTTCGATCAGCGATACTTGATGGCTACGCAGCAGCTCCACCAGTTCCTGTTTTTTCGCCTCGGGCATGGTGGCGCCCATGGGGTTCTGGAAACTGGTCATGCACCAGCACACCTTGATCGGGTGACGTTCCAGGGTTTGTGCGAGCACGCCGAGGTCGATGCCGTCGCGCGGATGCACCGGGATTTCCACGGCTTTGAGTTTCAGTCGTTCGAGAATCTGCAGGCAGGCATAGAACGCCGGGGCTTCGATGGCCACCAGGTCGCCGGGTTGGGTCACGGCTTGCAGGCACAGATTCAGTGCTTCCAGTGCGCCGTTGGTGATCAGCAGTTCTTCCATGGGCAGCATCAGCCCGCCGACCATGTAGCGCAGGGCGATTTGCCGACGCAACTGCGGGTTGCCCGGCGACATGTCGGTCACGACCATGCGCGGGTCCATCGCGCGACTGGCGCTGGCCAGCGACCGTGACAACCGTTGCAATGGAAACAGGGTCGGGCTGGGGAACGCCGAGCCGAAGGGCACGGTGTTTGGGTCCTTGATCGAATCGAGGACCGAGAACACCAGTTCGCTGACATCGACTTCGGTCGATTCGTTGACCTGGCTGCTGATCTCCGGCTCGGAAAACGGCCGCGGTGCATGGGCATTGACGAAATAGCCGGAGCGCGGCCGGGCGCGGATCAAGCCGCGGCGCTCAAGCAGGTAGTAGGCCTGGAACACCGTGGAGGGGCTGACGCCGTAGGTCTGGCTGGCGTAGCGTACCGATGGCACGCGCTGCCCGGGGCCGAGAACGCCGGAGCGGATCAGTTCAGCGATGTCATCGGCGAATTTTTCGTAGCGTTTCATCGGTATCCCGCGATGGAATCGAATCGAATGACTGTGGCCAGGGCGCTTGTTCCCTGACCACAAAGGTGTGCATCTTAAAGGCTCAACGGTTCATTGGCGCCACAAACCGGCTCTTGGCCACGCTGTAGATGCCGGGCTCGTCGCTGTCGACGATTTTGAAGCTGATGCTTTTCGAGCTGCTTTCCGGCCGTTCCGTCGTCATTGCCACCGACACCGGCACATCGACGATCTCGCCGGGCGCCAGGCTCAGTTCGGTTTTGCCCTGTAACTGGAAACCGTCGCCGTCGACCAGCGTCAGGTGGTAGTCCTGGCGCTGCTGGGTCTTGTTGATCACTTTCAGGCTGTAGATGTTTTCGATCTGCCCCTGACTGTTCTCGCGGAACAGGCCGCGGTCCTTGCTCACGTCCAGCGACACCATGGGTCGTTCGACCAAGGCCAGCACCAAAGCGCCGATCATCACCAACAGCACGGCGGTGTAGCCGATCAGCCGTGGCCGCAACAGGTGAGTCTTGCCACCTTGCAACTGATGCTCCGAGGTGTAGCTGATCAGCCCGCGAGCGTAGCCCATTTTGTCCATGATCGAATCACAGGCGTCGATGCAGGCGGCGCAGCCGATGCACTCCATCTGCAAGCCGTCGCGGATGTCGATGCCGGTTGGGCACACTTGCACGCACAGTTGGCAATCAATGCAATCTCCCAGCCCGACTTGCGCCGGTTTGACCTCACGCTTGCGCGGGCCACGGTTCTCGCCACGGGCGACGTCGTAGGAAATGGTCAGGGTGTCTTTGTCAAACATCACGCTCTGGAACCGCGCATAGGGGCACATGTGCATGCACACCGCCTCACGCAGCCAGCCGGCATTGATGTAGGTCGCACCCGTAAAGAACAGCACCCAGAACAGGCTGACACCACTCAGTTGCAAGGTCAGCAGTTCTTCGGCCAGCGGTCGGATCGGCGTGAAGTAGCCGACGAAGGTCAGTCCGGTCAGCAGGCTGATGGCCAGCCACAGCGTGTGCTTGGCCGAACGGCGCATCAGTTTGTTCAAGCCCCAGGGCGCGGCTTGCAGTTTGATGCGCTGGTTACGTTCGCCCTCGGTGATTTTCTCGCACCACATGAAGATCCAGGTCCAGGAGCTTTGCGGGCACGTATAGCCACACCAGACCCGGCCGGCGAACACGGTGATCGCGAACAGCCCGAACGCGGCAATGATCAGCAGGGCCGAGAGCAGGATGAAATCCTGGGGCCAGAACGTCGCGCCGAAGATGTGGAATTTGCTTTCGGACAGGTCCCAGAGCACCGCTTGGCGGCCACCCCAGTTCAACCACACGGTGCCGAAGAACAGCAGAAACAGAAAACCGGCACCGCTCATGCGCAGGGTGCGGAACAAACCGGTGAAGCTACGGGTATGGATCAGGTTGTCACTGGTCTTGACCTTCACCTTCGGGCGTGAAGGTTCATGGATTCTTACGGTCGGGGCGCTTTCTACGGTTCGGACGGGGATTCTCTCGCTCATGGTCTTTCGCTCATCAGCCTCCATCAGGCATGAGCACTATGAGCGGCCATCTGTTTGCATAACAGACTCAGGTATTGCAATAAAAACAGGATCAGATGAGTGCCGCGTGCTCCCCTGCGGCAAGTTGAAGCACCTTTCGCAACGGGACGCGGGCGGCTATATCAGGTGTTTGCGGCCGATGTTGATCCGGGTCAGTCAAATCACCGAATCACTGTCCGTCGCCTTCAGGTGTCGGCGACCGTCGACCGCGCCAGCGAGGGTCAATGCGTCGGCTTCAGCTTCGGTGATGTAAATGTGCTGGCCGTTGATGTCCACCGCAGACATGGCTTTTTCCGCGTCGGTGACAATGGTGACGTCGGTGCACAGACGAATTTCTTCGCCGTCTTCGGTGGTAAAGAAGCAAGTCTGGTTTTCGATGCGCACGGTCATGGAGATGTCCTTCTTTCAGCGGGATCTACAGTGTTAGGGCACGCCCGGCGGCCATCGTTCTGTGCAACCGATTAATGGTCGGCGCTGTCCACCCTCCATGACCTTTTCAAGGACCACGCCATGAACGCCTGGTGGCACGAAGTCTGGGTGACCCTGCAAGCCGAATTCGCTGACATCGCAGACGCCTCGCAATTGACACGCATCACCGTGCGCCTGCTGATCGCCGCGAGCCTGGGTGGCATTCTCGGCTTCGAGCGCGAGAGCAAGGGCAAGGCGGCCGGAGTGCGCACCCACATGCTGGTGGCGCTTGGCGCGGCGCTGTTCGTATTGGTGCCACAGATGTCCGGCTCCCAGGCCGATGCCATGAGCCGGGTCGTGCAGGGCGTCATCGCCGGCATCGGCTTCCTCGGCGCCGGCACCATCCTCAAAAACCAGGAAGGCGACGAAGGCCACGTCAAAGGCCTGACCACCGCCGCCGGCTTATGGATGACCGCCGCCATCGGCGTGTCCGCCGGGTTGGGCAGGGAGGCGACGGCGGTGTTCAGTACGGTGTTGGCGTTGGTGATTTTCAGTGTGGTGCCGAGAATCGTGAAGGTGCTCGAAAGGAAGAACGACCACCTGTAGGAGCGAGCCTGCTCGCGATGGTCGTTAACGATGACGCGGAAAACCAGACACTCAGCGGTGCTCGTTATTCCAATGCAATCGGGCTCGCTCCTACAGGTACAACGGTGAAAGATCGTCAGCCTATGGTCATTCCGGCGTAACTATCACCGGCGGCATGGTCTTAGGCGGTTCTTCCCGTGGTGGCGTGGTGTCGGGCGGATCCTGCTCGGGCACAGGTTGCGGGTCCGTCGGTGGGATCACCGGGTTGTCGATATTCGGATCGGGTGTTTGTCCGGGGAATGGATTGGTCATGGTCTAGCCTCCAGTGGCACATGGCGTGAGTCGTGCTTAAGTTGATTGACCGCCACACCACGGATTTGATTCCGGCCAATTGCCGATGAACTTTTCCGGGCGCCCGGCGCTCGGAACCTAAGTGAGTTCATTGGGATGACAACCAGACACAAGAGCGTCCATGGGGCGTAACGGAGAGATGCTCGATGACGACTGAAAAACCGACAGAACTGAGCTACAACCCGCACATGCCGCTGTCACAGGCGCTTTTACTGCCACGAATCGTGATTGAAGACACCATGCCGACCCTCGACGGTGGGCAGTTTGCCATCAAGGCCGTGGTGGGGCAGGACGTGGTGGTGACCAGTAAAGTGTTTGCCGACGGTCACGACAAGCTCGCGGTACGGGTGCGTTGGCGCGCCGAGGGCGATGAGGTCTGGCAGAGCGAAGTCATGACGGACCTGGGTAACAACGGCTGGCAGGGCCGCTTCCGCGTCGAAGACCAGGGGCGTTATGTGTTCTGCATCGAAGCCTGGATCGATCAATTCGCCAGTTTCCGCTACGAGCTGGAAAAAAAGCACATGGCCTCGGTCCCGGTCAGCCTGGAGTTGCAGGAAGGCCGCCATCAGGTTCAGCAAGCGGCCGAGCGCACCGAGGGGCAACTGAGCGAACAACTGACGGCGTTGCACCATCAATTGTCCGGGTTGCTCGAAACCGAGCAGGTCGCGTTGTTTCTGCACCACCGTAGCGCCGAGTTGATGGCCCAGGCCGATCACCGTGCTTACCTGAGTTTGAGCCCCGAGTATCCGGTTGATGTCGAGCGCGAACTGGCGCAGTTCGCCAGTTGGTATGAGTTGTTTCCACGCTCGATCACTGACGATCCAGCGCGCCACGGCACCTTCAACGACGTGCATTCGCGTTTGCCGATGATTCAGGACATGGGCTTCGACGTACTTTATTTCCCGCCGATTCATCCGATTGGTCGCAGCTACCGCAAAGGCCCGAACAATTCCCTGAGCGCCGGGCCGGACGACCCCGGCAGCCCTTACGCCATCGGTAGCGAAGAGGGCGGCCATGAGGCGATTCATTCGCAACTGGGCACCCGCGAAGACTTCCGTCGGCTGGTGGTGGCCGCGTCCGAATACGGGTTGGAAATCGCCCTCGACTTCGCCATTCAGTGCTCCCAGGACCATCCGTGGCTCAAACAGCATCCCGGCTGGTTCAACTGGCGGCCGGACGGCACGATCAAATACGCCGAGAACCCGCCGAAGAAATACCAGGACATCGTCAACGTCGACTTCTATGCCGCCGAGGCGATTCCCAGCTTGTGGATCGAGTTGCGCGACATTGTGGTGGGCTGGGTCGAGGAGGGCGTGAAGCTCTTTCGCGTCGACAACCCGCACACCAAGCCGTTGCCGTTCTGGCAGTGGCTGATCGCCGATGTGCGTGCGTTGTATCCCGAGGTGATTTTTCTCGCCGAGGCTTTTACCACCCCGGCGATGATGGCGCGGCTGGGCAAGGTTGGTTATTCCCAGAGCTACACCTACTTCACCTGGCGCAACACCAAGCAGGAGCTGGCGACCTATTTCACCGAGCTGAACGAATCGCCGTGGCGCGAATGCTACCGGCCGAACTTCTTCGTCAACACGCCGGACATCAATCCGGCGTACCTGCACGATTCCGGGCGCCCCGGGTTTCTGATTCGCGCGGCACTGGCGACCATGGGCTCAGGTTTGTGGGGCATGTATTCCGGGTTTGAGCTGTGTGAGTCGGCAGCGATTCCGGGCAAGGAGGAATACCTGGACTCCGAGAAGTACGAGATACGTCCGCGGGACTTCACCGCGCCGGGCAATATCATTGCCGAGATCGCCCAGCTCAATCGCATCCGCCGACAGAACCCGGCGCTGCACACGCATTTGGGCCTGAAGGTCTACAACGCCTGGAACGACAACATTCTGTATTTCGGCAAGCGCAGCGTCGATGGCAGCAATTTCATCCTGGTGGCCGTCAACCTCGACCCGCATCACCCGCAGGAGGCGAATTTCGAATTGCCGCTGTGGGAAATGGGCTTGCCCGACGATGCCACGACCCACGGGGAAGACTTGATGAACGGCCATCGCTGGACCTGGTACGGCAAGCACCAGTTCATGCGGATCGACCCGGCGCACCAGCCGTTCGGGATCTGGCGGATTACCGCGTCCTGAGTCCACCACAGGTCATAACCACACTGGAATGGGTGATCGGCTCAGAGGCTATTACGAATTCGACAGGAGTTTCCAATGGCGAAGAAACCCAAGGCAGCGACCTTCATCAAGGACCCGCTCTGGTACAAGGACGCAGTGATCTATCAGGTTCATGTCAAATCGTTTTTTGACTCCAACAATGACGGGATCGGCGATTTTCCCGGCCTGATCGCCAAGCTTGATTACATTGCCGACCTCGGCGTCAACACCATCTGGCTCTTGCCGTTCTACCCCTCGCCACGGCGCGACGATGGCTACGACATCGCCGAGTATCGCGGCGTCCACAGCGACTACGGCACCCTGGCGGACGCCAAGCGCTTTATCGCTGAGGCGCACAAACGCGGCTTGCGGGTGATCACCGAACTGGTCATCAACCACACTTCGGACCAGCACGCCTGGTTCCAGCGTGCCCGCAAGGCCAAGAAAGGTTCGGCGGCGCGGGATTTCTACGTGTGGTCCGATGACGATCAAAAGTACGACGGCACGCGCATCATCTTTCTTGACACCGAAAAGTCCAATTGGACCTGGGACCCGGTCGCCGGCCAGTATTTCTGGCACCGTTTCTATTCCCACCAGCCGGACCTGAACTTCGATAACCCGCAGGTCATGAAGGCAGTGTTGTCGGTGATGCGTTACTGGCTCGACATGGGCATCGACGGTCTGCGCCTGGACGCGATCCCGTACCTGATCGAGCGCGACGGCACCAACAACGAAAACCTGCCCGAGACCCACGACGTCCTCAAGCAGATCCGTGCGGAAATCGACGCCAATTACCCAGACCGCATGTTGCTGGCCGAGGCTAATCAATGGCCGGAAGACACGCAGTTGTATTTCGGCGACACAGACAAACAGGGCCTCAACGGCGACGAATGCCACATGGCCTTTCACTTTCCGCTGATGCCGCGCATGTACATGGCGCTGGCCCAGGAAGATCGCTTCCCGATCACCGACATTCTGCGCCAGACCCCGGAGATTCCCGCCAATTGCCAGTGGGCGATTTTCCTGCGCAATCACGATGAACTGACCCTGGAAATGGTCACCGACAAGGAACGCGATTACCTGTGGAACTACTACGCGGCCGACCGTCGGGCGCGGATCAACCTGGGGATTCGGCGTCGCCTGGCGCCGTTGATGGAGCGGGACCGACGCCGGGTGGAATTGCTCAACAGCCTGCTGCTGTCGATGCCTGGCACGCCGACGCTGTACTACGGCGATGAAATCGGCATGGGCGATAACATCTACCTCGGTGACCGCGACGGTGTGCGCACGCCGATGCAATGGTCGATCGACCGTAACGGAGGCTTTTCCCGCGCCGACCCGGCCAGCCTGGTGCTGCCGCCGATCATGGACCCGCAATACGGCTACCTCTCGGTCAACGTCGAAACCCAGGCCGGCGACCCGCATTCGCTGTTGAACTGGACCCGGCGCATGCTCGCGGTGCGCAAGCAATCGAAGGCGTTCGGGCGCGGCACGTTGAAAATGCTTTCGCCGAGCAACCGCAGGATTCTGGCCTACACCCGGGAATTCACCGGGGCGGACGGCAAGCACGAAATCATTCTGTGCGTGGCCAACGTGTCCCGCAGTGCGCAGGCCGCTGAGCTGGACTTGTCGGCCTACGTCGGCATGGTGCCGGTGGAGATGCTTGGCGGTAACGCGTTTCCGCCGATCGGACAGCTGAATTTTCTCCTGACCCTGGCCCCTTATGGCTTCTATTGGTTCGTCCTGGCGACGGAAAACCAGATGCCGAGCTGGCACGTGGAACCGGCCCAAAGCTTGCCGGACTTCACCACGCTGGTGCTGAAAAAACGCATGGAAGAACTGCTCGAAGCCCCGGCGCGACGTACGCTGGAGCAGGACATCTTGCCCAACTGGCTGCAAAACCGCCGCTGGTTCGCTGGCAAGGACGCGGCCATCGAGCAGGTCCATCTGGCCTATGGTGTGCGTTTTGGTGATGCCACGCACCCGGTGCTGTTGAGTGAAATCGAAGTCACCAGCGGTGGCCAGACCAGTCGTTACCAACTGCCGTTCGGCTTCATTGCCGAAGACCAGGTCGGGACGGCATTGCCGCAGCAATTGGCACTGTCACGGGTTCGACGTGGGCCGCAGGTCGGCTTGATCACCGATGCCTTCAGTCTCGAGAATTTCATCCGCACCGTGTTGCAGGGCATGCAGGACCACCTGGTGCTGCCTTCGGACGGTGGTGAGATCCGCTTCGAGCCGACCGCCGAGCTGGCCAGGCTGGGGCTGACGGCTGAATCGGAAGTGCGTTATCTGTCCGCCGAGCAATCGAACAGTTCAGTGGTGATCGGCAACAGCCTGGTGTTGAAGCTGATCCGCAAAGTCGCCTCCGGTGTGCACCCGGAACTGGAAATGAGCGCGTATTTGACTCAGGCCGGTTTCCGCAACATTTCACCGTTGCTGGGCTCGGTGGTGCGCCGGGATGCCAAGGGCGAGGACAACTTGCTGATGATTGCACAAGGCTACTTGAGCAATCAGGGCGACGCCTGGGAGTGGACGCAGAACAACCTGGAGCGGGCACTGCGCGACGAACTGGCGGACGCCATGTCCGAGCAGGAACAACACTACAACGCGCTCGGTGAATTGAAAGATTTCGCTGCCATGCTGGGGCAGCGCCTGGGGGAAATGCATCAGGTGCTGGCCGCGCCGAGTGACAATCCGGATTTCGCTCCGCACCTCACTACGCAAAAAGAGGCACTGGCGTCGACCAGGGATGTCGTGGCACAGATCGAGCATGCGCTGACGTTGCTCAAACAGCATCAAACGGAACTGACCCCGGCGGACAAAACCCTGGTCAGCCGTTTACTGGATAACAAAAAAGCCATCCTCAGTCATGTGCAGGAACTGGGCAAAAAATCCGCAGGCGGCCTGAAGATTCGCGTGCATGGCGACTTGCATCTGGGCCAGGTATTGGTGATCAAGGGTGATGCTTATTTGATCGACTTCGAAGGCGAACCGGCGCGACCGTTGCATGAACGTCGTGGCAAGCACAGTCCATACAAAGATGTGAGCGGCGTTTTGCGATCTTTCGACTACGCTGCGGCCATGGCCATCAACGTTCATAACGTTGATAACACTGCTGAAGCCCGCTCGGCTCGCCAACGGGTTTCCGATCGCTACTTGAGCGAAGCGCGGCAAGCATTTGTCGACGCTTATCGGCTGGCGGCAGCTAGTCTGGGTCATGCATGGCAAGATCCTGAAGGCGAGGACGCCGCGCTGGCGTTGTTCGGCCTGGAGAAGGCAGCGTACGAAGTGGCCTACGAGGCAGAGAACCGCCCCACATGGCTGTCCGTGCCGTTGCACGGTTTGTACGGGTTATTGAACGGGCTTAAACCCTTTTCCGATCTTGGTGGAGAGTAGTCATGAGTTTCTCGAACAAGGAACAGGGTCAGTACAAAGAAGCCCTGCTACCCAGGGCGCGGGACATCGATGCGCTGGTGCGCGCCGAACATCACGACCCCTTTGCAATTCTTGGTCCCCACGGCGATGGCGCCGGTGGACAGTTCATTCGGGCTTATCTGCCGGACGCCTTGAGCGTACAGGTGGTGGCCAGGGACTCTGGAGAAGAACTCGGCAATCTGGAACCGACACAGACACCGGGGTTATTCGTCGGGCACTTCGACCGGGCGCAGTCCTATCTGCTGCGCACCCGCTGGGCCGGTGGCGAGCAGATTGCCGAAGACCCGTACAGCTTTGGTCCACTGCTCGGCGATATGGATCTATACCTGTTCGCCGAAGGCAATCACCGCGACCTGAGCAGCTGCCTGGGTGCGCAACTGATGACGGTCGACGGGGTCGATGGCGTACGTTTCGCCGTGTGGGCGCCGAATGCCAGGCGGGTGTCGGTGGTCGGTGATTTCAACGTCTGGGATGGTCGCCGCCATCCGATGCGTCTGCGTCATCCCACGGGGGTCTGGGAGCTTTTCATTCCGCGCGTGCAGGCGGGGGAGGCGTACAAGTACGAGATTCTTGGCAAGGACGGGATCCTGCCGCTGAAGGCCGACCCCATGGCCCTCGCCACGTCCCTGCCGCCGGACACGGCCTCGAAAGTGGCCCCACCGCTGAAGATCGACTGGCAGGACCAGGAATGGATGCAGTCCCGTGGCGAGCGTCAGCGCCTGACGGCGCCGCTGTCCATTTACGAACTGCACGCCGGCTCGTGGCAATGTGAGCTGGATGATCTGGGCGAAGTGGCTCGCCAGTACACCTGGCCGGAACTGGCCGAGCGGCTGATTCCGTATGTGAAGGAACTGGGCTTCACCCACATCGAGCTGATGCCGATCATGGAGCACCCGTTTGGCGGCTCGTGGGGTTATCAGTTGCTCTCGCAATTCGCCACCAGCGCCCGCTACGGCACCGGGGATGAGTTCGCGGCCTTCGTCAATGCCTGCCACCAGGCCGACATCGGTGTGATCCTCGACTGGGTGCCGGCGCATTTCCCGACCGATACCCATGGCCTGGCGCAATTCGACGGCACGGCGCTGTACGAGTACGGCAATCCACAGGAAGGCTTTCATCAGGATTGGGACACGCTGATCTATAACCTTGGCCGCACCGAAGTGCATGGCTACATGCTGGCGTCGGCGCTGCACTGGCTCAAGCATTTCCATGTCGACGGCCTGCGGGTCGATGCCGTGGCGTCGATGCTGTATCGCGATTACTCGCGCAAGGCCGGCGAATGGGTGCCGAATCGCCATGGTGGTCGGGAAAACCTCGAAGCCATCGACTTCCTGCGCCACCTCAACGACGTTGTGGCACAGGAAGCACCGGGTGCCCTGGTGATCGCCGAGGAGTCCACCGCATGGCCGGGCGTCAGCCAGAGCACGCAACAGGGCGGCCTGGGCTTCGCCTACAAATGGAACATGGGCTGGATGCACGATTCATTGCATTACATCCAGCAGGACCCGGTGTACCGCGCCCATCACCACAACGAGCTGAGTTTCGGCCTGGTCTACGCCTGGTCCGAGCGCTTTATCCTGCCGATCTCCCACGACGAAGTGGTGCACGGCAAGCATTCGCTCATCGACAAAATGCCCGGCGACCGCTGGCAGAAATTTGCCAACCTGCGGGCTTATTTGAGCTTCATGTGGGCGCATCCGGGCAAGAAACTGTTGTTCATGGGTTGTGAGTTCGGTCAGTGGCGCGAGTGGAATCACGACCAGCAACTCGATTGGTATTTGCTGCAGTACCCCGAACACAAAGGTGTTCAGAAGCTGGTGAGCGACCTCAATCGGCTGTATCGCGAAGAGCCGGCGCTGCACGAGCAGGATGATGTACCGCAAGGGTTCCAGTGGCTGATCGGCGATGACGCCATCAACAGCGTGTATGCCTGGTTGCGCTGGAGCAAGGACGGCAAGCCGGTGCTGGTGGTGGCGAACTTCACCCCGGTGCCGCGTGAGGCTTATCGCATCGGTGTGCCATTTGCCGGCCGCTGGGCCGAGTTGATGAACAGTGATTCGGCGACCTATGCCGGCTCCAATTATGGCAACAGCGGCGGGGCGTTCACCGAGGAAGCGCCGAGTCATGGTCAGGCGCTGTCATTGGTGCTGAATCTGCCGCCGTTGGCGGTGCTGATGTTGCGCCCCGAGGGCTGATCCGAAAACGCCTCGCCACATCGCGAGTCAACTCGCTCCGACAGGTTCCGTGTGGCCCTTGTGGGAGCGAGCGTGCTCGCGATGGCGTCAGCCCGGTCAACAGTCTTTTCGAGGTCTGACCCTCACCACCGCATCCGTACACCCAGGCTGGCGATCAACCCGTTCAAATCATTTTGGTCGACGTCACTGCTGTAATCGGCGCTGACGTACAGGCTCACGGTCGGGGTCATTCTGGCCACCAGGCCCAATCCCAGCTCGACCGTCGACGAGTTCCGGCTGCTGCTGATCTTGTCGACCTGATCGAGGGTCACGGTATTGCCGGTGTTCACCGTGTGCCACAAGTTGGTCCGCACGTAGGGCTCCACGGGCAGGCCATTGATGTCGTAACTCCCTTTCAATTTGGCGCCGACCCGGCCACTCCACGACGACAAGTCGATGGAGGAGGCATTGCCCGAGCCTGCGTAAGGGGTGTCCAGGGTGATCCGTTGATTGATCAATTGCGCCTGGGGTTCAACCACCCAGTGTTCGCCCAGGCTGATGGGGAATCCGCCTTCCATCGACAGCGTCATCGCGCTGCCCTCGGCGGCTTGCCGCACACCCTGTTCGTTGCGGGTATAGCCATTGACCCGGCCGCCACTGGCCGTCAAGTCCACGTGCCAGCCTTGTGGCCCGATCAGGCTCCAGTAGGCGCCGAGGCTTTGGCCTTGCAGGCTGAAGGTGTCGCTGTTGGCGTCGGATTGGGCGCGATTGGTGAACAAGCCCGTGCTGTTGCCCTGGATCATGCTGGTGCCACCGATCAGGCCGACCCGCTGAGTACGGCCATTACCGCTTTCCAGGGTCATGAGTGCCGGGCCTTTGAGTTGACTGGCACCGGCAGTGGAAAGGCCTTCGGCGAGAACATCGTTTTGTGCCTGGCGCGAGGCCTGTCCGTACACCTGATCCCAGGCAGCAGGCGAGGCATCTTCGGTCGTCAGGTGCGAACTTCGAAGATCGGGCATGGCGCTGAAACGGCCGGGATACGTGGAAACTTGTGCGGGCAAGAAGAGCACCGGGACGTCCTGGCGATACCAGGGCGAAGTCTCTTCCTCGACAGGCGAGGCCTGCGCTTCCATGGAAGAGCACAGCAGGAGTGAGCTCGAGACTGTGCAAAAAGTGATTTTGATCTCTTGTTGGGTGAATGAAGTTTTCATGGGGGTCTACCTTGCAATCGCATGCCGTTCTCGCTTTGCCGTCTCTCCTACCCCGAATGAGGGGCGACCGATGGATGGGGGCAAGCCGGGGGCCGCCCGTGTATATGGGTGACTTGGGGGCTTGCCCCTGATTGTGGTTCCGGGGGTAGTAACGTGAATTCAAGGAGACCGCTGCCACTGCGTCAAGAAAATGGCCGATAAATGGTATGGGTATTTTAGGGGGTGTAAGTGGCTGATTTTTTGGCGCTCACTAAGTTCTTGTTTAATGGCGCAATCGCCAAAAAAGTCACGAGCTAGAGCCTTTGCTCAGTTTTACCAACTGATCCTGATACCGGCATTTCCCATCGTTCCCCGCAGGTGCTGACTGTCGATATTGCTGGAGAAGTCGGCACTGGCGTACACGCTGACGGAGGGCGCCAGCGTCAGCACGGCACCGATACCAAGATCGGCGTAGGAAGATTTTTGCCCGGTGTCGATATCGGTGTTTCCGGCAAAGGTGACCGTATCGGTGCCGGAAAACGTATGCCACAGGTTGGCTCGCAGATAAGGTTCCAACGGCAAGCCACTGACCTCGTAGCGGCCCTTGAGCCGGGCGCCGAGACGGCCGGTCCAGGCTGGATCGGAATCGAACGATACCTGCGAGATTCCATCGTTCTGGCTGTCGAGGCTAATGTTCTGATGGATCACCTGCGCCTGGGGTTCGATCACCCAGTCGCCTGCCAGGGGGAAGGGGTAACCGGCCTCCACCGAGAGCGTCACCACGTGCCCCTTGTTATCGAGCTTGAGGCCGCGCTCGGAATGGCTGTCGCCGTCGAGCCAGGTATACATCGCCACCGTGTCGATGTACCAGCCCCTGGCGTCCGTCAGGGTCCAGGACGCACCGAGGCTGTCACCTCGCAGCTCGACCTTGCCCGCGCGTTTGCCTTCGAAGCCCTGGTTGAAGCCGTCGACATCACCCTTCAAGCGGCTATGGCCGACGAAGAACCCGCTGCGTTGGGTTTGGCCCTCGGACGTCTGCGAGGCGTACAGATCGTTGCCCACCTGGAAGCCGTCAAGTGAACCATCGAGCCGTGGCGTGACGGTGCCGGCCCATGTCTGGTCGACATTCTTGCCATAGACACGACCCCAGCCCGCGCCGAAGGTCCCGGTTTCGCTCAGCAGGCGTTGATCGCCCTGGCGATCGTGGAAAGTGCCCAGGGCGGTCAGGGTCAGTTGCGCAGCCGCTGGCGGCAAGACGGACCAGACCGGCACTTCCGCACGGTACAGGGGAATTGCGGCGGCACCGGGCTGGGCAATGGGCAGCGGCGGGCTACCGGCAGCGGCGACCGGCGTTGCCACCACTGGCACCAGAATCGGCGGCAGGGCCGGGTCGGGGTTAGGGACGGCCACCAACGGCACGGCGACGACGGAGGAGCGCAGGTACCAACTGTTTTCGCTGCCGGCGGTGATACCGCCCTTGTACAAGACGTAATCGAACGCACCCGCCGACACTGGCGTTTTCAGGGTAAAGGCACCGTTGTCGCTGATGGCCGTCCCCTGGGCCTGAACCACCTGGATGCCGTTCTGTTGGGTCAACGCACCTGCGCCACCGAGGTTGCTGACGCTGATCGAGGTGGTGCCGGTCAAGGTGCCGTCGATGACCACCAGCTTGTCACTGGGCGAATTGTCGTCGCCCACGGCACTTTGCAAAAGCAGTTGCCCGTTGTTGCCCGAATAATTGCCCTGCACGGTCAGGGCATCATTGGTGCGCGTATTGCCGCCGCTCAGGTCGATCACCCCGGCGTTGTTCAGGGTCGCACGCTGGCCAGCAATGGCGGGCACGATGCTGCCCTGGCTGGACGTCAGTACGCTGCTGCCATCGATGTTGAATACACCCGTGCCGCTGCTGCTGTCACCGAGCACGAAATTGCCGGCGAGGTCGAATTGCGAACCGTTGTTCAGGTTGACGATTTCCCAATTGATGTAACGGGCGGCGCCGGCGGATGTGGTGTGGTCGAAGGTTAATTGATCGGTGCCCGTGCCACCGTCGATGCTCGGGGTCAGGGCAAGGGTGGTCTCACTCAGATTGCGCACAATGGCTGTGTCATTGCCATCGCCCATCAGGATCGCCGAGCGGATGATGCCGCCACCGTCCCACACAAGTGTGTCATTGCCGGCGCTGGCGCGGATTTCACCGGCGATCTCGCCGCCTGTCACCGTAATGTTGTCATTGCCACCGCTGACACTGATGTTGCCGCCAATTCGACCGCCCGCCACGATGATGGTGTCGTTGCCAAATCCGGTGACCAGATTTCCCAGGATCTGCCCACCGGACATATCGAACGTATTGTCGTCGAGCTTCATGTCTACCCGGCCGATGGTGCCTCCGGTCATCTTCGCGAAGTCTCCGTCTTCGAAGGCGCCGACGATCGTCCCGCCGGTCATCAGGAAATTGTCGAAGCCCTCGCCTTGCGCCAGAGACTGGATGCGTCCGCCGTTCATGATGAAGGTGTCGATACCGTTGTGCTGATGGACTTCGCCGGTGATCACCCCGTTGTTGATTTGCAAAACATTGGCGCCATCGCCCTGGTCAAGTACGCCAGCGAGGGTGCCGGAGTCCATTTTGACGGTGTCGTTGCCGCTGCCAAACGTCACATTGCCATTGATGGTGCCGGTGCCATTGGTGGGGAACGTCAGGGTGTTGTTGCCCGCCAGATCGGTCAGCGGTCCACTGGTGGCGCTGTCACAGACGAAGTTATCGTTGCCAGCGGTGGGGGTGAGGGTGCAAGCGGCGAGGGTGGAAGGTGACCAACTGGCACACAGCCAGAGGGAAAAGGCGCAGGCGCTGTAACGGAACTTGGGAAGATCTGGCCATGGATTCATGCTCGTCTCCGCATCGGGACCGGCGGCTGATTGGCCACGGCCTCAGCGTCGGCCGTGCGTCAGCCACTCTCGGCAGCGCGAGTTGCGAGACAGCATCGGGAGGCAATCTCCCGTCATCCAGATTTCTTCGGCAACGCTCGCTACGTTGTTTGCCTATCCGTAGGGGCTTTCCTGCGGATAGGGGCAACGTAGCAGCAGCGTCTAGTTGTATCTACTGTCAGAAATACCAGCAATGACCAGCGTTGCGGCTGATGCAACGGTTTTTCGGGGCGATTTAAACCGTCACAAATGCACTTCCACCGCCAATGGCAGGTGATCCGACAGGTGCGTCCAAGGTTTGCTTCCGAGGATTGTCGGGTGATGGCTACTGGCATTGCGCAGGTAAATGCGGTCCAGGCGCAGCAGGGGAAACCGCGCCGGATAGGTTTTTGCGGGGCGTCCGTGGTGGCGTTCGAAGGCTTCATGAAGGTCGTCACGACGGGCGAGGGCGGCGTTGCCTTGCAGCTGCCAGTCGTTGAAGTCGCCGGCAATGATCACCGGCGCGTCGACAGGCAGGGACTCAAGCAACTGACAGAGCAGCTGCAATTGCAGTTGGCGATGGCTTTCCAGCAAGCTCAGATGAACGCAGATCGCATGGACCTCGGCGTGGCCCGGCACATCGAGTACGCAATGCAGCAGTCCACGCCGTTCCGGGCCGGTGATGGAAACGTCGAGGTTGCGGTGTTCGCGAATCGGGTATTTCGACAACAGGGCATTGCCGTGATGGCCATCCGGGTAGACCGCGTTGCGCCCGTAGGCAAAATCGCTCCACATGCTGTCGGCGAGGAATTCGTATTGCGAGGTGGCCGGCCATTGGTTGTAGCGCGAGGCGTGACGCTCGTGTTCGCCCACCACTTCTTGCAGAAACACCAGATCCGCCGACGTACTGCGTACCGCTTCACGCAGTTCCGGGAGGATGAAACGCCGGTTGAGGGCGGTAAATCCCTTGTGGGTATTGACCGTCAGTACGCGCAGTCGATGGATGGCCGGGGGTGTGCTCGATGGCACTGATTCAATCGTGTCGCGTTTGGAGTTGCGGACCACTTTCACGCCTCTGAATCCGGGTTGCTTATGTATGCGACTGATACACAAGCGGGCAGTTCAGTTTGAGTCAGGCAAGGATAGTCCTCACGCGCGCATTGGCTGTTGGTCGTGTCAGACAAATACGATTTCGTAAGGCAAACGCATCCGCTCCAGCAACACCCGTGGCAGCATCGGTGCAAGGCCGATCGCCGGTTCGCCATCGAGTTGGCTGGCATAGGCGTGGGTGGCGTGGCTCTTGCGCGCGACCGTCCAGCTGTCCAGGCGTACCTTGCGCGCGCGGTGCCAGGGGATAGAGCCGTAATCACGCGCCGGCCAGTGCCAGGCCCAGACCGGCACTTCATGGAACGTTGCACCGGCCATGTTCGCGGCATTGGCGCTGGCGCGGCCCACGGCATCGTGGTCGCTGACGCCATCCTCGCTCCAGGTGCTGAATACCACGTCGCCGGGGCGCAGGTAGCGCGCAATGAATTGCGTCAGTTTCAACTCATGGTCGGCCAAGGCGTTGTCGGTAAAGCCGCCCCGAATCCATTTCAGGCTATGCATGGGCAACCCGAGGCGACGCAAGGCTTCGACACTTTCCTGGGAGCGAAACACACTGAGGCGTTTTTCCGACCACTGCCGGGATCCCTGATGGCTCGCGCTGCCGTCAGTGACCGAGATCAATTGCAGCGGGTGAGCGCTGGCGCTGAGCAATTGCAGCAGGCCGCCGCAGGTCACCACTTCATCGCCGGGATGCGGGGCGATCACCACGGCGCGAGCGCCAGGGGGGACCAATGACTGAGTACCGATTACCGGAATGTTGTCCAGTTGCGCGGCGCTGTTCCAGATTTGTCCCGACTGGCTGCTTTCACAGAGGGATACAGGTTTCATGGGCTACGTCCTTGTTCCTTATTGCCTTCAGTCGTGCGCAAGCCTTGTACATGACCAGCCGGCAGACCCGTGAGGGCGGGTTGATAGCAATGCGCGGCGCTCCGAACCCTGGAACGCCGCGCATCGAGTATTGCTCACGGACACGTATTCGTCGATCTGAAACAAATTTTTATCCGCCGGGAGTCCGGCTCATTTCAATCCTCTTCTTCGTGCTGCAGTTCGAACAGCAGCAGTGAACGGCCCGTCACTGAATACTCGTGGCCGAACTCGAAGCGCTCCTGGCCGCGAATCGACGGTTGATTGGTATCGACCATACAGGTCCAGAAGCCGCCATCGGGCACTTCCGGCAAGGTGAAATTGACGATGTCGTGATGGGCGTTGACCACCAGCAACAGGGTGGCGTCGGCCCCCTGGCGGCGTATGCCGGTTTCCTGCGCACGTCCATCCAGCAGCATGCCCAGGCAACGATTGTGCGCATCATGCCAATGTTTGGTGGTCATCTCGCTGCCATCCGCGGCCAGCCAGGTGACGTCCTTGACGCCGATATCCTCATTGAAATTGCCGACCAGGAAGCGCCCGCGGCGCAGGATCGGATAGGCCAGGCGCAACTTGATCAGGCGTTTGACGAATTTGAGCAGGGCCTTGCCGTCTTCACTCAGGTCCCAATTGACCCAGCCGATTTCGCTGTCCTGGCAATAGGCATTGTTGTTGCCGTCCTGGGTGCGGGCGAATTCGTCGCCGGCCACCAGCATGGGCGTGCCTTGGGACAGCAGCAGCGTGGCAAAGAAATTGCGCATCTGCCGCTGGCGCAGCTCATTGATTTGCGGGTCGTCGGTCGGGCCCTCGACCCCATGGTTCCAGGACAGGTTGTTGTTGCTGCCGTCCTGATTGTTTTCGTCGTTGGCTTCGTTGTGCTTGTCGTTGTACGACACCAGGTCGTTGAGGGTGAAGCCATCGTGGGCGGTGACGAAATTCACCGAGGCATAGGGCCGTCGGCCGCGCTGGTTGAACATCTCGCCGGACGCGGTCATGCGACTGGCGAAATCTGCCAATTGCCCATCGTCGCCTTTCCAGAACGCACGCACGGTGTCGCGAAACTTGTCGTTCCATTCCACCCAGCCCGGCGGGAAGTTGCCGACCTGATAGCCGCCGGGGCCGCAATCCCAGGGTTCGGCAATCATCTTCACCTGACGCAGCACCGGGTCCTGGCGACAGGCCACGAGGAAGCTGTGACGCTCGTCGAAGCCATCGTGGTAGCGCCCCAGAATGGTCGCCAGGTCAAAGCGGAAGCCATCCACGTGCATCTCCTTCGCCCAGTAGCGCAGGGAGTCGGTGACCATTTGCAGGACGCAGGGATGGCTCAGGTCCAGGGTGTTGCCGGTGCCGGAATCGTTGATGTAGAAGCGCTTGTCGTCAGGCATCAAGCGGTAATAGGAGGCGTTGTCGATGCCACGCATCGACAGGGTCGGACCTTGTTCGTTGCCCTCGGCGGTGTGGTTATAGACCACATCCAGGATCACTTCGAGGTTGGCTTCGTGCAGGTGCGCGACCATTTCCTTGAATTCGGCGATCTTGCCGCTGGCCAGGTAACGCGGGTCGGGGGCGAAAAACGCGATGCTGTTGTAGCCCCAGTAATTGGTCATGCCCTTGTGCAGCAGATGCTGGTCGTTGACGAAAGCATGAATCGGCAGCAGCTCCACGGAGGACACGCCGAGCTTGCGGATATGTTCCAGGACGTCGTCGACCATCAACCCGGCGAAGGTGCCGCGCACGTTCTCGGGGACGGAAGGGTGACGCATGCTGATGCCGCGCACATGGGTCTCATAAATGATCGTTTTTTCCCACGGTACGCTGACCCGGTGATCGTGGCCCCAGGTGTGCGCCGGGTCGATGACTTTGCATTTGGGGACGAAGGGCGCGCTGTCCCGTTCATCGAAACTGAGGTCGGCGTCGGGATGGCCGATGGTGTAGCCAAACAATGCCTCGGACCATTTCAACTGGCCGACCAGTTGCTTGGCGTAGGGGTCGATCAACAGCTTGTTGTGGTTGAAGCGGTGACCGTTGGCGGGATCGTAAGGGCCGTAGACGCGATAGCCATAGATCAGCCCTGGATGGGCGTCAGGCAAGTAGCCGTGGAAGGTCTCGTCGGTGTATTCCGGCAGTTCGATGCGTTCGAGCTCGACTTCGCCGGCATCATCGAAAATGCACAGTTCGACCTTGGTGGCGTGGGCGGAGAACAAGGCAAAATTGACCCCCAGACCATCCCAGGTCGCACCCAGTGGAAAGGGCAGGCCTTCACGAATTCGCGAGGCCTCGACTTGAGGGGCTGGCGCGGTTTTCTTCGGACTGGGCATAGGTGCTCCTGCAAAGTGAGGTACAAAACGCCGCAATCTGTGGGAGCGAGCCGGCTCGCGATTGCGGAGTGTCAGGTAACGCATGTGTCGAGGGTCAATCGTCCTCGCGAGTCGGCTCGCTCCCACAGGTTTTGTTGAGGGTGAGCGTCCGTCGGTGGCGAGCGGACTCGCCACGCGTTCGATCAGGAAAAAGCCCGGGCCAATCAGACCGCTGGCGGTTTACGCGCGGCGCGAGGCTTTTTGCCGGCGGCTTTTTCTCCGGGTGGAATCACGGTCGAGGCTGCCGCCGGCTTGGCCTTGGCTTTTGGTGCGGCCGCCTTGACCTCGCCAGCCTTGCCATTGGCGGTTTTGCTGACGGCCGGTTTGCTCGCAGGCGCTTTTGCCGGTTGTTTCGGCGCCAGCGCTTCAGCTTCGGCGAGTTTGCGGGCCATCTCCCAGTGACGGCTTTCCTGGCCTTCGGGTTTCCCTTCGGACTCCCAGATCTGATAGGCAAATTCGCGGATGCGTTTATCGTCGGTACTCATCGCAATGCTCCTGAACTGAACTCAAGTGTCGGTAGTTTGGATAAAGAGATTGACCGGGAAGTCCCCCAGCGCGGCGCTGATCATCAGCTCCCTGTTTTTTGTGACTGTGATGCTTGAAAAAAGTCCCTTTAGATTCTCGTCAGCGGTCGCGAACGGCACATGGATTCGCGTATCGCCCCACAGCGGCGCGTTCACCTGCGGTTCGGCACTGTTTTCCAGCAGCGCTGCGCAACGGATTGGCACGATGACGATGGCGCGTTTGCCCTCCCATTCACGAACAAATCCCAGCACTCGATGGGCCTGGCTGCCGACGACTTCGAGGGCCTGGTAAGTCCCCCGTCGAAACAGTTCGGCGTGCTCGGTGCGTACGTTCAAGGTCTGCGCAATCAAGGTTTGCTTGATGCGCCCGTCGCGCCAGTTCGCCAGTAGATCAGGCAGATTCACGGCTTGCTGCAAGGCCTGTTGGCGGCTGGCGTAGTCCACTGGCCGGCGGTTGTCCGGATCGACCAGGCTGAAGTCCCAGAACTCGGCGCCCTGATAGAGATCCGGGACCCCCGGCACGGTCATGCGCAGCAAGGTTTGCGCCAATCCGTTGAGTGCCCCGGGCACGGCAATCGCGTGCACGGCCTTGCCGAGCGCCGTGCGCAGAAAGTTGCCCTGCGGGCTCAACAGCAGGCGCTGGATGAAGGTTTCAACCGCTTGTTCGCAGGCGTCGTTGGGCGCGCTCCAGCTGCTTTGCAGCTTGGCTTCACGCAGGGCTTTGCGTTGCCACTGCCAGAGGCGTTCGGCGTAGGCCTGCAGCGCCGGCTGATCGTCAGCGTTCAGGTCCAGCGGCCAACTGCCGAGCATCGCTTGATACAGAATCAATTCATCACCCGCCGATGGCTGCTGATCATCGTCACGCAACGGGCGGGCGAGGGCGCGCCAGAGGCCGATCTGTTCGACGTACCACTGACTGCGTTCGCTCAACACCGCCAGGCGCGCGCGAGCGTCTTCGCCGCGCTTGTGATCGTGGGTCGCGGTGGCCAGCAGATTGTCCGGGAACTCGGCGAGACGCTGTTCGCATGCCGCGTGAAAACCCTCGACCGGCGCGCTGAACCGTTCGGTGCTGAAGCCGACGTCGTTACGCGACAGCAGCACCGCCGAACGATAGAACGCGGTGTCTTCCACGGCCTTCGCCGCGGCCGGTGAGGTCAACTGCTGAAACCGCACGCAGGCATGTTTGAGGCGTTTGCGCGCGCGTCCGGCCGGGTATTTTCGCCACCGCTCGCCGCCCAGCCAGCGGGCCAGGCAATCGAGTACCGGCCAGTCCGCTTCGCCCAGGGTTTGCCGGGCACCGTCCATGGCCTGCTGGAAAAAAAACTCGTCCTGGGCCGATCGCCCGAGGGGGCTGATGTAGGTGCGGTACACCGGAAAATGCACGATCAGTTCCTGCAGTGCCCGGCGGATCGCGCCCAGGGTCAGGTCGCGGGTCATCAGGTCTTCCCGGGCCACTTGCAGCAGCGCCTGGGCGACACTTTCGAAATCCCCGGCCAGGGAGCCGTTGAGGATCTGTTGCCGGGCCAGTTGCGCTTCCGCACGGAAATCGGCGGGACGTTCGCTGTGCCGCTGCCAGATTTTGCCCAAGGCCTGCTCGCCTTGGGGATCGTGTTGCAGCAACGATACCTGGTTCATGAATTCATAGCCGGTGGTGCCGTCCACCGACCAGTCGCGATGCAGGGTTTCGCCTTCGCCGAGTATCTTCTCCACGTAGATCGGCAGGTGCCGGTCGGGGACCAGGCTGTCGACCCGCCGCCGCAGCTTGCGGCAGTAACCCCGAGGGTCGGCGAGGCCGTCGATGTGGTCGATGCGCAGGCCATCGACCAGTCCTTGCGCCACCAGCTGGAAAATCTTTGCATGGGTCGCCTCGAACACCGCCGGGCGTTCGACCCGCAGGCCGCCGAGTTCGTTGATATCGAAAAAACGCCGCCAGTTGATGTCATCCGCAGCCGTGCGCCAACTGGCGAGGCGATAGCTCTGGCGTTCCAACAGGTTATGCAGGCACTGGAAACCTTCACGGGTGAGCGAATCGTAGGCTTTCAGGTTGTGCTCGATGGCCTGGAACACGGCCGGGTCGGTGGCCAGTTCACGCAACTCGTCCTGCAAGGGGATCGCCAGGCTGTGGGCATCGGTCTGGTAGCTCAATGTGCTGAATCGATCGGCCAGGGATTTCAGCGGCTCGATGTCGGATTTGAGCAGCTCGCCGTAGGTCATCGGGCAAATCGGAAAGTGGTGTTCGTAATGCTCGACAAAAAACGCGCCGTGTTGCGCATCGAAGCGCAGGGGCAGGGTGCCGTCCTGCAGGGCGACCCCATAGTCGCTGCCGAGGAACGGCAGCAGCAGTTGCCCCTCCATCAACGGGTCGGCGGAGTGCCACTGGATATCGAAGAACTCGCCATAAGGGCTCAGGCGACCCCACTCAAGCAAGTCCAGCCACCAGGGATTGTCACTCCCGCCGACCGCCATGTGGTTGGAGACGATATCGAGGATCAGCCCCATGCCTTGTTCGCGCAACGCGCTGACCAGGCGGCGCAACGCCGCTTCCCCGCCCAGCTCCGGGTTGACCGTGGTCGGGTCCACCACGTCGTAGCCATGCATCGATCCGGCGCGGGCGCGCAGCAGCGGCGAGGCATAGACATGGCTGATGCCGAGGCGGGCGAAGTACGGCACCAGCGGCACCGCATCGTCCAGGGTAAAACCCTTATGGAACTGCAGTCGCAGGGTGGCCCGCAGCGGCTGCGTTGGCAGCGTGCTCATTGGTCACGCTCAGCCGCCTGAAGCCGCGCGCAGGCAAGCAATTCCAGGCGTCGCGAGGCGTCCGGGTCGTCCAGCAGGGCCTCGCTGTAGCCCGGCAGGCGTCGTGACCAGTTGGGATGAGTATCGATGGTGCCGGGCAAGTTGGCCTGCTGTTCGATGCCCAGTGCATCTTCCAGTGGCAGCAACACCAGCGGCGCACGGGTATGGCCCAGGAAACGCACACTGGCGTCGAGCACCTGATCGGTCTCGTGGGATTCTTCGCGAAAGTTCTGCGGGTCCTGGCTCAAGGCCCTTCGCAGACCTTCACGTTCGCGTTCGCGGTGATGGCGCCACTCGATTTCAGCGTTGGCATCGATGAGGTTGAGCCGCGCGTTCCAGTCGATGTCGCGGCCATGCCACCAACCGTTGAGGGTTGGCAAATCATGGGTGCTGGTGGTCGCCAGTGCGTTGTCCGGCCAGTCGAGGATCGGCTTGAAGTGGGTGTTGTCCTGTTCGAACAGCAGCACTCGCATGCCCAGCATCGAACGGGCGATGAGTTTTTCCCGCAGACCTTCGGGCACCGTGCCGAGGTCTTCGCCAAGGACGATGGCCTGGTGGCGATGGGATTCCAGGGTCAGCAGCCGCAGCAAGTCGTCCACCGGGTAATACAGGTACGCACCGTCGGCGGGCGGCGCGCCGTTGGGGATGACCCATAAACGTTGCAGGCCCATGACGTGGTCGATACGCAGACCGCCGGCGTGGGCAAAGTTGGCCCTGAGCATTTCGATGAAGGCGCGAAAGCCGTTGCGTATGAGGCCTTCGGGAGAAAACGCGGAAATCCCCCAGCCCTGGCCGGTGCGGTTGAGAATGTCCGGCGGTGCGCCGACGGTGAGGGAGGCGAGCAATTCGTCCTGGCGACTCCAGGCCTGGCTGCCACCACCGTCAGCGCCCACGGCCAGGTCGGTGATCAGGCCAATGCGCATGCCGCTGCTGCGGGCGGTTGCCTGCGCACGCTCCAGGCAACGGGTGATCAGCCACTGGCAGAAAGCGAAGAAACCGATGCGGCCCGCGTTTTCTTCGGCGAACTCGGCCAGGGCGGCGCTGCGCGGGTCGCGCCATTGCTCGGGCCACTGACGCCAGTCGAGGTTTTCGCCCCGTGCTTCGCGAACCTCTTGAATGGCTTCGAACCGGCAGTGATTTTCCAGGGCTTCGCCGCCGGCGTGACGAAAACTGCTGAAGTCGGCATGCAACGGGTGTTCGCCCTGTACGAAGCCTTCGTACAACGCTTGCAACAGCCGGTGCTTGGCTTCGGCGGCGGCGGGCCAGTCGATCAAGGCGCGCTCTTCCAGATCCTTGAGCTCTACGCTCAGGCCGGTGGCCTCGATGGCGGCGCGCATCGCATGCTCACCGAGGATCGTCCCGGGCGCGCAATACAGGCTGTTGAGAAACAACCGGCTGGACGGAGAGTAAGGACTGTAGCGCCGGGTATCGCTGGCAAACATGGCATGCAGCGGACTGATCGCCAGCGCCTCGGCGCCGCGTTCGCCCGCGACCCTGGCCAGGTCTTCCAGGGCCTGGGTATCGCCGAAGCCACCGTCACCTTTGCGCCGCAGGGCATACAACTGCACGCTCAGGCCCCAGGTGCGCGGGATCGGGCTGTCCACGGCATCGCCTACGCTGAAGCAACGTTCGGGGGCCACGGCCAGGGTAAAGGTCTGGCCAGCGATTCTGACGTGCTGGTAACCCACTGGAATCAACCCCGGCAGAATCGCCTCGGCGTCCAGCTTGAGGGTGAGCCGCGAACCATCCTCGAGGTGGATCTCGCACGGCGCGTGCGGTTCGAAATGATGGGCCAGATCGAGACCGACACCGAAGTCGGCGGTAATCAGTGGCGGCAGTTGCCGGGTTTCTTGAACCTGCTGCAATTGCTGCAGGCTGGCGTCGATTTCCTGAGCGCTGCCGGCCGGGTGGCCGAGTCCGGTCAGAACGCTGCGCAAGACCGAGGGTGCAACTTTTTGCGGGCGACCATTGGCATCAATCCAGTCGACCGCGAGGCCAGCCCGGCTGGCCAGGATTTCCAGTTGCGCATCACTCATTGGCGCTCTCCATCAGGGGTTGCAAAGGGGTTGCGGCCGTGAGGCTGACAAGCGCGCAATACGGCGCCAGAGTGCCTTTGTCCAGGCGCTCGGCCGAATGTGGCGGATGTTCGAACAACAAAGAGCTGCTGACCGACGCTGTGTGGAGTACCGGCGTGGCACTAAGGTTCAGATCAATGCGCAACAGACGGCCATCGCCCAGTCGCCATGACGCACTCACCGCACCGACTGCCAAGACCTCGGCTCCCAGTGCCTGGGTGCCGGGCAGGTACGGGATGATCTGCCGATGGCGGATATGCAGCAGGCGGCGATACAGCTCGTGCATGGGCGACGATCCATTGGCTGTCAGCACCGGGCGGGATGACTCGAAGGTCTGTGGCGCGTTAGGGTCGGGAATCCGCTCGCGTTTATGCGGATCAGTAAACGCGGCGAAGGCTGCAAACTCGTTACGCCGTCCCTCACGCACCCATTTCGCCAGTTCGCCGTGGTGGCTGGTGAAAAACAGAAAGGGTTGTTCGGCGGCGAACTCGTCGCCCATGAACATCAACGGAATCATCGGCGACAGCAGCAACAGGACGGTGGCGGCCTGCAGTGCCTGAGGAGGGGCCAATTGATGCAGGCGCTCGCCGAAGGCGCGGTTGCCGATCTGGTCATGGTTCTGCAAAAACAGCACGAACGCGCTGGGCGGAAGGTGCCCGCTGGGCTCTCCGCGGGGTTTGCCGCGACGGTCGATGTGTCCCTGGAAGACAAAGCCCTGGCTCAGGCAGCGCGCCAGTTGCCCGGTAGGGTTTTGTGCATAGTCGGTGTAATAGGCGTCGGTTTCACCGGTCAGCAATACATGCAAGGCGTTGTGGCCGTCGTCGTTCCACTGCGCGTCGTAACCCTGTTCCAGCAGGCGGGCCTGGTTGTGCTCGTTTTCCACCATCAGCCAGACATGGCGTGACGGATCGCTCTGCTGGCGCACCCGCTGGGCCAGCTCCTGGAGAAAATCCGGGTCGTCGATGGCGTGTACCGCGTCCAGGCGCAAGCCGTCGAAACGGTACTCCAGCACCCACATCAGCGCATTCTCGATGAAAAAATCCCGCACTTCGCGCCGACGGAAGTCGATGGCCGCGCCCCAGGGGGTGTGCACGTCTTCGCGGAAGAAGCCGCTGGCATAGCGATGCAGGTAATTGCCGTCGGGGCCGAAGTGGTTGTAGACCACATCGAGAATCACCGCCAGACCATGACCGTGGGCGGTGTCGATCAGGTGATTGAGTTGGTCGGGCGAACCATAGGAGGCCTGGGGAGCATAGGGCAGCACCCCGTCGTAGCCCCAGTTACGCTCACCGGGGAATTGCCCCAGGGGCATCAGTTCGATGGCGGTGATGCCCAATTCCACCAGGCGCGCCAGTTGTTGCTCGACCGCTGCGAAACCGCCAAGCACCCCCACGTGCACTTCATAAATCACCGCCTCGTGCCAGGGGCGACCACGCCAGGTGCTGTGTCGCCATCGATAGGCATGCGGATCGACCACCACGCTGTGTTGGTCGATATCGCCGGCCTGGGCGCGGGAGGCCGGGTCGGGCACCTCCATTTCGCCATCGATGCTGTATCGATAACGCGTGCCCGCCGGGCAACGGGTTTTGACTACGAACCAGCCGTTGTCCTGCGGCAACAACGGCAAGGATTGTCCATTTTCCAGTTCGACACTGACGTAGAACGCATCTGGCGCCCACAACGCAAATTGCGTGTGCTCCGCGTCCAGCATGATTGCGCCGTGGGGCCAGGTCTTCAGGGTCCGTAACGGCATTTCAAACCCTCTTTATTGTTTGTGCGATTTCCCCAGCGCCTTGGCCACCAGTTGTTCGTAGAGTTCGGCGTAGGGTTCGACGGCCTTGCACCAGTTGAACGGTGCCGCCATGGCCCGGCAACGCATGGCATGCAGCAGATCGGGGAATGCGAACACCTTGAAGGCACGGCTCAGGGCTTGCTGATAACTCTCCACCGTCGATTCATCGAACAGGAAACCGGTCACACCGTTTTCAATGGTGTCGGCCAGACCGCCGGTGTTGCGCGCCACCGGCAACGAACCGAAACGCTGGGCGTACATCTGGCTCAAGCCGCAAGGCTCGTAACGCGAAGGCATCAACAGGAAGTCGCTGCCGGCGAACATGCGTCGGGCGTCGGTCTCGTTGAAGCCGATGCGTACGCCGATTTGCCCGGGGAAGCGCAACGCCAGTTCGCGCATGGCTTGTTCTTCTTCCGGTTCGCCCCGGCCGATGATCGCAATCTGGCCACCGGATTTGACAATGTATTCGGAGACCGCTTCGGTCAGGTCCAGGCCTTTCTGGTAGACCAGTCGCGAGACCACGGCGAACAGCGGGCCTTCGGAGTCTTCCAGGCCAAACAGTTCGCGTACGTGGGCGGCGTTGACTGCTTTGCCTTCCCAATCGCCAATGCTGAAAGGGCGGAACAGGTGGGTGTCGGTGGCCGCATCCCAGCTTTCATCGATGCCGTTGGGAATGCCGCTGAGCAGGCCTTGCTGGGTCTTGGCGGCGAGGAAACCATCGAGACCGCAGCCGAAGGCTGGTGTGGTGATTTCCTGGGCGTAGGTCGCGCTGACGGTGGTGATGTGGCTCGAATAGGCCATGCCGGCCTTGAGGAACGACATCTTGCCGTAGAACTCCATGCCTTCCTGTTGCAGCGCGTGGTGGGGAATGCCCAGTTCCGGGCAGGAGCCGAGGCTGGTTACGCCCTGATACGCCAGGTTGTGGATGGTGAACAGGGTTGGCGTGCGTTGCCCGCGCCAGTGCATATAGGCGGGCGCCAGGCCGGCCGGCCAGTCGTGGGCATGCACCAGGTCCGGGCACCAGTGAATTTGTGCCAGGTTGGCGGCGATATCGGCGGCCGCCAGGCCCAGGCGGGCGAAGCGAATGTGGTTGTCCGGCCAGTCGCGACCGTTGTTGGCGCCATAAGGCGAACCTTCGCGTTCGTACAGCTCGGGGCAGATCAACACGTAAATGACCAGACCGTCGGGCATGTCCATGCGCCCGATCTTGCAGGGTGGCAGGGCGGCATGGCCACCAAGCTCACCGATGATATGAATCGGGTTCTCGCTGTGCAGCACCTGCGGGTAACCGGGAATCAGCACGCGCACGTCGTGCAGATGCGACATCGCGCGGGGCAATGCCGCGGAAACGTCGCCCAGGCCCCCGGTTTTCACCAGATCGGCGATCTCGGAGGTCACAAACAGTACTTTTTTCTTGTTCGGGTTCTGACTGGCAACCGGTGTCAGCACCTTGGTGACGGGCACACTAATCGATTGGGCGCTGTGGGCGCTCACGGCGCTCGATTCACCGACCTGTTGATGAGCACGCTCTCCCTGAATATCTAAAGCCGCACTGATCATATGCATCTCCCGTGTTGTTGATCTAATTCTTAGGTCTGGCAAACGGCATTTCATGGCCAATTCCTGTGGCCGGGCGCAAAAGCGCTACACATCGATGAGCAAGTGCTGCCCAAATGCGCTGAAGCAGAATGGGTGGAGGAGCCGTTGCAAAGATTGCACCAGTCGTAACGCACCTACCTTTCAGTCGACCGATCACCCAAGGCAAAAGTTTCGACTTTTTTTCCACTTTGTGACCGACCGGTTTTTTCCCGCGAACGTGAGTCTAGGCCAGAACTTAGAGCGGTGAAGCTCAGATGGCAAAATTGTTCGACAATCGGTTTAACGAGGTACGGACGTGCCGGATTGCGAGGCAAACGCACCGACGAAGTGCAGTTTTTTTTGTTAAAACGGCTGAAAAAGAAGCAGAACTGTCACATCGGTGTGCGTAGGCAAACAGTTGGGGCGCACCATTGCGGTGCATGAGTTGGCGGCGTGGTGTTTGATCTGGCCTTTTCGCGAGCAAGCTCGCTCCCACAGAAATTCGCAGTGTGCACAAAACCTGTGGCAGCAGGCTTGTACTCAGATCAGCAACCGAATGGGCGTACCGGCGGACCAGGCCTGAATGTCTTCGATCATCTGTGAAAAGAACAGCTGGTAATTCTGTTGGCTGACATACCCGACATGGGGTGTGGCCAGGACGTTGTCCAGGGTCCTGAAGGGGTGCAGAGGGGGCAACGGCTCGATGTCGAACACATCCAGCGCCGCGCCTGCCAGCTGACGTTTCTGCAAGGCCTTGATCAAGGCAGCCTCATCGACAATCGGCCCCCGCGCCGTATTGACCAGCAGCGCCGTGGGTTTCATCCAGCCCAGTGCCTCGGCGTCCACCAGGCCTCTGGAGCGCTCGCTGAGCACCAGATGCACCGACAACACATCGGCCTGTTCGAACAGCTCCTGTTTGCTGACATGGCTCACACCCACTTGCGCGGCCCGTTCGGCGGTAAGGTTCTCACTCCAGGCGATGACGCGCATGCCAAACACCTGCCCGAACTGCGCGACACGCTGGCCGATGCTGCCCAGGCCGAGAATCGCCAGGGTCTTGCCGTGCAGGTCGCCGCCCAGCCCTTGCTGCCATACACCGGCACGCAGGGCATTGGCTTCCGCCACGAGGTTGCGGGTGGCGGCCATGATCAGCGCCCAGGTCAGTTCCGGGGCCGCGTGCTTGTAGCTGTCGGTACCGCACACCTGGATGCCCTGGGTGGCGGCGGCTTTGAGGTCGAGGGCGAAATTGCGCATGCCTCCGGTGACCAGCAATTTGAGTTTGGGTAACTGGCGAAGCAGCGCCTCATCAAAGCGCGTGCGTTCGCGCATCACGCAGATCACGTCAAACTCACTCAAGCGAGCCGCCATCGTGGCGTCGTCCGCAGGGTATTGATGAATGAAACTCACTGGGCCGATGCCTTCGAGCACTGACCAGTCGACCACGTTGCGGGCCACGTCCTGCCAATCGTCAATTACTGCAATTTGCACCGCCATTTGCCTTACCTCATCAACGCACGGGGTTGGTTTTGTTTAGCCAGGCGAGCAGCGCCTGATGGAATTTTGCCGGTTCTTCCATCTGCGGTGCGTGGCCCAGGCCCGGGAACTCAATCAATGTCGATTGCGCAATCCGTTGTGCCACTTGCTTGCCGAGCACGTCGTAGTGGCCGATTTTTGCCTTGACCTCGGGAGCCGCGATGTCGCTGCCGATGGCGGTGGTGTCGGACGTGCCGATCAGCAGCAGGGTCGGCATCTTCAGGTTCTGGAACTCGTAATACACCGGCTGGCTGAAGATCATGTCGTAGATCAGCGCCGAATTCCACGCGACTTGCGCATGGCCCGGGCCTTTGTTCAGGCCGGCCAGCATGTCCACCCAGCGGTCGAACTCAGGCTTCCAGCGCCCGGCGTAATAGGTGTTGCGTTCATAGGTGCGGATACCGTCGGCGCTGAGCTTGAGTTCGCGCTCGTACCATTGGTCAACGGAGCGCCAGGGAACGCCGAGGGCCTTCCAGTCTTCCAGGCCGATGGGGTTGACCAGCGCCAGTTGCTCGACTTGTTCGGGGTATTGCAGCGCGTAGCGGGTGGCGAGCATGCCGCCGGTGGAGTGGCCGAGCAGGCTGGCCTTCTGGATACCCAGGGCTTTGAGCAGTTGCTGGGTGTTACTCGCCAGTTGCTGGAAGCTGTACTGATAGCGCTCGGGTTTGCTGGAGGTGCAGAAACCGATCTGGTCCGGGGCAATGACCCGATAACCGGCGTCACTCAGGGCTTTGATCGAGGTGTCCCAGGTCGCACCACAGAAATTCTTGCCATGCATCAGTACGACGCTGCGGCCATTGGCCTTGCCATGGGCGGCGACATCCATGTAGCCCATTTGCAGGGATTGGCCCTGGGACTCAAACTCGAAATGCTTGACCGTGTAGGGGTAGTCGAACCCTTGCAGCTCAGGACCATACGCCGGTCCCTCGGCGTAAGCGCTGAGCGGCAGCGCAGCGCTCAGCAGCAGACCGGGCAACCAGCGGGAGAGGGTAGGTGACATGGGGGAACTCCATGGGAAATCCGCCGATGCTGGATCGGCTGGATTAGGGCGACATTAATCAGGCAATCGCCGTCGCGGTGGGTTCAACCCATCCAGCCCAGGGTGATCAGGGCCAGCACCCCATAACGGGCGCCCTTGGCGAGCGTTACGATCAGCAGGAAACGCCCCAATGGCTCACGCATGACGCCGGCCACCAGGGTCAGCGGGTCGCCGATCACCGGCAACCAGCTCAGCAGCAGCGACCAATGACCGTAACGCTGGTAATGATGACGGGCCCGTTCCAGATGCCGAGGACTGACCGGAAACCAGCGCCGTTCGCGAAAACGTTCGATGGCGCGGCCCAACCACCAGTTCAGCAGGGAGCCGAGGACATTGCCCAGGGTCGCCACTGCCAGCAGCGACCACAGCCAATACCGGTCGCTGAGCAGCAGCCCCACCAGGACCGCTTCGGACTGCAAGGGCAGCAGCGTCGCGGCACCGAAGGCTGCCAGGAACAGCCCCATGTAAGCGCCGAAAATCAATGGGCCGGGTAGTCCGCTACCACCACATCGGTGCCGTCCTTTTTCAGGCCGATAACTTGATACGCATCGCTCATGCCATCCATCTCCATGCCGGGCGAGCCCATGGGCATGCCGGGCGCGGCAACACCCAGGAGATCGTCACGCTTGCTCAGGGCCACTACCTGATCGGCCGGTACGTGACCTTCGACGAATTTGCCGTTTATCAAACCGGTATGGCACGACGCCAGACGCGGTGGCACGCCGTGCTGTTGCTTGAATTCGCTCATGTTGCTTTCGACATGGTCCTCGACCTTGAAGCCGTTGGCCTCCAGGTGGCTGATCCATTTTTTGCAGCAACCGCAATTGGCGTCGCGATGGACTTCGATAGGGATCAGGTCGGCGGCCTGGGCCAGGGAGGAGATCAACAGGGCGCTCAAGGCAGCCAGACGCAGAGGGTTTCGCATGGAAAATGGGTCTCGTCTTGCGGGCAAAGGAAAGCATTCTGACCAAAATATCCTTTCGGGCATTCAAGGATTGTTTCTAATTGATACAGAGTTGCTCAGCCCTAGCCTCGCAGATCCCATCTGACAAGCCGATGAGGCGGACATTACAAAACTGTCAGGTACCTCGTAGAGGGGGATGCAGAGCCTGAAACTGATGTCGAGAGCGGCGACCCGGCGCTTAGACCTGGCAGGAACGTCGAACGACAGCCTGAATTCAAACAGTGCTGGCCCGCTCAGGCAATCGAACGGGCCAGGCCATTATTTTTCCGGATCAAGACTCCACTAAGAAAACCTGTTTGTCAGTTCGCTGACTGAAGGACGCGCCGTCTGATGAATGACGGGTGTTATCGACGCTGGTAGTAACCCGGTCCGCCGTGATCGTAGTGACGGTCATGGTCGTGCCAGCCACCGTGGGGGAACACGATGCAGCCACTCAGGGACAATAGAGCCAGCAGGGGAATCAGCAGGGTGATTCGACGCAACATTTGAAAATCCTCATGGTTATCGCCGAGATAAAGCTAAAACTCTTCATCGGCTGTAACATGAGACCCCGTTTGCGGCCACTCATCCCCGAAAGACAGTAGGGTCTTGGCATGCATTCGGATACAAAGCGGATACATTTTTCAGGTTCAGGCTTACATTCAGGAAATGGCAATGACCCAGTCGCAACGTTTGAAATACTCGATTCTGATTTCCCTGGTGGTGCTGGGAATCATGTTTGGCCTTTCGTATTTGCAGAGCACAGGGGTCATCAGCGAAAAGCTGTTTCAGTACATCGCCATTGGCGTGGCGGTGATTGTGGTGGTCATCAATGGCGTGATGCGCCGCAAGGTCAAGCCCTGAGCAATAGGCCCAGGGTTTGATCATGCCTGTTGCAGGACAGCGGCGGCCTTCGGGTGCAGGCTGTAGCTTTTGTCCGGATTGAGGACAATCACGCCTTCACTGCACAGGCGTTTGAGCACTTCGCGCACACTCAGGAAGGACAGCGGAATATCCAGTTCCAGCAATTGAGTGTGCACGCCACGCACGCCCAGGCTGCGGTCTTGTTCGGCGGCCCTCAGCAAGGCGTCGATGACTTTCAGGCGAATCAGACTGGTTCGCAGGCCGAAGCTCTTGAGCAGTAACCTGATCCGCTCATTGCCGTGGCGTTCGGCAGGCGGGTCAAAGGTATCGCTCCCGATGGCGGTGCTGACTGGCGCATGGCTACCGTCCGTCGGCAGTTGCGAGTTGTACATGGCAAAACTCCTGTTGCGAGGCTCATCAGGAAAAACACGTGTGCGCTCGTACCTGACTGGACGTATGAGCCACGCAAATCATGAAGACAAGAATGTAGAAATTTCGTCGTCATTGCGTCAGCAACCCGTGAGCCCCGCAGCATTACCCGCCATTGGCCTGGATTTTCGTCGTTTGTTTCGTTGCGCAGTGGATGCGCTGTGCGTGTCAGTACGCAGAACCGGGGGGCCGCACCCGGCAAGGGGGGGCGGCCTTCAGCTTTTCGGCGTTTGTTGCGCAATGGAGTTGACGACCGGGTTGCCGTCCTTGTTGCGGGTCAGGTAGACCGGCAGCACCTTGGGTAGTGTCGCCACCAGGGTGTCGAGCTCCTTGATGTTGTAGACCCCGCCGATACGGATCGCACCGGTGCCGTGATCCGCGATCATCAGCGGCTTTTTCAGGTAGCGGTTGATCAATGGCAGCGCATCGCTCAGCGCCAGGTCATCGAGGACCAGTTTGCCGCTACGCCAGGCCAGCGAATTGTCGTGGTCGTCAGTCTGACTGATGCGAGGGACGCGATCACCCTGTTGATAGCTTGCCTGCATGGCAGGGCCGAGTCGCACACCATCGCCGGACGGGTCATCGTGGCTGCTGACCAGCACCGAACCTTCGATCAGGTTCACTTTTACCTGGTCTTCGTACATCCAGACATTGAATCGGGTGCCGGTAACGCGGATCTTGCCTTCGCCGGCCTTGACCACGAACGGGTGGGTGGTGTCATGGGTGACGCTGAAGAAAGCTTCGCCTGTTTTCAAGGTGACCCGACGCTGATCCTTGTAGTGGCTGTACGTCAGCTCGCTGCCCAGGTTCAGCTCGACCTGACTGCCATCCTGCAGGGTGACCTGACGAACAGAATCGGTGGCCTCGAAGTGCTGGTACGAATTCGGCAACCAGCCGAGGTTCCAACCGCTGTAGGCCGCCAGCGGCAGCGCCAGGGCACACACCGCCGCGGCGATGCCGAAGGTACGCCAGGGTGTCCGGGGTTTGGCTTGAACCATCGGTGCGACGACAGGTTCGGGACGGGGCAAATCCCCGGCGACATCCCAGATTTCCAGCATCGCCTGGTACTCGAACGCATGGAGCGGGTGGGCATCCCGCCACCGCTCGAACGCCAGACGTTCCTGCGCGGTACAGTCATCGGCGTGCAAACGCATGCACCAGTGCGCTGCCGCATCGGTGATGGCATCGTATTCGGCTGGCGAGAGAGCGTTGTCGGTCATTGACTCATCCTGATTTCCCGCATTCTAACCTTGAGCCAGTCGGCGAGAACATCAGTCATGGCAATTACCCATCAAAGGACGCTTGTTTTTCGGCAAGACACGCAAACCTGGCGGTGCCAGGTCGTGTCCATCATCGCAGCAAAAAAACATGCGCAGCCCCGCGCGGCCGCGCCTGTTCGTGTCGGTCAGACCTGTGGGGCGGACGTGCCGGGCAACGGGTCCAGTTGTCGGCCCATCTCGCAGATCAGAAATGCAATCGAATCGGCGTTGCGCAAGATGATCTCAATCCGCTTGTCCGGGTTGTGCTGGTCGAGAAAGGCTTCCCGTGCCCCTTCCATTGTCCGGGTGCCGACGATTTTCAGGATCGCCTTGCCCACGTGATTCAAGCCTGGAATCTCGTCCAGGTCGATCCATGCCTGCTCATTGTCACTCCAGCGGGCGAACAGTTCCTCCCGAGGTGTCGCGAGCGATAGCGCTGCTCGCTGGAAATCAACCTGGGTTTGCTTCATCGCATGCCCATATTGGGTAATAGGTGTCACCAGATCACTGAATGGCCGTCTCGCTTCCAGCGATGCGATATCCACGGCCTTTGAAAACTGGTGCGCGAACTCATGGATCAGCGTGGCGGCCTGACTGTGTCCGTCGACATTGAAGGGCTCGGTCAAACAGGACTTGTACCAGTCCAGTTGCTGATCGAAGAACCTTTCGGTGAAATGCACGTTTTTGCGTGCATCCTGCTCCACGACGAAAGCGATCAGGTTGGCGTATTGGTATTTGTTCGAACCGACGATAAATCGTTCGCTGTTCAGCAAGTCTTCATCGGGATCTACCAGTGCCGTGCAGATGGGAACGATGGTCTGTTTGATTTTGTCGAGCAGACTGTTATCGACGTTGCGAACATCAAAGAAACGTTTGAGGAAGGTATCCAGTCGCGTACCGGGGAGCAGTTGCCTGAGTTGCGCCAGGTTATGCAGGCTGTTGAAGGCGTAGTAGCGCGCCATATCGATGGCCTGCACGATCATCCGGGCCTTTTCGGGATGGTGGGTGCGTATGTCTTCCATGCCCCGTGCTTCGATGTTCAATACCTGCCTGACCTCATGGGCAATCACGTATTGATTGTGCATTTTCGACAGGGCTTTGCCGTAGTGCACGGTGTGCATGTCCGGGTCGACCACCATTTGCCGTGTCAGCGATTGCCGCAGCGACGGGCCGCTCACTTTGTCCCGCAGGAGCTGCCAGACCGCACCCGGTTTGTTCACCGTGTACACCTTGCCGGCGATGGCGGCGTAGCTTGTTTTGCTGACCGGGTCGGAGTAGGTGCCGTCAGTCTGGCTCTTGTTAAAATCCTGCAAGGCCACGGTGGGTGCTTCGAAGGGCTGCAGTGCCGTACGCGACGTCGCCGTCGGGCGGATTGTGGCCCATTGCGGATCGGTCACCGGGGGAACCACCGGCGCTGCTTCGGAGGTGGCTTGTTCGGCAATGGTGGAAGTTTCCAGCGACAACCGTCCCAGGGAGACCATTTGAATGGCACCGGCAACGAAGGCCTGCAGGGCCTTTTGCCAATGGTGGTCCTGCAGTGCTTCGGCGGACGCCTCGAAGTCTTTGAAGCTTTGCCACAAAAACGACACGCAGGCGAGTTTGCCCGGCAACAGGCCAATCCCCCGTTTGATGCCAGCGCTGAACAGGTTTTTTATCGCCTCCCAGTCCGACTGACCGCGGGTCTCGGACTGGCTGTAGAACATCTGCGACAACAGGTTGGCGTTGTCGCTGAACATCTGGCCCAGAAAGTTGCCCGCCAGGGGGGATGAGGCGAGGGTGACTTCGCTCGCTTGTCCGACGGTGGACTTGAACAGGTTGGCGAACACCGTGCGCTGACTTTCCGGTAGACGGCGAATCAACAGGTCCTGCAGCGACCCCGGTTGATTGAAGGCCGCGATCAGGCTGGCTTCGTTCTCGAACTCGCTGAAAACCGCCGTCGGGTGGTAGGGCGCATACAGGATTTGGGGCCCGTCTTTTCCGGCTTCGGGACCGATCAGGTAAAGACCCGGGGCTTTTACGGCGTTGGCCCCCGGCGTCTTGATCAGTTCCAGCGGCCGGACGATGGCGTGCGCTCCCTGGACGGCCGCCCGGGCGATCGCGTCCGGCATGTCCACGACTTGCCCGATCAAGTCGAAGGCGGCGGCAGACAGGCGTTGCTGCAGTTTCAAGGCATGGGCGTGTTGCAACAACTGCCACGGCAGTTGCCGGACAAAACGCAGCTTTCGGCTGTCTGCATCGGCACCGGTCAACGCGTCGTTCACCAAGGTGGCGTAGTCGCGCTGGATCTCCAGCGACTGAAGCAGTTGCTGGATGGCTGTCCGGTCGAGACGGTCTGGCAAGGTCTGGCCGGTCGCCGAAGCGATCTTGAATCCGGTCCCTTGAGCGATGTTGATGTGGTTCAGGGCAAACTCGGTCAGGGTTCGAGACGGTCCGGCCAGGGCCAGGTTGGGGGTGATTTCGATCTCGTCAGGGTCTAGCGTCGTGTCGGGGAATCGGCTGGCGAGCAAGGTTTTCAGGCGGGCATGCACGTAGGACGACAGGGTCTGTATCCCGTGCAGATAGTCTTTATCGTCTGTCACGCTGTGGCGATGTTGCTCCAGCAATTCCATGTGCAATTGCTGCTCTTGCACCGGTGCCATGCCAAGCCAGGCCGGCAAGGTCTGCTGTCGCGAGATGCTCTTGGCGATCAGCGTGGCCCGGCGCAAATTGGTGTCGATGACGGTATTGGCAAGCGACTTGAGGGCTTTGTGCTTTTTCTCATCGCCAAGGTCCTGTGTGCGTAGGTGCTCGCAGGCCGACAGAAAGTGATCGATGGCCGATTGCGAGAGGTGCTGCAGGACGTTGCCCTCGATCAATCGCAGGGAGTTGAGTGAATAACGGCCATGGATTTTGCGTTGGGCGGCCGTGAGGTTTTCCAGCAGTGCCAGGCGCTTGCGAGGGTCCAGCAGGCGCAGGTTCAGTGCCTGTTTTACGCTCTCGACCGAAGCGAAGATCTCCAGCCCTGCCGCCGGCGTCCACAGAATGGCCCGGCCTGAATGCTGATTATCGAGCCCGCCACGCTCGGTCAGCACCAGGCAGTTGGACAGCGGCAATACGTCCTGCTGCCCGGAGCACTCAAGGACCAGTGAGTAAGCGTCTGGCCGGAAACCGTTGAGCGCGCGGCGATTCTTGCGATCCGGTTGGTCTGGGTTGAGCACGGTATCGACGATCGCTTGTTCGACGTCTCGCAGCGTGGCTTGCAGGACGCGCAGGCTGGCTTCCCCGCGTATCCCGACGGAAAGGGCGTGGGCCAGTCGAGGTTTCATGTTCGCCAGATAGACCCGTTGCAGCGCCAATGAGGCAAGCGGTTGAGCGGCGAAGTCGGCGCGGATCAGCGCCTCCACATCGTTGAAGGTTTTGATGTGCTGGGCGGCCGTGTCTGCCCGCACGATCGAGGGCTGTTGCTTGCCCGCCAGCACCGGCCGGGTACTCCAGCGCCCATGGGCGTCGAGCGTCAGCAAGCGCTCGCTGAGCATCGGGCGTATATCCAGCGCCTTGTCGAACAGGGCGTGGATGTCCACGTTGCCGTCGCTGTGACGGAACACCTGCAAGGCGTACTCCATGTTTTGCAATTGTTTGCAGATGATCGCCTCGAACAGGGTGTTGAATGTCGAACCGGAAATCACTTCCCCTGAAACATGAGGTTTATCGAAGCCGAGGAAGCGATTGCGTTCCTCCAGTGTGAGCAGACCAAAGAGTTCGTCCTCGTGACCGGCCGCGCTGAACTTGCTCAGTAACGTGGCCTTGAGGTCCTCATAGTCCTTCAATATCTGTAACCCCTGAGTCGGGGTGTAGAGGTAGGCATTGGCATGGCTGATCATCAACGAGCCGGCCAGCTCGACATAATGCGCCGGGTACTCCCACAGACGCAGGGTTTCCGCCGTCGGGCGCCTGATCGTCGTGGCGGTCGGCTCAATCATGCCGTGCAAGGCCTGGAACTGTTCCGGGCTGAGGATTCCGGCTTCGCGTTTGAGCAGTAACTCCGCGCGTGCCTGCTCACCGATTGCGCGACTGAAAAACCTGCGGCGCGAACCGCCACCCAGCGCAACCGCTTCCCAGTACCGCTGCAGTAGCTTGGAAAGCAGGTAATTGAGTTTGTTCGAAACGGCTTCTACAGCGGTTTCCCAGTGCTGCTGCTCGGTGCTGGTCGATGTCCTGTCCGGATGGGCAAACTCATGAAGTTCGCCGCTGGGCCAGTGTTGATGGCGGTAGTAAAGCAATACCGCGTCACTCAGCGACAGTGAGCTGCGCCAGCGTCGAACCTGTTCCTGGTGGGGGTTCTCCGGCGTGGGCACGGCGTAGAAATTGACTCGGGTTCGGCGTTGATCCAGGCCTGGAAATGCCGACTGCAGCCACTCATCAAGCATCGTATTGAGCAACGAGGCGAGGGACGGGAGCATGAGCAATTCATCGAGTATCGCCTGATCGTTGAGTCGTTGCTGGTGCGCGATGGCCGCGCGCTGGTCCTCGAATACGTCACCCTCGACGACCTGGAATGTCACCTGGATCTTGTCGCCGGCAGCCAAGGCTTTACGCTGCGCCAGCGACATCAGTGCCAGTAGCCGATCGTCCTCGGTGGCACTGTTGAGGCGCTGTTGAAGTTGGTTTTTCAGCGTGACAAGACTGTCGAACTTCTTGATGCCGTCGTAAGGGGTGTAAAGGATCAATCCGTTGTCATCCGGCATCAGGCTCAAGACAAAACTGCCGACCAGGGGCGTGGAGTCGATTCCTTCGGCGTGGACCAGGATGTTGTGCGCCAGCATGGGCGGCGTTTGTTGATTGCGCAGTGCCTGGCTGGCGAGTTCCACGTGGCCCAGCCATTCGAAGTCCTTGCGGGACAACCCGTGGATTTTGCCAAGGTCGTTCCAGAGTCCGGGGGATTGCAGGGCCTCGGGGAAAAAAAGTGGAGCGGGGGATGCGGGCATCGTCGAGTCTCTTTCGGGGCGCCGATGAGTGCGCCGGTGGGTAGAGTCTCGAGCCTAAAAAACCTCGAATGGCTAAAGGTGGTAGATAGTTATTACCCGGTTGTCAGGCGTTTGTGACACCGCAATACTCCTCCCGGATGCCATGGCCTCATCTAAAAGTTGACAGGTCGTTCGCCCCGCGTTGTTAATCGTCGGTCTATATACGCTGTTGCCCCCTCCAAAAATTAGTCTGGAGCTTCAGATGTCTGCGCCACACGATCAAGTGTCTACTGTTGTCTCGCAAAACCTGTCCTTCGATGAGCTGACAGCGTTGCTTGAGAAGATATTCCAGCATCATGGCACCTCGGCCGAGGTCGCTCGGGTGCTGGCTGAAAACTGCGCGGGCGCCGAGCGCGACGGCGCGCACAGTCATGGGGTGTTCCGGATGCCGGGATACGTCTCGACGCTGCAGAGCGGTTGGGTAAACGGCAAGGCCGTACCGGTGGTCGAGGATGTGGCTTCGGGGTTTGTCCGGGTCGACGCCGACAACGGCTTCGCGCAACCGGCCCTCGCCGCCGCACGGGCCTTGCTGGTGGAAAAAGCCCGCAGTGCCGGCATCGCGGTACTGGCGATCCGCAATTCCCACCATTTCGCCGCGTTGTGGCCGGACGTCGAGCCGTTCGCTTATGAGGGGCTGGTAGCGCTCAGTGTGGTCAACAGCATGACTTGCGTCGTCCCGCATGGCGCCGACCGACCGTTGTTTGGCACCAACCCGATCGCCTTTGCGGCGCCGCGGGCCGACGGTGATCCGATTGTCTTCGACCTGGCCACCAGTGCCACTGCCCATGGTGACGTGCAGATTGCCGCGCGCAAGGGCGAGCGGTTGCCACCCGGCATGGGCGTGGACAGCCTCGGTCAGCCGACCCAGGACCCGAAGGCGATCCTCGAAGGTGGCGCGTTGCTGCCGTTCGGCGGGCACAAGGGCTCGGCGCTGTCGATGATGGTGGAGTTGTTGGCGGCGGCCCTGACCGGAGGCAATTTTTCTTTCGAGTTCGACTGGAACAACCATCCCGGCGCCAAGACCCCATGGACCGGACAATTGCTGATCGTGATCGATCCTTCCAAGGCGGCGGGCCAGAGCTTCGCCGAGCGCAGCCAGGAGTTGGTGCGGCAGATGCACGGGGTGGGTTTGAAGCGCTTGCCGGGTGATCGGCGTCATCAGCAACGCGCGAAATCGGCAACGGCGGGTATTGCCCTGGATGAGCAGACACTGGCCAGTCTGCGGAAACTGGCGGGGCTTTGATCCTGGAATAACACCCCCGATCAATGTAGGAGCGAGCTTGCGCCGGGCGGCGTTTCGACGATAGCGGTCGATCAGGCACATTGATGTTGAATGTGCCGCCGCCATCGCGAGCAAGGCCGCTCCTACACGTTCAAGGGTGACCGGAATTCAGCGGCGGGCCAGCAGCAACCCGACCACCAGGCCAAACCCGGCAGAAACCGCAACGGTTTGCCATGGATGGCCGCCAATGTAGGTTTCGGTGGCGTCGACCGCAGGTTTGGCCCGATCACGCACACTGGTGACCGAGTCCCGGGCCAGCTGGAGTTTCTGGGCAATCTGCCCGCGGAGCGTCTCGGCTTCCTCTCCCACCAGGGAGGCACTGCTTTTCAGCAGCTTCTCCGACTCTTCTATCAGCGCCGATAACTCACTGAATGCCTGATCCTTGATTTGATCTTCGGCGACTTGTGCGGCGGTTTTCCGGGCCATTTAAGGACTCCTTGCAGGTAAGTGGACAGTGAACAATGGAGTGCGCCGCGATTGAAAAAGTTGCAGCGACTTTTCCCACGGACTTGATCCTGCAAAAATCCGGCGCAGGACGATTCATCCTACAGTGTAAGATGTCGCCTATTTTACGCAGCAGGAAATTCCCATGAGCTTCAATCTGGCCGACAAACCCCTTGCCGAGCGCGCTGCGCTTGAAGATGAGAAATCACGTCTGTTCGAACTCTGGCAAACCAACCTGGGCAAAGCCAAGGGCGAAGCCGCACGGTTGTTTGGCGAGCGCGCCAAACGCAAAGGCAAATGGGCCGAGTGGGTCCGCGCCGAACTGGATGGCATGTCGCCGCCGGAGTTCTCGAACATGGTGCGCAGTGAAGTCAATCGCCTGATGGCGGCCAATAAGTAACGCCTAGGCAAAACTCGCGACGATCGCTTCACGCACTTTCAACACCACCGGATCGAGCTGAGTGCTGGTACGCCAGCCCAGTTCGATCGGGTAGCGGGGTAGCGCCAAAGGGCAGGGCAGCAGCGCCAGCCCTGTGAGCGCCGCGATGCTTCGGGCAGCGTGGGCCGGGATGGTCGCCACCGCCTGACTGCCCTTGAGCAGATGCGGCAATGCCGCAAAATGCGTGGTCGAGGCACAGACCCGTCGGTTCAAACCGACCGCCGCCAGGCCTTCGTCGGTGATCCCGATGAACCCACCCGACGACACCAGAATGTGTTCGCGGGCCACGAACTCCTCAAGACTGATGTGCTGCTGGCCCTCGACCAGGCTGAGTGGATCGACCAGGCACAGGTAGCTTCCTTCCCCCAGCACCTGACGACTGAGCAAGCGTTCGGCAAACCCGCCGGCGGTAATCGCCAGATCGATACTGCGGTCCATCAACGCCTGCGCGACGATCTGGCTGTGAGTCTGGCGAAAGATCAGGCGCAACTTCGGTGCGCTGCGGGCAATTTCCTCGATCAATCGTCGGCCGTAGGCAATCTCGAAATCATCGGACATGCCCACCGTCACGGCGCGCCCGTCGTAATGGTTGGCCGTCGGGTCGACCATGGCCAGGCTCTGCCGGCATTTGTTCAGCGCATCGCTGACCACCGGTTTCAATTGATTGGCTTTGAGCGTTGGTGCGAGGCCACGACCGGTGCGCACGAAAAGCGGATCGCCATACACCTCGCGCAGCCGGCGCAACGCCGCACTGACTGCCGATTGCGTGACGCCCAGGCGCAGGGCGGCGCGACTGGCGCTGGACTCCTCATGCAGGGCTTCGAAGACTTTGAGCAAGTTGAGGTCGACGTCGGTGATATTCATTTGATTCATATCATTCAGCAGTGAGTGGGGCTTTATTCATGATTGCGTGAGGCCGGAGAATCAGCAACACCTGATGTGAATGGAGTGACCGCGATGCCCAAATCAATTGTTGCCGCCCTGCAAATTGGCGCCTTGCCCGGTGGCAAGGGCGAAACCCTGGAACAGATCCTGTCGTATGAAAACGCAATCATCGAATCCGCCGCTGCGCTGGTGGTGATGCCCGAAGCCTTGCTGGGCGGTTATCCGAAAGGTGAGGGCTTTGGCACGCAATTGGGCTACAGATTGCCCGAGGGCCGCGAAGCCTTCGCCCGCTATTTCGCCAACGCCATTGATGTACCAGGGGTGGAGACGGATGCGCTGGCCGGGTTGTCGGCGCGCACGGGCGCCAACCTGGTCATCGGCGTGATCGAGCGCGCCGGCAGCACCTTGTACTGCACCGCGCTATATTTCGACCCGCAGGCGGGGCTGGTCGCCAAGCACCGCAAGTTGATGCCCACCGGCACCGAACGCCTGATCTGGGGCAAGGGCGATGGTTCGACCCTGCCGGTGATCGATAGCCAGGTCGGGCGGATTGGGGCGGTGGTGTGCTGGGAAAACATGATGCCGTTGCTACGCACTGCGATGTACGCCAAAGGCATTGAAGTATGGTGCGCGCCGACCGTGGACGAACGGGAGATGTGGCAGGTCAGCATGCGCCATATTGCCCATGAGGGCCGCTGCTTTGTGGTCAGCGCCTGTCAGGTCCAGGATTCGCCGCAAGCCCTGGGCGTCGACATCGCCAACTGGCCGGCGCAGCGACCGCTGATTGCCGGTGGCAGCGTGATCGTCGGTCCCATGGGCGACATTCTGGCCGGCCCATTACGTGACGGGCCAGGTTTGCTCACGGCTGAAATCGACACCGATGATCTGGTCCGCGCCCGTTACGACTACGACGTGGTGGGCCACTATGCGCGTCCGGATGTATTCGAGTTGACGGTGGATGAGCGAGCCAGACCCGGTGTGAAATTCAGCGCATAGCTTCTGCAGGAGCGAGCTTGCTCGCGATCACGGAGGCGCATCCAACACGTTTGTTGACTGTTCCAACGCTATCGCAAGCAAGCTCGCTCCTACATTTGAGTGGCGGCATTCCAAGTGTCGGTGTTCATTCGCCGAGGAAATGATGAGTCAGCGTTGCTCGAGCCACTCGGTGCGGGTGATTTCCCAGACGTCTTTCGGAAATCGTCCACCCACAAAATCGCCCACCTCGGTGTGGATGAGGCGCATGCCGGTACGCTCGGAAAGTTTGCGCGAAGCAATATTCGGCGCCGCTTTGGGCACGCGCAACACGTCACGACCCAGGGTTTCAAACCAGTACCGGGTCACCGCCTCAGTCGCTTCCGTCATTAGTCCCTGACCTTGCCATCGAGGTGCAAGCCAGAATCCGCGGTTGTTGTCCTGTTCATTCATCAGGCTGATATTGCCGATCAATTGCCCGGGGGCCGACTTCAAACGGATCGACCAATGCCATTCCTCGCCCCGGGCGATGGCCGGCAGGGCGATGTTTCGCAAGTAAATGAACGCTCCATCGGCGGGATAGGGCCATGGCACCAAGACGTTCAGGTAGCGCACCACTTCCCAGTGCGGGAATTGTTGCTGGATGGCTTCGGCATCGGCCAGTTCCAGCGGACGCAGAATCAGGCGCTCTGTGGAAAGCGTGGGGGTGGCTTCCATGTTCTTTATCGCTCCTTGAAATCGTGCTTACCGGCTGCCGGTCATCGGCCCCGGCAGGCTGAGTTTGCCACTGTCCACGAAACGCGTGGTGCCGAACAGGCCACCGGCCAACTTGCCGCGCAGGACGTAGGGCAGATTGTTCAGGGTTTGTACCTGGCTCAACCCAATGGTCTGCCGCAGCACCGAGAAGGCCGACACGCTGACCGGCACGGTCAACACGGTCTCGGAATAGCGCGAAATTGAACCGGACTGATCGCTGACCCCGGAGGCGAAGGGTTGACCGTTGATTTCCAGGTCCAGTGCCACGCCGTTGTAGTTGACGTTGGTGCCATTGGGGTTCTGCACGCGGATCTTCACGGCGAAACGAACTTCCATATCCTGGCCTTGCAGCGGCTGGATGCCGACGACGTTGACGTTCAGCGGATCGCTGTTGGGGAACGAGCTACAGGCGCTCAGGCCGAGCATCAGGAGGGAAAGAAGGACCGCTTGGACACTGCGCATTGACGTGCTCTCATGGAGAAAAGGGCTGAACCACCAGCGACTCAGCCCTTGAGCGCGATCTAGCGGTTCACCTGTGCGACACCCGCAGGCGTTTGGGGTTCACCCCGGGGCGGGACATCGGGATTCTGCATCACTTGCAGTACCGAGGCCTCGGGATCGAACTCGTCCTCTTCCAGCTCAATGAACTCTTCAGGCAGGAAGATATTCAGAACGATAGCGCACAGCGCGCCGACGGTGATGGGCGACTCGAAAATGTTGTGCAGGGCCTGGGGCAGTTCACGCAGGACTTCTGGTACTGCCGCCACGCCCAGGCCCATGCCCAGGGAAATCGCCACGATCAGCATGTTGCGCCGATGCAGTCCGGCTTCTGCAAGGATCTTGATCCCGGCCACCGCCACCGTGCCGAACATCACCAGCTCGGCACCGCCGAGCACCGGTTTGGGCATCAGTTGCAGCACCGCGCCGATCATCGGGAATAACCCCAGCAGCACCAACAGGCCGGCAATGAAAAACGCCACGTAACGGCTGGCCACGCCGGTGAGCTGAATCACGCCGTTGTTCTGCGCGAAGGTCACCATCGGCATGCTGTTGAACACCGCCGCCATGGCCGAGTTGAGGCCGTCGGCCAACAGCCCGGACTTGATGCGGCGGATATACACCGGGCCTTTGACCGGCTGCCGGGAAATCATCGAGTTGGCCGTCAGATCACCAGCCGCTTCCAGTGGCGACACCAGGAAAATCACCGCCACCGGCACGAACGCCACCCAATCGAACGAAAACCCGTATTTGAACGGCACCGGCACGCTCATCAGCGGCACGGCGGGCAGGCTGGCGAAGTCGACGTGCCCCAACAGCCAGGCGACCCCGTAGCCCAGGGTCAGGCCAATGACAATGGCGCCAAGACGCAGGAACGGCACATCAACCCGGTTCAGCACCACGATCGTCCCGAGCACCAGCGCGGCCAGGCCCAGGTGGCTGGCTGCTCCCAGGTCGCTGGCGCCGAAACCGCCGGCGATGTCGGTCATGGCGACCTTGATCAGCGACAGCCCCATGAGCGTGATGATCGTGCCGGTCACCACCGGAGTGATCAGCATGCGCAGTTTGCCGATGAACTGGCTCAACACCACTTCGATGAACGCAGCGAAAAAGCACACGCCGAAAATCGTCGAGAGAATTTCATCGGTGCCGCCCCCTCGGGCCTTGACCATGAAGCCGGCGCTGAGGATGACGCTGATGAACGAAAAACTGGTGCCTTGCAGGCACAGCAGGCCGGAACCTACCGGCCCGAAACGCCGCGCCTGAACGAAGGTGCCCAGGCCCGAGACGAACAGGGCCATGCTGATCAGGTAAGGGATTTCGCTTTGCAGGCCCAGGGCGCTGCCCATGATCAGCGTCGGGGTGATGATGCCGACGAAACTGGCGAGCACATGTTGCAGGGCGGCGAAGACGGTGGCGGTCAGATGCGGGCGGTCGTTAAGGCCATAGATCAGGTCGTTGTGGCGCGGGGCAGGCGGTTTTTCAGAAGCAGTCATGGGGTTGTGCAAGCCAGAAGGCGGGCCGGGTCAGAAAATGGAGGCGCAGGATGCCAGAAAGCCCCTTTTGTGGCGAGCAAAGCCCCGAAACCCCGCACAACCTGTGGGAGCGAGCCTGCTCGCGATAGCGGTGAGTCAACCAACGTAAATGATGCATGACACGCCGTCATCGCGAGCAAGCTCGCCCACAGGGCATTCGCTGGATTTCAGGCAAACGCGGCGAGCAAATCCTCTTCGAACGCCTTTTGCGCATCCCCCGGGACCAGAGCGCGATGGCGGGCCAGGTGAAACGCTACATCGAAGCTCATGCCTTCACGGCGGACGACCCGCAGCAAGCCTTTGTCTTCCCAGCTTCGGGCGAAGTGGCTGGGCAGATACCCGACATGCTTGCCGGACAGGATGAAGGCGAGGGTGCCTTCGACCTGCTCCGAGCGCGCCGAACACAATTTTCCCTGGAACGGTTCGTCGCTGCGCAGGAAGCGGTAGGGATGATCGACCCGGTCGCAGGCCTGCAATGCCTGATCATCCGGCGCGTCATTGTCGAACAGCGGATGACCGGGGGCGCAATACAGGTGCTGGGTTTCGCTGAACAGCTCGCGGTAATCGAAAGCGCTTTGTACCTGGGAGAAATAACCGATGGCCAGGTCCAGCCGCTGTTGCAGCAACAAGCGCTCCATTTCGCCGGGCATCGCACTGATCAATTCGATGCGCACCGATTCGTCTCGTTCACGGAAACGCCGGATAGCGTCGGCCACTCGTTGCAGCACCGATTGATCCAGGGCTTCGGACAGGCCCAGGCGCACTTCGCCGATCAATCTTCCGGCCACGCCGTTGGATTGATGGCGGAACGCTTCGATGGATTCGAACAAAGCCTTGGTGGCCGAGAGCAACTGTTCGCCCTTGGGGGTGATCTTGAATCCGCCCTTGCCACGACTGCACAGGCGATAACCGAGCCGGGTTTCCAGTTTGGCCATTTGCTGGCTGATGCTGGACTGGCTCAAGCCCAGTTCACCCTGAGCCGCGCTGAATCCGCCGCATTCCACCACGCTGACGAACAGGCGCAACAGTTGCAGGTCCAGATCGTGGAGTTGACCGAGCATCAAACATTACTCCCGGGTAATGTCAGGTTAATAAACTTGATATTTCACCAATGTATCCGACGACGCATCCTGCAGTCACTTCCTCTTGACAGGTGTTCGTCATGGCTCCCAAGTTCAAGCTGTGTTTAACCGCGTTGCTCCTGGCCGTGGCCGCCTCGGCCCAGGCTGAAGACAAAGTCGTCAATCTCTATAGCTGGGCCGATTACGTTGCCCCCGAAACCTTGCAACGTTTCGAGCAGGAAACCGGCATTCATGTGCGCTACGACACCTTCGATGCACCGGAAGTGCTCGAAACCAAGTTGCTCACCGGTGGCAGCGGCTATGACGTGGTCGTGCCCTCGTCCAGCGTACTGGCGCGTGGTCTGGCGGCGGGCGCGCTGAAAGCGATTCCCCATGAAGGCCTCAAGGGCTACGCGAATCTTGATCCGGATCTGCTGGAGAAACTCGCCGCGGTCGATCCTGGCAATCAATATGGCGTGCCCTACACCTGGGGCACCCTGGGGCTGGGGATGAATGTCGAAGCGGTGCAAAAGCGCCTGCCGAATGTGCCGCTCAACAGCCTGGATTTGCTCTTCAAGCCCGAATACGCCAGCAAGCTCAAGGACTGTGGCGTCGCGATCATTGATTCGCCGCAGGAAGTGATCGGCCTGGCCTTGCACTACTTGGGCAAAGACCCCTACAGCACCGACAAGAACGATCTGGATGCGGCGCAGGCGCTGTTGCATCAATTGCAGCCATCGGTGCTGTACGTCGCCAGCGGGCGGCAGATCAATGACCTGGCCAATGGCAGTATATGCCTGGCGTTGACTTACAACGGTGATGCCAGCATGGCTGCGGATCAGGCGCACAAGGCCAACAAGCCGTACGAAATCGCCTACCGGATTCCCAGGGAAGGCACCATCGTCTGGCAAGACAACCTGGCGATCCCCAAGGATGCGCCGAACCCCGAAGCCGCCCGCCAGTTCATCGAGTTCATGTTGCGCCCCGAATCGGTCGCCGCGCTGACCAACACGCTGTTCTTCGCCACGGCCAACCAGGCAGCCACGCCGCTGGTGGATGAGGCTGTGCGCACTGATCCGGACATCTATCCACCCGCCGACATTCGTGACCGCCTGTACGCCGACCGCAGCATGAGCCTCAAGGACATGCGTCAGCGCACTCGCGTGTGGACCACTTTCCGTAGCCGCCAATAACAAGGAACCTTCAATGGACGTCCCAGTGCAGAACGACCAAGCCATCACCCGTGACAGCCTTTACGGCACTGCCGCCGAAAGCACCTACGCCGGTATCACCAGTTTCATGCGTCGTCGCTACAGTCGCGATTTACGCGGTGTCGACGTCGCGGTCAGCGGTGTGCCATTCGACACGGCCACCAGTAACCGTCCCGGTGCACGCTTCGGGCCACGGGGCATCCGTGCCGCGTCCACCGGCATTGCCTGGGAACGCCACTGGCCGTGGACCTTCGACCCGTTCGATCACCTGGCGGTCGTTGACTTTGGCGATTGCGACTTCGATTACGGATCGCCGCAGTCGACGCCGGAATGCATCGAAGCCCATGCCGAACACATCCTCAATGCTGGCACTGCGATGTTGACCTTCGGCGGCGATCATTTCATCACCTATCCGCTGCTCAAGGCCCATGCCCGCAAGCACGGCGCGCTGTCGCTGATTCACTTCGACGCCCATAGCGACACCTGGCCGGACGAGGAGGGCAAGCGCATCGACCATGGCACCATGTTCTGGCACGCCGCCAAGGAGGGGCTGGTCGATCCTTCGCGGTCGGTGCAGATCGGTTTGCGCACCACCAACGACGATCACCAGGGCTTTGAAGTGCTGGATGCACGGCAAGTGCATCGGCGGGGCGTGGACGCGATCGTCGAGGCCATCCGTTCGCGGGTCGGCGACCACCCGGTGTACCTGACGTTCGACATCGACTGCCTCGACCCGGCCTTCGCTCCGGGCACCGGGACGCCGGTGTGCGGCGGTTTGAGCACGGTGCAGGCGCTGGAGATTCTGGGCGGCTTGCGCGGGATCAACCTGGTGGGCATGGACGTGGTGGAAGTGGCGCCGGCCTATGATAGCGCCGAGATCACCTCGCTGGCGGCCGCGACCCTGGCCATGGAAATGCTGTGCTTGTACGCGGCGAAGCATAAGGTTGACCGGTAACTACAACCCGGCATTTGGGCGCCTGCTCGGGGTGAGAGTGTCACAGGCCATGTTGTATTCGACCTGAGTGATGCTTTTTCCTCGATGCAGAACCCACGGGACATTTCACTGAAGATAATGCTGTCCAGTGGCATACTGCCGCCCATGAATGTCGACTCCCCACTCAGCGCCTGGCAACACGCCATAGAACAAAAGGGTTTCGTCCAGGACGAAGCCCAGGAACATGCCGTCTGGGCGTTGCAAACGTGCCACGAAGCCTTGCATGAAGGTCGGGCGCCGATCATGGGCGTGTACCTCTGGGGCCCGGTCGGGCGCGGTAAAACCTGGTTAATGGACCAGTTTTACCAACACCTGCGGGTGCCGGCCCGGCGCCAGCACTTCCACCACTTCATGGGCTGGGTGCATCAGCGTTCGTTTCAACTGACCGGCACTGCCGACCCGTTGAAGGCACTGGCTCGGGAGCTGGCCGACGAGGTGCGGGTGCTGTGCTTCGACGAACTGTTCGTCAATGACATCGGTGACGCCATCATTCTCGGGCGCTTGTTCCAGGTCATGTTCGAGCAGGGCGTGGTGGTGGTCTGCACCTCCAACCTGCCGCCCGACCAGTTGTACGCCGACGGCTTCAATCGCGACCGTTTCCTGCCCGCCATTGCGGCGATCAAGCAGCACATGCAGGTGATTGCGGTGGATGGCGGGGAAGACCATCGCCTGCATCCGGGGCAGGGCTTGCAGCGTTATTGGGTGGCCACGCCCGGACAATCGAGTGCCCTTGGCGATGTGTTCAAGGCGTTGACCGTCGGTCAGGCGGTTTCCAATGCTCCGATTCAGGTTGGCTACCGCTCGCTCAATGTGGTCCAGGCCAGCCGGGGCGTCGTCTGGTGTCGTTACGCCGACCTCTGTGAACAGCCGTTTTCCGCCATGGATTTCATGGCCCTGTGTGACACCTGCAGCGCTATTCTGTTGAGCGATGTACCCAATCTCAGTGCTCAAAAACGCGAAGGGCGCATAGCCCGTGGCACTGAGGATGGGGTCGAGCGAGTGGTGGCCGGCGATCGCGAGTTGCCGCAGTTGTCGGTGCATGATGATGGCGTGCGCCGGTTCATCGCCCTGGTGGACGAGTGCTACGACCGCAAGGTGCCGCTGTACCTCGAAGCGCAGGTGCCCATGGACTCGCTCTACACCCAGGGCTATCTCGAGTTCCCGTTCCGCCGCACCCTCAGTCGCCTGCAGGAGATGCAGCTGCAACGCTTCGCCGAGGCGTGACAATCAGGAGGCGTGAAGATGAATCAACCGCTGTCACACCATTTGCTGACCATGGCCTACCAGAACGCCTGGGCCAACCATCGACTGGCCAAGGCCTGGTGCCAGTTGAGCCAGGATGAGCTGGCGGCGCCGCGCACCAGTTTCTTTCCCAGTCTCCGCGCGACCCTCAACCATATCCTGACCTGTGACTGGTTTTATGTAGATGCTCTAGAGCGCGAGTTGCGCGGCGATGAGCCGCACCCCGATTGCTACGTTTTTTTCAAGGACGACGAGCCGCACACCCTGGCCGCCGATCTCATGCGTGAGCAATCCCATGTCGATCGACGCTTGATCGCCTACTGCGAGCAAATGCGCGATGCGGACCTGAGCAGGACCGTGACCATCGCCCGGGACACGCCACAGTACGAGAGCCGTCTGCGTCTGTTGTCGCACTTGTTCGAGCACCAGATTCACCATCGCGGTCAGGTCCACGGGATGCTCAGCGCGACTTCAGTCAAGCCGCCACAGCTGGATGAGTTTTTCTGTGTCGGCGAATCGCATCTGCGGGCCGGGGATTTTGCCGAATTGGGCTGGACCGAGGCTTTGATTTGGGGGCATTGAGCCTGCGATCCTTTGATTTGCAGCGGCGCCCACGATATCTTCACCCGGCCTTCCAGCGCGAACAACGCGCTGGGGCTACTGCAAACGAGGATGGAAATGGATTCCGCGGAAATACTAGTACTGCAAGCCAGCTATACCAATCCGGTGCATGCCGAAGCGATCTGTCTGGTGTTGAACAGTTACGCTGAAGACCCGATGGGGGGCGGTCACTCCTTGCCTGCCAGTGTGCTGGAACACCTGCCGGGCGAGCTGGCCAAGCGTCCCCATGCCTTCAGCGTGTTGGCCTTTGTCGGCGGCGAGCCGGCCGGGCTGGTCAACTGCTTCGAAGGTTTCTCGACCTTTGCCTGCCGGCCGTTGGTCAATATTCACGATGTGGCGGTGGTGCCGAAGTTTCGCGGATTGGGATTGAGCCAGCGGATGTTGCAGAAGGTCGAGGAGATCGCCCGCCAGCGTGGCTGCTGCAAAATCACGCTGGAGGTGCTGGAGGGCAATGCGGTGGCCCAGGCGTCGTATGGCAAGTTCGGCTTTGCCCCGGGCGAGTTCGATCCGGCGCACGGGCGCATGATGTTCTGGATCAAGGCGCTTTGATCAAGGTGCTCTGATCATGGCAAAAAAGGGGCGCCCATCAGGACGCCCAATGATCGACTCTGACTGCAGAGCAGGACAGTCAGAGGTGTAACAATCATTTCGGTCTGTAGGATTCGGTCATCTGCGCGGTTTGATCGTCCGGGACCCGCATCGGCGTCGTCTGACTTTGCGTGGCGTTGCCCAACGCCAGTTGTTGGTTGTATCGCAGGGTTTCGTAGTAGTACCGCATGCGTTCGGCTCCGCCTTCGGCAAAGGCGCAGGTGGAGCCAAGTGTCATCAGGATGGCGAGGGTCAACGTAATACGTTTCATGGTGTGCCTCCCACTAATAGCTGTCGGATGCCATTCGTCCATGAATCAATGAATCGAAGTCGAATCCCGATTATCCGCCGATTCCATTAAAAGGGAATTGGCGAGATCTGGAATTTCAAGTCCAGTTTCCAGTCCAGGCTGAGTGTCGTCGATTATCGGGGGCCGGCCCGTCAGTGCCCGCCAATTGCCGGGCAGGTGGTACGCCTTGGCCAGCTCGGCCTTGCGCGCGCCCAGGAAAAAGGGGCCGGAACCGGCCCCTGAAAAGGTTTACTGCTGAACGACGGCAGACGCTGCCTTGGGTTTCATCAGGCTGAAGTCGATCAATGGCCGCTGTTGGCGCTCGTACGGATTGCCGATCAGCAAGGGCCGTGGCTTGAAGCTGTCGCTGACCAGGCTTTTGCTGCGATCCAGTTCATCGAAACTCAGACCGGCCAGGTCGGCCCAGGTGTGGATCAGTTGCGAGCTGCTGTAAGGGCGTCCCAGATCGCCGGCAAAACTCCAGTCATGGGTTTCGCGCCATTTCGGCGAGGCCCATGCCATGAACGGAATGGTGTACATCGGTGCTGTCGGCTTGTTTTCGTTGCGCCCCAGCGTGCCATGGCCAGTGGAATCGAAAACGTCTTCACCATGATCGGAGAGGTACAGCAGGAAGCCGTTCGGATCAGACTTGGCGTAATCCTTGATCAGGCTCGAGACCACGAAGTCGTTGTACAGCACCGCGTTGTCATAGCTGTTGTAAGTGGGCACCTGATCGTCGCGCACGCCTGACGGTACGCCGTTACGGTCCTTGAACTTGTCGAAGGACGCAGGATAACGGTACTGGTAGCTCATGTGCGTGCCCAGCAAGTGCACCACAATCAACTTGCGCGGTGCCGCGTCGGCCAGGGCCTTGTTGAAGGGCTCGATCACGTCGCCATCGTATTGGGCGGCATTCTGGTTGCGGTTGTTGTTCAGGTACACCTGCTCGTCGGCCTGCTCGGAGAAGGTCGTGAGCATGGTATTGCGCTTGGTCATGGTCTGCTGGTTGGTGATCCAGAAGGTTTTGTAGCCAGCCTGTTTCATCATGCTGACCAGCGATGGTGTCGACAGGTACAGGTCAGGATGTTCTTCGTCGGCAAAAGTCAGCACCTGTTGCAGCGCCTCGATCGTGTACGGGCGCGGTGTGATGACGTTGTCGAAAACCGCCAGTTGATCCTTGAGCTTGTCCAGTTCCGGCGTGGTTTCCCGCGGATAGCCGTACAGGCTCATGCGCTGCCGGTTGGTGGATTCGCCGATGACCAGTACCAGGGTCGCGGGCTGGTTGGCCATCGCGTCCTTCAGATTGTGCAGCGGCGGGATCGTGCTGGCACTTTTGAGCATGTCCTGCATGCCGGCCAGGGTTTCCCGGTAACGGTGATAGGCCACGGCCATCTGCCACGGCACCGCAGGTTCGATGCGACTTTCGAATTTGTCGAATCCTTGCGCGAAACTGCCTGCCCGCACCGTCTGTTTCATCAGGGGATAACCGACCACTGCCACCAGAATGGCGGTCGCGGCCACCAATGCCTTGCCACGGGGCAGGTACACGGGGCGCAGGCGCGTCCAAAGGAAATAGGCAAACGCGGTATGCGCGAGGAACGCGAGCACCATCCACCAGGAGAAGTACTGGGTCATGTACTCGCCGGCTTCAGACACGTTCGACTCGAACATGATGAAGATGACGCTTTGGGAAAATTCCTGCTGATAGATGAAGAAGTAACCCAGGCTCGCCATGGAGCAGGCCCACAACACCACGCCGATCACCGCAGCCATGACGCGTGTTTTTTTCGGGAACAGCAGCATTGGCGCAAGCCAGAGGGCACTCATGAAAAACGCTTGGCGGAACCCGGAGAAACCCGAGGTGCCCGTCAACTGGATCAGCAGTTGGGTGATGCCGGAGAAATACCAGAAGAACAGAAACATCCAGAGAAGGGCGGTCCAATCGAAACCTTTCACAGCCACATCGCTGCGCTTAAACCAAAACATTCAACGCTCCAGCCAGAGTTCATCACCGTCAGTCAGAGGGGGCGACAGACGGGAGGCGCACGCAAGAGGTGGCCACGACATTTAAAGGGCGCAGAGTATTACCAAGAAAATGTGAAAAATTCGTGAGTTGGCATGGTAGACGAAAGGCTACCCTGCATCGGAAGCAGTGCAGAGCTGCTTCCGATTTGAGCGAGGGAGGTCAGGCGGAGGAGGCGTCCTGAGTCAAGGGCAAGGGCTGTTGCCTCTGGAGCAGCAAGCGCAATTGCGCCAATTCGTGTTTCAACTGATCGCGTTCGTCTTTCAACTGGCGCAATTCATCGCGACGGACAGTGACATAAAGGGTTTGTGCTGGCAGTGCGGTGTGTACTGTGCCCATTGCTCACCTCGCAAATGGCGTGTCTCAACTGTAAATCCGCCCACATCAGCGGCTGATCTACTATCGGCGCCGATTTTGATTTCTTTCGCTCCCGAAGGGAACTTTTTTATTTTTTGCGGTCGTTGTGTCTTCGGCACGATTCCCGACGTTATCAGTCTGGATCGGGCACAATGCCCGGAAACTTCATCCCGACGCTCTGGACTAAGCTTCATTAGTCGCGTTGGGCTATAACCTTTGACACACTTTTATTTGTAGTAAGGAGCATCAGCACATGCAACTCGGGATTATTGGACTGGGCCGCATGGGCGGTAATATTGCGCGGCGCCTGATGCTCAACGGGCACACCACCGTTGTGTACGACCGCAATACCGCCTTCGTCGACGCGTTGAGCGAAGAGGGCGCCACCGGGGTTGCCGATTTGCCGGCCCTGGTCGCTGGCCTGGCCAAACCACGAGCAGTCTGGGTCATGCTGCCGGCAGGCGCGCCGACCGAAGACACCATCGACACCCTGAGCAGCCTGCTCGAAGCCGGCGATACCATCATCGACGGCGGCAACACCTTCTATAAAGACGATATCCGTCGCGCGAAAACCCTCTCGGAAAAAGGCCTGCACTACATCGATGTCGGCACTTCCGGCGGCGTCTGGGGCCTGGAGCGCGGTTACTGCATGATGATCGGTGGCGATGCCGAGACCGTAGAGCGCCTCGATCCGCTGTTCCGAAGCCTGGCACCGGGCATGGGCGACATTCCGCGCACCAGGGACCGCCAATCCGATGATAACCGTGCCGAACACGGCTACATCCATGCCGGCCCGGCGGGTGCCGGGCATTTCGTCAAGATGATTCACAACGGTATCGAGTACGGAATGATGCAGGCCTTCGCCGAAGGTTTCGACATTCTCAAGACCAAGGCCAGCACCAACCTGCCGGAAGACCAGCGTTTCGACTTGAATGTCGCCGACATCGCCGAAGTCTGGCGTCGTGGCAGCGTGGTGTCGTCCTGGCTGCTGGACCTGACCGCCGACGCTCTGGCCAGCGACCCGAAACTTGAAGGCTACTCCGGTTCTGTGGCGGACAGCGGTGAAGGCCGCTGGACCATCGAAGCGGCCATGGAACAAGCAGTACCGGTTCCGGTGCTGTCGAACTCGCTGTTCTCGCGCTACCGTTCCCGTGGCCAGGGCACCTTTGGCGACAAGATCCTTTCGGCCCAGCGCTTCGGCTTTGGCGGTCATGTGGAGACACCTAAAAAATGACCCATGTGATCCGCAGAAAATCCAAGGCTGAACCCACGCCACCGACCACGCTGTTTCTGTTCGGCGCCCATGGCGATCTGGTCAAGCGCCTGCTGATGCCGGCGCTGTATAACCTCAAGCGCGACGGGTTACTCGGGGATGGACTGCGGATCATCGGCGTTGACCACAACGCCATCAGCGATGAAGGCTTCGCGCAAAAACTCGAAGACTTCATTCGCAACGAGGCGGCCGCGAAAGTCGGCAAGGGCGATCAGGCCCTTGATCCGCAGGTGTGGGCCAAACTCGCCAAGGGCATCAGCTACGTCCAGGGCGATTTCCTGGACGACAGCACTTATCAAGCGCTGGGGGCAAAAATCGCTGCCAGTGGCACTGGCAATGCGGTGTTCTACCTGGCCACCGCGCCACGTTTTTTCAGTGAGGTGGCGCGTCGTCTCGGCGCGTCCGGTTTGCTGGAGGAAAGCCCCGAATCCTTCAGAAGGGTGGTGATCGAAAAGCCTTTCGGTTCCGATCTGCAAACCGCCGAAGCCTTGAACGCATGCCTGCTCAAGGTCATGACGGAAAAGCAGATCTACCGGATCGATCACTATCTGGGCAAGGAAACCGTGCAGAACATTCTGGTCAGCCGGTTTTCCAACAGCCTGTTCGAAGCATTCTGGAACAACCATTACATCGACCACGTGCAGATCACTGCCGCTGAAACCGTCGGCGTGGAAACCCGTGGCAGTTTTTATGAGCACACCGGCGCTCTGCGGGACATGGTGCCCAATCACCTGTTCCAGTTGCTGGCGATGGTGGCCATGGAGCCTCCGGCGGCCTTTGGCGCCGATGCGGTTCGTGGCGAGAAAGCCAAGGTGGTCGGCGCGATCCGTCCCTGGTCGGTCGAAGACGCGCGGATCAATTCGGTACGCGGTCAATACACCGCCGGCGAAGTCGACGGCAAACCACTGCCGGGGTATCGCCAGGAAGACAAGGTCGCGCCGGACAGCAACACCGAAACCTATGTGGCCCTGAAGGTCATGATCGACAATTGGCGCTGGGTCGGTGTGCCGTTTTACCTGCGCACCGGCAAGCGCATGAGCGTGCGCGACACCGAAATCGTCATCTGCTTCAAGCCGGCGCCCTATGCGCAGTTCCGTGATACCGAGGTCGAAGAGCTTGCACCGACCTATCTGCGGATCCAGATTCAGCCCAATGAAGGCATGTGGTTCGATCTGCTGGCCAAACGGCCTGGCCAGGCACTGAAGATGGAAAACATAGAACTGGGCTTCGCCTACAAGGATTTCTTTGAAATGCAGCCGTCCACCGGCTACGAAACCTTGATCTATGACTGCCTGACCGGGGATCAGACGCTGTTCCAGCGCGCCGACAATATCGAAAACGGCTGGCGGGCCGTACAACCGTTCCTTGACGCCTGGCAGCAGGATTCAGCGGTACAGAGCTATGCCGCGGGTGAAAACGGGCCGCAGGCCGCCGAAGAGTTGCTGGCTCGCGACGGTCGCGTCTGGCATGGTCTCGGATGAGTGAGGTAGCGCAACATCCCATCCGGTTCTTGCTCAGTGACATGGACGGCACGTTGCTGCTGCCCGATCACAGCCTCAGTCAGCGCACCATCGACGCGGTACGCGCGTTGCGTGAGGCCGGGGTGCTGTTCAGTCTCGCCACCGGCCGGCCCCCCAAAGCCATGTTGCAGGCGATCGAGGCACTGGGCGTCGACTTGCCGACGGCGGCCTTCAATGGCGGCACGATCGTCAATCCGGATGGCAGTTTGCTGGTCGCGCATTACTTGCCTGCCACGGCGGCGCTGATCGCCCTGGCATTGTTCGCCGATCAGCCGGATATCGAGGTGTGGGTGTTCAGTGGTGGCGACTGGCTGGTGAAAGATCCGAGCGGCCCCATGGTGCCGCGAGAGCAGCACGGGCTGGGGTACCCACCGGTGAGCGTCGACAGTTTCGAGCCGTTTCTTGCTCGCATCGACAAGATCGTCGCCGCCAGCAGCAACGCCGAGTTGCTGGTTGAGCTGGAGGCGCGGTTGTTACCGCTGGTGGAAGGGCAGGCCCAGGTTTCGCGTTCGCAGCCGGTGTATCTGGACGTGACCGCGATACGTGCCAACAAGGGTGACGCCCTCGCGACATTGGCCGGGTTTCTCGGTGTACCGCTGCAACAGGCGGCGGCCATGGGCGATGGCGGTAATGATCCGGCCATGTTCCATCGCGCCGGTCTGTCGATCGCCATGGGGCAGGCCGAGGAAGAAGTCAGACGCCAGGCCGATGTGGTGACGGGCGCCAATACCGAGGACGGTGCGGCTCTGGCGATTGAGCGGTATATCCTCCCTCGATAACCCTTTAGACCCAATCGAGGGAGCAGGCTCGCTCCCTCGTTTTTTGGGGCAGTGTTAGAGCCAGAAGCTCACGGCATACCAACCAAGACCACCCATCACTACCGTATAGGGCAGCGCCATCCACACCATCCGTCCATACGACAGGCGAACCAGCGGTGCAATTGCCGACGTCAGCAGAAACAGAAACGCAGCCTGACCATTGGGTGTCGCCACGCTCGGCAAGTTGGTGCCCGTGTTGATCGCGATGGCCAGGGTCTCGAAATGCTCACGGCTCATGTGCCCGGAAAGGAACGCCTGTTTCACTTCGGTGATGTAGATGGTCGCCACGAACACGTTGTCACTGATCGCCGAGAGCAACCCGTTAGCGATGAACAGCATGCCCGGTTGTTGATCGGCAGGCAGCGCCAGCACCCATTGGATCAATGGCGTGAACAGTTGTTGATCGTGAATCACTGCCACCACGGCGAAAAACACCACCAGTAGCGCGGTGAATGGCATCGCATCCTTAAACGCGTTACCGAGACGGTGTTCATCGGTGATGCCGGTGAACGCTGTGATCAGCACGATCACCATCAAACCGATCAAACCCACTTCCGCCACATGAAAGGCCAGGCCGGCAATCAGGATCAGTGCGGCCGCGCCTTGTACGATGAGGGCTGCACGCTGTTGCGAGGTGCGTTCGGCATTGTCCTCGGCGGCGTAATTGGCCAGCACGGCGCGGACGTTGTCCGGCAGCAAGGTGCCGTAGCCGAACCAGCGCAATTTTTCCAGCAGGACGCAGGTGACCAGACCCGCGACCAGGACAGGGAGTGAAACCGGAGCGACTTTCAGGAAGAACTCGGAAAAATGCCAACCCATTTCATGGCCGATCAGCAGGTTCTGCGGTTCACCCACCAGCGTGCACACGCCACCCAACGCCGTACCGACGGCACTGTGCATCAGCAGGCTGCGCAGAAACGCACGAAACTGGTCGAGATCGCCATGATGAAGGGAAGGCAGGTGCCGATCATCGCTGTACTCGCCGTCTTGGCGGGGATCGGTGCCCGAGGCCACCCGGTGGTACACCGAGTAAAAACCGACGGCAGCACTGATGATGACGGCTGTCACGGTCAGGGCGTCGAGAAAGGCCGACAGGAACGCCGACAAAAAGCAAAACATCAACGACAGCAGCGCCTTGGAGCGGACCCCAAGCAGCAACCGCGAGAACAGAAACAACAGCAGGTCTTTCATGAAGTAGATGCCGGCCACCATGAACATCAGCAGCAGGATCACCGGAAAGTTGTGCACCAGCTCGTCATAGAGCGCTTGTGGCGTGGTCATTTTCAGCAACAACGCTTCGACGAGCAGCAAGCCGCCAGGCATCAGTGGATAACACTTGAGCGCCATGGCCAGGGTGAATATGAATTCCAGCACCAGCAACCAGCCGGCTGCCACCGGACCTGCTGTCCACAGCACCAGGGCATTGAGAATCAGGAAGCCGACAATACAAACCTTGTACCAGCGGGGTGAGTTGCCCAGAAAATTACGGGCGAACGCCTGGGCCATCGAGCCGGACATTGGCTGCTCCTTGTATTAAGAAGCGCGCAACTTGCCGTAAGCGGATGGGAAGATCAAGTGTAGGAAAAAATCCAGTGGGCTAAGCCAGGTAACGGGCGACGATCGCCCGATAGTGGCCGTCCAGGGAATAACCGCCCACGACAATGTTTCCATCACGCTGCACGGCCACCGAGGTGGCGGTGTCCAGGCTGCGACCGAGACGGGTGCGAACCCAACCGTTGCCATCGCCAAAGTCCGGATCGAGCTGGCCGTCAGGCGAGTATCGCCCCAGCAGAAAGTCGGCCTCGACGCCACCAATGGTTGCGCCGGCTACCACCACACTGCCGTCCGGTTGCGCCTGTGCGGCGGTCCATTGGCAACCGTTATTGGCGATTTCCAGCAATTGCGGCTGCCCGCCGTTGCAGTGACTGTCCGGGCGGCCATTGATGTGGACTTTCAAGGCCAGGCAGCGCATCGGCTCACGACTGCTGCCGAAACACTGCACGTCGCCATTGTCTTGCTGGACGATCCGGTTGACCTGAGCGCTATGTCCCCGCGCCTCGAAACGCATGAAGCCGTCCACGGCAAAATGGGTGTCGAGACTGCCGTCCGCGCGATAACGGGCCAGCAATCCTTCTCCGGGGAGGTTGATCGACCCGCCCACAAGGATTCGCCCGTCACACTGAATCTTCAGGCTGCTGAGCCAAGTGTTCATCAGCAAGTGCCTGACGATCACGAACCCGCGGCCATTGAATGTGCTGTCCAGCGATCCGTCGGGGTTCAGTCGAATGAGCAGGCCGGCATGATCGGCCCGTTCGAAGTGATGGTTGGCCATCAGCAGGATCCGACCGTCCGCTTGAACGTCGACATCGCAGGCTTCGGCGCCCGGTACGCCGGGTGGAAGCCAGGCATCACGCATACCATGGGAGAGCTTGCCTGGCAGACGCACGATGCAGCGACCATTGTCACCGAAGTCCTGAACGGGACGACCCTGTGGGTCAAACAATGCCAGTGCGGGGAGGGTGAGGTGCGTATTTGCGTAGTGCAGGCCGACGACCAGAATGCGCTCATCGGGGAGCACGCGAACCCTGGCAGCCATGGCTTCAAAACCTTGTTGGAACTGCCCGATGACACTGCCTTGATTGCCAAAGGCGAGATCCGCCGAGCCGTCCTCCAGCAGGCGAGCCAGACCGAAGCGACTGCCGCCCGGGGTGCCTACCTTGGCCGCCACCAACAGGCGGTCCTGGGAATCTATTGCGACGTCATGGGCGATGCTTGAAAGACTGCCGGCGAAATAGACCTGGGATTTGCCTTGGGTGGCGAATGCAGGATCCAGTTTGCCTGCATGACTGAGTGTTGAGGGCGAAGCCACAACGGACTGGCTTGACATGCACGCACCTCCTTGCAAGTCGTCCTGATCCGGGAATTGGGTGGCGACTGTATAGGGAGAATATTCAAAACCTGAATGGTTGAATGCACAACTGTCATAACTAACAGATGGAGGGTCGCTGTGTGCCACAACAGTGTCTTTTCGAACCAGTGGCAAGCCTGCAATGTATAAAGGCACACGGAAGTTTGAATAAAGGCATGTCATAAGTTCAGCTGGCAATGATCAGCCAACCTGTTAACGACGGGGAAGGGCGCGGATTACCCCGGAGTAATCCGCAAAAAAATATTAATGCGGCATCGACCACGACTGGAGCGTATAACCTTCGTGGCTCAACTCGGCACGCGCCTGTTCGAGCAGGCGTTCAAGTTGTGCCGGGTCGGTGTAGGCGCTGCTCGGGATCAGCTTGCGGCCTATACTGTTTTTGGTGCGATCGATAACGGTCAGGCTGAGTTCACCGTTGCCGTCCTGTGGCGCCCAGGCCACGCACTGGAAAGGCTGGAATGCGCGGTCGGCAATCAGAAGAGCTTCGTTGATACGGAGCGGGGCGTTCATTGGATGTTCCCTCGGTATGCCCAATCAAGTGATAGGCCGACGGTTGGGCTGACCCTTCGGCTGGTTACTTGTACTGATGCCCGCAAGGGTGGTTCGGGTCACATGCAATCAAAAGAAATTTCAACTTTCTTTCATATACCCGGTTGGCCCGAGTCATTTTGAACGCTGAATGAAAACCTGGGCTTGTCAGGTATTTTTATCGAAGTCTCTTCTTATAACTAATACCAGGGCCGCTCTATAGTCAAACGATACAAGGCTCTGTCAAATTCTTGCTAATGTTACAGTCAGGTTTGCCAAATGACTGTTTTTAATAATTTTTCCTGACTTTGGCGCCAAGGAACAGTCATGAGCGATGCGCCTGCCTTAAGACGTTTACTTGTGGTGGATCCGTGCGACGACTGCCATCAACTATTGCCCGGATTACGCTCCGTGGGTTGGGACGTTGACAGCTGCACGCTGGAAAACGCCACCGACCGAACGTGTGACGTAGGTTTGTTGCGTTTGCAGCCCTGGCATCTCGAGCACCCGGACGCCGTCAAAGAGGTGATCAGCCGCAGCGGTACCGAGTGGATCGCCGTGCTCAACCAGGAAGTGCTTCGACTGCAGAATGTCGGGGATTTCGTCTGCGAGTGGTTTTTCGATTTCCATACCTTGCCTTTTGATGTCTCCAGAGTCCAGGTGACGCTGGGCAGGGCTTTCGGCATGGCCCGTCTTCGCGGGCAGGGCACGGTGCATATCGATCAGCCCGAGCACGAGTTGCTCGGTGACAGCAAGCCAATACGCGAGTTGCGCAAGCTCCTGAGCAAACTGGCGCCTACGGAGTCTCCAGTGTTGATTCGCGGCGAAAGCGGGACAGGTAAAGAGTTGGTCGCCCGCACGCTGCATCGGCAATCGTTGCGCCACAACAAACCCTTTGTCGCGATCAATTGTGGCGCGATTCCCGAGCACCTGATCCAGTCCGAACTGTTCGGTCACGAGAAGGGGGCCTTTACAGGCGCCCATCAACGCAAGGTCGGGCGAATAGAAGCGGCTAATGGCGGTACGCTGTTCCTCGACGAAATCGGTGACCTGCCTCTTGAACTGCAGGCGAACCTGTTGCGCTTCCTCCAGGAGAAGGACATCGAGCGAGTGGGTGGCAGTCAGCCGATTCCCGTGGATGTGCGGGTGTTGGCCGCGACCCACGTCGATCTTGAGGCTGCGATCGAGAAGAAGCGCTTTCGCGAAGATCTGTATTATCGCCTGAACGTCTTGCAGGTCTCGACTGCGCCCCTGCGTGAGCGAAATGGCGATTTGTCGATGTTGGCCAACCACTTTTCCCATTTCTACAGTCATGAAACCGGCCGCCGTCCGCGCAGCTTCAGTGAGGATGCCTTGATAGCCATGGGCAAGCATGACTGGCCGGGCAATGTTCGCGAACTGGCCAACCGGGTACGACGCGGGTTGGTCCTGGCCGAAGGCCGGCAGATCGAGGCGCGAGACCTGGGGCTGATCAGCCATCAAACCGGTTCCGCACCGATGGGCACGCTGGAAGACTACAAACACCGGGCAGAACGTCAGGCGTTGTGTGATGTGCTTAACCGTCATAGCGATAACTTGAGCATCGCCGCCAAGGTATTAGGGATATCCAGGCCGACCTTCTACCGTTTGCTGCACAAGCATCAGATACGTTGAGTAGCGAGGTGTATGGCTGCAGGTCAATGCTCCAATAGCTCGTAGAACCCACGAAAAAGCCCGCTGAAACAGCGGGCTTCTTGTTGTCGCAGCATTAGAAGTAGTAAGGGAATTTCAGGCTGAAGGAAAAATCGGGCGCGTCATCGGTCATCCCGATGGACAGTTGCGGGACGATCGTCAGGTTATTGCTTGCTGCCAGGGTCATGCCGATGTTGAAGTTGGCCGAGTTGTAATCGCTGTTGGTGATGGATTGCCACTCACCCCCGCTCGGCTTGATCTTGCTCTTGCGGGCGAACTGATCGGTGAACGAGAACGACATACTCATCTTCTCGTTCAAGGCGAATGCGATGCCGGCACCGACCTGCCAGGAATCGCCGAGTTTCACGTCTCCTGGCACCTTGGAGTTGACTTGGGGGCTGATGTCGCTGAACGAGTCTTCCATGTTGTAGGTATACGCCAGGCTGCCGAACAGCACGGCAGGGTCGAAGGTCTTGACCAGCGAGATGCCCGGGGTGATCGACCAGACCCCGTTGCCGGTCGGCAAGCTTTCGGGTACCGCCAGGTTATTGTTGTTCGGGTCCTCGATCAGCTTGATGCCGTAAGGGTCTTCACCCGTAGGTGCCTTGATGCGCAGTGTGGCGACCGCGTCGGGATAGTTCTCCGACTCATCGAGAAACTTGTAGGCAACGCCAACGTTGATATCGCCGATGGTCGGGTCGCGGGTGACGGATGCATCCGACGTCACCGGGCCTGCGCCACCGGCGCCTCCGGAGGAATACGTCGATTCCCGATAGATCACGGGAACGTTGATGTCGAACTGCCAACGTTGTGCCAGGTTGTAGCGGGCGGTCAGGTCCAGGGTCCAGTTATCCGCCTTGATGCGGTCGATGTTGATGTTGCCGAGAAAAATCGAATCCAGTGCCAGGAAGCCGTTGAGCGTCAATGCCCGGGTATCGTAGTGCGTGTAGGTCAGGCCGGTTTCGAAACTGAACTTGCCGCCACCGAAGAAGCCGCTGGCTTCGTCATACAGGTTTGAAACGCTTTGCGCAGGCTCCGAGTCATCCTTGAGCGACTGACCGTATGAACTGCCCGTGGCTCCCGACCCAGAGGTGGCTACTGTCTGGCCACCCTTGGTCTTTTCCGCGGGGGATTTGGTCAGGCGCTTGGGCGCCGGTGTCGCCGGTGTTTCTTCGACCTGGCGAACGCGCTGCTCGAGTACCATCAGCGCGTTCTGTTGTGCTTCATAACGTTGTTTCAGCTCCATGAGTTCTTGTTTTAGTGCTTCGACCTGGGGATCCGGTGCTGCGTACAGCAATGAGGCCGGGGCCAGGCTACTCAAACAAACGATAGCCCTGAACGTTAAAGATCGATGCATGGGTGAGCCGTCCCTTCTGACACGTCTGGTGACACTGAGCGTAGATCAGAATCCGCTGGTGCGTAGCCCTCTGAGCTGGTCAAGATTGCCGCTCAGCGAGCCGGCTGTCGGAACGGTGTCACGCAGCACGACATTGAGCGATGTGATGTTGCGGACCTGGTTGCCGGCGCCGAGCAGCGTCGTGTTTTGCAGCAGCCCGCCCTGGGCCAGGCGTTGTACCGTACTGCCCTGGTTGTTGTTGGCCAGAATGTTGAGTTGTATGCCACTACCGGTCGAGGTAACGCTCATCGAACCCGCACCGTTGGCGCCGGTTAATGTCGAGCCAGCGGCCAATGCCTGGCCCTGCTGTTGTGTGGCTGGGGCCTGATTGGCCTTGGTCACGTTGATATCAACGTTGTTGTAGGCCGTGTTGTAGTCACCGGCAGCACGCACGACTTGTGTGACACCTCCGGTGCTGTTGAGGCCGTTGCCGCCAGTGACGGTGCCGGTGCCTTGTGATTGCGACGTTCCAGTGCCTTTTTCATCGATCTTCGACACATAGAACTGTGGCTGGATGGTGGATTGTTGAATCTGCATCGAGGACGTTGCCCCGATCACTTCACCGTTGGCATTTTGCCAGCTGCTGGTCATGGCGATGCCGAAGCTGATGATGCGTCCGGGCATGACAAAGCGGCCGCGCAGGCTCGCCAATTCCTGGTCATTCAGTTCGATGGGTTTGAAAGTCTCTGCATGGGTTGGCAGGCTGGCGGCGAGGCAAGCCACGGCCAGCCAGATTGGAGTCTTCATTGGATACTCCCGGAGCTTCGTGCTCCCTTGTTATTAGAAGAAGTCGCTTTGGATGAATCCGAAATCCATCAACTCGGCGTCTTGCACCGGGTTGAAGGTGTTGATGCGATTCTTGGCGCTCAGTGGCAACGGCGGGTCGAGCAACACATTGGTTTTGTCGTAGCCCTGACCGATGACGGCAAAGATGATGCCGTTCCAGCCTTTGACAAAGTCGTCGACTTTGTAGCGTTTATGACCGAGAACCGGATCTCCGATATAGACCCAGCCCTCATGGACCCTTTGCATGACTACAAAATGTTTGTAGCCACGGATATCCATGAGTACCACCACGGGAATCTTAATTTCACCCAGGGTTTCCGGCGCCACCCGGTAGCCACGGGCGCGCATGCCGATGCTTTCCACGTAGTGCTTCATGTCGAGCATGGAGAAGCCCTGAACGCGGACAAGATCCTGATCGGAATGTGCCAGCATGCCTTCGATGATCTGGTCTTCTGTGACGTCCAGCCAATAGGCTTGGCGCAAAATGGTTGCCAGCGCTGCTGCGCCGCAACTGAAGTCGGTTTTCTGTTGCACCAGGTCGGCAAATTTACGCTCGCGGATGCTCTGGATCGGCTTGAATACCACCGCACCGCCCGGCAGGACGGACAGCGGCATTTGTGCAGCCTCGATCACACCGGTCACGCAAAGCAAAAATGCCAAGGCGATAATGCGCATGGGGGGATGCCCTCTGGCCATATTGAAAAAAGGCCCCCGTAAGGGGGCCTCCAGAGACAGCATTAGAACGACTGGTTGGAGATAGCCAGCGAGTTGCTTTGTTGGTTGCCCACACCAGCAGACACGTTGACACCCAGGTTGCCGCTGCCGCCATTCACCGAACCATTCAGGGTTGCAGTGTTGGTCACAGGGTTTGCCCAGCCGGTTGGAGTCAGCACTTGATAAGAGTAGGTGTTGCTCAAATCAAATGAACTGCTTTCGCTGTAGCTCTTCGTTACGTCTTTAGAAGACGCAGACGATTTGTCGCCTGATTTGGCGTACGAGGAGTCATACGCTTTTGTGAACGAAGAGTCGTGCGATTTGGTGTAGGAAGAGTCGGACGAATTGCTGTTCGACGTATTGAGAGACCCACTGGCCGATGCATCAAGCGATGCGGTCAGCGATGCATCAGCAGACCTGCTGCGGGTGTGATCGGCGCCACCATTATTCCAGGTGACCGATCTGGAAGCACTCGCCGAAGCGTCCAGGTTAGCGTTCAGAGAAGCATCGAAAGAAGCGCTGCTCGAAGCACTGGAATCTGCGCTTCTCGATCCGCTTGCATCAAAGCTTTTGGATCCGCTTGCATTGAAGCTATTGGATCCGTTCGCAGACCAACTGCTGGAAGCGCTCTTATCAACACTCAGACTGGAGTCCTTGTTGTAGGAGGAACTACCGCTAGCCGTTTTGGTAAACGTCAGCGTATCCACGCGGTAAGTCCGGTCGGCGACGTTGTTCACGGTCAGGCCAGGGCTGCTTTGATCAGCCGAGGCAGTGGCGGTAGCGTTGCCCAGCGGGGAGTTGGAGTTGGCGATTGCCATGGTGTTTTTCTGTTGGTTAAGGTCACCACCAGCAACGTTGATACCCATATTGCCGCTGCCGCCGTTACCTGAGCCACTCATCGTTGCAGTGTTCGTGACGCCATAGTTATCAACCCGGTTGTTATTGCCGTATTGAGTGACTTTGGCAGTGGCAGTGGCAGTGCCGAACACGAAGCTGTTATCCAGGCTTGAGGTGGAGGAAGCGTTGGCGATGGCAGCCGCGTTGTCTTGTTGGTTGCCACTGCCGCCTGCCACGTTGACGCCGACGTTGCCGCTGGCACCGGAGGCAGAACTGCTCATCTCGGCAGAGTTTTGAGTGCCTTCGTTATAGATGCGGTTGCCGGTACTGGTCTGCTTGTCGGTTGCACTGGCAGTCGCATTGACAAGGATTTTGGTTGGAGGAGGTGGGGTGTGGCCGTGGTGATGGTCACGCCGATCGTTTTGCCCAGCTTGTACAGCAACAGCCATGACCGCAGCAATTGCGAAAACCAGAGGCTTTAATGCCATCGAAGGTTTCATGGTGATTCTCCGTACTTATTTTAGGTTAAGTGTTGAAACTACCTGTTTGGGTCAATCCGCGACCCGTACGCTAAAGGTGTTGGCCATTCGGTTTCCCACCCCTGCGCTCTGATTCAACTGAATTACCCCGCGGCTACCGGTGAAGGCCTGGTCGCTGGTAGCGACCTGGCGATAGCCTGGTGCAGAGTCAGTTGGATCGGAGTTGTTGAGCAGCGTCACGTTCTGTTGCATGAGGACGCTGTCGTCGATGCTTTGCGGCTGAGCACTGATGCTGATACGCACTGCGTTGGCTTGCTGGGTATTGGCGCCCGAACTCTGGTTCACGCCCAGTACGCCGTTGCCGTTACTGAAGGAGTTACCCTGGATGCTTGAGTGCGCATCCATGGCGGGGTCGACCTGGCCGCGCAACCGTTGGCGAATCTGTACCGTCGCACTGGCTCCATGGCCAATGGCGATGGCTCGGGCGTTGGCCTGTTGCTGTAGATCGCCAGCCGCCTGGTTGACGGAGAAGTTGCCTTGGTACTGCGCGCCTGAATTATCGATTTCGGCGTTATTGATGACGGGAGGTTGGGCAAAGGCCGATGTACTACTGCAAAGCATGGCGATAATCAGCAGCGTGCGATTCATCTCAACGGTCTCCCGTTATGATTCTCAAAGCGCCCAGGCCTTGCTGGACGTTTGAATTGACCATGTTGGCAATGCCGTTGTTGCCCGAATTTCCCGAACGCCCGGCGGGTAGGTTGGAAAGTTGTGTCTGATTAGTGATATTGCCGCCCAGGTTATTGGTGCCTTGGGCGACCAGGCGTGAAATGCCTGCACCACTGGCGACAGTGGCAAAGTCACCGTCGCTCAATTCGCTCGTCTGATTGAGGATCTGTTTCGACGGGTTGGCATTGGCGGTCGTGGGGTTAGGATCGGGGGCTAACGACGGAGTCACCGCGTCTCTCACCTGGACATCACGTTTGATAATGATGATGCCGTTGTCAGCCTGTACAGGCAGGCAAACACTTGAGCCCAATGCACATCCGATCAGCAGGAGGCTAAAAATGTGGTTATCAAGTTTCCCCACGGCGGCAATTCCTTCTGTAAGTGGAGCGCTGGTGTTAATCAGCACTGCGGGGAAGAGAGCAGAAGGTGTGCCGGTTTTTGTTTTTCCTTAAAAAACAGTAAGTTGTAAATATTTGCCGTGGCGGTCAAAAAAATTTGTATCACCGCTGAGACAAAGCCGCGCAAAAACGCCGTCCAGATGGGCGCCATTGCTCGTCAAGGTGGCTTGAGGCAGGTTGTATCAGTGGCTTAACATTTTCTTGCTGCAGCGCTCGGGCCGCTTTAGTTCGAGGGTTTGCGCGGGGGAGGGTGTTTCAGGAATGGACATATGTGACAAGGCAGGGTAGCCCTGTCAGGCCTTGAGCAAGCGTGTCACGGCCTCAAATGCGGCGTCCTTGCGTTGTTGCCAATCACCTTCAAGTACCTGATAACGCTGGTGGTGCTGCTCAAGCCATTGGCGGCTGGCCTGGAAAAACGCCTGGCGTTCTGCCAGTTTCGGCTGGCAGCGTTGTCCATCGTCATGCCAGGCCACGTTTTCAGGGCTCAGCAGTAAATGCATGTCGTAGTGCCGGGTCAGCAGTGCCTGTTCGATCCAGGTCGGGCAAGCGCCAAACAACGTACGACTCCAAAGAATGTTGCTTAAAAGATGCGTATCGAGGATCAGTAGCGACGGTTGTGAGGCACGTGCGACATCCTCCCAGGTCAGCTGGCCATGTGCTATTGATTCAATATCATCGTAGCAGGTTTCCCGGGCTTTGCTTTCGATGAAGTGCCTGACGTACTCATCGACCAATATGCCGCCAAAGTTGGCGTGAATCTCACTCGAAAGCCAGCTTTTTCCGCTGGATTCCGGCCCTGCCAGCACCAGCACCTTCATGGGCACAGCACCGGATCGCTGCGCCATGAGCGCCAGCCTTGAATGGCCAGCAGGGTGAACAGGCCATACAGGGCCGCCGTCACGTACATCCCCTTGTACAGGAACAGACCGACGAAAATACAATCCAGCACGATCCACAGCGGCCAGCACTGCAGGCGCTTTTGCGCCATCCACCATTGCGCCACGAGGCTGAAGGCGGTGAGGAAAGCATCGAGCCAAGGCTGGGCGGCATCGGTCCAGTGCGCCATGGCGGCGCCCAGCAACAGACTGCACGCCGCACCGATGGCCAGTCCCGACACCACCGCATGTTTGCCTAGCCGGCTGACCTCGCGTCCATGATGCGCATCGCCAGCGCGGGTCCACTGCCACCAGCCATAGAGCTGCAATGCGGCGTAAATCACTTGCAGCAGCATGTCCGAATACAGCTTCACCTCGAAAAAGATCCAGCTATAGACAAGCACCATGACCAGACCGATCGGCCAGCACCAGGGGTTCTGTTTGACCGTCAACCATACGGCAATGACACCGAGGGCGGCGGCAAACAGTTCAAGCCCGGACATGGAGTTTCCTTGGGGAAGTCGAAGAGGGGGCGGATTGTAACTGAAGATCAATCGATCGCAGCCTTTGGCGGCGCCTCACAGGGTGACGTTTACCCTGCAGGCGCTGCCAGAGGCACGGATCGCGTTCGGACGCTCTTTTTCGAATTAAACCCGGAACTGCCTGAGCAAACCGTTCAATTGCTCGCTCAATTCCTTCAGTCTCAGGCTCGCCTTGCTGGATTGTTCAGCCGCCAGCGCGGTGCTGTGGGACAACCCGGCGGCTTGGGTGACGTTCTGGTTGATGTCTTCGACCACATGGGCCTGTTGCAGGGTGGCGCTGGCGATGGACGCATTCAGGCCGTTGAGGTTGCGCAACGCCTGACCAATGGCATTCAGACTTGTACCGGCCAGACCCGCCTGTTCGATGGTCAGCTGCGATGCCCGGCTGCTGTCGCCAATCACCTTGACCGCCGCCTCGGAATGACTTTGCAGTTGTTCGATCATCGACTGGATTTCCGCCGTGGACTTCTGGGTCCGCTGGGCCAAAAGGCGAACCTCGTCGGCTACCACCGCGAAACCCCGACCTTGTTCGCCAGCCCTTGCTGCCTCGATGGCGGCGTTGAGCGCCAGCAGGTTGGTCTGATCGGCAATCGAGCGGATCACTTCCAGCACGCTGCCAATCTGTGTGCTTTCGGTGGCCAGGGTGCGGATCACGTCCACGGCCTGATTGATGGTGCACGACAGCGTGTCGATCTGCTGCAGGCTGCCATCAATGTTGACCTGGCCTTGTTGGGCCTGAGCTTCGGCATCGCGCATTTCGCTGGCGGCATGTTCGGCATTCTTTGCCACATCCTGCACGCCGGAAGTCACTTCATTGATCGCCGTGGCCACCCGTTCCATCTGCTGCGACTGTTGCTGGCTGCGTTGCTGGGCCTGGGTCGCGTCGTTGCCCAATTCGCTGGACGATTGGCCTAGCGCACTGGCGCAGACCTGCAGTTCACCGATGACCTGGCGCAATTTGGCGGTAAAGGCATTGAAGTGCCGGGCCAATTGTGTGACTTCATCCTGGCCGTGGGTGTCGAGGCTGCGGGTCAAATCGCTTTCACCACTGGCGATGTTGGCCATCGCGTGGACGGTTTCCTGAAGCGGGCGAACGATGCTACGGGCGATGAGGATCACCAGTGCCGCCATGATCAGCGCGATTGCAAAGCCAATGACCGAGGCTTTCCAGAACTGACCATAGAATTCGGCTTGCATGTCATCAATGTACACGCCCGAGCCGATCATCCAGCCCCAGGGCTCAAAGAGTTTGACGTAGGAGGTTTTTCCCACGGGCTCGCTGGCACCGGGTTTTGGCCAGCGGTAATTGATGATCCCGGCGCCCTTGCTCTTGGCCACCGTGACCATCTCATTGAATATCGCAACACCGTCGGGGTCGCGGATCGCCGAGAGATTCTGGCCGTCCAGTTTGGGGTTGGCCGGGTGCATGATCATCACCGGCGTCAGATCGTTGATCCAGAAGTAATCGTTCTGGTCGTAACGCAGTCCGCGAACGGCTGTCAGCGCCTGTTTCTGCGCGGCTTCGCGGGTGAGCGTGCCGGCGGTTTCAAGGTCGTGATAGTAAGTGAGGATGCCACTGGCGGTTTGCACCACATGCTGGGTTTTCTGTGCCTTGGCGACATACAAGTCATCGTGAATCTGCTTGAGCATCAAGACACCCAAGGCCAGCAGCATCATGACGGCCACGACCAGGATGAGCCACAAGCGCCGGCTGATCGACATATTGCGCAAGCTGTTCATAACGTGGTGCTCCGTTTTCTTGTTCTTGTAATGAATGATCGCCAGCATTCGGCCAGGCCCGATAACGCGAAAGCACTTATCGGACTTGTCTGATAGGATTTCGGCCCCGCACGGGAAAACCTGAATCCAAATGTTTCACGGATTTTTCATGGCCAGGTGTGGAGCCTGAAAGCGTGCGAATTCAACTACGCTGATCGCGATAAATGTTTTTAAAAATACTAACGGGGCATGCAACGGCGCATAGCCTTTTGGGGGATTAATGGATCTTTGGACTGCCTTTCAGGCTTTGATTCTTGGCGTTGTAGAAGGGCTGACAGAGTTTTTGCCCATTTCCAGTACCGGGCACCAGATTATCGTGGCCGACTTGCTCGACTTCGGTGGCGAGCGGGCCATGGCATTCAACATCATCATCCAGCTCGGGGCGATCCTGGCGGTGGTGTGGGAGTTCCGCCGCAAGATTTTCGATGTGGTCATCGGTTTGCCGACCCAGCCCAGTGCGCGACGCTTTACCGCGAACCTGTTGATCGCCTTCCTGCCTGCCGTGGTTCTGGGAGTGATTTTTGCTGACCTGATCCACCACTACCTGTTCAACCCGATCACCGTGGCGACGGCCCTGGTGGTGGGTGGCATCATCATGCTGTGGGCTGAACAGCGTCAGCATGAAGTGCATGCCGATACCGTGGACGAGATCACTTGGAAAGACGCACTCAAAGTCGGGTTCGCCCAGTGCCTGGCGATGATTCCGGGTACTTCGCGTTCCGGCTCGACGATCATCGGCGGCCTGTTGTTTGGTCTGTCGCGTAAAACCGCCACCGAGTTCTCGTTCTTCCTGGCCATGCCGACGATGGTGGGTGCGGCCGTGTACTCGGGCTACAAGTACCACAAGCTGTTCGTGGCGGCTGATTTTCCGGTATTTGCCCTTGGCTTCGTGACTGCATTCATTTTCGCGATGATTGCCGTGCGCGGGTTGCTCAAGTTCATCGCCAGCCACAGCTACGCGGCGTTCGCCTGGTATCGCATTGCCTTCGGCCTGCTGATTCTGGCCACGTGGCAGTTTGGCTGGATAGACTGGACCGCGGCCAAGCCATGAGTGATTCCAGCGCGCGCTATCGTTCCGCAGGCAAGTCCGGGGGACATATCCAGCATCTACGCCTCAAGCTGCTGGTGTTCGCAACCCTGTGCGCGCTGCCGTTGTTCGGGTCGATGTCGTTGTGGTTGCGTGGGGTGTCGCTGATTCCCCTCGCGGTCTACGGCATCGTCAGCCTGCTGACGTTTTTGCTGTACTGGAGCGATAAGCGCAAGGCCCGTGTCGATCAATGGCGAACACCGGAAAACGTGCTGCATGCACTGGAGTTCGCGGGTGGCTGGCCGGGGGCGTTGCTGGCGCAACAAGTGTTTCGGCACAAGACGCGCAAGGTCTCGTTTCAACTGGTGTTCTGGCTCATCGTGATGCTGCACCAAGTGTTCTGGATCGACAGGCTGTTTCTCGGTGCAAACCTGTTGGCACTGTTCTAAAGCAATAACCCGACCTGCGTTCGTTTGGGCAATTTGCTCACCACCAGTTGATGAGAGCGTTGCAACAAGCCTTGCAGCTCTTCGGCACCCAGTGGGTAGGGCGTGTTCATGATGATCCACTGGGCCCGCGCCAGATAAGGCGCCGGATGAATGCCCGGACGGTCGCAATGACCGAGGAACAAATCCTTGTCGACCTTGAACGCCAGGGATTCGCCGCGCAGGTTCTGCAGCGCGAACATCTTGTTTCCGGCAACCGAAAACACCCGTACGCCTCCCCATTTATAGTCTTCCCGCGCACCGGGCAGCGCCAGGCAGAATGTCGCGACGTCCACTTCGCTCATGCATCCAGCCTTCATATCAAACGGTCCCCGCAGGCATTGAATGTTTCGATCAAATGGTCGAGCCAGGCACGCACGGCCGGCATCACCCCGCGTCGATGAGGGTAGACCGCTTGCAGCCAGCCACCGGGCAGCGACCATTCAGGCAACAGCTGCACCAGCGAACCATTGGCCAGTTCTTGCTCGCAATACATCATCGGTAGCGTGGTAAACCCCTGCCCGGCGAGGGCGCAGGTCTTGCGTACGATAAAGTCGTCGACGCCCAGGCGCGCTTCCATTGCCAGATCGTGGCTTTTGCCCTGGCGATCGACCAGGCGGATGTGCACCAGCCGATCCGGTTCGAGGGCACCGAGCACTGGCAGGTCTTTCAAATCATCGGGGCGGTTGATCTCACGCCCCAGCAGGAATGTGGGGCTGGCCACCAGGAGCATCTGTGCCTGGCGCAAGCGGCGGGTCACCAACAGCGGATCTTCATCGCGCGGTTCACGCACGCGCAGCGCGACATCCACGCCTTCGGTGACCAGATCGACGCGGCGATTGACCAGTACGACCTCAAGTTGCACCTGGGGGAATTTCTCCAGAAAGTTGCTGATGACTGCCGGCAGAATCTCGTGGGCCAGGCCGACCGGGGAGGACACCCGCAAACGTCCCCGGGGTTCGCTGGACATGCTGGCCACGGCTTCATCAGCCATTTCGGCTTCCAGCAGCATGGCCTGACAGTGTCGCAGGTAGCGTTCGCCCACGGCGGTCAGTTTCAGCTGGCGAGTGGTTCGTTGCAGCAGGCGCGCGCCCAGGCGTTCTTCCAGTTCGGCGATACGCCGCGACAACCGCGACTTGGGAATGCCCAGCAAACGCCCGGCCGCCGCGAAGCCGCCGGATTCCACCACCTTGGCGAAATAATAAAGGTCATTGAGGTCTTGCATGGCTGATGACTCGATCGTTCTACCAGTGAGACAAACTATCGCATTGTTGCGGTCTAATCACCTATTGGTTTCATCTGTAGGATTGTTTCCATCAGATCGCCCTTGTAGCGATCCTCACCCGGAGATCCCACATGAAACTGCTGCATATCGATTCGAGCATTCTTGGTGACAACTCGGCTTCCCGTCAGCTGAGCAGCGAAGTCGTAAAAGCCTGGCAAGTCGCCGAACCATCCGCTGTGGTGACTTACCGCGACCTGGCGGCCGATGCAATCAGCCATTTTTCGTCGACCACCCTGGTGGCTGCCGGCACCGCCGCTGAATTGCGCAACGCCGCACAGCAGCACGAAGCCGAACTCAGCGCTTCTACACTGGCCGAATTCCTCGCTGCCGATGCCGTGGTGATTGCAGCCCCAATGTACAACTTCACTGTTCCGACCCAACTGAAGGCCTGGATCGATCGCATCGCCGTTGCCGGTCAGACCTTCCGCTACACCGAAGCCGGTCCCGAGGGGCTGTGCGGTGGCAAGAAAGTGGTGATCGTTTCGACTTCCGGCGGGCTGCATGCCGGCCAGGCAACCGGCGTTGCCCACGAAGACTACTTGAAAGTGTTGTTCGGTTTCATCGGCATCACTGACATCGAATTCGTGCGTGCCCATGGCCTGGCCTATGGTGACGATGTCCGTAACAAAGCCATGAGCGACGCTCACGAGCAGATCAGCGAGCAGTTGTTCGCCGCCGCGTAAGGCTTGCATAAAGACTTCAAGCCGGTTGGGCAAACCCTCAAAAAACTCTGTATTCTGAATGCGCAAGTATCAGATACGGAGTTTTTTGTTTCTGTCCATTTCGTTTTGTGGCCCAAGTTATGCAGTCGAGGGTTTATGTCTTTAATCCGGTAACAAGGTGGGGCATCCCATGGTGCGTCTTTGTGCAACTTTACTGACTTGCCTGCTCAGCAGCCTGAATACAGTGCACGCCGCCCCTGCGCCGCATCCTCACTGGAGCGTCGGCTACCACGAGATGAAGTTTCTCGACCCGCTGGACTTGCAACCGATGCGTGCCATCGCCTTCTACCCATCGAGCGAAAAGGAACATTCCAGCCGACTTGAGGGTTACACCGTCGAGGCGGGTGAGGACACGAAAGTCGCCATCGGCCGATTCCCCATGCTGATGCTGTCCCACGGCAACACCGGAACCCCGCTGGCCCTGCATGACCTCGCCACCTCGCTGGCGCGCAAGGGTTTTGTGGTGGTGGCGGTGATTCACCCCGGCGACAACTCCAAGGATCACAGTCGTCTCGGCACCTTGAGCAATCTGTACGGGCGGCCGATCCAGATTTCCGAAGCCATCACTGCGACCCTGGGCGACCGCATGCTGTCGCCGTTCGTCAATGCTGATCAGGTGGGCGTCATCGGTTACTCGGCCGGAGGCGAGACGGCATTGATTCTGTCCGGTGCGACTCCGGACCTGGACCGCCTGCGCCGTTACTGCCAGGAGCGTCCGGATGACCGTGACGCCTGCAACACCCGGGGGGAATTGATCGTCGACCGCGATGACCTGCAACCGGTGGCCGATCCACGCGTCCACGCGCTAATGCTGATGGCGCCGCTGAGCTTGAAGTTCGGTCGCCACACGCTGGCCGATGTGCACGTGCCCGTGCTGCTTTACAGCGGAGACGGCGACAATCTGGTGCCCATCGACAAAAACGCGGTGGCGTTGGCGCGCAAGCTGCCAGTCGCGCCGGACTTCAAGTTGCTGGCCGGGGCAGGGCACTTTGTATTCATGGCACCGTGCAACGACGAGCAGATCGTCATCATGCCGGCGCTGTGTACTGATGCCGATGGCGTTGACCGCGAAGACATTCACCGCAACATGATCTCTGAAGCCGGACGCTTCTTCTCTCGCACGCTGGGCAAGGCGACGCGGGCCGGGATGCAGACTGCCGATCAGTAGGCGTCACGCCATGGCCCGGTGCTTGAGCAACAGGGTCAACCCCAATCCGCTTACCGACAACACCGCTGCGCTGAAGAAAATCCACGCGTACCCCAGGTTCAGGGCGATCGCGCCCATCAAGGGGCCGGCAATCGCCAGCGCCAGGTCGAAAAATACGGCATAAGCGCTCAATCCGGCACCACGACTGGAGTTGGGCACCTGCTTGATCGCCTCGACGCCAAGCGCCGGGTACACCAACGACAGACCGAAGCCGGTCAGGCCGGCACCGATCAAGGCATAGCCGGTCGAGGGCGCGAACCACAGCAACATCAGGCCGATGGTTTCAATGGTCATGCAGGCGATGGCCGAGGTGAATCCACCGAAACGGCTGATGCTGGAGATGAACAGCAGGCGCGCCAGGATGAAGCACACGCCGAAGACGGTGAGGCAATAAGCGGCGCCGGTCCAGCCACGGTTGAGGTAATACAAGGTGATGAAAGTGGTCAGGGTGCCGTAGCCAATGGAGGCCAGGCACAGGCTCGCACCGAAAGGCGCAATGCGCCCGAACACCGCCCAGAAGGGCAACCGCTCGCCCCGGATCACTGGCACCGACGGCTTGTTACGAATCAGCAGCAGTGCTGCCAGGGCCAGCACAGACAGGGCGATGCCCAGGCTGACGAAGCCCAGTTGATCGACCATCACCACGCCCAGTGGCGCGCCGATGGCAATCGCGCCATAAGAAGCGATGCCGTTCCAGGAGATTGAACGCGCGGTGTGTTCGGCCCCTACCTGACCCATGCACCAACTGATGGTGCCGACTCCGATCAAGCCTTGGGCAATCCCAAGCAGCAAGCGGCCGGCGATCAGGATCAACAAGCTTAATAAAGGAACGCTTTGCAACAAGGTCGACAGCCACGTCAGCACGCCGCTCAACACAATCCCGGACAACCCGTAAATGATCGCCCGCTTGGTGCCGACATTGTCGGACATGCGTCCCGCCATGGGGCGACTGAGCAGGGTAGCGAGATATTGCGAACCGATGGTCAGCCCTGCGACAACGGCACTGAACCCCAGTTGTTCATGGACATAGCCGGGCAGCACCGCAATCGGCAGGCCGATGCAAAGAAAGGCAATAAAGGTATAGAAGACGATGGAGACGATCTGCAGGGTGATCGCCATGGAGCTTTGCGGTGGCTGTTGCTGCGCAGACATGAGAGCTCGTTCGCGGGCGGCGGTGGGAGAGCGGCATGATGGCTTGGCATTGATATAAAAGAAAGCAGGCTAACTACCTTTGCCATGACATTATCGCTGTCGCTCGCGATGATTGATGCACCGACAAGAAACCTTGGTCTGAAATGCAAAAAGCCCCGTCACAAAAGACAGGGCTTTTCACTTGAAGCTTGCAGCTAAAGGCTGGTAGCTGCCTTTAGAACACCACACCCTGGCTGCGCAGGTAGTCGTCATAGGTGCCGCTGAAGTCGGTCACGCCATTCGGGCTCAGCTCGATGATGCGGGTGGCCAGGGACGATACGAACTCACGGTCGTGGCTGACGAAGATCAGCGTGCCCGGGTAGTTCTCCAGCGCCAGGTTCAGTGCTTCGATGGATTCCATGTCCAGGTGGTTGGTCGGTTCGTCCATCACCAGCACGTTCGGCTTTTGCAAGATCAGTTTGCCGAACAGCATGCGACCTTGTTCACCACCGGAGATCACTTTGACCGACTTGAGGATCTCGTCGTTGGAGAACAGCATGCGACCCAACGTGCCGCGAATGATCTGCTCACCTTGCGTCCACTGGCCCATCCAGTCGAACAGGCTGACGTCGTCTTCGAAATCGTGGGCGTGGTCCTGGGCGTAGTAGCCCAGCTCCGCGCTTTCGGTCCACTTCACGGAACCGGCGTCCGGGGTCAGCTCGCCCATCAAGGTGCGCAGCAGGGTGGTCTTGCCGATACCGTTCGGCCCGATGATCGCAACGCGCTCGCCGGCTTCTACGGTGAAGCTGAAGTTCTTGAACAGGGTCTTGCCGTCGAAGCCCTTGGACATCTGCTCGATGGTCACGGCCTGACGGTGCAGCTTCTTGGTCTGTTCGAAGCGGATGAACGGGCTCACGCGGCTCGACGGCTTGACCTCGGCCAGCTGGATCTTGTCGATCTGCTTGGCGCGGGAAGTGGCCTGTTTGGCTTTCGAGGCGTTGGCCGAGAAGCGACTGACGAACGTTTGCAGTTCGGCGATCTGGGCTTTCTTCTTGGCGTTGTCCGACAGCAATTGTTCGCGCGATTGAGTCGCGGCAGTCATGTACTCGTCGTAGTTGCCCGGGAACAGGCGCAGCTCACCGTAGTCCAGGTCAGCCATGTGGGTGCAGACGCTGTTAAGGAAGTGACGGTCGTGGGAAATGATGATCATGGTGCTGTTACGCGCCGTGAGAATGGTTTCCAGCCAGCGAATGGTGTTGATGTCCAGGTGGTTGGTCGGTTCGTCGAGCAACAGCACTTCCGGGTCCGAGAACAGGGCCTGGGCGAGCAATACCCGCAGTTTCCAGCCCGGAGCGACTTCGGTCATCGGGCCGAAATGCTGTTCCAGGGGAATCCCCAGGCCCAGCAGCAGCTCACCGGCGCGGGATTCGGCGGTGTAACCGTCCATTTCAGCGAATTCGGTTTCCAGCTCGGCCACGGCCATGCCGTCTTCTTCGCTCATTTCCGGCAGCGAGTAGATGCGATCGCGCTCGGCCTTGACCTTCCACAACTCTTCATGACCCATGATCACGGTGTCGATCACGGTGAATTCTTCGTAGGCGAACTGGTCCTGGCGCAATTTACCCAGGCGTACGTTCGGCTCCAGCATGACCTGGCCGCCGGATGGCTCGAGGTCACCGCCGAGAATCTTCATGAAGGTCGACTTGCCGCAACCGTTGGCGCCGATCAAGCCATAACGATTGCCGCCGTTGAATTTGACCGAAACGTTTTCGAACAACGGCTTGGCGCCGAACTGCATGGTGATGTTAGCTGTGGAGATCAATTACCTTACCTATCAATGGGTTAGAGCTGGTCTTTTTTTGCCTGATACCGATTTGATACCAATCTGGAGCTTTTCCAGCTCCGCCCAGTCTGAGCTTGAGTTGAGCCAACGCGCATAGGTCGTCAGCAACATTTGGACACTGTGGCCAAGCTGCTGAGCGATGAATGCGGGGTTCATGTTGGACATTGAGCATATTGTCGCATAAGTATGACGGCAGTTGTACGGTGGTCGATAAGGCATCGCCAGTGCCTGGAGCTTGCCGACCCCTTATGCACGGCGCATGGCGTACTGGCGGGCGAACTCCAGCGCATGCAGTGCACGTTCGTTGAGTGACACGAAACGATTTTTCCGGTTTTGGTGCGTTAGCCGGGTTCTTCTTGATCAGCGCTTCGGCAACTGCGGCTTCCAGAATCGTCAAGAGCTTGACCAGAGCATGGCGACGAACACCCGGAGAAGGCCATGCCGTGGCCGCAATGAGGCGGCGCAGGAGGGTGGTGGTAATCAAGTCTATGCTTAAACAAACAGCCTCAGATCGAGCAGATTGCAATTTGGCGGGTGCGCTCTTCACATCGTGCTTCCATGCACCATGTGGCCGGGTTGGATGTATTTTTTGCATGCCGCCTCCTATGCAGGCATGCCCGATTTTCTATCGCATAACGCCTCAGCGAAACACCTCTATTTTTGGCTTTCAGCACGGTTTGTGGCGGCCGTCATGTTGCTCTTGGTGACCTTGCGTTCCTGGCAACGTTTGATGACGGTCTTCACCAAATACCTGATTTTCTCAGCTCTGTTGTTACTCACCGCAATTGTTAAGTGGGTGGTCATTTACTACCAGGATTGGCTGCCTCACCTTTTCATTCCGCCATCGAGATCATGAACAACTTGCACTCGCGCGGGGTACGCATGTCCAGTGATGACTTTGGGGCGGGTATTCCTCGTTGAGCTATCTCAAGAAGTTCAAGGTTTATAAACTCAAAATCGATCAGTCTTTCGTGCGTGATATCGCAATCGATGCCGATGATCGAGCCATAGTCAAGACCATCGTACAAATGGCTCGTAGCGTGGGTTTTATCACTATCACCAAGAGGGTGGAAACACCGGCGCAGTGGGAGTTTCTCAGGGATATTTGTTTAGCCGGCCACTGTCCACAGATCAAATTCCAGAATTCGTCAGGAAGGTCGAGGCTCAACGCGAGATTCAGGTTGCGGATGCTCTTGAACTTTCGGAGCAGAGAGAAATTTGGCAATCCGAATTATTCTAGTAAGAGGGGGCGATTCATAACCAGGGTTGAGGCAGTACCGAATCAGTCCCCGTTCCGCCATTCGGATCACGGGAAACGCGACCCGGTCAGAAGCGGAAGATCCATCTGGCAATCAGTGGACAGGAGCATGTGAAGCGCTTGGCCCAAGTCGAAGCGCGCTGAGGCCGGTCAATCAGGAGGCCCGTAAAGTTTGGGTGGGCTGGCTCTCTAAGCCATAAGGCAAAAAGGCAGTGGTGATGTTTTGGTGGTGAGAGATGACAGTTTTTCGCGGCTTCGGTTCACTTTTGGTTACAAATTGTGGCTAAAATGCCACCGATCATCGGGTGCCGATAAGCAGCGCCGGCTCAAGGATGTGCCCTCGGGACAGCTTTCGTATTAAGACTCTGCACAAGCCCCTGGGCCAAGGGCTGCCAAGGGGTGCAGTTTGTTCAATTCTGACGTGTGACGATTTCCGTGAAACTCATTATTGCCGCTATCTATGTTGTCTCCATCGCATACGTCCACTTGCGAGGGCAGGTGCGACACAAGCTGGGCCGCCAGTTGAGTGATCACTCGACGTTTCTGGCCCCGATCAATTGCTTCCTTTATCTCTTCTCGAAGATACCCAACAAACCTTTCCTCAATCCTGCCGACTTTCCCGACCTGAGCCCGTTGCAGGCTCACTGGGAAGAAATCCGCGCCGAAGGCCAAAACCTGTTGCGGGCAGGGGAGATCAAACGCTCGAGCCAGTACGACGATGTCGGTTTCAACTCGTTCTTCAAATCAGGCTGGAAACGCTTCTACCTCAAGTGGTACGGCGACAGCCATCCATCGGCGATGAAACTCTGTCCGCGCACCACTGAACTGGTGCAGAGCATCGGTTCGATCAAGGCTGCGATGTTCGCTGAATTGCCTCCGGGCTCGAAACTGGTGCGTCACCGCGACCCGTATGCCGGTTCCTATCGTTATCACTTGGGCCTTGAAACCCCCAACGATGCCGGTTGCTACATCAATGTCGATGGCGAGAACTACCATTGGCGCGACGGTGAAGCGGTAATGTTCGATGAGACTTACATCCATTACGCTGAAAACGCCACCGAGCAGAACCGTATCATTCTGTTTTGCGACGTTGAGCGCCCGATGAAGTATCGCTGGGCGGCCGCGTTCAACACCTGGTTCAGCCGCAATGTGATGGCGGCGGCCGGCGCGCCGAATGAGGCGGGTGACAAAACCGGGGGCATCAATCGACTGTTCGGCAAAATCTACAAAATTCGTCTGCGCGGCAAAGAACTGAAAAAGCGCAACCGCACACGCTATTACGTGGAAAAGTGGGCAATCTTTGGCGGGTTGCTGGCCATCTTCATCCTCGTCTGATGCTTTCGCCGGGCCGACCGAGGGCCTCGCGGGCTTGCCTGCGATGATCCTGGGCGGCCCGCCCATTACGTGCTGGCTTTTTTTCTCGCCGCTGGTTTGGCGGACGGCTTGGGCTTTGCGGTCGCCTTGCCTGGCGCCTTGCTGCCCAGACTGCGTTTGAGCAGCTCAGTCAAGTCAATGACATCCGCTGTTTTGCGTTGCTCTTCGCCGGCGACTGTTTCAACGTCCTCAATCTTGCCTTCTTGGGCTTTCTTCTCCACAAGGGCCATGATCTTGTCTTCAAACTCATCCCGGTAGTCATCCGGCGACCATTCGGCGCTCATGTCCTCCACCAATCGCCTGGCCATATTTAGTTCGCTCTTGGTCAGCTCGGCCTTGGTCAGGTCAGGGCCTAACGCCAACTCGTCCAGGCTGCGTACTTCCGCCGGCCAGCGCAGTTTCATCAGCACGATGGCCGATTCCAGCGGCATGAGCGCGGCCAGATATTGGCGGGTATGCAGCACCACGCGGGCCAGGGCGACTTTTTGGGTTTGGGTGAGCGTTTCGCGCAACAGCGCATAAACCTTGCCCCCGCGTTTATCCGGCGCCAGATAGTAAGGTGTGTCGATGTTCTGCAAGGGAATCTGGTCGCTATCGACAAAGGCAAAAATGTCGATGGTCTGGGTCGACAGAGGATGCGCCGAGCGAATGTCCTCTTCGCTGAGCACCACATACCGACCCTTTTCGAACTGGATACCTTTGACGATGTGTTCCTTGGTGACTTCTTTACCGGTGACCTTGTTGACGCGCTTGTAGCCAACCGGGTCCATGCTGCGGCTGTCGAGCCAGTCGAAATCCACCCCTTGGGAAGACGTTGCCGAGACCAGCGCCACTGGGATGTGCACCAGGCCGAAACTGATTGCGCCCTTCCAGATTGCCCGCGCCATGGTCGTCTACTCGTGAGTGATGATCAGGTGACCCATGGCCTCTTGAAAAAGTTTCAGCCGCATTGAGCCCTGCCGCGATGGGGCGTCAACGTCGTGTTACATCTTGTCGGAGGTTTTTGTTAACAAATACGAACCCCGAGCGTAGCGTGCTATCGAAGACTCTATTCTGGCTCACGTCGAGAGGCTCCCCATGAACCGATGCATGCTTGGCCTCATCACGCTCGCCCTGAGCGGCGTCATCAGCCAAACGGTGCAGGCTGAAGCTGCAAGGGCAGGTGCGTCGTTGCAGATCGCCCAAAACCTGCCGGGCAACAACAACCCCTACAACAGCCCGATTCGCCGCGCCAATCCAAACAGCATGCAGGGCACGCAGCCCAATGCGCCGGCCATCCGCGGGCCGAACACTGTGCCGGTACCGAGGCCACCGACCCTCGATAACGGCGGTATCGGCAATCGCTATCCCCAGGATCGCCCGGCGCCCGCGAGCCCACCCAAATTCATTCCCAATCCGCCTCTTCGAGACTCGGACACCCGCAACCCTTGAAGGCAGGGCAGCCAGGCTGTCGGCGATTCACCTGACAAAAGGATTCGTGCTCAACCAACGCATTCGCGATGTGCGCCAGGGATCGGATGGTTATCTGTTCGTGCTGACCGATGAAGAAAACGGCGGGTTGTACAGGGTGGGATTGAAATAACGCGGATACCTGTGGCGTGGGGGCAAGCCCCCTCGCCACAGAAAACGGAGCGTTCACTCACTACGATACAAAATTACCGCCGCCCGCAACTTGTCCCGGCCGAAAGTGCACATCTTGTCGAATTCCCCATGGCTGACCGGCAGATGCTGGCAGTCCATGGGTTGGCGATGCTGGCTGTGATCCACATCGGGATCATGCAGGTAGACGAATTCGTCGTCGCAATCGGTGACAATCACCCAATGCGGGGATTTCGAACGGGTCAGTCGATAGCTGCTGATCAGTACCAACGGCTGTCCGCCGTGCTCCAGCAGACGTGGCAGGTTCAATGCCCCGCCCATCACACACTCGACATCGGTGGCCTGCAATTGCAGTGTGAACTCATCGTGCACCAGACGCATGACGTCTTTTTTATGCGCGTCGCGCACACCGTCGAGGAACAAAGGGCCGGCCATGCTGAGTTGCAGACACACCCGAAATCCACGTCGCCAGGCCGCCAATGCCAAACCCTGTGGGCTGCAACCACCGTGGCCGGAGGTCATGAACACGGTGGTCGCCTCGCGCCAGATCTGCAATTCTTCGCGGCGTTCCAGCACACGACCCTGTTGCAGAGCACCCATGGCCATCAGCAGGCAGGCCGGGCCGCAGGTGAAATCGGTGGTTTGCGGGTAATAGGGCACCTGGATGTTTCGTGAGTCGCGGTGCTCAAGGATGCGCTTTTCCAGGCGCAACGCGTCGGCATGATCCTGGTAATAGTCGTGAATCAAGGCGAAGCGCCGATAGCCATTGCGCTCATACAGGGCAATGGCCGCCGGGTTATCGATGCGCACTTCCAGCCGTAAATAGGCGCAATCGTGTTCCAGTGCACAGGCTTCGATCCGCTCGAGCAATTGTTTGCCCAAACCGCTGCCCCGCGCCTGAACCGCGATCGCGATCGAATACAGGCGCGCCAGCGACGTACCTCGATGGAATAGCACAACGGCATACCCCACCAGGTTCTCGCCGCGCTGGGCCACCAGCAGTTGGCCGTGTGCCCGATTGATCATCCATTGAAAGCTGCGACTGTTGAGCCGATCGGTGGTGAAACACTGTTCTTCAAGTTGCAGTAGTGCCGGTAGATCCTCAGTGACCGCCAACCGAAAAATCAGATTCATATGACCACCGTAAAAGTTGCGTAACGAAACGGGACTTTCGAAAAAGTTCGTGCTTAATAGGAAAGGTCTTGTTCTCCAACGGATCAATCACTATGTCAGCGGTACAGGGTCATTGGCGCGAAGTATCCGAACAAACTTTGCCGACAGCAATCACTTCTGCAACTTATTTAAATGATGCGAATAGAACTTCCAGCCAATTGATTATCATTGTCGAACGCAAGGAAGACTGGGCCTCTTACTTCCCCAGTGAAGACATCGTTACGGCCCAGGAGTACCTTGAGCAAACCCGTGACAATGACCAGGGCAAACGCGTCCAGGTGATCAACCTGTGCCGCAGCTACAAGTACCTGGGGCACGGCTACTACTGTTCGCTACTGGCCGAGGCGCGGGGGCACAAGGTCATTCCATCGGTGCGGACGATCAGCGAGCTGACACGCAAGTCCCTGTATGGACTTGCGCTGGATGACCTGGATAAGACTTTGGAAAAGGCCCTCAGCCATCACCTCTACAGTGATACCGAAGGCTTTACCCTGACCTTGTATTTCGGCAAAACCAACATCGAACCTTTACAGGATCTGGCGCGCCAACTATTTGAAGTGTTTGCTTGTCCCATTCTGTTAGTGGAGTTTCGCCGAACTAACGGTTGGCACATCGAAGTTATAAAGTTTGGTGCCTTGCACAAGTTGCGTGAGGACCAGGAAGATCAGTTTGCGAATGCGCTGGACAGTTTTAGTCGAAAGATCTGGCGATTACCGCGATCAAGGCGCCTGGCGCGTTATGATCTGGCGATATTGCACGATCCCCAGGAAGCCTTGCCGCCGTCCAATGCCAAGGCACTGGACAACTTTGTCAGGGTCGGCAAGACCCTGGGTATCGACGTCGAGTTGATTGAGCGCAAGGATTACGCGCGAATTGCCGAGTACGACGCCTTGCTGATCCGCGAGACCACCAGCGTCGACAACCACACCTATCGTTTCGCCAAGAAAGCCGAGAGCGAAGGGCTGGTGGTGATGGACGACCCGACCTCCATCCTGCGCTGCACCAACAAGGTGTACCTGACAGACCTGCTCAAAAGTCATCAACTGGGCATGCCCGCCACCGAAATCCTCTATAAGGAACGACCGGAGGACTTCGAACGGGTCGGCGAGCGCCTCGGTTTTCCGTTGGTGCTGAAAATTCCCGACGGCTGTTTCTCCCGAGGCGTGATCAAGGTCGAAAGCCAGCAAGCATTGCTCGAAGCCACGGCCGAGCTGTTCGAACACTCGGTGCTGTTGCTGGCCCAGGAATTCTTCTACACCGAGTACGACTGGCGCATCGGCGTACTCAACCGCAAACCGATCTTTGCCTGCCAGTACTTCATGTCCAAGGGGCACTGGCAGATCTACAACCACAAGGCCAAGGGCCAGGACATCAATGGCGAATGCCGGACCCTGGCGGTTCACGAAGCCCCCCGCGCGGTAGTGGAACTGGCGGTGAAGACCGCGAATCTGATCGGCGATGGCTTGTACGGCGTCGACCTCAAGCAGTCCGGCGACAAAGTGGTGGTGATCGAGGTCAATGACAACCCGAACATGGACGCCGGTATCGAAGACGCCTATTTGCAGGACGATCTGTATTCACTGGTGCTGGAAGAGTTCGTCAGGCGCCTGGAACTAAAGCGTCGCGGCCAGGCCTGGTGAGCGGCCCATGATCAAAAGCTATCAATTGACCCACGGCACGCTGCACGCGGTCGAAAGACTGGACGCCGAGGTGATGTTGTTCAGCAATCCCGACGCCGCCGAACGGGACCTGCTGCACAGTCATTTCAAGCTGGATGATCATGCCCTGGCCTCGGCGCTCGACCCGGACGAGGTGTCGCGTATCGAGTTTCATCCGGACAACCTCTTCTTGATCTGGAAGCGACCGGACAATTACTCCGGCGCCGACAGCCTGGCCTTCGAAGTGTCGTCGTGCGGCCTGCTGTTTTGCCCGGATCGCTTGCTGGTGATCGCCACCGACGATGCGCCCCTGAGCGGGCTCGGCAAGCGCCAGCCGCTGAACACGCCCCTGGATGTGCTGCTCGAATTGCTGTTCAACAACATCCATCACTATCTGGGGCACCTCAAGGTGATCAAGATGGTTGCCCGCGAGTTGCAGCAGAAATTCAACGCGTCGATGCAGAACCAGCACTTGATCCAGATGTTCAATCTCAGCGAAAGCCTGATCTATTACATCAACGCCATTCACAGTAACGGCGCGGTGCTGACCCGGTTGCGCAATCATGCGCAAAAGGAGCACTTCGGCGCCCATGCCATTGGTCTGATCGACGACCTGATCATCGAAAACAATCAGTGCTACAAGCAGGCGGAAATCTACTCGACGGTGTTCTCCGGGCTCATCGACGCCCGGGGCAACCTGATGAACAACAGCATGAACAACCTGCTGCGCAAACTGACGTTGATCAACGTGGTGTTTTTGCCGCTGAACCTGATCGCGAGTATCGGCGGCATGTCCGAGTTCAGCATGATGACGGCGGGAACCCCGTGGTGGGTTTCTTATCCGTTGTTTTTGCTGGCGATGATGTTCGGGGCAGGGGTGATGGTACTGGGACTCAAGCGGCTGGCGAAGTGAATGAGATCATCGGCAGGGTATTTGAAGCGCTCAACAAGTATGGGAGCTGCCTTGGCGGCGAGAGCACTCTCGACGAGGCTGCAAATTCCGGATCAACAGGCCAAAGGGAATTGGCCATTGACTTGCCATCAGCGCCCGGCTATTTTCCGGGCATGACTTCCACCGTATTGCGCTGCCAGCCAAGCATTATTACCGCCATTCCTCATTTGGCGGGCTAGCTCACGACTGCAGCACCCAACCCGCCCTAGAGGCGGGTTTTCATTTTCTGTCTCGGGGCTCTGATCAATGTCAGGAGACGATCATGACCCGCGTGCCCGCCCAACAATCCCTGCTTGAGCATTACGTTAAAAAGATCCTTGCTGCGCCAGTCTATGAGCTGGCGGTGCGCACGCCGTTACAAGCGGCGCCGGCGTTGTCCGCAGCACTGGGCAATCAAATCCTGCTCAAGCGCGAAGACTTGCAACCGACCTTTTCCTTCAAGATCCGAGGCGCCTACAACAAACTGGTACAGCTGAGCCCTGAGCAAAAGGCGCGGGGCGTGGTGACGGCGTCGGCGGGAAATCACGCCCAGGGCGTGGCACTGGCGGCGCGTGAGCTGGGGATCGACGCAACGATCGTGATGCCCGCTACCACACCGGAACTGAAGGTGCTCGGGGTGCGCAGCCGTGGCGCACAAGCGTTGTTGCACGGCGAGAGCTTTCCATTTGCCCTGGCCTTTGCGCTGGACCTGGCGCAAACAACCGGGAAGACTTTTGTTTCGCCCTTCGACGACCCGGATGTGATCGCGGGACAGGGCACCGTGGCCATGGAGATCCTGCGTCAGCATCAAGGTCCGCTGGACGCGATTTTCGTACCGGTGGGCGGTGGCGGCTTGATCGCCGGAATCGCGGCGTACGTCAAATACCTTCGCCCTGAAATACGCATCATCGGCGTCGAGTCGGAACATTCCGCTTGCTTACAGGCCGCATTACAGGCGGATCAGCGCGTCGTTCTGCCGCGCGTCGGCACCTTCGCCGATGGCGTGGCCGTCGCACAGATCGGCGCCCATGGTTTCGAGGTGTGCCGGTTTTGCGTCGATGAGGTACTGACCGTCAGCAATGACGAACTCTGCGCCGCCATCAAGAATATCTATGACGATACCCGCTCGATCACCGAACCTTCCGGCGCATTGGCGGTGGCTGGCATCAAGAAGTACGTGGCAAAAAGCGCAGCCCGCGGCCTGACCTTCGTGGCCATCGATTCGGGGGCCAACATCAATTTCGACAGTTTGCGGCATGTGGCCGAGCGCGCCGCATTATGCGACGCCCCGGCGTGAAGCGAGTCAGCCGGCAAGCGGACGCCGTCCGTCCGCTTCACGGCTACTCTTCGACGGCTTTATCGACCTTGCTGGAGGCAGACCAGATTCGATAACGCACCTCAACGTCCTTGGGCACGTACAGTACGATCGGCAGCTTGCTGTTATAGCGCAGCATGAATCCGTCCCCGACCACCGGCACGAAATCCTGGTGGCTCTTGCCATCCGGGCACGCCATGAGGGTGCTCATCGGGCCGATGACTTTTTCCAGGCGGTAGAACGGATAGCCCCAACCCTCAAGGTTTTTCTCTTCGAGAATGCCGCCCAGGCGTTGCCGATTGCAGTCGACTTTCAAGGTCTTTCCGGCAAGGATCTCGACCTGATAATCATCTTCACGGGCCTGCGGCGTGAGGTGGATAACCTGGCGGGCAAAGCCGCTCTCAGGTTTGGGAAAGGGCGCGACTTCTTCAAGTTTTGCTGCGTGCGCGGCGCTGGACAGCGCGGCAACTATCAGCCCAACGGTGGTGTTAATGGTCCAGTAACCCATGTTGCCTCCTTGCCTCTGTGCGGTGTCAGCGGATACTGAATAAACATGTCTCTATTTTTGACGGCATCGATGGCTAATGCAAACCCGCCACCGAAGTGTGCAAATTGCAGGGCTTCTGAATGTGATTTTTGCAAATTGCATGGTCAAGAATCAGTGGGTTTGAATAACTGATTGATTTACCGATGAACTGCACGGCGAAATTCAAGGCATGTTTTATGCTGGAGTAGTTCTCAAGCTGGCCAGGATTTCACATGAGTCAGTGCCGATAATTGATTGGCAGTCTCACGAAGGAGAGGGTCACCATGTTTTTATCTGCCTTGGAGCTACGCAACATCATTGAAAGCAGTTTTCTACCGAAGCGGTGTGAATGTTCGCTCTCGTCGGAGTTGTCGATGACGGTGAAAGTCTATTCGGACGGTGCAACCGATCAGTTGGATCTATTGAAGACGGGTATAAATGCAAAACGTCTGAATGGTTGCCGGGAAATCAATGATTTGATCGCCGAACTGCGTTCCGACCTGCAGCTTCACCATACAGAAAGCGAGCACCGCCACGTGGTTGGCAAGGTCGGTTAGCCCGCTGTTTCAAGCTCCGCCGACACGCGCCGGGTCTGGAAAAACGCCAGGCCCAGCGCCAGTTCGAATCCGACCGCCAGCAATATGCCCGGACCGGCATGGCCATTGAGCCATTCGCCGAAACCCAGTGCTGCCAGTCCCCAGCAGCCGACCATAAAGCCATAGCTCAGCGCTTGCCGTATGGGGGAAGGCGCTTCATTGCGGACCCGATAAAAAATCACGCACAGCGCTGCAAACAGTACGGCGATGCGCCGTGCCATCAGTCCCGCCGTCAGTGAATATTCGATGTCCCAGGTCGCCAGCAACCACTTGGGCATCACACCCCAGACCAGCGCCAGTAGCAGACATAATGCGGCGGTGAATATCGACAATGTGCGAAACGATAACTGCATGGCGAATCCTTGCGGCAGTGGGGGAAGGCGCTAGAGCATAGCGCCTGAATCCTTTCACGAATACCGCAAGGTGTTATTTCAGACTTTTCAGTCAGTTCTGATAACTACAGGCATCAGACAGTTTTCTGTAGGCGATTTCTGCGGGTTTGCCTGTCTGCTCATCGATGTATTTCATGTGCGCGCTGATCACCTTGCAATCCAGGGTGTCAGGTTCGGTCAGCGCGATGACTTTGCCCACGTGCAGCGGCATGCCGTAATGATAGGAAGGCACGGCCTGAGTGGTGGAGGTGTCATTGGCCTGAGCCATGCCTGTCAATGAGACACAGGCCAGGGCGGCGGAAACGAGCAGGGTGCGCGAGTTCATGGGGCGTTCTCCAGTGCAGACGGAAGTCAGTTCGACGTTTCGTCGAACCTGCCGCACTGGGCGTCAGAGGGCTCTGAGGGCGTGCGGTCCAGTAGAGTGTTTGACTGCGTGATTAAGCATTGGTTAACTCGCCTGAATGCCACCTGTCGCCTGGCCACTACCGTTTGGCGGAGTCTTTCAGACTAAGGTCGTATCCTTGTAAAGAAAGCCCTCTGCCATCATTGCCCATCACCCCCTGCGTTTTCACTTCTTCAGGCCAGCCATTGGCCTGGATGAAGGCTATTTTTGGCTGCTTGCGCTTTGGCGCAAGCGGCACTGTTGGAGTTTTAAATGCGTTCCCCCTTTACCTTTATCACCGTGCGCCAGTCATTCGGCTTCGGCGCTCTGGTCCTGTGCGCCGGTTTTACCGGATCGAGCCAAGCGAGCGGTTTTATCGACGACACCACGGCGAACATCGAATCGCGCACGATGTATTTCAATCGTGATTTCCGTGATGGGCACACTTCCACCGAACAGGGCGCCTCCAAGCGTGACGAGTCGGCCCAGGGTTTTATTCTCAACCTGCAGTCGGGGTACACCGAGGGCACAGTCGGTTTTGGTATCGACGCCTTGGGCATGGCCGGCTTCAAGCTTGACTCCAGTCCCGACAGCAGCAATAGCGGCCTGCTGCCATCCAGTGGGGAAAACCCGCGCGGTTCGGCAGACCAATACGCCAAGCTTGGCCTGACGGCCAAAGTGCGGGTTTCGAAAAGCGTGCTGAAATACGGCGCATTGCGGCCCGATTTGCCACTGCTCAAATACAACGACGGGCGTTTGCTGCCGACGATGTTCAACGGCGCCATGCTGACCTCCAAAGAGGTGAACGATCTGACCCTCATGGCGGCGCGACTGGACAAGTACACCGCCCGGGACTCCACCGATGCCCAGGACATCCGCGTGAACTGCAAGAACAAGCGCTATGCCTGCAACGTCACCGCTGATCACTTCGATATGTACGGCGTCGATTACACGATCAACGATCGCCTGACAGCCCAGTATCACTACTCGGAGCTCGAAGACATTTACCGCCAGCAGTTCGTGGGCTTGCTGGGCAACCAACCGTTGGGCAGCGGTGTGCTCAAGGCCGATATGCGCGTGATCGACAGTGCCGACAGCGGTGCCGCCCGCGCCGGGTCCATCGACAACCGCGCCCTGAGCGCAATGCTTGCCTACGCCATCAACAGCCATACGTTCAGCGCAGGGTGGCAGCGCATGAACGGCGACAATTCGATGCCGTATCTGGATGGCTCCAACCCGTACCTGGTCAACTATGTGCAAGTCAACGATTTCGCGGCCGCGCAGGAACGTTCATGGCAGTTGCGCTACGACTATGACTTCAAGGGCATCGGCCTGGATGGCCTGACATTCCTGACCCGCTATGTGAACGGCGATCACATCAAGGTGCCTGGCAGCGACGTGGAAGGTAAGGAATGGGAGCGCGACAGCGAGCTCAAGTACGTGGTGCAGAGCGGCACGTTCAAGGATGTGAGCTTGCGCTTGCGTAACGCGACGTACCGAACCAACTACGAAAAATTCGCCCGGGATGTGGATGAGACACGGTTGATTGTCAGCTACAACTTCTCGGTGTTGTAAGCACGGCTGTTTCTGCGCCTGAAGGATCGTCATCGCGAGCCAGCTCGCTCCCACACCGGTCGCTGTGCATGACCAGGAATCGTAGGCGTGAGCTTGCTCGCGATAGGGCCCCCCGGTTCAGCGAAGGTCCAACTGATGGCGATACGGCAAGTCCGGTCCGGTCTTACTGCACGTCAGCGCGGCGGCCTGAACCGCAAACCTGAGCATCGCGTCGATCTGCTCGCGACTCAGTTTTCCAAGACCTTCAACCGAATCCAGTTGGTGCTCGGTCAACCAGGTAATCAATGCCGCCTGGAAAGTATCGCCGGCACCGACGGTGTCGGCGATTTTCACCGAACAGGCGGGAACCGACCATGAACCATGAGCGCGACTGAATACGGTGGCGCCTTCGCCACCCCGGGTCAAAAACACCAACTGGCAACGGTGTTGCATCCAGCCATCGATCACTCGCGCAGGGGCTTGTCCGGGATACAGCAGGCTCAAATCTTCGTCGCTGACTTTGATCAGGTCGGCGTGCTCGACCAGCGTGGCCATCCGTGAGCGCCACAGCTCGATATCCGGCTCGGGATTAAGCCGCACGTTCGGGTCGAGGCTGATCAGGCGCCGGCCACTTTCGCGACGCACCAGTTCCAGTAGTGTGTCGGCCACTGGCTGCACCACCAGCGAAAATGAACCGATGTGCAACCCGCGCACCTGCGGCCCCAGTTCTGGCAGATGTTGCGGTTTCAGTTGGCGGTCGGCGCAGCCTTCACCACGGAAGCTGTAGTGCGGCGAGCCATTGGCCCCGACCGCGACCATGGCCAGGGTGGTGGGCGCCGCGAAATCCACCAGATAGTCGGTGCCTACGCCTTCATCCTGCAACACTTGCAACAAGCGCCGCCCCAGGTAGTCGGTCGACAACCCGGCAAACAGCGCCACGTCCACGCCCAAGCGGCGCAATCCTACTGCAACGTTGAACGGCGAGCCGCCGGCAATCGCCTTGAAATTCACTTTTGAAGCCAGGCCGCTGGCGTCGTTTTCACTGAAGAAATCGAACAGCGCTTCGCCACACACCAGATACATAGTTATTCGCTCTTTAAAGGGAAAGCCGAACACGGTTTTTGGCGCGTCACGTTATTTGAAGCGCAATAGACTTTTAGGGAATGCGATTCTTTGCCTCGATCCATTGCGCCATGTACTGAGTGCTCTTGTGATGATGGTGACGCAACATGCTGCCGGTAAAGTTGTCCCGGCGGATCTGCGCCAAATGCCGTTGGCAATTAACCAGCCTTTCAATCAGGGCGGGCCCGTGAATGGATTGCTGGTAACGGCTGGCTAGCAGAGCCTGCGCTTGACCCTGCGTACGCTGCCACAGAACCTTGTCGGTATACAGCCGCACAGCGTTGTCGGCGAAGTCGCGAGCGGACCGGGTCACGGCGCCGGGCCACGCTTGCTCGCCGTGCATGGCTTCCGCCCCCATCGGGGTGGTGACATTGGGCGTGCCGCAGAGCATCGCATCGACGAGTTTGCCTTTGATTCCCGCACCAAAACGCAGCGGCGCCAGGCACACTCGTGCCGCTGACATGACTTGCAACGCGTCTTCCGCCCAGTTCATCACGTGAAAACCCTGGGCGGCATTGTGCAGCGCGGTCGCCTTGGGCGGCGTGTAAGCACCATAGATGTGCAACTGCGCGTCAGGTATTTGCTCGCGGATCATTGGCCAGATGACGGTTTTCAGCCAGAGCACCGCATCCCAGTTAGGCGCATGCCGGAAGTTGCCAATGTGCAGGAAATGCGCGCGATCTTCGAACGATGCCGGCGGTTGGTTTGGCAGATCAACCATCAGTGGGCACCAGTGCAGCAGATCTCGCGCAAGTTTGAATTGCTCAACCAATAACTCGATTTCCACTTCGGAGGTCATCAGGTTCAAATCACAACGATAAATCGCTGCGATTTCCCGTTTGGCCAGATCGGTATCGGCCATGAACTCGAACTCTTCACGCAATGCAGGCGCGAACAAGTCCGTGAAATCATTGACGTCGTCACTGGCCTTCAGCCGCGCCTTGAGTCGCTGATGCCGGGCATCGCGCAGGCTTTGCAGGTCAGAGGTTTCAAGCACGCGCAGCGCGGCAGGACAATGTTTCTCCACGCGCCAGCCGAACTGTTCTTCCATCATGAAGCGATCGAACACCACCACATCCGGCGCCAGTTCGTGGATGAACGTGTCAAAACTGCTGTTGTTCAACTCGATCGGCACTTCGCGAATGCCCAGCGCCGTGAGGTCGGCCCGGTGCTCACCGCTGCCGGCCGGGCTGCTGAAGGTGATATCCCAACCCTGCTGCAGGAAAGTCTCAAGGATTTGCATCATGTGGCCACCGGCTGCGGAGGAGCGGGGCTCGGGCCAGACGTAGCCAATGACCAGGACGCTGGTTGCGCGAGGTTGACTCATGTACGGGGGTTCCTTGAAGCGTGCAGGGGGCAGGCAAGTAAAAGAGGGGCGGTATTACACCACGGCGGGTAGCAGGATCACTCGAGAATGCTCTTGACCTTGTCCCGCAACTGATCGATGGAGAAGGGTTTGCCAATCACATGCATGCCTTCGGGCGCTTCGATGCTTTCGGCATAACCGCTGGCAAACAGCACCGGCAATTCATGGCGCAGCATGCGCGCCTGCTCGGCCAGTTCCCGACCATCCATCACCGGCAGGCCGACATCGGTCATCATCAAGTCGATGTGCTGGTCTTCGTCATTGAGGAAATCCAGAGCCTGTTCGCAGCCATCGGCTTCAAGAACTTTGAACTCAAGCTCCTCCAGCACATCGACAATCAACATGCGCACGATGGCATCGTCTTCGACGACCAGGATGATGGGAGCGTTGGCGGACATGGTGGCATCTCGAAAATTGGTGAGGGTTGCCAGTCGATCTAAATCGCCGGCGTCTTGCATGAGTAAATGACGACTGCCGACAAGTTCCCCGACAGGCTATAAAAAGAGTAGTGACACAGTACATGGAAGGATAACCGCTCCTGTGGCATCAAATCAGCTGAATGTAGGAAATCGCACAAAAACGCATCAGAAATTGGATCAATGCGCCATTTATGGGGCAAACTCCTTGGTTTTCACCGGTTGGACAAGGCTTGACTATGACCTCTGAGTCTTCAGTTGATGAGCAACGGTTCCGCAAACTCCTGAGCCGCAATATCAGCCTCCCGCTGGGTGTCGGCGCTGTCAGTGCGGTGTTCTTCGTTTCGTTGATCATGTACCTGCTGTCGACGATCCAGTGGGTCGAGCACACGGATCGAGTGATCAATAACGCCAATGAAGCGCTCAAGCTGACGGTCGATCTGGAAACCGGCATGCGCGGCTTCCTGCTCAGCAGTGACGAAAAATTTCTCGAACCCTATGAAACGGCGAAGCCGAGAATCGAGGTCGTCCTCAAAACCTTGCTCGAATTGACTGGCGACAACCCGGCCCAGACCGACCGTCTGCACCGCCTGCAGGCGTTGCAACAGGAATGGGCCGATTATGCGCAAGGCATGATCGATTTGCAGCGAACCAGCGGCGATTATCGCGGCGCGGTAAGGGCTGGGAAAGGCAAGCGCTTGACCGATGAGATCCGCAAGCAATTCGAAGACGTGATCGACATGGAGCAACAACTGCGCACCACCCGCAACGATGAGGTGCGGCGCACGACGGTCTGGAGTATCGGTCTCTACCTGTTGTTCATCGCTGGCATCAGTGGCTTGCTGGCTTACATTGGCCGTCGCGACTTGCTCAATCTGTCCAACAGTTACAGCGCCAACCTTGCCGCGCAGCAGGCCAGCGCCCATCGCCTGGAGCAGCAAGCCTGGCTGCGCAATGGCCAGACCGAACTGGCTGAACAAGTGCTGGGGCAACTGAGCCTCAATCTGTTGGGGCGCAACATCCTGCAGTTCTGTGCGCAGTACCTGGGCAGCGCCGTGGCCGCGCTGTATGTCCGCGAAGAGCACGGCGGCCTCAGGCGCGTGGCGTCCTACGGCTTTTCCCGTGAGCAGGAAGCCCTCGATCAGCAGATCTACAGTGACGAAGGCATTGTCGGCCAAGTGGCGCAACAGGCACGCCTGATCCGCCTGGACAACGTGCCGAGCGATTATTTCAAGGTCACCTCCGGCCTCGGCCAGGGCTTGCCGCACAGTGTGCTGGTTGTGCCGACCAGCGACGACGATCGGGTCAATGGCGTCATCGAACTGGGTTTCCTGCGCCCACTGATCGATCGCGACATCGAACTGCTTGAGCTGATAGCGGCCAACATTGGCACCTCCATCGAGGCCGCGCGTTATCGTCAGCGCCTGCAGGAAGTGCTGGCCGAAACCCAGCAACTCAACGAAGAGCTACAGGTGCAGCAGGAAGAGCTCAAGACCGCCAACGAAGAACTCGAAGAGCAGTCGCGAATCCTCAAGGAGTCCCAGGCACACCTGGAAACCCAGCAGGTGGAGCTGGAGCAGACCAACGAACAACTCGCCGAACAAGCAACCATTCTGGCCGAGCAGCGCGACGCCATGGACCTGAAGAACACCGAGCTCAATCAGGCCCAGCGTCAACTCGAAGAGCGCGCCGAAGAGCTGCAGCGTTCCAGCAAGTACAAGTCGGAATTTCTCGCCAACATGTCCCACGAACTGCGCACGCCGCTGAACAGTTCGTTGATCCTGGCCAAGTTGCTGGCGGAAAACCCTCAGGAGAACCTCAGCGCCGAACAGGTCAAGTTCGCCGAATCGATCTATAGCGCCGGTAATGACTTGCTCAACCTGATCAACGACATTCTCGATATTTCCAAGGTCGAGGCCGGCAAACTCGAGATCCGCCCGGAAAACACCAGCGTTGCGCGTCTGGTGGATGGCTTGCGCGGGATGTTCCAGGCATTGGCCACGGACAAGCAACTGGCATTCCACGCCACGCTGGAAGACAGCGCTCCCGCGTTGATCTTTACCGACCGCCAGCGGCTGGAGCAGGTCATCAAGAACCTGCTGTCGAACGCGGTGAAGTTCACCGAAAAGGGCAGCGTCAGCCTCAGCGTTGCCTCGGCGCCCAACCACGGCATTGCCTTTACGGTGCGCGACACAGGGATCGGCATTGCCGAGGATCAGCAGGAAAGCATTTTCGAAGCCTTTCGCCAGGCCGATGGCACCACCAATCGACGTTACGGCGGCACCGGGCTGGGCCTGTCGATCTCCCGCGACCTGGCCGCTTTGCTGGGCGGCTCCATCAGCGTCAGCAGTACACCGGGAGAGGGCAGCGTGTTCACCCTGGTGTTGCCGCAACAATACGTCGAAGCGGGGGACGACCCTGTCGAACCGATGCGTCCAGTGGTGGTAGCGGCAGCCCCGCCCGTGGCGCCGGCCATCTCGGCACCGCTGATTGTCGAAGACATTCCGCGCTTCGACGATGACCGCAACCGGGCGCCGTTCGCTACCCGCTGCATTCTGGTGGTCGAGGACGAGCCGAACTTTGCGCACATTCTCTACGATCTCGCCCATGAGCTGGGTTATCAGTGCCTGGTGGCCCACGGTGCCGATGAAGGCTACGACCTGGCCCGCGAGTTCAGCCCCGACGCGATCCTGCTGGACATGCGCCTGCCCGATCATTCCGGGTTGACCGTCCTGCAACGCCTCAAGGAGCACGCGCAAACCCGACACATACCGGTGCACGTGATTTCCGTTGAAGACCGGGTCGAGGCGGCGATGCACATGGGCGCCATCGGTTATGCGGTCAAGCCCACCACTCGCGAAGAACTCAAGGACGTCTTTGCGCGCCTTGAAGCCAAGCTGACCCAGAAAGTCAAACGCGTGCTGCTGGTGGAAGACGATGACCTGCAGCGCGACAGCATTTCCCGTCTGATCGGCGACGATGACATCGAAATCACCGCCGTCGGCCTGGCGCAAGATGCACTGGACCTGCTGCGTACCACGATCTTCGATTGCATGATCATCGACCTGAAACTGCCGGACATGCTCGGCAATGACCTGCTCAAACGCATGTCGACCGAGGACATCTGCTCGTTTCCGCCGGTGATCGTCTACACCGGGCGCAATCTGACCCGGGACGAAGAAACCGAACTGCGCAAGTATTCGCGCTCGATCATCATCAAGGGCGCGCGTTCGCCCGAGCGCTTGCTGGATGAGGTCACACTTTTTCTGCACAAAGTCGAATCCCGGCTGTCCCATGAACGACAGACCATGCTCAAGACCGCCCGCAGCCGCGACAAGGTGTTCGAAGGGCGCAAAGTGCTGCTGGTGGACGACGACGTACGCAACATCTTCGCCCTCACCAGCGCACTGGAGCAAAAGGGCGCAGTCGTGATCATCGGGCGTAATGGCCTTGAGGCGATTGATCGATTGAATGAAGTCGAGGACATCGATCTGGTGTTGATGGATGTGATGATGCCGGAGATGGATGGCTTCGAAGCCACCACCGAAATCCGCAAGGACCCGCGCTGGCGCAAACTGCCGATCATTGCGGTGACGGCCAAGGCCATGAAGGACGATCAGGAGCGCTGCCTGCAGGCGGGCGCCAACGATTACCTGGCCAAGCCCATCGACCTGGATCGCCTGTTTTCGCTGATTCGTGTGTGGTTGCCGAAGATGGAACGTATCTAGTGGAGCGCAACTATTCAGGTGAGCGAAACAGCGAAATCGAATTGCGCTTGTTGATCGAGGCGATCTACCTTAAGTACAGCTACGATTTTCGCGATTATTCCGGCGCTTCGATCAAGCGCCGGGTGACGCACGCGCTGAGCCAGTTCGAGTGCGGCACCATTTCGGCCCTGCAGGAGAAGGTTCTTCACGATCCGAAGGCATTCATGCAATTGCTGCAGCTGCTGACGATTCCAGTCAGTGAAATGTTCCGTGATCCCTCGCATTTTCTGGCCATACGCAAGGAAGTGGTGCCGCTGCTCAAGACTTACCCGTCGATCAAGATCTGGATCGCCGGCTGCAGCACGGGCGAAGAGGTCTATTCGATGGCGATTTTGCTGCGCGAAGAAGGCCTGCTCGATCGCACCATCATCTATGCCACCGACATCAACCCGCGCTCCCTGGAAAAAGCCAAGCAAGGCATTTTTTCGATGGAGAATGTCCGGGCCTATACGTCTAATTACCAGCACGCCGGAGGCCAGCGCTCCTTCGCCGATTACTACACGGCTGCCTATGGCTACGCGATTTTCGACAAGTCGCTGTGCGAGAACGTGACGTTCGCCGACCACAGCCTGGCGACCGACAGTGTATTTTCAGAAACACAATTAATTTCATGTCGTAACGTATTGATTTATTTCAATAAAAAATTGCAGGATCGCGCGTTCGGGTTGTTTCACGAGTCACTGTGCCACCGTGGATTTCTGGTGCTTGGGAGCAAGGAAACCCCGGATTTTTCGGCCTATGGCAATCAGTTCGAGTCCTTGGCCAAGCAGGAGCGGATCTACCGTAAATCATGAACGACGCCATGGGCTTGCCTTCTATAGAAGCAATCGTGATCGGCGCGTCGGCAGGCGGGGTTGAAGCGCTGCTCAATATCCTTACCCCGCTGCGCGAAGGCTATGGGTTGCCGATCGTTGTGGTACTGCACCTGCCGGATGAGCGGCGCAGCCACCTGGCGGAAGTATTTGCCCGACGGGTGGCCCTGCCGGTTCTGGAGGCCAGCGACAAAAGTCGCATCGAAGCCGGAACCCTGTATTTCGCCGCGCCCGGCTATCACTTGTCAGTGGAGCAGGACCGCAGCTTTTCCTTGAGCCTTGAAGACCGCGTGCATTATTCGCGACCCGCCATCGACTACTTGTTCGAATCGGCTGCCGATGCCTATGGGCCGAAACTGGCTGCCGTGCTGCTGACCGGCGCCAACCGCGATGGCGCCCACGGCCTGGCGCAGGTCAAGCGACGTGGCGGACTGACGGTCGTGCAGGACCCGGACGAGGCGCAGGTCGCGACCATGCCCCAGGCGGCGCTGGATATTCACCAGCCTGACCACATACTCACTATCCGCGGCATTGGCCGTTTGCTTGTCGAGCTGGAACAAATCGCATGCTAAGTAATTTCCAGGCCAAACTGCTGATTGTCGACGATCTGCCGGAAAACCTGCTGGCGCTCGAAGCGCTGATCAAGCGCGAGGATCGCATCGTCTACAAGGCGCTTTGCGCCGATGAAGCCTTGTCGCTGTTGTTGCAGCACGAATTCGCCATGGCCATTCTCGATGTGCAGATGCCCGGCATGAATGGTTTTGAACTGGCCGAGTTGATGCGTGGCACGGAAAAGACCAAAAACATTCCGATCGTGTTCGTCAGTGCCGCCGGTCGCGAGCTGAATTACGCATTCAAGGGCTATGAAAGCGGTGCCGTGGACTTCCTGCACAAACCGCTGGACATTCATGCGGTCAAGAGCAAGGTCAATGTGTTCGTCGAGCTGTTTCGTCAGAGCAAGGCCATGAAGCAACAGGTCGAGGCGCTGGAGCAGAGTCGGCGCGAGCAGGAAGCGCTGCTCAAGCGCTTGCAGAGTACCCAGCTGGAGTTGGAGCAGGCCGTGCGGATGCGCGATGACTTCATGTCGATCGTCGCCCACGAAGTGCGCACGCCGCTCAATGGCCTGATCCTCGAGACCCAGTTGCGCAAGATGCACCTGGCCCGGGATAACGCTGCGGCGTTTACCCTCGACAAGATGCAGGCCATGGTCGAACGCGATGAGCGGCAGATCAAAAGCCTGATTCGCCTGATCGAAGACATGCTCGATGTGTCGCGTATTCGCACCGGCAAGCTGTCGATTCGACCGACACGCTTCGATCTGTCGGAACGGGTTCGCAACCTGTTGCAGAACTTCGCCGCACAGATCGAGGCCGCCGAGTCGTCGGTGACCCTGGTGGCCGAGCAACCGGTGGTCGGCCAATGGGATGAGTTTCGTATCGAGCAGGTCATTTCCAATCTGCTGACCAACGCCCTGCGTTACGGGGCCAAGAGTCCGATTACCGTGAAGGTGTACAGTGAGCGTGGTGAAGCACGGGTGGAAGTGCGTGACTTCGGGATCGGCATCAGTGAAGAGAACCAGCACAGGATTTTCCAGCAGTTCGAGCGCGTCACGGCCAAACACGCCGTCGCCGGGCTTGGGTTGGGATTGTTTATTTCTGAACAGATAGTGACCGCCCATGGCGGTACCATTACCGTCGAAAGCCGGATTGGCGAAGGCGCCCTGTTTCGCGTTTGTCTGCCGCTGTAGGAAAACAGTCCGATAAACGCAACCTCTGATCGACCCCATGGTCGTATCAGCAGCTATTGACCGAACAAAGGCTTCCCATGAGTGAAGATGCACAAGATGTCGTATTGATCGTCGAAGATGACCCCTCGATTCTGATGGTGCTGTCGGCCTATCTGTCGGGGGAGGGCTACCGGGTACTGCAGGCCGAAAACGGCGAGCAGGCCTTCGAGATCCTCGCCAGCAAGCCGCACCTGGACATGATGATCACCGACTTCCGCCTGCCGGGCGGAATCTCCGGGGTGCAGATCGCCGAGCCCGCGATCAAGCTGCGACCGGAGCTGAAGGTGATATTCATCAGCGGCTATCCGCAGGAAATCCGTGAAACCGACAGCCCGATTACGCGCACGGCGCCTATCCTCGCCAAACCGTTCGACCTGGATGTGTTGCAGGAAATGATGCAGGACATGCTGTCCTGAGGAGGGCGGGTGCTTCAGACGCTGATCATCTCCCGCACCTTCGCCGTTAACAGGTCGAAGGTGAACGGCTTGGTGATCATCTGCATGCCAGGGTCGAGGAACCCCCCGCGCACCGCCGCGTGCTCGGCATAGCCGGTGATGAACAAGACCTTGAGCCCGGGCCGGTACTGCCTGCCGATTTCCGCCAGTTGCCGGCCGTTCATGCCGGGCAGGCCGACGTCGCTGATCATCAGGTCGATACGCTGCCCCGAATCGAGAACCGGCAACGCGGCGGCTGCATCGCCAGCCTCGACGAAGGCATAGCCCAGCTCGCTCAATACGGTACTCACCAACACCCGGACCGCCGGGTCATCCTCGACGATCAGTACCGTTTCGCCATTCTGCGCGAACAGAGGATGCTGGCGAACGACCGGATTGTCCCGGGGCAGGTCGCCACCGAAGCGCGGCAGGAACAGGCTCACGGTCGTGCCTTGGTCCACTTCGCTTTGAATGGCGACATGGCCCCGGGATTGTTTGCTGAAGCCATAGATCATCGACAACCCCAGGCCGGTAGGCTTGGTGGTGAAGAACGGGTCAAAAGCGCGGCTGATGGTGCTTTGCGGCATGCCGCAGCCATTGTCGGTGACACTGAGTACCACGTAGTCACCCGGTTTGAGGTTGCTGTGGGCTTCGGTGAAGCGGGCGTCCAGTTGCTGGTTCGCGGTCCGCACCACCAGTTTGCCGCCATCGGGCATGGCATCGCGGGCGTTGATGACCAGGTTGAGCAGGGCACTTTCCAGTTGATTGGGATCGGCCTCGGCCACCCACAGGTGCTCGCTCAGCTGCATTTCCAGACGGATGCTTTCGTTGATGCTGCGTTGCAGCAATTCGCCCATGGAAATCACCAGGTTGTTCATCTCCACCGGTTTGGAATCCAGCGACTGGCGACGGGAGAATGCCAACAGACGGTGAGTCAGGCCCGCCGCGCGATTGGCCGAGGTCACGCCAAGGTCGATCAGGCTGTCCAGGTCTTCGGTGCGGCCACGGGCCAGACGCCGGCGCAGCATCTCCAGGCTACCGATGATGCCCGTCAGCATGTTGTTGAAGTCATGGGCGATACCGCCAGTGAGTTGGCCGACGGCCTCCATTTTTTGCGACTGGCGCAACACTTCTTCGTTTTGACGCAGCTGTGCGGTGCGTTCTTCGACTTGCTGCTCAAGGGTTTCGAGGGTGTTCTGCAAGCGCAGTTCGCTTTGGCTCAAGTCGATCAGCCGGTCCCGGGCCTCGTACTGTCGTCGACGTCCGCGCAGCGCAGTGGTCACCAGGCTGATCAATGTCTCCGGATGAAAGGGCCGCTCAAGGAAGGTGACATTGCCCAGCTGCGGGCCAAAACGTGAGGCGGGGTTTTGTTCCGGGCCGCCATGATGGGTCAACAATACGATCGGCAGGTCCGACCAGGCCGGCTGTTGCTCGATCAGGCCCAGCAAGGGGTCCAGATCAACGCCCAACAAGGCCTCGGCGGAAATCAGCAGCAACCCCGCACCTTGTTCCAGTTCCCGGCAGAGCTCGACCAGACCTGCGCAGACAATCCCATCGAATCCCGCTTCTCGGAGCAACATCAAGGCGATCTGGCCGTCACGCCCCAGCGGCGCGAGGATGATCGCACGCTCGGACGTGGCTTCGATCGCCGTCATGGGCTTTCTTCCCCGAGCAACGGGTTGCTGGCGCCCAGATAAGTGGGTACGCCGCGCAAAACGCCCTGGAATGATTCCAGCGGCTCACCGATGGTCATGCCATGGCTGCTGATGCGGTACTCGCGAATGGTGGATTCATGGCTGCCGGTGCGTTTCTTGATCACCGAAATCGCCCGGCGCACCTTGCCCACGGCTTCGAAGTAGCGCAGCAGAATCACCGTGTCCGCCAGATAAGTGATGTCCACCGGGGCCTGCATATCGCCGACCAGTCCATGCTGGGCGACGGTCATGAAGGTCGCGGCGCCCTGACGGTTGAGGTACAGCAGCAGCTCGTGCATGTGCAGGACCAGGGCGTTCTCTTCGGGCATGGCCGCCTGGTAGCCATTGATGCTGTCGATGACCACGGTCTTGATGTTGCGCTCGTCGACGCAGCGACGAACCCGGTGGGAGAACTCGCCGGGGGACAGTTCAGCGGCATCCACCTGTTCGATCAGCAAATTGCCGCCGTGCTGCAGTCCCTGCAAATCGATACCGATGTTTTTCATGCGCTCGAACAGCAGGCCCAGTTCCTCGTCGAAAATGAACAAGGCGGCTTTTTCACCCCTGGCCACGGCGGCGGCTGCGAAGATCATGGAAATGAGGGATTTGCCGGTACCGGCCGGACCGAGAATCAACGTGCTGGAGCCGGTTTCAATCCCGCCGCCGAGCAGCGCGTCCATTTCCGTGATGCCGCTGGTCAATTGCTGGCGCAGGTAGCGCCCGCGGTGTTCGGCGGCCACCAGGCGTGGAAACACATGCACGCCGTCGCCCATGATGGTGAAGTCGTGAAAGCCGCCACGGTATTTCTGGCCCCGGTACTTCACCACCCGGATACGCCGCCGTTCGGCGCCGTAGTTGGGGGTCAGCTCCTCCAGGCGGATCACGCCGTGGGCCACGCTGTGCACGGTTTTGTCGAGGGACTCGGTGGTCAGGTCGTCGAGCAGCAACACGGTGGCGTCATAACGCACGAAGTAATGTTTGATCGCGAGGATCTGCCGGCGGTAGCGCAATGAGCTCTGGGCCAGCAGACGGATCTCGGACAGGCTGTCGAGCACCACGCGGGTTGGCTTGAAGCGTTCGACCACTTCGAAGATTTGCTTGGTGGCCTCGCCCAATTCCAGGTCAGAGGAGTACAGCAGCGACTGCTGGTGCTGGGCATTGAGCAGGCTTTCCGGCGGCGTCAGTTCGAAAATATGCACGTTTTCGCCCAGTTCCCAACCGTGGGAGCGGGCGCCCTGGCGCAGTTCACGTTCGGTTTCGGACAGGGTGATGTACAACGAGCGTTCGCCGGCCTGGGCGCCAGCCAACAGAAAGTGCAGGGCAACGGTGGTCTTGCCGGTGCCCGGTTCGCCCTCCAGTAGAAACACGTGGCCGCGAGAGAGTCCGCCATCGAGGATGTCATCCAGCCCTTCGATACCGGTGGCGGCTTTTACACTGATCAACTCGTTGGATATAGACAAAAAATGCCCTCTCTTGACTAGGGGAACGAGGCAGTGGGCGCTGAGTGCCACAAGGGTCTGCCTGTTCACTTGACCTTGGGTCGAGACGAGCGTTCAACAAAATTTACGCAGGGATGTCAGAGTCCCTGCTGCAGGGCCGGGTCGTCCGGATTCATCTGTTCGAGTTGCGCCGACAGGATCTGCACATTCTGCAGTTGTCCGCTTTCCTTCCAATAATTGATCAACAGCACTCGCGCCCTGCGATCGTTCGGGTGGCGCTGGACGATCTCCTGCAATTGCTTCTGCGCCGCTTCCAGCTCCTGTTCACCGTGCAGGGTGGTGGCCAGGTCATAGCGATAGTCCTTGTTGTCGGGCTCAAGTTCCACGGCTTTGGACAGGCCCAACAGCGCGAATTCACTCTGGCCATGATTGAGCAGCCAAAGCCCCAGGGCATGCTGCAAATAGGCGGAGTCGGGCTGTGCTTTCAATTGCCTGGCCAACAACTGCCGGGCGGCATCGCTTTGTCCCAGCTTGTCCAGCACATCAATCTGCATGACCAGCGCCGGGAGGTTGTCGGGGGCCAGGCGCAGGGCGTTTTCAAGCGCCTGCTGGGCCTCCTTGAATTCGGCGTTGTGCAAATGCAGTCGAGCCAGCTGATAGTGATTCTCGGCACTTTCCGGCGCGCTTTTGAGTACCTGCTCCCAGGCATCGATGGCTTGTTCCAGTGGCCCGAAATACAAGCCGAGGTCGTCCGGTGACAAGCCCAGCAAGGCGTTGACGGCGGCCAACCGCACATTCTGGTCCCTGTCATCGAGCAACGGCCCGAGCAATAAGCTGCGCTGGCCGCTGGGCACCAGCCCGCTGATGCTTTTGATCGCCGCGATACGTACTTCGGGCGACTCATGTTGCAAATCGGCGTCTGCCAGTTTCAGGGCCACCGAACTCGGGTAGTTTGGCAGTTCGGCGTGCAGCCAGATGCGCCGCTTGGGCGATAGATCGGGGCGGCCCAATTGCTGGTACAGCACCCGCGCAGCGCCCGGATGGCCGGCGCGGGCCTGGGCCAGCGCCTCACTGTAGCCGCGCTTGATCGCTTCGGGCACCACTGGCGCCGTGCTGCGCAGGTACACCCAGGCGAGGCCGATGACAAGCAAGGCGCAGAGACTGATAAGCAGATAACGGCGGGACTGGGGCATGCAGAATCCGGAAGCTGGCAAGCTTTTGCAAAGTCAGCAGCTTCGGTCAGGCGGAGCGCTGAGTCAAACCCTGGCTCATCTGAATGCCTGCTGAGGGGGAGCGGGATCGACGGCTTTACCTCCAAGTTGCGTCGACGCGCTGTCGAGACGCGGAAGCTGTGACTACGCTTGCTGGATAAGCGCCAACGAGCACCCCCATGCAAGCACTGTTGCAGTACTTCAAGGCGATTCTCCACCCCGGTCCCGGGGTGTTGCTGTTTGCCTTGAGAACCATTGCGGCCGGGCTGTTGACGCTTTACCTGGCCTTCCTGTTCGACCTCGACCAGCCCAAGTGGTCGATCATGGCCGTGGTCATCATCAGTCAGCCACTGGGCGGCATGGTGCTGGCCCGCAGTTTCGGCCAGGTCATCGGCACCACCATGGGCGCGGTCGTGGCGGTAGCCACCATGGCGGTCTTTCCCCAGGCGCCCCTGCCTTTCATTACCACCCTGGCCTTGTGGCTCGCGTTCTGTACCGCCGGTGGCACCCTGTTGCGCTACACCAGCTCCCAGGCGTTCGTCCTCAGCGGCTACACCGCCGTGGTCATTGCGCTACTGGCGATTCCCGACCCGGACGGCACATTCCTGCTGGCGGTGACCCGAGTCACCGAGACTTTGTTAGCCGTCGCCTGTGTGTGCGTGGTCAGCCTGCTCACCGCGCGCCCCGAAGCCGTCGCCCGGGACTATTTCGCCAAAATCGATCAGATCACCAAACTGCTGGCGACCCATGCCAGTGCCGTCCTGCGCACCGAGGAAAGCGAGGCGGATTTCCAACGTCGGCAAATGCAACTGCTGGGTCAGATCAGCGCCCTGGAGGGCGTACGTCGGCATTTGTACTTCGATGCACCTCGCTTGCGTAGCGCCAACGGCCTGGTGCAACTGCTGGGCAATCAACTGGTGCTGCTGACCGCGCGGCTCACCGCCCTGCGTCACCAGCGGCTACTGCTGACGGAGCGCTGGGAAGGGGCGTTGCCCGAGGAAATACAGCGTCTGCGCGCCGAAGAGCTGGCCTTTCTCGATGAACTGGCGCAACAGGGCCGCTCGCTGTCGAGCGAAAAGCGCCACCATTTCACCTCGTTGCGCCAACGCTTCGACGAACTGGCCTACAGGGCCGAGCAATTGACCGAGGCCATGCCGGCCACCTTGCGCTCGCTGGCCTGGTCGCTGCGCTGGGAACAAGCGCGCCTGCTGCAACAACTCGAACAGATACTGGAACTGAGCGACGCCATCCAGAGCGGGCGGCCCGCCAGCAGTGTCTTTCGCGGCCAGGAAAACCCGCTGCACCTGGATTTCACCCTGGCGACCATGAACGCCATCCGCGCATTCTCCGCGATATTGGTGGCTGGCCTGATCTGGATCGAAACCGGCTGGGACGGGGCGCGGGGCGGCATGGTGCTGCTGGGGATTCTTTGTTCGCTGATGTCGACGTTTCCACGGCCGCTGCTGGTGGTTCAAAGCTATGCCAGAGGGTTTGGCCTGGCGTTGCTGGCGTCGGCACTGCTGCAGTTCATGTTTGTCCCGATGATCAGTAACTTCGAAATGCTCGCATTGCTGCTGACACCCTTGCTTTATGCCGTCGCCGTGGGGCTGTCCAGCCCGCCCACCACCGGCACCGGTATAGGGCTGGGGCTGACGACATTTCTGCTGCTGGGCCCGTTGAATGTCGGGCTTGGACAAAACACCGCCATCCAGTGGTTCGAGTTTGCTGGCGCCTACATGTGCGCGACGGTGCTGGGGTTGAGTGTCTACGCGCTGATCTTTCCGTTCAGGCCGGTATTGCGGATGCGCCGGCTGTTCAAGGAGAACTGCGAGCAGGTGTACGCCTTGCTGAAAGTCCCGGCCACCGATGAAAACCAGTTTGCCTTCGAGAGCCGCATGGTCGATCGCCTGACCATGATGCTGGGATTGCTGCCGGCGACCCAGGACCAGGGATCGCGGGATGTGTTTGAAGTCAGTCTCGGTTGCATGGCCCTGGGTATCGCCTTGAACCAGCTGCGGCAACAGGGACAGGGCAACGCGTTGTTGACGCCCGCTGTGCAAAGCCAGGTGTTCGCCACGGTCCGTGAAACCGGGCGGCTGGTCGCTGGCCGCCCCGGCATTCAGGCGGATCACGTGATCGACAGCCTGCATGCCTTGGGTGATGAACTGGACGCCCTGCATTCCAGCGTTCATGAACATCTGTGGTCGGTCTTTCGCATGCGCGTGGCGCTGTTGATCGTGGTGTCATTCCTGGAGCGCCATCGCCGTCACTTCGAACCGCTCGCCCCACAAGGAGTACCTGCGCTTGCCCATTGATCTGGAAATAGGCGGTGTCTACCTCCCGCCCATCGCCCAGGCGCTGCTGCTGGGCCTGCCGATTTTCCTGGCGCTGGACTGGGTGCTGCGGCGCCTGGGCGTGCTGCGTTTCGTCTGGCATGAAGCGTTGTTCGAGGGCGCGTTGTACGCCTGCGTGTGTGCGACGCTGATTTTGCTGATGGGAGCCTGATGCCTTGAAGAAGATCCTTTCGCACCTGACGACCGTGGCTGTGGTCGTGCTGGCGTTCGTCCTTGGCTGGTTTGCCTGGGAGCATTACACCCGCGCCCCCTGGACCCGGGACGCCCGGGTGCGTGCCGATGTGGTGACCCTGTCCGCCGATGTTTCGGGGCGCATCGTCAGCCTCGGCGTGCAGGATAACCAGCACGTGGATAAAGGCCAGTTGCTGCTGGAGATCGACCCGGCGCGCTATGCCCTGGCGGTTGAACATGCCAAACGCTCCGTGGAAGTGGCGAAAGCATCGCTGGGGCAGTCTGAAGCGACCATCGTCTCCAGCCAGGCGTTGTTACGCCAGCGCCAGAGCGAAGAGCGGCGCCGGCGCACACTGAAGGAACGCTCCGCCATCTCGGGCGAGGAATGGGAAAAATCCAACACCGAAGTCTCGGTGGCCCAGGCTGATTTGTTGCGTAACCAGGCCAACCTGGGGCTGGCGCAGGCCAACGTCCAGCTGGCGATCGCGGCATTGACCCAGGCCGAACTGGATCTTCAGCGCACGCGCGTGGAATCGCCAGTCAGTGGCTACGTCACCAACCTGCTGACCCGTCAGGGTGACTACGCCACGGTGGGTGGCCCGCTGTTGGCGCTGGTGGACAGTGACAGCTTTTATGTCAGCGGCTACTTCGAGGAAACCAAGTTGCCGCGAATCGCCGAGGGCGATCGGGTCGACATTGAATTGATGAGCGGCGAAAAATTCGGTGGCACGGTGCAAAGCATTGCCTTCGCCATCGCCGACCGGGAAAACCTGCCCGGTGGCCGGCTACTGGCCAACATCAACCCCAGCTACACCTGGGTCAAGCTGGCGCAACGGGTGCCGGTGCGGATCAGGATTGACGAGGGTTACGCCGGTAAAGACAAGCTACGCGCGGGGACCACGGCCACCGTCACCGTCGAGGAAAATCCCAAACCTAAAGACTAACGCTGTTCTTGCGAATCCCGCGGGCACGCCTCCCACTTTGGTTGCCTGGCAGGCCCCGGCAGGTGGTGCGTTATCGGCGTTTCCCGGGATTGCCTGAAAAGCAAAAAAAAGCCCCGCGACCGAATGAGGCGCAGGGCAAGGGAATTGGTTGGTTGCGGCCAACCAAAGGAGCGCTTGAAAAAGTTTAGTTGCTGGCGACCGTTTCCGGCTGCCAGCCACCGCCGAGCGCCTTGTAGATCGCGACGATGCCGCGATACAGGTCGACTTCGGCCTGGGCCTGGGTGTCTTCGGCCGCCAGGCGCTCACGCTGGGCATCGAGCAACACCAGGAAATCGGCGGTGCCTTCGCGGTAGCGGATCTCGGCGAGGTCGGCAGCGGAGCGGCTCGATTCGCTCTGGCGAATCAGCGAGATCAGGCGTTGTTGGCGTTTGCCGTAGTCGCTGAAAGCGTTCTCCGATTCTTCCAGGGCCAGCAAGACTTGCTGCTCGTAGCTCGCCAGGGCGCCTTCGGCGTCGGCGTCGGCACCGCGCAAGCGGGCCTTCACGCTGCCCAGGTCGAACGCCGCCCAGGTGATGCTCGGGCCAAGCGCCCAGGCGTTGGCCGCCGAGGAACCGATCTGCGAACCACGCCCGGCGGTGAAGCCAAGGAAGCCGCTGAGGCTGACCTGCGGGAACAGATCAGCCTTGGCCACGCCGATGCGCGCTGTGGCCGAGGCGAGTTTGCGTTCGGCGCTACGAATGTCCGGGCGACGTTGCAGCAATTGACCCGGATCACCAATGGGCAACGCCTTGGCAATGGCCGGCAAGTTTTTCGGGCTCAAGTCGATGCTCAACTTGTCCGGGCGTTGACCGAGCAGGGTGGCAATGCGGTTTTTCTGCCGAACCTGTTCGGCCTGCAATTGCGGCACGCTGGCTTCGACCGACGCCAGTCGTGCGTCGGCGCGTTCCACGTCAAGTTGATCGCCGACGCCGGCATCACGCAGGCTGATGGTGATCTTGCGCGACTCTTGCTGGTTTTCCAGGTTGGCCAGGGCGATCTTTTCCCGCAGTTGTGCGCCGCGCAGTTGGCCGTAGGAGTCCACCAGCTCGGCAATCATCGTGACTTGCAGTTGATACAGATCGGCCTCGACCGCTTGTTGCTCGGCGTTGGCCGATTCCAGGTTGCGCTGGATGCGGCCAAACAGGTCGATCTCCCAGGCCATGTCCAGGCCCAGGTCATAGCGTTCGCTGTTGACCCGGTTGGTGGTCTGGCCGGGAATCTGCCCCTTGGCCAGGTCACTGCTGACCCGGCTGGTAATGGTCGGCATGGCATCATTGCTGACGTCATCGCGTATCGCCCGCGCCGCTTTCCAGCGGGCGAAGGCGACGCGCAAGTCGCGGTTGCCCTTCAGGGACTCGGTCACCAACTGGTTGAGGGTCGGGTCCTCGAATTGCTGCCACCAGATGCCTTCGAAACGGGAGCGGTCGAAATTCTTCTGACCGGCCGCGCCATCGGTGGCGGTGGTGATGTGGGCCGCCTCGGTGGCCGGGGTCTTGTAGTCCGGGCCCACGGCACAGGCGCTCAGCGCCAGTACCAGGAGACTCGGCAGGAAGGCTTTCACACTCATGAATGCGACTCCAGCGGCTTTTGCAGTTTCAGCGCCTTGGCGGCTTTTCGTGCCTCACCGCGCTCGACAAAGTTGCGAATCAGTACGTAGAACACCGGTGTCAGCAACAGACCGAAGAAGGTCACCCCGAGCATTCCGGAGAACACCGCCACACCCATGGCGTGACGCATTTCGGCACCGGCACCGCTGGAGAACACCAGTGGCACCACACCCATGATGAACGCGAAGGAGGTCATCAGGATCGGCCGCAGACGCAGGCGGCAGGCTTCCAGTACCGCGGCCAGCGGGTTGAGACCCTCCAGCTGTTTATCCTTGGCGAACTCGACGATCAGGATCGCGTTCTTACACGCCAGGCCCACCAGTACGATCAGGCCGATCTGGGTGAAGATGTTGTTGTCGCCACCGGACACAATCACCCCGGTGATGGCCGACAGCAGAGTCATCGGCACGATCAGGATCACCGCCAGTGGCAGGCTCCAGCTTTCGTACTGCGCCGCGAGCACCAGGAACGCCAACAGAACACACAGCGGGAACACGAACAGCGCGGTGTTGCCGGACAGAATCTGCTGGTAGGTCAGGTCGGTCCATTCGTAGGTCATGCCGTTCGGAAGTTCTTCCTTGAGCAGTTTCTCGATGGCTTTTTCGGCCTGGCCGGAGCTGTAGCCGGGGGCAGCGGCACCGTTGATTTCAGCGGTGATGAAGCCGTTGTAGTGCATCACGCGGTCCGGGCCCGAGGTGTCGCTGACCTTGATGAAGGTCGCCAGCGGGATCATCTCGCCTTTGTTGTTGCGTACTTTCAGCTGACCGATCTGGTCCGGTTCAAGACGGAACTGCTGCTCGGCTTGAACGTTGACCTGATAGGTACGACCAAAGCGGTTGAAGTCGTTGGCATACAGCGAACCCAGGTAGATCTGCAGGGTGTCGAAGATGTCGCTGACGGCCACGCCGTGGGTCTTGGCTTTTTCCCGGTCGATGGCGGCATCGACCTGCGGCACGTTCACGGTGTAGCTGGTGAACAGGTTGGCCAGTTCAGGAACGCTGTGGCTCTTGGCAATGATGTTCATGGTTTGCTTGTACAGCTCGTCGTAGCCCAGGTTGCCCCGGTCTTCGATTTGCAGGCGGAAACCACCGATCGTGCCCAGGCCCTGTACCGGCGGCGGCGGGAAGATCGCAATGTAGGCACCTTGGATGTCGGCGAACTTGGCGTTCAGCGCGGCCGCAATGGCACCCGCCGATTCGCTTGGGTCCTTGCGCTCGTCAAACGGCTTGAGCGGGGTGAACACGATGCCGGCGTTGGGGCTGTTGGTGAAGCCGTTGATCGACAGGCCTGGGAAGGCCACCGAGTTGGCGACGCCAGGTTGCTTGAGGGCAATCTCGGACATCTGCTGGATCACTTCATCTGTGCGATCCAGGCTTGCAGCGTCCGGCAGCTGGGCAAACGCCACCAGGTATTGCTTGTCCTGCGCCGGGACGAAACCGGTCGGGGTGCTGGAGAAACCGAAGAACGTCAGGACCATCAGACCCGCGTACAGCAACAGGGCGATGCCGCTGCTGCGGATCACGCGGCCAACGGTGCCGACATAGCCATGGCTGGCCTTTTCAAAGAAACGGTTGAAGGGACGGAACAGCCAGCCACCGAATACCTTGTCCAGGAGTTTGGAGAAGCGGTCTTTCGGCGCATCATGGCCTTTCAACAGGACCGCAGCCAGGGCGGGCGACAGGGTCAGCGAGTTGAAAGCCGAGATCACCGTGGAAATCGCGATGGTCAGGGCGAACTGCTTGTAGAACTGGCCGGTCAACCCGGAAATGAAGGCTGCCGGGATAAACACCGCACACAGCACCAGTGCCGTGGCGATGATCGGCCCGGTCACTTCACGCATGGCGCGCTTGGTCGCTTCGACCGGATTGAGGCCCAGTTCGATATTGCGTTCGACGTTCTCCACCACCACGATCGCGTCGTCCACCACGATACCGATCGCCAGTACCAGGCCGAACAATGACAGGGCGTTCAACGAGAAGCCGAACAGGTGCATCACGGCAAACGTACCGATCAGCGACACCGGCACCGCCACCAACGGAATGATCGAGGCGCGCCAGGTTTGCAGGAACAGGATCACCACCAGCACCACGAGGATCAGCGCTTCGAAGAGGGTGTGAACCACCGCCTCGATGGAGCCGCGCACGAAGATCGTCGGGTCATAGACGATGCTGAAGTCCATGCCTTCGGGGAAGCTCTTCTTCAGCTCCGCCATCTTGTCGCGCACTTCGTTGGAGATCTCGATGGCGTTGGAGCCTGGACGCTGGAAGATCGGGATCGCCACCGCCGGCTGGTTGTTGAGTTGCGAACGCAGGGCGTACTGGCTGGAGCCCAGCTCGACGCGCGCAATGTCTTTCAGGCGCGTGATTTCACCGTTGTCGCCGGAGCGAATGATGATGTTCTCGAACTCTTCTTCGGACACCAGGCGACCCTGGGTGTTGACCGACAGCTGGAACGCGGTGGCGTTCGGTGCAGGCGGCGCACCCAGTGCACCGGCGGCGACCTGACGGTTCTGTTCGCGGATCGCAGTGACCACGTCGGTGGCAGTCAAGTTGCGCGAGGCGGTCTTGTTCGGATCGAGCCAGACCCGCAGCGAGTAATCGCCCATGCCGAACAATTGCACATCACCGACACCGCCCAGGCGCGCCAGCTCATCCTTGATGTTGAGCAAGGCATAGTTGGACAGGTACAGCATGTCGTAGCGTTTGTCCGGCGAGGTCAAGTGCACGACCATGGTCAGGTCGGGCGACGCCTTGTCCACGGTGATACCGATGCGCGTCACTTCTTCGGGAAGTTTGGGCTCGGTCCGGGTCACGCGGTTCTGGACCTGCACCTGCGCGTTGTCCAGGTCGGTACCCAGGGCGAAGGTGATGGTCAGGGTGATCTTGCCGTCGGCGGTCGACTGCGAGGACATGTACAGCATGTTCTCGACGCCGGTGATGGCTTGCTCCAGTGGAGCGGCCACGGTTTCACCGATGACTTTGGGGTTGGCACCGGGGAAGTTGGCGCGGACCACGACGGTCGGTGGCACCACTTCCGGGTATTCGCTGATCGGCAGCTGGAACAGCGAGATCGCGCCGGCGATCAGGATCAGCAGCGACAGCACCGCGGCGAAGATCGGCCGTGAAATGAAGAATTGGGAAAAATTCATCGGAGTCGTTATTCCTTAACCGCGTGGAGTCGCAGCAGCCAGTTTCACAGTCGTACCCGGCGCAACCTTGGCAGGCGCGACCTGAGGCAGATTGCTGGCTTCCAGCGCTTGGCGTTGTTGTGCCAGGGCCGCGAGGGTTTGCTCGCTGGCCATCGGGATCACTTCAGGGGTGACTGGCGAGCCGGGGCGTACCCGTTGCAGACCCTTGACGATGATGGTGTCGTCCTTGTTCAAACCGTTGCGCACGATGCGCAAGCCTTCGATTTTCGGGCCCAGCTCGACCGCGCGGTAGGCGGTTTTATTGTCGGCATCCATCACCAGCACGAACTTCTTGCCCAGGTCGGTGCCGACGGCTTCATCGTTGATCAGCATGGCGTTGTAGGTACCGCTGCCGACCAGTTTCAGGCGCGCATAGAGGCCCGGGGTGTAGCTGCCGTCGCTGTTGTCGAAGACGGCGCGACCACGGATGGTGCCGGTTTTCGGGTTGACCTGGTTGTCGACGAAGTTCATCTGGCCCAGGTGCGGGTTGCCGTCTTCGTTGGACAGGCCCATGTAAACCGGGGTGGTGGCGCCACGTTTGCCCTGGCGGGCGAGCTGGGTGTACTTGAGGAACACACGCTCGTCAGCGTCGAAGTAGGCGTAGACCTTGTCGGTGGAAACCACGCTGGTCAGCGCGGTGGTATCGGCGGTCACCAGGTTGCCGGCGGTGATTTCCGCGCGGCTGACGCGACCGCTGATGGGCGCGGTGACGCGGGTGAAACTCAGGTTCAGTTTGGCCAGGTCCAATTGCGCCTGAAGCGCGCCGACGGCGGCGCGGGATTCTTGAGCGGCGCTGGTACGCGAATCGGCCAGTTCAGCGGAGATGGCATTGCTGGTGCGCAGGCGTTCACCGCGCTGGGCTTCATTTTCGCTGCGGGTAGCGTTGGCGCGAGCCTGGGCGACCAGCGCTTCGAGGCGGCGGACCTCGGCCTGGAACGGACGGGGATCGATCTGGAACAGCAGGTCGCCTTTCTTGACCAGGGCGCCCTCGGTAAAGGCCACGTCATCGATCTGGCCGGAGACCCGTGGACGAATTTCTACGGTTTCCGGGGCTTCAAGGCGCCCGGTGAATTCGTCCCACTCGTTGACCGGTTGCTCCAGCACCTTGGCCACGCTGACCTTGGCCGCCGGCATCGTGGCTGCGGTTTGTGGAGCTTTGCCGCAGGCGCTCATCACCACGACGGCCAACACGGCCAACGGGAAGCGCAAATATTTGAGTGATTGTTCCATGGATGCATCCGCCAATGTATTGAGATTGGCGAATGATGCGCGGCAGGGTTGGTGCGGACGAATCGAACGGGGCGAAGATAACTATCATTCGGAATGATGAGAGAGGCCCGGCGAGCTCTCTAGCCTGCGCCTTATATCAAGTCAGGATCAACCCGGTTGATGGCATTTGTGTGTTGCCGCCGACGCAATGGTCTGGTTGGCAGCCTGGTCGCGACCATCGCTGGCTAGTAGCGATGGCGCCGGATGCCTTCACAAAGCACTCAAGCCAGACTGTCCGGATCCGCGAAGAACATTTTGACCAGGCTCTAGAACAATATTTTCAGGCAGAAAAATGTCAAATATGCCACCAATGTTGCCCCCTACTTTTACCCCCCAAGTCGCTCTTGATACACGAACGAAAACGGCGAGAGCTGGCCGAACTCCATTAGGGTTCTAATGGTTACTGTTAACTCCACATTGGAGTCAGGGGCATCGCCAGTCGCTGTCAGCGCGTCCAGGAAATGCAAGGCGATTCAACATTTGGCGTGTCCATGGCGCCTACCTTAGGAATGCTCTATCACCATCACCGCAGTAGTGTCCGCCTCGAGTGCTTCGAACACGTGAGGCACATTCGCCAGGTAGCTGATGTAGTCGCCAGCGTTCAGCAACACAAGTCCGCTCGCCGGGCCAATACGGGCGCTGCCACTGCACAACACCACGTGCTCTACGGTTCCCGGTGGGTGAGGCTGAGACAGCCGAACTTCACCGGGCTGCACCTTGAGCCGGTAGATGTCGCGCTGTACTCCCGCCGGGCAATCGGCAAGCAGTGTCGCTGCGTAATTGGCAGTCTCGGCATAGGTGGTCATGCCCTCGTTGGCGCGAATCACCCGTAACGGCTGTTGGGGTTGCTCGAAGAACCGGGTGACTTGCAACCCCATTGCCATCGCCAGCGACCACAAGGTTTCGATACTGGGGTTACCGATTCCCGACTCTAATTGAGACAAGGTCGACTTTGCCACCCCGGCGCGCTTCGCCAGCTCGGTCAAGGAAAGCCCGGCGGCCAAGCGTTCGCGTTTGATTGAAAGCGCCAGCAGATCGATTCGGCTCGGATGACTTTTTGGCAGGGCGTTCGTTATATCGGTCATTTGTTTTATAAATCATCCTTAAGTGATTGACGCTCTTGGGTGTCCTGTTCATTATAGTGGTCATTAGTTCATTATAAAGTTCGTTTTGCCGAACCAACCCCTGCGAACGGCGGCTTAGGTTACGGCAATGTCGACGGCAAGGAAGCAGTGAGTGATGAAGTCGCAAACCCGTGGGACGCTCGAAATGATTTCGGCCATGGTCATCTCCGGCACGGTGGGCTGGTTTGTCATCGTGTCGGGGCAGAGCCCGGAGGCCGTGGTGTTCTGGCGTTGCTTGTTCGGCGCCATGGCGATGCTGGTCACATGCCTGGTGCTTGGGGTGCTGCGCCGCTCCCTGATCACCGCCCGGCAGTTCATTCTGGTGTGCCTGGGCGGGGTGGCGCTGATCCTTAACTGGGTGCTGCTATTCAGTGCCTACAAACATTCCTCTATCGCCATTGCCACGGTGGTCTACCACGTTCAGCCGTTCATGCTGGTCGGTCTGGGTGTGCTGTTTTTCGCTGAACGCCTCAGCGTCGCCAAGGTTGGCTGGCTGCTGTTGGCCTTCGCCGGGCTGATGCTGATCGTGTCCGCCAAGGGCAGTGGTCAGGCCACCGGCGCCGACTACGTGCTCGGCGTCTGCCTGGCCCTGGCTTCGGCCTTTTTCTACGCCGTGGCGGCGGCGATCACCAAGCGCCTCAAGGACTTGCCCGCGCACCTGATCGTGCTGATCCAGATGGTGGTAGGCGTGCTGGTCCTGGCCCCGTTCGTGGATTTCAGCAGGGTCGATACAGCCGAGGGCGCCTGGACATATCTGATCATTATCGGCGTGGTCCATACCGGGCTCATGTCGACCCTGCTGTACAGCGCCATCCAGAAAATCCCCACGGCGTTGGTCGGCGCACTGTCGTTCATCTATCCGATCGTCGCCATTCTGGTCGACTGGGTTGCCTTCGCCCATCCGCTCAGCGCCCTGCAAGTGCTTGGCGCGAGCGCGATCCTGCTGGCGGCGGCGGGCATGAATTTTGGTTGGTCGCTGGGCCGCGCCCCGCGTCAGGAAGTGACCTAGGGTCGGACGTGACACCGCACGCCATCTGATATCTGCATCGGCTGTTTTTTGGGTTTTGGAGGTTCAGGGCTGGAAGATGCAGATTCCGCCGCTCAAGCTCTTCTATAACCCTGTAAAAAATGGATCGGTGGAGAGCCACTGATGCGACCTCGACTCATCCACTGATGTCTCAAGCCTCCAACGGATGCACATATTCTCCAGTCCGCACGTCGGGATAGTTAGGGGTCTTACATCTCCCTCAGTGCACCCGTTCTCATCAATAGCCTGCTTGGCCTCAGGCTGGGGGCATCCTTTTCAAACCATCCAAGCATGCCCTCAGATGTGCCCCCAATGTAGCAATCCACTGGAAGTGATTGGAGCTCCATGGTTTGTGGAAAGGCAAAAATGATCAGCTGAACAACCTGTTAGACGACCCCTAGAGACTATCCGGATCCCCGAAAAACATCTGAATCCGCGACCGCAACCAGCGTTCGCCCGGATCGTTGTCCTGCGACCCACGCCACGCCATGTGCAATTCGAAGCTGCGCACCGGCAGCGGTGGATCTTCGGCCCGCACACCGCCTGCGGCGGTCAGCGCGTCGGCTGTATAGTCCGGCACGGTCGCCACAATGTCGGTGCCGGAGAGGAGGGTGCTCAAGCCGTTGAACTGCGGGACGGCCAGTACCACGTGACGTTTGCGCCCGAGCTTTTCCAGTTCTTCATCAATGAAGCCGCTGAGATCGCCCGCGAATGACACCAGCGCATGGGGCCGTGCGCAGTAATCATCCAGGCTCAAAGGCCCCGGCACAGTGTCGGCCCGCAGCAGCTTGGGCTGGCTGCGGCGCAGTACTTTGCGTTTGGCGTTCGCCGGCAAATCAGTGGTGTAGCTGACACCGATGGAAATTTCGCCGGATGCCAACAGTCCCGGCATCAGGATGTAGTTGACCCGTCGCACCACCAGGACGATCCCCGGGGATTCGGCGCGCAGTCGCTTGAGCAACATGGGCAGCAAGGCAAATTCAACGTCGTCCGACAGCCCGATGCGAAACACAGCGGTACTGGTGGCCGGGTCGAACTCGGCCGCACGGCTGACTGCGGTGGAAATCGAATCCAGCGCCGGCGAGAGCAGGGCGAAGATCTCCACGGCCCGGGCGGACGGCTCCATGCTGCGGCCGGTGCGCACAAACAGCGGATCATCAAACAGCCCGCGCAGGCGCGAAAGCGCCGCACTGATGGCCGGTTGGCCGAGGAACAGTTTCTCGGCAGCGCGAGTCACACTGCGCTCGTGCATCAATGTTTCGAATACGATTAACAGGTTCAGGTCGACACGACGCAGGTCATTACGATTCATCTGGAGTCCTGGCAGAGTCAGCAAACTTGACGTGTGCAGCCATATGAGAACAATGGCCAGCGAGAATATTACGGGGAAAGGCTGGTACTCTGCACCGAGTAATTCAGTTTTCCTACAAGGACGGCTTCGGTTTCCTACGACATTTGAGAATGTTGGCGCTGCGGCGGAATCAATGACAGGCATGTCGACTATTAATAGCCACTGATAGTCTTGGGCTAAAAGCCCAGCTAGAGTTCAGGGCATTAGAGGTTTAATTGGCGAGGTTTGCGATGTCCCGCACGATCCGTTTTCACAAGTTTGGTCCAGCCGAGGTGCTCAAATGCGAAGAGCATGCGGCGTCTCTGCCTGCACCGGGTGAAGTGCAGGTGCGCGTCGAAGCCATTGGGATCAGTTGGTACGACACACTGTGGCGCCAGAACCTGGCGCCGTCCCACGCCCGTCTGCCGTCCGGCCTTGGCCAGGAAATGGCGGGTATCGTCACCGCTGTCGGTGAAGGTGTCGATGACCTGGCAGTCGGTGACAAGGTCGCCAGTTTTCCGGCCGAAAGCCCCAACGACTACCCGGTCTACGGCGAGCTGATCGTGCTGCCGCGCACATCACTGACCCGCTATCCCGACGTACTCAGCCCGATTGAAGCGAGTGTGCACTACACACCGCTGCTGATCGCCTATTTCGCTTATGTCGATCTGGCGCGGGTCAAACCCGGGCAATTTGCGCTGGTTACCGACGCCAGTCACTGTGCCGGCCCATCGTTTGTACAACTGGGCAAAGCCTTGGGCGTCCGGGTGATCGCGGCGACCAAAACTGCGGATGAACGTGAATACCTGCTGTCGCTGGGTGCCGAGAAAGTGATCGTCACCGAGGAAGAAGATCTGCTGATGCGGATCAACAAGATCACCGACAACCGTGGTGTGGATGTGGTTTTCGATGGCTTGGGTGGGCCGCAGATGTCGCTGCTTGGCGATGTACTGGCGCCTCGGGGCAGCCTGGTCCTGTATGGCCTGCAAGGGGGCAACCAGACGCCATTCCCGGCCTGCGCAGCGTTCCAGAAGAACATTCAGTTCTTTGTGCACTGCATCGGCAACTTCACCGGCAAGCCGGAACTGGGCATCATCCAGGATCAGGTGGCATTGCACCGTGCCCTGCGCGACATTAACCAGCTGACCGCTGACCGCGTGGTATTGCCACTCAAGACTCGGGTCTTCCCGTTTTCCGAGTTTGTCGAAGCACACCGCTATATGGACGAATGCCCATGCCGTGAGCGGGTTGCGCTACAGGTCGAACCGGCCTGATCCCCCCCAAAAAGTCCGTGCTTGCACGGACTTTTTACTGTCGGCACCTTGTGCCATGAGACACCCCATCGGCCTGCCGACGGGCCGGTTCAGCAACTGAACTGGTTTTTGCTCTCGATCTGTAGCTTCTAATCAGCATCTAAGCCCTGATAATTGAATGATTACTTTCATCTCAAGGAATGAGTCATGGTCAGGTATCAGATCGATACTTTTCGCTATGCAGCACTAATACATATCCAAAAAAGAGTGGGCTGTTACGCCGTTACCGAACATTCGCGGGCAACTTCTTTCTTTATTTTTTGTATTACGCGTCTGTGGGGCTCTGTCGGAAACTTCCTAGGACGTCGAGCGCAAACGGAAGAAACCTTGCCAGCAGGGCGTTTCCTCAGCGCAGACGGCATTCAATACGTTGGTAACGTCCAAACCGTTCAAATCTTGGCCAGAAAACTTAAGTGCTAACATTTGGCAATCATGTTCCGTAACTAAATCATCTCCAGACAATTCTTTGCGCTGTGCATGCAGTTGTTGCGCGATATCGAACTTATGAGCATCAGGTAAATAAAAATGACCAGCATCCATGATCAAGCGATGAACTATGTCTATCAACAAGTGTTGCAGCGCCTGCTGGGTTTTTTTTCCCGTGCCGAACGAACTGCGTTGCAGTTGTTGATCCAGCGCCTGGCAGTGGCGGCTGGCGGTATGGATCAAATAGCGGACTTCAAGGTGCTGGCGATCCAGTCCGGTTCCCGTGACAGTTGCTACACCCTGGCGATGCTGCGCGCCGCGCAATTGACGATCGCCACCCGGTCCCCGGCGACATTCCAGCTGCGAGTGGCCACCTTGCGCTTGAACAGCACCAGCACGACGGCGCTGGAAAACATTCATCGGACGTGCAGCGCGTTGTTCCTCTTTGACGATCCACGGGTCGAAGTGCTGATGGTCGATAACAGGGAAGTCCTGCCGTTCGATCACGTGGCACCGACGTCCAGGGCCGGGCGCGAGTCCCATCGAATGAACCAGTTGATGATTGGCCATCGTCGTGTATGGGATCAGCCGCTTGATCTATGGGACGACGGCTATCTGGCCACCGGCGAGTTCTATGGGCAAATTGCCCGCTGGAACCATGGCGTCGATGCTTTGGTCAGCGGCGACGCGCTTCGCCAACAGAAGCAATTTATCGAAGGGTTGAGACGTGCCATCGCGAAAGCCGGACTTGAGCCATTGAGCCATGTCCAGCCGGGTTACGACGGCCTGTTCGCTTTGCTGGACGAATTGGGAGGCGACTGCTTCCGCGCGTTATATGGCGAGCACGGCCAGGCACCCTGGCGTCCGGCCGATCAGTTTGAAACCTGTCGGCGTACCGCGTTCATCAATATTCACGACATTCTGGTCAACAATCTGGAAGACCGTTGGCCATTGTTGACCGAGTTTCTCGGTCTCCAGGCGGACGAGTTGTCGACTCAGCTCAGCGAGAATGAATACGTGAGTCTTGACGTTCTGGCGCACGTTCGAGGGCTGCAAGCCTGCTTCGTGCAGGGGCAAACCTATGAGGAGGGCGTCGCCCGATACCTGCAGCGCACCTTGGTGATGATGCGCCGCAAACAACTGCCGGAGCGCCTGTGCGAGCAGGCGGTGGAAACCTTCGGCAACCCGGCGACGCTGGCTGAGCTACGCGCGCGTACGGCGGCCGAGATCCAGCGCAATCTTGGCTTGAGCGAGGCACAACTGCTGTGTCTGCTGTTTGCGCCTTTCGTCGACAGTGGCGCAAACCTTGAGCGCTTCCTGCGTCAGTGCCACCCCGGCATGCTCGTGGCCATGCCCGACCTGCACCGGGCCATGCAGGGGCAACCGGTCGCCGAGCAGGTCATGCAATGGATGGTTGATGTCAGCGGCTTGCCGGTCAGCCTGATCGGTAAGCTGTACCACATGAAATCGGTATCCGCCCATGAGGGCTGGGCGGGCGAGTCGGCAGGTGCCGACACGCCGCCGATCATTGAGGGCAGCGAAAGCGCCGCCCCCGTGACGAGTGAATGGTCGGCGGGTCGGTGAAAGTGAGATTCAGACGCCTCGTTATCGGCCACCTCCCATGAAAGGGCCGCGGGAAACGGATTTTGCGTATCAGGCGGTGTACCGCTATCTGACCAGCCTGATCAGCGAGCATGCCACTGATGCGCGCGTTCGCCTGCCATCGTTGCGCCAACTGGCCCAGCGCCTGAACGTATCGATCTCGACCATTCAGTACGCCTACTCGCTGCTGGAGAAGGAAGGGCGCGTCTACTCGTTGGCCAAATCCGGTTATTACGCAATGCCGGTGCCGTCCATCAGCACGCTCTACAGTGGCGACGACCTGCTGGAAATGGTCTACAGCAATGCGCGACGCCCTGGCACGCTGAACCTGAGTGCTGACGAGCCCGCATCGCTACAGTCACTCGACAGCCCGTTGTTGCTGTTGGAAAGAGAGCTGCTGCGCCAATATCCACGCCAGCCGCAACCGTCGTCACAACCCTGTGGCGAACTGGAATTGCGCACCGCCCTGGCCGCGCGCTACACCTCGTCGCCGGTGCGGTGCTGGCACGCCGATGATGTTTACATCGGCGCCGATCTTCGGGGCGTGCTGGAAATCCTGATCACCGTGTTGTGCCTCAGGGACGCTACGGTAGTGGTCGAGTCGCCGTGCGACTGGGCGCTGTTGCGCTTGCTTCAGGAGGCGTGCGTGCGGGTGATCGAATGGCCGGTGCTGGCTGACGGCGAGCTGGATATCCTGCGTCTGAAGGACCTGCTCGAAAGCGAATCGGTGCGGTTGGTCATGGTGTCCTCCGGCCTGAACATGCCCCGAGGCAGCCGGGCCCCGGATCACAACCGCCAAGCCATCGCACAACTGCTGGAGCGGTATGACTGCCAGGTCCTGGAAAACGATTGTTACGGTGAGCTGGGTTTCGAGCCGGAGGGTCTGCGTTTTCGCGACCTGTTGCCTGTCGAACGATTGATCGTGTTTTCCACCTTCGAAAAAATCATCGGCCCCGAAGCACCCTACGGTTATCTGCTTTCGCGCCATCTGAGAGATGAGTTGCAACGGCATTTTCTGTTGCGCGCCTTCCGTCTTTCGCCGATCCGCCAGAAAGCCATTGCCCGTTTGTACGGCAATGGACGCGTGGATCAGCATCTACAGGTACTGCGACGGCGGCTCAAGGACAGCAAGACGCAGATGACCCAGCTGCTGCAGGAGCGGATGGGTGATGCGTTGCAGTTCGTCGAGCCGCACGGTGGTGCAACCATCTGGGTGAACTCGTCGCGCCGGGTCAATGTGCGTCGGGTTTTTCAACGCCTGCTCAAGCACCAGGTGGTGATTGCACCAGGAGAGCTGTTCAGCCTCCAGGGGCTGCACGCACAACATTTGCGTTTGAGCCACACCTTTGGAGGCGAACAGGACCTGGCGGAAGCGCTGGGCTTGCTGGGGGACGCTTTGCGCCTGGAAGCAATCGAGTAAGCAGGGCGGCAAAACATCAGCCACACTGATGGATCGATCCCATCGCACTATGGTCAAACTGCCAGTAAACTGCGCTCCTATCCCTGAACCACTCTATTCCAGAGGTTTTGCATGACACTCAGTCCTTTTGCGGGTAAACCGGCACCGGCAGAATTGTTGGTCGACATCCCGCGACTGGTAACGGCTTATTACACGGGCCAGCCTGACGCCTCGATCTCCACCCAGCGCGTCGCCTTCGGCACGTCCGGGCACCGGGGCAGCTCGTTCGACCTGAGTTTCAACGAATGGCACGTCCTGGCGATCAGCCAGGCGATCTGCCTGTATCGCGAAGCCCAGGGCATCGATGGCCCGCTGTTTGTCGGCATCGACACCCACGCGCTCTCCACCCCGGCCGGTGCCAGCGCCCTTGAAGTGCTCGCCGCCAATGGGGTGACGGTGATGATCGCCGAAGGCGACGAATACACGCCGACCCCGGCGATTTCCCACGCGATTCTCTGCTACAACCGCGGACGCACTTCGGGGCTTGCCGACGGTATCGTCATCACGCCGTCCCACAACCCACCGCAAAGCGGTGGCTACAAATACAACCCGACCAATGGCGGCCCGGCCGATACCCACATCACCAAGTGGATCGAAGCCAAGGCCAACGAGCTGCTGGCCAACAAGCTGGCCGGCGTCAAGCGCATCAGTTACGAACAGGCACTGAAGGCCAGCACCACCCATCGTCATGACTACCTCAATACCTATGTCGCCGATCTGATCAACGTGATCGACTTCGATGCCATTCGCGACGCCAAGCTGCGTCTGGGTGTCGATCCGCTGGGTGGAGCAGGGGTGCGCTACTGGTCGGCGATTGCCGAACACTACCGTCTGGACCTGGAGGTGGTGAACAAACAGGTCGATTCGACCTTCCGCTTCATGACCGTCGACTGGGACGGCCAGATTCGCATGGACCCATCGTCCAGCTACGCGATGCAGGGCCTGATCGGCCTGAAAGAACGTTTCGATGTGGCATTCGCGTGCGATCCGGATCACGACCGCCATGGCATTGTCACGCCGTCCGGCGGCCTGCTGGCGCCGAACAATTACCTCGCGGTCTCGATCGACTACCTGTTCCAGAACCGCCCGCTATGGCGTGCCGATGCCGCCGTGGGTAAAACCGTGGTCAGCAGTGGCTTGATCGATCGCGTGGCCAAGCGCCTGGGCCGTCGCCTGTACGAAGTGCCGGTTGGTTTCAAATGGTTTGCCGATGGTCTGTTCGACGGTTCTCTGGGCTTTGGCGGCGAAGAAAGCGCCGGTGCCTCGTTCCTGCGCAAGGACGGTGGCGTCTGGAGCACCGACAAGGATGGCCTGATCCCGGCCCTGTTGGCGGCAGAAATGACTGCTCGCACGGGTCGCGATCCAAGCCAGGCCTACCGTGCCTTGACCGATGAACTGGGCGAACCGTTCTCGGTGCGGGTCGATGCCAAGGCCAACCCGGAACAGAAAGCCCTGTTGAGCAAGCTGTCGCCGGCGCAGGTGACTTCCACCGAACTGGCGGGCGAGGCGATCCAGAGCATCCTCAGCCACGCTCCGGGGAACGACCAGGCCATCGGCGGCCTGAAGGTCATGACCGAGAACGGCTGGTTCGCGGCGCGTCCGTCGGGCACGGAAGACATCTACAAGATCTACGCGGAAAGCTTTGTCAGCGACGAACACCTCAAGCAATTGGTGGCCGAAGCTCAAACGTTGGTGGATGGCGCCATCTCCGCCAAGTGATTGAGGGACCTGTGGTGAGGGGGAAAGCCCCCTCACCACAAATGGACAGGCAGAAAATAAAAAAGGGGCAACCATCACGGTCGCCCCTTTTTTTGCCCGGCGTTTATTGGATCAAGCCAGATCCACCAACACGATTTCGCTGTCCTCGATGGCCGTTACCCGCAATACGGATTCTTGCGCGACCGCAACACCGTCTCGAGCTTGTGCGCGTAACCCATTGATTTCAATGATCCCAGTTGCCGGCACCAGGTAGGCGCGACGACCGTTCTCCAGGTGATATTCAGCGGTTTCGCCGGCCTTGAGGTTGGCCGCCACCAGCCGTGCATCGGCACGGATGCGCAAGCTTTGATCGTCGCCAACCTTGCCGCTGGCCAGGGTCACGAAACCTTCACGCTGGCCTTTAGGGAACGGCTTGGCGCCCCAGGACGGCGCCAGGCCGGATTCGTTGGGAATGATCCAGATCTGGAAGATCTTGGTGGGCGTCGCTTCCAGGTTGTACTCGCTGTGGGCAATCCCGGTGCCAGCGCTCATGACCTGTACGTCACCGGCTTCAGTGCGACCTTTGTTTCCAAGGTTATCCTGGTGGCTAATGGCCCCTTCACGGACATAGGTGATGATTTCCATGTCGCGATGTGGATGTTGCGGGAAACCGGTGCCAGGGGCGATTACGTCGTCGTTCCAGACCCGCAGGTTGCCCCAGTTCATGCGTTTGGGGTCATGGTACTCGGCGAACGAAAAATGGTGATGGGCATCCAACCAGCCGTGGTGAGCGCCACCGAGCGAGTTAAAAGGTCTGAGTTCAAGCATGATCGTCTCCTGAAAGGTTCGTCATGGGGCGGCAGGCCTGGGCCATGAAGCGAGACCGGTGGTTGATGACGGGCATCATCCATCAGGCAAGCATCGATAAAAAGCGTAAAAAATGCCGCATAACAATCGAAATGGCTGATAAGTTCGACCCTCAAAACATTCTCATCTCACCTTCAGTTCATCGCATAAGCTAATGAGTCATAAGCAATTCACTAGAACTCGACGGCAAATGCAGACACCATAGCCCTCAACAGCCTCACACCCTGGAGTCCGTCCGCGTGCCGCAACACACCCCCGATCTTCCGCCTGAACTACGTCCTCTGGCCGAGATGCCGCTGCTCAAGCGCCTGGCCGCCCGATTCTTTGGTCACGGCTTGACGCGGTTGCGTGCGCAACACCGAGCGTCCTGGCTGCACGGTCAGGCTGACGGCTTCCGCAGCGGGCACATGGCGGGAGTGGACTACGGCTATAAGGAAGGCAAGCTCGAAGGCTTGGAAGAGGGGCGACAGGTCCTGCTGATTCGCGACTCGCGCTCGACCGAACATCGTCCCCCCACTATCGACGATCACTTGTTCGACGATTGGCGTTTGCCGCTGAACGCCGAGGTGAAGAAGCGCATGAAGGCCGATGTCGCGCGACTGCTTGCGCCTCATGCCCAGCCCAGCGCGGCCCAGTGGAAAATGATCTTCAGCGACACACCGACCACTTCGGTAATCGCCGGCGCGGGCGCGGGCAAGTCGACGACCCTGGTGCTGCGGATCGTGCTGCTGAGCCATTATCTGGGCTTCGAGCTGAGCTCGATGACCGTGGTGACCTTCACCCGAGAGTCACGCAAGGACTTCATCAACAAGTTGATCGAACTGTTTGCTCTCTGGGGGCGTTCGCTCACCTTCAAGGACGCTCGCGATCTGGTACGGACCTTCCACTCGCGGATCCTGCCGATGGTCCGCAGTTTGCCAGGCTTCGAACGCCTGCAAGCCTTTGAGAACCTCAGTCATCGTGCACAAAACGGCGAGGAGGACGCAGACAGCAATCCATTTGACCTGCGCATCAATGACGCCCAGCGTCAGCAACTGAACGCCTGTTTTCACGCCTTGCATAAGCGTGATGAGCGTTTTCGCGAATTGATCAAGCCGCTGTCGCGCCACGCCCTGCAGCTCAAGGAGCTGGAGCGTGATCACCCTGATGTACAAAAACGCATGGCGGTGACCGAGCTGGCTGCCAAGCGTGACGAGGAACTGTGCGACACGGTGGAAGACTTGTGGTTCAGGGCGCGCGCCTGGCCAATCAAAGGCATTGAGCCGAATCGCCAGACCTTCGATATCAACGGCTCGACTTTCCATTGCCATGGCTACATTCCGTCCCTGGACGCCTGGGTGATGCTGGGCTTCGATCCTGGGGAAAACCCCCAGGTCAGCCGCCCGAACGCCAAATTGACGGTTCGTGCGGAATGGGCAGTAAAGCGCACACTGTTTCAAGCTTTCTGTCGTAAGCCATTGATTTGGCTTGATAGTTACGAATCATCCAGGCGTGTGTTGGCTGCGTTGGCCGGCGACGCCAGTGCCGGGCCGGGTTTTGATTACAAGGTCAAGGGTGAGCTTACTTCCGCGCCGTTGCTGGACTGCTTTGTCGCCGCCGCCGGGTTTATCGAGAACCTCGGCCTGGATGTGCCGAACGCAGTCAGCCAGATGAGCTTTGCCAAGGACGACCCGGACCGGTTTTTCTTCGAGGCATTGAGTCTGTACTGGCGTGCGCTGGAAGACCATTTGCTCGACCAGAAGCCGCCGATCATGACCTACAACCGAATGTTTGCCTTGTTCAGCGAACATTCCCCGGAAAACCTGAAACTGCTCAGTGACGAGCTGTTGCGACCCTTGTCACATTTAATGATCGACGAATTTCAGGACGTATCGCCGCAAATCGTCTCCTGGATTCGCGCCAGTCTGGCCGAGATCCGCCGTCGGGGGCCGGCCATGCATGTGGGCCGCGGAGCGCAGCGCTCGTCCTTGCTCTGCGTGGGGGACGACTGGCAGTCGATCTACGGTTGGCGCGGTAGTTCACCTGGCTATTTCATGGAGTTCAACAAGGAATTCTCGTCGCCAGGCACCACCAGGGTCATGCTCAGCGACAACTATCGCAGTCACCAACACATCATCGACGCCGCTGAACACATCGTTCGTGCCGCGCCAGCAATTCCGGGCAAGAAGGCCAAGGCCAGCGGCGAGCCCAAGGACTTGTGGCCCGTCAAGGTGCTCGACCGTGATGATCAGGCCATGGCGGCGTGCCTGATGGAGCATTACCGCAAGGGTGATTCAATCTTGATGCTTTATCGAAAAAGTAGCGATAAGTCATTGATAGAGCAGCATATTCAGTCTGTAGTTAATGTTGATTCTAGCTTGCCGTATGAAGCACGGCGCCTCAAGCAACTGACCTACCACAGCGCCAAGGGCTTGCAGGCTGATGCCGTATTCCTGCTCGGCGATTGTCAGCACTTGACCAGTTCACCGTACAAGAATCAGGTCTACCGCATGGCGGGCCTGGGCAAGGCCGGTGACAGCGAGCCTTATGACACCGCGCAGAAGGACGAAATCCTGCGGCTGGCCTACGTCGGCATCACCCGGGCCGTCAGTCATTGCTACTGGTATGTCGATGCCCAGGATACCCAAGCGGTAAATATGCCCAAGGCATCCGATCGCATCGGCAAGGGCAAGGCGTTTTTTGCCGATCATCGTTTGCCCAAGGCATTGGCGTAGATTCCCGGACATCTCCAACTTCGCAATTGCCAAGGAACTGCCGAAGGCGAAAAATTTTAATTCACCAAAAACCACGGTAAACGTGGTTTTTTTCTAAACGGATATTTTTGTATAGGAAGCTTCCTTCCGGCTTTAAAGACGCTTCCTACATTCATCTGTTTTTTGCCTTGCTAGTGTGCCCGCCAGCTTTCGCGAGCACGAACCAGGGACGGTTTGGACATCGCGCTCTTTTCCTCCTTTGCTTAAGGATAAGCGTATGTTCCGGTCGGCCAATGCAGCGCATTTCGTGTTGCAGATTCCTGCTATCCGTCACGACTTCAAGGTGCTGGCCTTCAAGGGCACTGAAGCCATCAGCACGCTTTACAGCCTCCACATTGAACTGGTCAGCGAGTACCCGGACTTCGATCTGGAAAGCTTGCTCGGCCAACCCGCGTTTCTGCAATTCGGCCTTGATGGCGAAGGCATACATGGGCATATCGAAGATGTGCTGATGGGCGAGTCGGGTAAACGCCTGACTCGCTATCACCTGACCCTGGTGCCGGCGCTGCACTATTTGCAGTTCAGTCACGACCAGCGGATTTTTCAGGGTATGAACGTGCCGCAGATCATCACCCAGGTGCTCAAGGGCCATGGCATTCAGGCCGATGCCTTTGCCTTCCATGTCAGCACCAGCGCGTCGCGCGAGTATTGCACTCAATACGGGGAGGACAATTTTACGTTCCTCCAGCGCCTGTGCGCCGAGGACGGCATCGCGTGGCATCACCAGCACTCGGCGGACGGTCATTTGCTGGTGTTCACCGATGATCAGGTGTTCCTGCCCAAACTCGGGGCCACGTCTTATCAGCAGGACTGCGGCATGGTGGCCGAGCATCCGGTGGTCAGCCGCTTCAGCGTGCGTACCGGCACGCGCACCAGTACCGTCACCCGGCGTGACTACGACCTGAAACGCCCGAGCCTGTTGCTCGAAAGCCGTTTCAGCGCCGAATCCACCCCGGAACTGGAGGATTATCGTTACCCGTTGTTGCTGGGGAACGAAAAGCGCGGCGACCACCTTGCCCGTCAGGCGCTGGAGCGGCATCGCAGCGACTATGAACTGGGCGAGGGTGAGAGCGATCAGCCACGCCTGCGTTGCGGCCATCTGTTCGGCCTGACGGACCACCCCCGGGAAAAGTGCAACGACTTGTGGCTGTTGCTCAGTGTTTCCCACGATGGCCGACAACCCAATGTGCTCGAAGAGGCGGTCACCCCTGACGTCAAGGCCGCCGACGGTTTCACCCAAGGCTATCGCAACACGTTCCGCGTGATCCCCGCGCAGGTGGTTTTCCGTCCACCGCTGCCGCCGCGCCGCGCTCCATTGGTCAGCCAGACGGCGCGGGTGACCGGGCCTGAACACGAAGAAATCTACTGCGATGAGTTCGGCCGGGTGAAGTGCGAGTTCCCGTGGGATCGTGCCGAATTCAACAGTGAACGCAGCAGCTGCTGGATCCGCGTTTCATCGAGTTGGGCCGGGGAAAACTTCGGTTCGGTGACCCTGCCGCGCATCGGCATGGAAGTCGTGGTGACTTTTCTGGAGGGCGATCCGGATCAACCGCTGATCACCGGCTGCGTGGCCAACAAGGTCATGTCCGCGCCTTATCCCTTGCCCGAGCACAAGACTCGAACCGTGCTGCGCAGCCACAGTTCGCCGCACACCGGTGGGTACAACGAACTGATGATCGAAGACCGCGCCGGTCAGGAAAAAATCTACCTGCGGGCCGAGCGCGATGTCGAGCAACTGATCCTCAATGACAGCCACAGCCTGATCCGCCGCAACCGCGTCGAGCAGGTTGACGCCAACAGCACCAGCCTGATCAAGGCGGATGAACGGCACACCACCGACGGGATGCGCAGCACCGTCATCGGCACCCACGACCTGCTCAACGTCGGCAGCAACAGCAGTACCACGGTTGAAGGCACCTGGGTGATCCAGGCCGGTCCACAGGCGCGGGTCACCGCCAGCCAGGTGGTGATCGATGCCGAGGCGAGCCTGACGCTGTCGGCCGGCGGCCATCACCTCGTGATCCATTCGGGCGGGATCTTCAGCAGTGTGGCCATTGTCGAGGGCGGTGTGCCGATGGCGGGGTTACCACCGCTGTCCGCTGCTCCAACAACCGCATCCGCCCTGCAAGTGCCCTTGTTACCCCGCACGCAGCGTCTGGCCCTGATGGCCAGACAACCAATCTGCGCAGTTTGTGAAGCCGCCCAACAGCAAATAGGTGAAGACAATGCTTGAGTTACCTCCATTGCCGGATGATTTGCCATGGTCTGTATCGGCGTACCTGCTTCTGGACGGTGTCAGTGTCCCCAACCTGCCGCAACGTCTGAGCCGTTGGGATAACCCGGTCCATGGCCTCTACCAGGGTACGCGCTGGCAGGAACTGGCGGATATTTCACCGCGTCTGGTCACCCTCAACGGCGCAGACGATCCTGTGCTGGCTCACTTTCAGGAAAACGCAGCACTGGAGTGGGGTTTTTTGCTGTTCAGCGATGCCGATGTGTCAACGCTTCTAAAGCACTGGCGTCATCTCCTGACCGTCAAGCACCCGAGCGCGGGGGAGGTCATGCCACGCATCGCCGACCCAGCCGTCATGCATCATTTGTTCGACCTTGCACGGCAAGCCAACAGTGCGCGCTGGTTCGGCCCCGTCCAGTACCTGTGTCTGCCGGATGGTCTTCAGGCCGCCTGGCTACAACATCAGCGTCCGGATCTCCCCGCGCCAGACAGCAGCGATACCTATCGGTTGACCGAGGAGGAACTCACGGCCCTGGAAGAGGCGCAGTTTCATCATGTGGTACTCGACCTCAACGATCACCTGCAGCGTTATTTCCCCGGTTTCATGGCGTCCTGCCCAGACCGGGAGCGCCTGCAGTTTGCCGAAAAAACAGCGCGGGAGGCGCATCGGCTCGGCTTCACCTCGGAGCAGGAAATCACCCTCTACGCCAATGTATATGCCTATCTATCCGGCCAGCCATTGAGCGATCACCCGGACATCGTCGAACTGCTGACGGTGTCGACCCAACAATCACCGTTGAGCCGCGTGCAACGTGCAGCGGAGCTGGCACATGAGCGCTCGACCCAGCTACCGGGAGACGTGCCGTGACAGCCCAACCACCGCTCCGAGGCGCGGCCAACATTGCCGCCATGGCCAAGAGCGCCCAAGACATCCGTTCGCCCATCGGCCTGTGCCCCTTGATGAGCGAAAAAGTGCAGTTGCTGCCGCTGCGCTATGGACTGGTCGAGCACCTCGACCCTTCATCCGAACTGACCCTGCCGTTCAAGCTGAACAGCCAGCCCCTGGGCATACGCCTGCTGCGCGACGGTTACCTGTACATCATCGACAACGGCACCGGCTACCTGCATGAATACCGCGTCGAGCAGGGGCAGATCAGCAAGCTGTTGTGGCAGGGCCCGGAAGTGGCGGGCGATACGCGCACCACGTCGGTTGGCGAGCCTCATTTGGTCTTCGCCCGGCAACACACCTTGTTTGCCAGCTATTCGGAAATCCAGTGGACGGCCTACAAGTGTTCGCAAGTGCTCAAGGACGCCGCCGAGCGTGAGCGCTTGATGCAACGCATCGAGCTGGCCAAAGCCTGTCCGGACCGGGGCGGCGCCGATTTGCTGAGCCGGCGCCAGGCCCAAACCTGGCTGGCCGAGGTTGCGGAAGCGGACGCGCCCGCCCAGGGCCACGAGTCATTGCCTGAGGGCGCCCATCCGCAAGAGCGCCAGCCTTACGTTTGGGAAGACAGGCCGCTGTTCAAGGCCACGGTGATCGAAGCACTCACCAGTCAGGTATTGGGGAGTTATCAGAACGACTGCCTGTTCCTGGTCTTGCGCGATGACTTTGGCGTGATGCGCGATCTGGCCAGCGCCCAACTGAACGTCGCGGACTGGATCGAGCAGTGGAGCGCCGACGACGCGGCCCAGCGCCAGTACCTCACCGGTGCCTACATCCAGTCCTTGTACGAGGTGACACCGGCGCGCCTTGAGGCGCTGGCCACCCGCGATGCCGATGTCAAAGCCCTGATAGAAGTCACCGACGCCGCGCAGCAGGCCGCCCTTGAAGAGTATCTGCGCATCCGGCGTGACCATGACGGCCCGCCGATCCATGGCGATGAGGCCCATTGGCGCAAGGCCGCGACAAGCGATCCCTATGCGCGAGCCGCCGTCAACCTGCAGGACGCCTTGGGCGCAGTGTTGTGGCAAAAACATCAGAGCACCATTGCCAGACTCCACGGGCAAACCTGGGAAGCATTGCACGGCGAGGCTATAGGCCAGCGTGGCATTGATCATCTGGTCAATCGGGCGGAGATGGAAGCATCCGTCCGCCGG